>NZ_CP042912.1:3942504-4599588 GCF_008087665.1 Mariniblastus fucicola
ACCTCGTTCCCCCAGCCGTCAAACTCGACTGATCCTGCTGTTTCCATTGGTCGCTTGCCTTCTTTTTGTCGGCTGCACTCCGCCACCAGTTGAATCAGTCGCTGAAGTTTGGGGACGAAAAGGGCTCGACGACGGCCGCTTCATCAAGCCGCGCGCTATCGCGGTCGATGAATCTGACCAGCTTTACATTATCGACATGACCAGTCGGATTCAGGTTTTCGATCACCTGGGAAAACTGCAAAATTTCTGGAAGACGCCCGAATGCGTCAATGGAAAGCCGTGCGGAATTTCAATTCTGCGTGACGGAAGAATTGCTGTTCCGGACACGCACTACTTTCGCGTGCTGTTTTACACGCCGGAAGGCCAGCTGCTTTCGGAGCAAACGATTGGTGGACAAAACGGGCGTGGAGAAGGCGAGTTTGGCTTTCTGACGGACGTCGTCGAAGATTCACAAGGCAACCTCTACGTCTCTGAGTACGGTGACTTTGACCGAATACAAAAGTTCACTTCTGACGGAAAGTACATTTGTTCGCTGGGGGCTCACGGAACCGAAGAGGGAGAGTTTCTGCGACCGCAGGGAATGCTGGTCGACGAGAAAGATCAACTTTGGGTCGCCGATGCCTGTAATCATCGCATTCAGGTTTTCGATGCGACCACGGAACCTCCGACTTTTAAATTCAGCTTTGGTTCGTCCGGTTCCGGAATCGGAGAACTCAGCTACCCGTACAACATGTTGTTCGACGGGCAAGGCTTTCTCTACGTTTGCGAATTCGGCAACCATCGATTGCAAAAGTTTGATCTGGAAGGAAACTCACACGGGATCTGGGGCGGTCCGGGACGTGAACCGGGGCAGTTACATCAACCGTGGGGAATGACGCTGGACTCGCAAGGCTATTTTCACGTCATCGATTCGTACAACCATCGCGTCCAACGTTTCAAAGGCGTCGCAAAGGAAGGCGAACCGCCGATCGATTGTTGGCAGACCGAGTAGGACGACTTTTAAGTTTCAATCTGGCCGCCGGTTTCGGCCACCGATTCCAGATAGGCGATGACTCCAGAGGCGACTTCGCGACAGCTCCAGGTTCCCTCGTCGGGTACTCTCTCCATCACATTTTGCGCCAATTCGCAAACGTCGCCGACCAGTTGACGCTCCATGTTGGCTCGCTGGGCAAGAGCAACCATTGCCGAATCCGTGGTCCAGTCCAGCGGCCCCCGGGTTACGTCGGCGACTTTGGAGTCCTGCAGCGAGACCGCGTTCATCCGCTCCAGATTCACAGCCAACTGGGCTGCCGCAAGTTGAATTCGCCTCACCCATTCCGTCGACGAAAATCCGGCCTCCACCGGCGGAGGAAACAACATCACGGCCAGCAACGAGTCGACTTGTTCGAGGTCGAACTGTTCGGACAGGGCGACGGCACGCTCCCAGCTTTGAAGGCAGTCCTTGCTGGACGCCACGACGTCCGCGCAAGCCAACTTGATGGCCAGTTTCGGATCATCGGCTATGGGAACGAGACTGTCGTCTGACAATTCCCACAACGGATTCGTTGCCGTTGATGAACGTGGATCGGGTTCGGGAATTGCTGCCGAAACCGTTTCAAACTCCAGCTTGTTTTCGGCCTTGTCGAGCATCAACTGGATTGCGATTCCAACCGATGGTGGCTCAAGTGTGTCCACGTTGAAGATGATTTTTTCAATCGAATGGTCAGCGTCGATGATCTCTTTGACTTGCTTCAGAACCGCGACGGTCGCATCTTTGACAGGGGGAAACAGCGATTCTCCTGAAAGTGCTTTGCCCCAACCGAAGGGCTTTTGCTTCCATGGCATATTCAATCCCAATCCGCGCCCGATAACGACATTTCAATTGTCGCTTCGGGACATGCGCAATCGGATCCTTCGTCCAACGCTTCCAAATGTTGCTTGACCAAATCCGCTTCAACATCCCACGGACTCAATTGAGTCGCTGCTTTCCCAAGGAATCGTTTGGCAGCGTCTCGCTGACCGTCATGCATCAGCGCGATGCCGAGCCATGCGATCGCGAGCGAGAACTTTTCTTCGTCTCCGGCTTTCTTCGCAACGCCTGCAGCGATCCGCAGAATCCGTTGAGCTTCGTTTGGTTTCCTGATTCGTAGCAGGAACCGGCCGAAGTCCAACAATCCGGCGAGCCGGAGTTTGGTGCGTTGTTTCAGTTTTGACTTTTTCAGCACCTGAACGAACAGGTCAGACGCTCGTTGTTTCTTTCCGCGAATCGCGTATTCATTCGCCAGCTCAAGCGACGTCTCGACAGCCAACTCGCGTTCGCCTTCGGCATAGAACTGTTTGATTTGAGCACGGAGATCGTGAATCTTTTCATCGACTGGATTGGTTGGCTCGACTGTTTCAGGCTCGGGCTCGTCGGGCTGGATTGCTGGCGATGGCTCAATCGCGTGAACAGGCTCGACCTCTGGTACAGGATCGACTTCTGGGACAGGCTCGACTTCTGCGACAGGCTCGACGTCTGGGACAGGCTCGATCTCTGTTGAAGGCTCGTCCAGCGACTCAAACGATACGACTGGTTCGGCAATCGATTCCTCAGCCAGAGATGGCTCTGTCTCGACCTCGTTCTCGACCTCGTTCTCAAATGCGGACTCTCCAATCCAGCGACTCAAAAAACTTCTCACGTCGGAGAGCATTTTTGCTGACGCATCGTTACTGCAATCGTCGTGAAGTTTCGCGGCTTCTTCCAGCAACGAAAACGAAAGCGATTTCGGCAAATCGTCGAGTGACTCAAACAGGTCACCGTCTGCACGATTTCCCTCACTGGCATAACGCAGCAGCGAAAGTAGCGGCAATGCTTCAGCAATCCGGTCGTCGCCCAACTTCCAAAATTCGTCGACAGCCAATTCGGCTTGCTGTGCAGCGGCGGGCAAATCTCCTTCATCGAGCAAAGCTCGGGCAGCCACTAAATGGGACTGCAACTGTTCGACGTTCATGAGAATGCTTTCGATAGTTCAACGCAGATATGGCACCACGATAACAAACGAATCCGAATTCGGGCAAGGAAGCTTTACCGCAATCACCATTATTTGGTCGACGTAGATGAACTTGGGCGATCGCTGTGACGCAATTTCCGATCGAGGGCGGATTCAACTGTTGCGAAATGAATGTCCACAATGTCACCAACATCGTTGGCATAGCCACCCGCCATCGAAACAGCGACAGGCAACTTCGCATCAAAACAGCGCCGAAACAACCATTCGTCTCGCCGCCGCAGGCCGGATTTGGAAACTGCCAGCTTGCCCAATCGATCGCCTTCGTAAGGATCTGCGCCGGCCAGGTAGAACACGATATCAGGCTCGAATTCTGTCAAAGCCTGCTGGACTCCCTGTGAAATCGCTGTGAGATATCTCTCATCCCCTGTGCCGACTGGCAAATTAATATCGAGATCGCCGTTGGTTTTGCGAAACGGAAAATTGGATTCGCACTGAATCGAGAAAGTGAAAATGGAGTCGTCGCCATCTACGATCGACGCGGTCCCGTTGCCTTGATGAACGTCACAGTCAACGACCATCGCCCGCTCGATCAGTCCTTCAGATTGCAGGACTCGTGCCGCAACGCACGCGTCATTAAACACGCAATAGCCTTGGCCTCGATCCGCAAAAGCATGATGAGTTCCGCCGGCAAGGTTGAACGCGACGCCATCGGAAAGTGCGGCTTTGGCTGCAGCAATCGTGGCGCCGGTGGAACGACGTGAACGCTCGACCATTTTGAGTGACCACGGAAATCCGATCCGGCGCTGCTCGAGCTGGCTCAGTCCTCCGTACTTGACGCGATCGAGATACTCGCGCGAATGGACCAGCAATATCTGCCGATCGGTCGCTGCGGGTGGCAGCACCAGTTCCGCGCCTCGTCCGACCAAGCGCTCCGCGATCCGCTCACGCAGCAACGTGTACTTCGACATCGGAAATCGATGCCCACCAGGAAGCGGAAGCTCAAAGACGTCGGAATAGAAAAGCTTCATGGCGTAGGGAACGATTCGCTGAACATCCCCCGTTGAAATAAATCAAACGCGGGACTCTCTCGGTCAGTTGAACGATCGCGTGGCGTTCGTGAACTGCAACCTGGCGTCGGCAGACTCGCGACTGACATCACACGTCACTGTCGCAGATGACTTCTCTGTTTCCCAAACCACGACCTTGGAAAGTTTCAGATCATATCCCTTGATGGTCTCGATCAGTCGCGGGCCGATTTCACGCATCAGATACCGAGCCATATTTTCGGCCGTCGGATTGTAGGGCAGCTGATAAATCCGGTTCGGAGTAACCTGTTCCAGAGCATTGATCGCGTTGTCGTCCTGGTCCCACAAGATAAAACCGTGGTCCCAATTCTCGTCGATCCAGCCTTTAAACAGTTTGTTGATCACTGCAAAATCCACGACCCGACCAAGCTCATCGACATCGTTTCCTGTCACGTGAAATTCGACAATGTAGTTGTGGCCGTGCAGATTGGCGCATTTGCCTTCGTGGTTTAGCAACCGGTGGCCCGCACAGAAACGGACTTGTCGCATTACAGTGATGCTCATGGGTTCTCGATGTCGTAGAGAAATTCAGGATTGAAGTTTTTTGTTGTCGCGATGCCGAGTTGCGTCGCGCCGTGTCTTTTTTTGCAGGTTTTCGTGGAATGCTTCCGTCAAATCAATGCCGGTCTGGTTCGCCAAACAAACCAGCACGAAAAGCACGTCAGCCAGTTCGTCCTTGAGAGAAGCGTCCTTGTCTGAGTCTTTGGAAGACTGCTCGCCGTACGTCCGAGAAATGATCCGGGCGACTTCGCCGACTTCTTCGACCAACTGAGCCAGATTCGTTAGCTCTGAAAAGTATCGCACGCCAACATCTTTGATCCACTGGTCGACTCGATCCTGAGCCTGTCGTAGTGTGACAGGTTCGACGGATTGAGGTTCGGATGACGATGTCTCGGGCACAGAAGCTTTCATACTGCTAAAAGTTGGAAGGCTCGATTATATTGGCGAACCCTTTCTTTTCCATGCCCAAAACTGCCAGCGATCCCGAATGTCCGACGCCCCAACCATCGTCACCTGTTTCCCGATCACGCCTGCTCAACTGGAAACCGTGAGAACAACCGTTGCTCCGGAATTCGAGGTTCTTGACGCCAGCCAGGATTCGATCAACGACGACATTTTTAAAGCGGACATTTTCTTTGGCCATGCCAAGAAAGCTCCGATCGACTGGGCCGGAGTTGTAGAGCAGGGTCGTTTGAAGTGGATTCAGTCTTCAGCCGCGGGGCTGGATCACTGCCTTTCGCCGGAAGTCATTGCCTGCGATCAAATCGTGGTCAGCGGTTGCAGCGGTTTGTTCGCGCCGCAAGTCGCCGAGACTTCGATGGCGTTGCTGATGGGATTGTTGCGAAGCCTGCCGGTTTTCTTCGAAGCCAAAGCCAAGCGAGAATACGTTCGCCGTTTCACCGACGAGATCTTTGGCAAAACAGTCGGCATCGTTGGCTATGGAGGCAACGGACAGCAAATCGCGAAAACGCTCAGCCCAATGGCGGGCAAAATTTTGGCGACCGACAAGTTCCCCGACGCGACGGTCACCAACGGGTTTGAGGGATTCGCTCACACCGTATACTCGGACTCGCAATTGCACGAGATGCTGCCGCAGTGCGATGTCGTGATCGCGACGTTGCCACTAAGCGATGAAAACGAGCAGTTGCTTTCGGTGAAAGAGTTTGGGCTGATGAAAAAAGGCAGTTACTTCATCAACGTTGGTCGGGGCAGTGTCGTTGACCAAAATGCCCTGATTGCGGCGATCGAAAGCGAGCATCTGGCTGGAGTCGGCATCGACGTCGCCAGTCCGGAACCGATTGAACAGGACAGCAAGCTCTGGCAGTTTCCCAACGTGATCATCACGCCGCACATCGGTGCTCAATCTGTTCATCGGGTGCCGAGAACAATCGACCTGTTCTGCAAAAATTTCCAACGCTACGTCGGGGGAGAAACGCTGATCAATTTGGTCGAAAAGCAGCTTGGCTATCCGCTGCCGAAAGATCGTTTTGATATGCAATTCTGAAATCCGGGCTTCGCCACTCAACTCGCAACGCGATTCTGTGCAAACTCAGTCAACGACACAGTCCCGCTCAACGACTGCTTCGACCTGCGCCGGATCCACTTTGCCATCTTCGGGAAACGCCCGCGGCAGCAACCACCAGTCGACCGTAAACGAATCGCTCTCATTGGGCTGCAGCTTCTTCATCGGACCAATCGGCTCCACCTCACAGGCGGGGACAAAAGCTTTCTGCGGATACCAAATCGAAAGGTTGTAGCCGGCCAGTTCTCCATACTCGGCCAGATTCGACACCGGAAAGCGTTTGACGAACAATTGGTTCTGACGCGTTTGATACGCGACCCAGCCGCGAACTGAATCCATTCCCAGTTTTGCATGTTCCGGTGGTCCGTCGATCACGAGGAAATCATCGACGCGGCGGATTGCGGGATCTTCGGGGCGAAAATTAATCGTTTTGCCGTTGGGGCACATGCAGTAAAGGTTCGGCATCAGGCTGCGATTTGAATCGCAGGGCACGATGACGACGCCGCCGTGGTTAGCAAAAGTGCGGCTCCAAAAACACTGACGCACGGGCCGCGTGCCTCGATTGGTAACGGTCTGGGTGATTGTCAGACGAGAAGTCGTTTCGTCGAGCCGAAAAACACGCTCGACCTGCAAGCCTGAAGCTGCATCGACTTCACTGCTCAGTTTGACGGTGCGAGATCCGATGACTTCCGGCTTCCATACGCCTTCCCAAAGTTCTGCACCACGAACCTGCAACTGCTCGGGCCCAACATCGAATCGCCCGGCCGACAAATGCTTCTCAATTCCCTTCGCGTTCGGATCCCAGTTTGATTCGTCTTTCAGATAAAGCACATTTTTCCCGTCCCGTTCGTAAACCAGAATGCGTCCACCGCGATGATGCCCCAATACGACGCGTGCTGTCTCGTTTCGGAGTTCGTAACAGCCCTCGTAGCTGTCGACATCCACCAACGCAACGCCGTCGGCAAGCGAGACGCCCGCGGGTGCAATATCCGTTTGCGCCGATGCGGTCACATCGGACGTCACCAGCAGAATCACTGCAACAACAAGAGATAGCCAATAAGAATTCATCTATGGTGCCTTTCGAGCATTCAATCGTTTTCTCACTTCCGGCTTCCTGGCGACCGAAGCGGGCAGCTGGTCTTTGCGGTTCTTCGTCTCCACGTCCGCTCCGGCTTGTAGAAGCATATCGATCACCGCAAGCTGCTGAACCGTCTTTTTGATCGTTGAGCGTGCTGCATCGAAGAGCGGCGTCTCCTGATCACGGTCGCGAACGTAAACCGACGCACCGTTTTCCAGCAGGATTGATGTCGTTTCAACGAACCCCGCTTTGGCCGCGCGATGCAGCGCCGTTTTGCCTTTGCTGTCCTGAAAATTGACGTCAGCTCCGTGCTGCAACATTTGCCGCACGGTTTCCGGATCTCCACCTCGATCTCCGCGACAAAGATAAACAAGCTCCTCATTGAGTTCCGCCTTGCTCATTCGCACACCGTACGACGCGACCAGTTTGTAGAGTTCGCTGCCGTCAGGGCAGACTCGTGGAGCAAACTTTTTATCGGCGCCGTTCTCGAGCAACGCTTTAACCATCTCAAAGTTGTCATCAGCGGCGATAAACATTTGCTCATCAAAGCCATCGATCGTCGCTCCAGCTTCAATCAAAAATTTCACGGTCTCAATGTCGCCTCCTCGCAAAGCATAGCAAAGCGGCGTTGCCCAGGGAGCGGCCCGCGACACGAACTCCAGCCCGTCTTCGTCCTTGCCTGCCATTTTATGTTGAGGATGGCCCAAATTGAGTCGTTTGGGACTTCGGGAGAGAAACTTTTTGAGTGAGTTCAGGTCGCCAAGGAACGCCGCCATGTGGATATTTGACTTGGCGCCGGAGCTCCTGAGAAATTCCGCGACTGCGTGATGTTTTTTGTGGACCGAGATGCACAGAGCACTCACTTCGACGAAATAAGGCGTGTAGTGGGTGCCGCAAGCGTTGATATCCGCCGCTCGATCGGCCAAAAATTTCACGACTTCCAGCTTACCTCGATGAGCCGCCTCCCAGAGCATCGTCCGTCCGTGTGAGCCAACGTGTTTGTGCCAATGCGGACGCTGCTCCAGCACGGACTTCACTGCCTTCAAATCGCCTCGTCCTGCAGCGGAAACTGCGAGCTTTAGAAAATCACCGGTTTTTCCGGTCAATCTAACGGTCACCGGCAGAATCCTGAAGAATTTGAGAATAGAGTTTTTCGCTGATATCCGAAGACACCTTGGCTTCGTTATACATCAAAGTCTTCCAGAACTTCCTGTATGCGTTTTCCTTTTTGGAGAACCATGTTGCTTCTGCCTGGTAGTGAAACGTCACTCGCGTCCCTGATTCTATTGTCTTGGGAAAGTAGTTGGCGGGCGCTTGTGTAACCACGAAGTCCCAAGGTTGACCGGCCATATCAGCCGGCTCGGTGAAATGAAACTGAATCTGCAGAACGTTCTCGGAGGTTCGTTCGACGAACCGATATTTGTCGATCACAGCCACGCAACGACGTCGGTTGTATTGCGTGAGATACCACAAGCAAACTGCGATCAGAGCAATCAACACCATCAAATTCACAAGGCTGATTCTGAACCTTCTGGACGCGACTCGGTTTACTGGCTCCAGCTTCATGGCGCGGCGGGTGCTTGCAGATGAATACAGGATTTCGTCTCGTGCCCGTTGACGAGATCTTTCGGTTGAGAAGCAAATTGCAAAAGCTCGGCTTCATTTTCGTAGCTGGATTTGCTTTCGGACTTGTCTCGGCAACCGTGCTTGGCAGCAGCCTGCGAGCGACCGAATCGTCCGACGATCATACACTCCATGTCCGTCGAGGGAGCAGAACTTTTGACGTTTATGTCAGCGAGGGTCGTTCCAGCGTTCAACGGCATCTGAAAGTTTGGGACGGATTCTGCCAGCTGATGGCCCGTGACGTTGAAGAGTATGTTTTGGAAAACCAAACCAGTGTCCATCTGGATTTGCTGATTACGTTCGTCGCAAGGTGCCGGCCAAAAGCCGTTCAGGATTTCCTGGATGATACGTTTACGCAGACTCGTCAGCCGGAGGTAAAACAACGCGCCGCCCGCTGGCTGCAGTACCTCGATGACGATCGCGGCTTTCGCTGGGCGGTTTCCGAACTCGAATTGCAGAACACATCTCACTCTGTAGAGTTACTGTCGATCGTGGCTGCATGGTATGCCTGGCATGACTCCATGATGTCTCAGCATGAAACGTCCGATCGCCGATCGTTGAAGCTGACCCCTGCCGTGGCGTCTGCACTCGATGACGCATTCCGGGTCGCAGTCAACGAAACACCTGGCGATCTGGATTCCCCTTCGCCGGCGGCGATCGATGTACTTGGCGATGCAATCGTCGGCCTTTCCGATTCGGATGCCAGAGATCTGTTGGTCGATTTCCTGGAACAGGTCGGCGGCAGAACGGCGGCGAAAAAGCCACAGGTCTTTGATCGCCTGATTTCGGAGTACAGTCGTCGATATTGTGACCGCTGGTTGCTGGATTATTGCGTTGATCAAGCTCAGTTTCAGATCGATGATCGGCGACGCATGTCTGAATCGATTCAACGCTGTCTAAATCGACTGTGCCGAAAATCGGAAGCGGAACTAAAGATCTCTGCGATTGAATCCTATGATATGCTGCTCAGACAACTGCCAACCAAAGCAGCGATTGACGCTGGACTGTTTGCGATTGAAAACGGCGTACTGTTTTCGCATGAGTTTCTAAGGTGGTATCGACAGCGAGTGGATTCATGGGCGGAATCGAAAGCGAATTTTGTTGCGGTCACCGATCAGTTGAACCACAGAAAGCCGGATCGATTTGATTTTGTGAGTGCAGAGATTCTGGCGGCAGCCTACAGCGGCACACAGAACCGCAGGATCACGAATTCGCTAACGAATCGGATTTGGCCCGCGCCTCGTTCGGCAGACAAACTCGCTAACAGCCCTGGTTTACACAAAGATTTGCTTGCCATTGATCTGATCAGTGACGATCCTCCCGGCTACGAAAGCCTGAGACTACTTTCGAGGATTGCGATTCCTGTGGTGCAGTGCGAATACACGACCATTCGCAACAACAAGTCAACATCGGATCTGTTCAAGCTGTTTCATCGTCATGACTTTGCGATGGATCTCGATCCTGACGAGTACCTTGAATTGCTTCGGCAACAGATTATTGAGAACGGCGAACTTGACAGTTGCTGCAACGGAAAACTGGTCGGCAGTCGTTATCTGTTTTCCAGCTACGAGAAAATTTGCGGTGTGTTTTCAATGCTGAACCGCGAGACGTCGATCAACGGCAAGCGTTCGATCGTCAACGATTTTTGGAAGCTGGCAGATTTGACCGACGGAAAGTTTCAACCGTCTGCCTTGCGTATCGGGCTGAACAAGCATTCTTCCGAGACAACCTGTTCGTTTATCTGGCGTGACAAAACGTTTTCGTTTCCCGTCAGCGATTATTCCGCAAGCCTGATCCCGCCCTTGAATGCAATCCTGCGCAGCGAAGGGTTAGACGAGTGCTTTGTGGTCGTGCAGGGCTATCCCACAGTCAAATTGCTGGACGACAATTCGGAAGTTGTCCTTTGCGGTCCGACAGAAGTTTTCGACGAACTTGAGACGGAATTTGGCCTGTTCATTTCTGTCCGGTAGTCCAATCGCCGTTTAAGCTGGCCACGGCTATGATGAGGCTTTTGCAGCGATGTCCTCGAAAGCCAAATTGATGCCCAACATTACCGGGATCACCATTGCCGACTCACTCCGCCTTGTGTTGGGATACGCGGAAAATCTCCTCAAGGACGTGACTCCGGAAACGTTTGGCCGCTTTGCGACAGGAGTCAACGGAAACCCCATCGACTCAAACCATCCGGCATTCATCTACGGGCATCTCAGCATTTACGGGCATCGGATCTTGAAAGATCTCGGCAAACCGGTTGACGACTTGCCGCCAGGATTCGAAGAAAATTTCGCGAAAGGCTGCGTTTGCCGGGACGATATCGACGGAACACTGCCGGACATGAAGACTGTGACCGCGTACTTTTTCAAGATCTGGAACGAGGCACTCGACGTTGTACTGGCGTCAGATGATGAGACTTTTCAGCAACCGAATCCGCTTGGTGGAGGATTTACTGAAAGATTCCCTACGCTGGGTTCCGTCCACAACTTCTACGCTTGCGGCCACAACATGTTGCACCTTGGCCAAATGAGTGCCTGGCGAAGAATGATGGGACTTGGTGCGGCCTAGAGACAACCAACCGCTTCGAGGGGCAAAAAACTTTTTTCGGTGCAATTTACTGTTAAACTTCTTTGGATGCCAACAGTTGATGACACCGATTTTCAATTTGCGTCTTCAGCACGATCGCCGTTGAGGTTCTTGCGATGTCAGGGATCGTCAGCACTTTCTCCAACACGTCCATCAGGTGTTGATTCGAACGCGCCGCGATGAGGCACAACAAATCTCCCTGAGCGGCGACGGAATGCACTTCGACGACTTCATCGATCTTCGCCAGCGGCTGGACCACGCTCTCGATCTGGCCTTCCTTCACCTCGACCGTCACGTAAGCCTTCACGTGATAGCCAAGTGCATCAAGGCTCAGGTTGGCGGCAAAGTTTCGAATCACTCCCGCTTCCACCATCCGATCGAGCCTGGCTTGCACCGTTCCGCGAGCTACGCCCAACCGACGCGACAATTCCAATACGCCGATCCGCGCGTCATGCTGAAGCTCGCCTAACAAAGAAGCATCTAACTCGTCGATTTGATAGTCAAATTGTTCAGGCATGCCTAAAACCACCTCCACTAACCGGACAAACTGCACATTGATCATCGCAACGATTGCCCAATCGGTCAAGCATCGCTAAAATTCATGAACGAATTGCCAAAACGACAGCAGACGTATCCGCACTGTTTCACCCTCACGATGTTAACGGGAGACTGCTTTGGGACCCTTTCCACATACCGCCCCGCGGGCGACGATCAGCGAGCAAAACCCTGCCGGAACTGACGGATTCGAGTTCGTCGAATTTGCGCACCCGGAGCCTCAAGTGTTGCGAGATTTATTCTCCGCGATGGGCTATGTTCATGTTGCTTCGCACAAATCGAAAGCGATAGAGCTTTGGCAGCAAGGCGACATCTCTTACCTGATCAACGCCGAACCCGGAACGCACGCGGCCGAGTTCATCGATGTGCACGGTCCCTGTGCGCCGTCGATGGGTTGGCGAGTCGTCGATGCGGAACATGCTTTCAAGCACGCCGTTGCAAAAGGGGCTCAGCCGTACCAGGGTTCGGGCAAGGCTCTGGACGTTCCCGCCATCGTTGGAATCGGCGGATCACTGATTTACTTCATCGATCAGTACTTCGACACCAGTCCGTACAACACCGAATTCGAATGGATCACTGACGCACATCCTACCGGAGTCGGATTTCACTATCTGGACCATCTGACTCACAACGTCTTCAAAGGCAATATGGACAAGTGGTTCAAGTTTTACGGCGACCTGTTTAACTTTCGCGAGATTCGATTTTTCGACATTCAAGGCAAGCACACGGGTCTGTTTAGCCGTGCTCTGACGTCTGCTTGCGGTCGTATCCGAATTCCTATCAACGAAGACCGAGGCGAAACGGGTCAGATCGTGAACTACCTGAAAAAGTACAATGGTGAGGGAATTCAACACATCGCTGTGGGGGCTCACGACATTTACGATTCGGTAGACGCAATTTCCGAACGAGGCGTTCGCTTCATGCCCGGTCCGCCGGAAGCGTACTATAAGATGTCGCATGACCGCGTGGTTGGTCACAATGAGCCAATCGATCGAATGCAGAAGCACGGCATCCTGATCGACGGAGAAGGCGTTGTGGACGGCGGCGAGACGAAGATTCTGCTGCAGATTTTCTCAAAGACCGTGATCGGTCCGATCTTCTTTGAGTTCATCCAACGCAAGGGCGATGATGGGTTTGGCGAGGGCAACTTTAAAGCTCTGTTCGAATCCATCGAAGCCGAAGAAATGGCTCGCGGCGATTACGGCGATCAAGTCTCGGCCGATTAGACGGTCATGACGTGACCATTCGTTTCACAGTAATTAACCTCCGCAAAGCCTATGCTGCACTTTCTATCCGACTCCAATCCGCCGCAGAAAGGCGACCTCACGATCGTATCGTTCCGCGACTTCTACGCCTTTGAGCAACATGTGAAGACTTGCCGAGCCAAACGTGGCCTGGACATGATTCCGCAGTGGTACGACCAACCCGTGTTCTACTTTTCCAACGCTCAATCGATCGTCGGTGACGGCGCCAGCATCACCGCGCCGCAAGGCTGCGAAGAACTGGACTACGAATTGGAACTTGGAATCGTGATCGGCAAAACGGGACGCAACATTGCTCCGGAGAACGCGTGGGAACACATCGCCGGGTTCACGATCATTAATGATTTCAGCGCACGTGATCTGCAACGCCAGGAAATGGCTGTAGGGCTTGGACCGTCAAAAGGGAAAGACTTCGCGACGGCCGTTGGCCCGAAACTGATACCGCTGTCCGATCTTCGCGATCGCATCGACAGCGAAGGTCGCATTGACCTTTCGATGACCGCCACGGTTAATGGCAAAGTGCTCAGTCAGGGCAACGCCAAAACGATGTACTTTACCTGGCCGCAAATCGTGGCTCACGCTTCACGCGATGTCACGCTGGTCGAAGGTGAACTTCTCGGCAGCGGAACCGTGGGGACGGGTTGCATCCTGGAACTGGGGCCGGAAAATACAGGAGGCTGGCTGAAACCCGGCGACGTCATTGAGCTGACAATCGAAGAACTCGGCACTCTCAAGAACACCATCATTTGATCAGGACACGAAATGCCTTTCTATCGCACGATGGGATCCGTCCCGCCCAAACGCCACATCAAACATCGACGCAGCGGAAACAGTCACCTCGACGAAGGCATTTACTACGAACATGTTTTGACGACCGAAGGTTTCGATCGCGTCTACTCGATCACCTATCACCTGCGTCCTCCGACTCGCGTCGTGGGAACTTCGTTGCTGAGAAATGTCGAACTCGAAGCCGCAGAAGATTTACCGCTGCGAGTCCATCACTTCATGAGTGCAAATATGCCTCGCGGTGGAGACTTCATCGACGGTCGCGTACCGATGATGTTCAATGATGATCTCGTGGCGTATCGCTGTCGTCCGGCTGAACAACAATCAATGCTGTTTCGCAACGCTGCGGCGGACGAAATCATTTTCGTTCAGCAAGGAAGCGGGAAAGTCGAAACAACTTACGGGACGTTGCCATATCGCCGAGGCGACTACATCGTCATTCCTCGAACGACGACGTTTCAAATGGTCGCCGACGATATCGAGAAAGAAGACTATTTGATTCTCGAAAGCAACAGCCCGTGTCGCGTGCCGCAGCAGTACCTCAACGTTGACGGTCAAATGATGTTGGGTGCACCGTACTATGAACGCGACCTGCACGGCCCAACAGAATTAAATCCGGTCGACAAAAACGAGACCACGACGATTATCGTCAAGGAGCGTCATCGGCTGACGAAAGTCGAGATGGCAAACCATCCGCTGGACGTGGTGGGCTGGGATGGCTACCTGTATCCGTTCACCTTTAACGCGTGGGATTTCGAACCGCTGACCGGAACGGTTCATTTGCCGCCGCCGTACCAGCAGACTTTTGAGTGCGACGGATTTGTGATTTGCACGTTTGCACCGCGGTACCTCGATCATCATCCGGAAGCTGTCAAAGTGCCTTACGCGCACTCTAACACGCAGGCTGATGAAGTTCTGTTCTATGTCGATGGCCAGTTCGGATCTCGCAAAGGCGTCGAAGCCTGTTCGTTCTCGTTCCATCCCGGCGGCATTCCGCACGGGCCTCACCCTGGCACAATCGTCGGCAGCGAGTCGCACGATCGGACTGAAGAGATGGCAGTCATGTTCGACACCGACCATCCCTTGACCATCACGAAAGAAGCGATGGAAATGGACGACCCGCAGTATCCGTTAAGCTGGATCGACGAGTGATTTCGGGATATTAAAACCGAAAACCGAAAACCGAAAACCGAAAACCGAAAACCGAAATGCAATTTGATCCAACCGACATGGGCATCCGCGACATCTACACGCTGATGGTGCAGTTAATTACGCCGCGGCCAATCGCGTGGGTGTCGAGCGTCTCCAAAGATGGAGTCACAAACCTCGCGCCCTACAGTTTCTTCAACGGAATTGGTGCAAATCCGCCTTCAGTGCTGTTCTGTCCCGTCAACCGTCGCGACGGAAGCCAGAAGGACTCGTTGCTCAACGTGCTCGATACCAAAGAGTTCGTGGTTAACGTCGTGTCGTTCTCCGATGCCGAACTGATGAACAAAACTTCGGCTGATTACGGATCGGAAGTCAGCGAATTTGAAGCTCTGGACATTGAGACGTTGTCGTCAGAGAAAGTTGCCCCACTGCGGGTCGCGTCGTCGCTGGCTCAGTTCGAATGCCGACTGCTCAAGCACCTTGAATTGGCATCGGGTCCCGCGGGAGCCAACGTAGTCATTGGTGAAATTGTGATGTTGCACGTGGACGATTCGATCATCGAAGACGGCGTCGTCGATCCCGCCAAACTCGATACCGTCGGGCGTCTCGGCGGCAAAGCATACTCCAGAACGACAGATCGATTCGAGCTTGAACGTCCCCCGGTGCCGGAATGAGCAAACGGGCCATCATCGAAAAATGGCGCAGCGTTTCTGATTGGAAGCAACTTCGACAACTCTCCGTTGCCGAGCGTATTGCGCTGCACGCAGCGACGTTTGCCGAGTGGGACGCGGAGCATGATGGTCCGGCTCCGATCTGGTTTCCCACAGACCAGGCTATCGCCGCCAGCAACCTGACGGATTTCCTGATTCAAACCAATCATTCCGATTTTCAATCGCTAAAAACCTGGTGGCAGAATTCGCCTTCGGAGTTCTGGAAAGCCGCGATTGAAACGCTGAACGTCGCCTTTCGTGAGCCGCCGGTGTCGATTCTGGAGTTCGATGATCCGCGAGATCCGACCTGGCTGCCAAAGGCCCGTTTGAATATCGTCGAGTCCTGTTTTCAGGCAGACGATTCTGCAACCGCGCTGCGATTCGGCGGTGCGGACGGGCAGATTGAGTCGATGACTTATGGCGAGCTTTACGCTCAAGTCCAACTGGTCGCAGCGCATCTTCGGGACGCAGGATTCGAACCGGGAGATCGTCTGGCGATCGTGATGCCGATGGATTCAACGTCGGTGGTGACTTATTTGGCCATCCTGTACGCAGGCTGTGCCGCGGTGTCGATTGCGGATTCTTTTGCGCCATCAGAAATCGCGAAGCGGATTCGAATCAGCCAAGCCAAAGGCGTTTTCTACTGTGAAAGTTACCAGCGAGCCGGCAAGACGATTGCTCTGGGTGAAAACGTCACCGCGGCCAAGCAGATTTGCGAATCCGAAGGTCAACTCGTTCGGCTGTTCTCTGATCGCTACCCCTGGCCGGATGTTGCGCCGCTTGAATCGCCGCATATTGGTGCTCCGGACGACGTCATCAATGTGCTTTTCTCGTCCGGCACGACGGGCGATCCGAAAGCCATTCCCTGGGACCAAACGACGCCGATCAAGTGTGCTGCTGATGGGCGTTTTCACCAGGACATACGAACAGGTGACGTCGTTGTCTGGCCGACGAATCTGGGATGGATGATGGGACCATGGTTGATTTTCGCAACGCTGATCAACGGCGCGACGATCGGCCTGTTTGAGGACGCGCCAACGGGCGAAGCGTTCGGAAAGTTTGTGCAGGACGCGAAGACGACGATGCTGGGCGTGGTTCCGGCTCTGGTTCGACACTGGAAAAACACGAAGTGCATGGAAGCTTTCGACTGGTCCGCGATCCGTTGTTTTAGCTCAACCGGAGAAGCCTCCAACGCAGTTGACATGACCTATTTGTCGGCCTTGGCGGGCTTCAAACCGATCATTGAATACTGCGGAGGCACGGAAATCGGCGGCGGATATATCAGCAGCACCGTGATCCAACCTAACGTTCCCGGCACATTTTCTACTGTCGCGGTCGGCAATCGGTTCGTGTTGCTCGACGAAGAAGGTCAGCCAACAAAGGAAGGTGAACTGTTCCTGGTTCCGCCTTCGATCGGTCTTTCGCGAAAGCTGCTCAACCGCGATCACTTTGAGACTTACTACGCCGGAGTCCCCGATCACGAACTTCCGCTGCGACGTCATGGCGATCGTTTGCAGCAGCTTCCTGGCGGATACTTTCGCGCATGCGGACGAACAGACGACACAATGAATCCCGGTGGCATCAAAGTCGGATCAGCAGAGATCGAATCGATCATCAATGGCGTTTCTGGTATCCAGGAGTCGGCCGTGATCGCCGTTTCCGATCAAGGCACCGGGCCTGACCAATTGGTCGCGTTTCTGGTGGGCGACTCGTCTCTCGAATCCGAATCGAAGCTGAAAGAAATCAATCTTGCGATCCGCCAGAATCTGAACCCGTTGATTCGTATCGCGCGGGTTCGCGTTCTGGACAAACTTCCTCGCACGGCTTCGAACAAAATCATGCGGCGAAATTTGAGGAAGTTGGAAGCGGATCAGTCCTGAGGCCTTTGGCTATGCGATTTCGCCGCGGCAGCTGATCGACAGCTGAGCGACAGACTTCTATTTGTCCGCAACTGCCAGTCTCAGCACACCGCAGATCTGCTGTTGTGCGATGTCGCAAATTCGATCGACGTCCGGGTCGGAATCAGGCTCGAAACTCATCCGGGCAAAAAACATGGACTCGGAAAGACGAGCGTAGGCTTTTTGATGCTTCGATGACTCCACAAGTTTCGCCGACTGTTTAACCGAGTTGGCGACTTTGGCAATTGCATAGTTCTTCTTCAAAACACGATCCGATTCGCCGGCTTTGAGTTGGATCGACTGCTCGAAACGGACTCGCTTTTTTGTGCAACTATTAAAGTACGTAAGCTCGACATCGATTTTGGTCGGCTTCCGCGATCCAAACTTTCCGACCACGACCTGAGTCGCGCCATAGCTCATATTTTCAAGCGGCACACGGTATCCGTTGGCCAATTTTTCCGGTTGGTAGCCAAAGATTTTGGGCAGTTTTCCGACTTCGGGAAAGCGGATCGTCAACGTCACATCCATCGCTGCCGGGCTGAGCAGGCTATCGAACTCATCGACAAAAACCTTTTGAATGTCGTCCACATCGGCGACGAAATGAATCGCCCCGCGGCCTGCGTCGGCCAGCTCACGGAGCAAGCTCTGGTTGAAATTCGAGCCCAGCCCAATCGTCGAGAGCCCAATTTCCCTGTCGTTGTATTTTTTGGATTCGCGCGCGATCTGAGCCTCATCGGTGACGCCGCGATTGGCAATCCCATCGGTCAACAGGATGACTCGATTGGCACGCTCGCTGTCAAAGTTATCCTCTGCGACCTTGTAGCCCAGCATCAGGCCTGTGTTGAGGTTCGTGCTGCCGCCAGTTTGGATACGGGTGATGGCCGATTTAATCGTTTCAAGATCGAGGACTCGAGTTCCTTCCAAACAGGTTTTCGCGTCGTCACTGTAGGTCACAATCGAAACGAGATCCTTTGGCGAGAGCTTGTTCATCAAGGCCACGAGCGCCGTTTTCACTTTCGCGATCCGATTGCCGCTCATCGATCCGCTTCGATCAATCACCAGAACCAGATTTAGCGGAATACGAAACTCTTCCACGATGTCACGATGCGTCGCCAGTCCGATTTGAAAAGCATGCTTTCCATCGTTCATTTTTCCGGAGCGAACATCAAGTCCGATTCGCTTGTCCCACGCGGGCAAGGCAATTTGATGGCGGTGATAGTTCACGAGCTCTTCAACACGAATCTCGTCGTGCTTCAAGATCATTCCTGAACGCAGAGCGCTGGATGTCATCGAAGACACACCCGCTTGGCCATAGACTGATTCGGAAGACAACGCGCAAAGTACAATTAAAGCAGTGACGATCGTTCCAATTCTCATAGTGCAATCCTTCTATTTCGGGAATTCAAAAATCTGTGTCCACTGATTGGGGTGAAACCAGCTCGCGACTCAATTTCCTGCGCAATTCCATCGCATCTTCAATCTCTCCGTCAAATTTCCTGAGTTCATTGAAATCCTCCCGTGAATCGATGTATTTCTTGAGCATTTTTTCAACCATCGATTGCTTCGCCTTCTTTTCAGCAATCTCAAGTGAGACCTCAAACATTGCATGAGCCAAAGCAGGGGAGGCCTGTTCCGACTTGACTTCGAACTCTCCCAATCGCAGCTGCGCCTCAGCAAGCAACTGCTCAGCCTGATGCTGATCTGCTTGACTCGCTGCCCCCTTTTTCACAAGTCGCATGGTAAGCTCAAGTCGTTCGCTTTGGTTTGCGACGTATCGCTTAAGTAGATCACGCTGCATTTCCAAGGCCGACTCATTCTCCAAGCCGGAAGAACTGATTTTGCGTTCCAACAGTTCCAAACGTGCATTAAGTCCCTCGAGCTCAATCGCCAATTCCACCTTCTGAACATGCAACATTCGAAACACGTCTTCGAACGAGATGTCCGAAATTGCCTTCTCGCGAAATTCAGCAAGTCGATTCTTCCTTGCATCATGCAGATTCTCGATTCTCGTGGCCAATTCGGCAGAAGTCTTGCGAAGCATTTCAATCCGGCTATTCGCCTCCGAACCACGTGGAACTTCGACCCTACTTGCCTCTCCAGGTGACTGAGCCTTAATGACCCCTTCACCCGCGAAGACAATCAGAAGGCCATAGAAAAGCAACGCACAGATTCGATTTTTCATTTTATCTCCAAGCAAGTTCTATAAGTTGAGTTGCAACAAGTCGCGAGCCTTTTGTGCCCCTCGCGTATCTGGATAAAAAGCGACAATACTTTCGAGTTCTTTTTTGACCGAATCGAAACTTGCACCTTTATCGAGCGCAGATTGCCACGACATGCTTTTTGCAAGAGCCACTGTTTCATCAGGCTCAAACACTGGTTCAATACTGAGCGAATAATTCTGTTGAGTTGCGATTTCTTGAGCCTTCAGGATCTCGTCCATCGAGTCCAGGTTTCGCTGCAAATCGGCGAGTAACAATGCAACGGCTTCCGCGTCACGAACATCAGAATTGCTCTTCGCCACATTGGATGGAGCAAAGTAGACAAACAGCAACACCGTAGCGGCAATCACTGCCAAAGTGCCAAGCAAAGTGGAGTACGAACGCGACGCTCTCTCCACAACCGGTTGATCCGAAGCTTCCGATGGAATCTGCAGTAACTTCGCCTGCAAATCGTCAGGCACGCTGACGTCGCGAAGCATTTCGTCAAGTTGTTCGTCATTAAGCGTCATGATGTTTTGTTCTGGTTTGGAAACTCTCTCTCAATAATTTCTTTCATTCGTTTCCTGCCACGATGCATTCGGGAAAGCACCGTGCCTCGCGGGACGTTCAAAATTTCTGCAGCTTCTTCTGCCGAAAGGCCTTCCATCGAAACCAACAGAATCGGAAGCCGCTGGTCTTCATCGAGTTGCTCAAGGGCACGCTGAACGATGTCGACACAATCCGGTTTCGATGTCTCGACGCTATGGCGATCCGCCACGGTTTCAATGCCGCCGGTCGCCAAAACTTTCTTTTGCCGCACGGCCTTGAGGTTCTGGTTTCTCAAGATCGCAAACATCCAGCTCCGCATCTTCGTCGCGTCTCTCAACGAATCGATCTTCTGCCAAGCCTGCGAAAACGTTTCCTGAACCAACTCCTCCGCAGCGTTTCCGTCACCGGTCAAACGCCAGGCAACCCGATACATCGACTCCGAACAGGATTCGACGCAGGCTTCAAAGAGCTTTCGGGGATCGGGACTATCTGGCATCTGGCTCGCAGAATTTGTTCGTTTCCAATGAAGTACCCATTGGAGCGTTTGGATTCCCGGAAAATTGAAGTTTTGCGAAATCTGGATTCACGCCAGAGCCGAAACGCACTCTGCCAAATTGACACCGCTCGGGAAAGTCCGGGGAAAAGGGCAAGGAATACCCCGAAAAGTGGCTTGAAAGGAAATTCATGGCTTCGGCACAGGGTTTGCTTTCAGTGGTGGGGTTGCCGAGATGCCTGCCAGTGGGCGTTTGGGCAAGAGACCCAACCTCACAACGCCACAAGCTGGCGAAATATATTTAACAGGAAAATTTGCAGGAGAGCACTCATGGCTCAAGGTGAAAAAATCATCGGAATCGACCTCGGCACCACAAACTCGGTTGTCGCCGTGATGGAAGGTAACGAGCCGACCGTCATCGCCAACCAGGAAGGCGCCCGAACGACCCCAAGCGTTATCGCGTTCTCGGACAGCGGTGAAACACTCGTCGGTGCACCGGCTCGTAACCAACGTGTTACCAATCCGCACCGCACCGTTTATTCGGTGAAGCGTTTCATGGGCCGTCGTCACAACGAAGTCGGCAGCGAAGAGAAAATGGTGCCTTACAAAGTCACCGGTGGCGCTGACGAGTACGTCAAAATTGAAATCGACGGGCAAGAGTACACGCCGCAGGAGATTTCGGCCAAGACGCTTCGTAAACTCAAGGAAGCTGCCGAGTCTTACCTTGGGCACAAGGTCAATAAAGCCGTTGTGACCGTCCCGGCTTACTTCAACGACGCTCAACGTCAGGCAACCAAGGACGCTGGCGAAATCGCCGGTCTGGAAGTTGCCCGTATCATCAACGAGCCAACTGCGGCAGCGATTGCTTACGGATTGGACAAGTCTGACAGCGAGCAAAAGATCGTTGTCTTTGACCTTGGTGGCGGTACGTTCGACGTTTCCGTGTTGGAGCTTAACGACGACGACGGCATGAAAGTCTTCGAAGTTATCAGCACCAGCGGCGACACGCACCTCGGCGGTGATGACTTTGACGAAGTCCTGATCAACCATGTCGCTGACGAGTTCAAAAAAGACACAGGTGTGGATCTGCGATCTGACACGATGGCTCTGCAGCGTTTGCAGGAAGGCTGCGAGAATGCCAAGAAAGAACTTTCGACGGCTCAGCAGACTTCGATTAACCTGCCGTTCATCACAGCGGATGCGAGCGGACCGAAGCACTTGCAGATGGATATCACACGCGCAAAGTTCGAAGAGCTGATCGATGGCCTGGTTGAGCGTTGTAAAATTCCACTCGAGCGAGCACTCAAGGATGCCAAGCTTTCTGCGAGCGACATCGATGAGGTCGTTCTGGTCGGTGGTTCGACACGCGTCCCCAAAGTTCAGGCTATGGTGAAAAGCGTTTTCGGCAAGGATCCGCACAAAGGCGTGAATCCTGACGAAGTCGTCGCCGTTGGTGCTGCGATTCAGGGATCAGTTTTGGCTGGCGATCGCAAAGACGTTCTTCTGCTCGACGTGACTCCGCTGACTCTCGGTATCGAAACCGAAGGCGGCGTGATGACGGCTTTGGTTGAGCGTAACACGACGATTCCAACTGAGAAGAAGCAGGTCTTCAGTACTGCTGCGGACAATCAGACTGCGGTAACCATCCAGGTTTACCAGGGCGAACGGAAGATGGCGAACAACAACCGTTTGCTGGACAAGTTCGACCTGACCGGGCTGCCACCGGCTCCGCGAGGCGTGCCTCAGATCGAAGTCAAATTCGACATCGACCAGAACGGTATCCTGAATGTTTCGGCCAAGGATCTGGCAACGGGGACCGAAGCCAATGTCGAGATCAAGCAGTCGTCTGGACTTTCTGAGGAAGAGATTTCGAAGATGAAGTCGGACGCTGAAGCGAACGCTGATGAGGACCGTAAGCAATTCGAATTGGTGACGGCACGGAACGAAGGCGAGTCAATGTGCTACCAGATGGAAAAGATGATGTCTGAGCACGAAGACAAGCTTTCGGATGACGACAAAGCTCCTTTGACGACTGCGATTGCGAAAGTTCGCGAAGCGGCCAAGGAAGACGATGTTGATGCGATCAAGAGTGCCGTCAAGGAACTCGAACAGGCGTCTCACGCGTTGAGCAAAGCAATGTATGACGACTCTGGAGCAGCCCAGGGAGCGGACGCGGGTTCACAGACTCCTGCTGATGAATCGGCTCCTGCGGATGCCGAGGACGATGCGATCGACGCTGAATTTGAAGTCAAAAACGACTAGATCAGCTGACCTGACACGACTGTCCAGGCAGTCGGGCGAAATTTCGGCCTCCAGCAGGCCGAGCGAATACTGAAACGGCTCCGTTTGGAGCCGTTTTTTAATGCAATCACTGCTTGAAACCGAACCGCTATGGACCGTTTCGGCTCCGAGGAAATAATATAGTAGCCACACCCACCACCAAGACGCGACGGATCGCGACTCCTATGACAACCGAAGACCAAGACCTTTTTATTCAGACCGGCGAGCTCGTCGATCTCGCCGCCACGGTAACGCACACGCAAGAGCCGCCGGTTCCTCAATGCGCCGAACTGATTCGATTGTACGACGACCTGCTGGAGACCAAACGACATAGCTGGACGACTCATCTTCGAATGATTAAAGAGCTAGGCCGTGGAGGGCAGGGCGTTGTCTACCTGACTCAGCGTCGCGGCGCCGACGACTTCACTTTGCCTGTCGCAATCAAGGTATTTTCCCCTGAACGCTATCCGGGGCCAGCCGAGTACGACGGCGACATGTTGCGGATGGCGAGGGTCGCTTCTCGTGTCGCCAGAATCCAGCACGAGAACCTGCTGCAAGTCTACAACTTTCTGGATCGCGATCGAATTCGCATGATGGTCATGGAGTGGGTTGAAGGGTACGACTTGCGCCGTTTGATGACGCCAAAAATGTTTGGCATCGTTCAGGAAAGGTTCAGCAAAAAACGCTGGGACTACATCAACGATGTGCTGATCACGGTAGGAGAAGATCAACCAAGGTTCCGACCGGGTGTGGCCGTTGCGATTGTTCGCGAATGTCTGGAAGGACTCGCAGCGATGCACCGGCAGGGAATCGTGCATGGCGATGTGAAACCGGCAAATATCATGCTCAAACGCAGCGGTCATGTAAAAATGATTGACATGGGTTCTGCCTTTGAGGTTAACAATCCGATGAACCGAAGAACGTGCACGCCAACCTATGCGTCGGCCGAAGTGCTGACCGGAGGCGATTGCACGCCGTTGTCCGATTTGGCCAGTGTAGGCTATGTATTGCTGGAATTGATCGCCGGGCGGAACCTGTTCTCGGATTGCAAAAATCTGGACGAACTGATCTCCGCCAAAGAAAACCTGTGGGAAAACTTGCAGGAACGGCTGCCAGCTGAAATCGCTGACAACGATTTGCTGATGGGACTTTGCCGCGGACTGACTGATCCGGATCCGGATGCTCGATTCCAAAGTGCGGAAGCTGCGGACCATTTCGAAGATGGCGCTTCGGCTTTCCATCGCCAACTGATCAAGGCTGACCTGGCGACTGAGTACGATCAGGACATTCGCGTCTGGATCGATGAGTTGTTGGAGATCGAAGAAACGATGCTGATGAAAGACGATTTTTAATCGCGTCTATTTTTCAGGGATTGCTTCAAATGGCGACAATGTCTCTTTGACGTTGTTTCGCACATCGATGCCCCATTGAATCAGGTTTGCGAACAGCCTTCAACCAGAGTGCGATCTAACGCCCGGTCACATTCCAAACTGGGAGCCAACGTCCTGGTTCAGGCTTCCAGTGTTTCGAAGACTTTAACCAGCTCAAGATCTTCTGCTGGCGAAATCGTTCGCGTGTCGAGCAACAGTTTTCCCTGTTGGACGCGGCCCATCACCGCAGGAGTCCCACTTCGCAGCTTGGCCGACAGAGCGTCGACGGAACCGGCGGGTGTGATCGATACGCACCATGTCGGAATCTTTTGAGCCGGCAAACTTCCGCCACCAAGCATGGCTTCTTCCTGGATCGCTTCGCACGATCCGACGCAGGGAACTGCCGACAACAAAGACGCCAATTTCTCCGCACGCAGCTTCAAATTTTCCGCCGGCATCGAGAGCATTCGCAATAGTGGAATCGACTGCTTGGCTTTCTCCTGATCGCGGTAAAGGCTGAGCGTTGCATGCAATGCCGATAGAGTCATTTTGCCAACCCGCATCGCTCTCATGAGAGGATTCTTCAGGATGCGATCAACGTACTTTTTCTTTCCAGCAATGATTCCACACTGAGGTCCGCCGATCAGCTTGTCGCCACTGAACAGAATCAGGTCCGCGCCATCGCGAATGCTTTCCGACGCAACAGGCTCGTTCCTCAATCCAAACTGGGCGTAGTCCAACAACGCGCCGGAACCGATATCGTCGATCAGCGGAAGATCGTGTTTCGCTGCGAGTTTTGAAAGCTCTTTTGTGGAAATCGTTTTGGTAAACCCGATGACTTCGAAGTTGCTTGGATGCACCTTCAGCAACGCCCCGGTCAATTCGGGGTCGATCGCGTTTTCGTAGTCGGCGAGATGAGTCTTGTTTGTCGTGCCGACTTCTTTCAGTTTCGCGCCGCTGCACTCCATGACGTCGGGCAAACGATAGCTGCCGCCGATTTCGATCAGTTGGCCGCGAGAAACAATGACTTCCTTACCCGCCGCCATCGCGGACAGAGTCAGCATCGTTGCAGCGGCGTTGTTATTGGTAACAACGGCAGCTTCAGCGCCTGTCAGTTCACAGATCAGACGTTCCACAGCCTTGACACGCTGCCCGCGTTCACCAGTCATCAGGTTGATTTCGACACTGGCGTAGCTCTTGGAGTTTTCGTTCACCGCTGCCAGAGCCTCGGCGGCCAAAGGTGCTCTGCCGAGTCCCGTATGCAGCACGATGCCGGTTCCATTGATGACGCGGCGGAGATACGGTCGCTCTTCGTTGCTTAACCAGTCCGCAATTCTGTCCGCCATCTCTGTCGGCGTCGGGATCGGAACCTCTCCAGCGGCGTCGACGACTTGCGTGCGGAGATCATCCAGAAACGTGCGAACACCTTCGGCGACAACGCCATGATTGATGTTCTCGACCATCTTTTTCAGCTGCGGGCTTTCCAAAAGTTGGCTGACCGAAGGGAGATTGCGAAGGATGTTTGACATGATTGGCTCTGTTTTGAGTTCGATCAATTCATTGTAGCCGCGGTGCTCCGTCTGCCCAGAGTGAGGGGTTTGGATCAGTCGACCGCGTTACTCTTCCTGTTCGCGTCGCTCACGCTCAAGACCTTCTTCCCGATCTTCGCTAAGCGTTTTCGCAGAAAGCCGTTTGACTCGTTCGTCCATCTCGGTCCCGGACTTGAAGGTGACCACCTTTTTGGCTGGCAGCATAATCGGTTCGCCGGTGTTTGGGTTCCGACCCTTCTTGGCCGCCCGATCCTTGATCTCAAAGACACCGAACTTTCGCAGCTCGATCCGGCCATCGCTCACCAGCCCGTCAAGGATCGAGTCGAGCGTTTTCTGGACCGCTTCCCGAGCCAGCGTCTGGGGAATATCCAGAGCCTCGGCGACTTCTTTGGCGATTTCTTTTTTCGTCTTCAAACTGCGACCAAAAAATTCGGCTTGTGTCTTAACTACTGTCGCCACCCCCAGCGGACTCACTATAGGATTGCCGTGGTCGATGGTCAACGAAGACAGAACGGATCCGGACACGTTGAAGTTCGGGAACTTTTTACAAAACCGCAGAAGTCTCACAAACTATTCGCAACCGTTACCAGGAACTGAACCTGCCGGTGAGTGCGACAGCCGTAGCGGGAAAGAAAGAATCTGGCGAACGACCATTTTGCCATCGCCTGACGGGCTTAAATGTCTTCAGGAGGATCGTAGCTGGGACCAGGATCGTCGTCGCTGCTGTCGTTGTAGGCCGTCTCAATCTCGTGAGGAATCTTTTTGACGTCTTCCAGTTCCCGATCCAGTTCGGATTTGATCGAAGTCTGGATATCGTTCAGTCCCTTTCGAAACTGAGTGTACGACTGGCCAACAGAGCGAGCGACCTCTGGAAGTTTGCTACCGAACAACACGACTGCGACGATCGCAATCAGAACTAATTCAGAGGTACCGATTCCGCCTGGTAACATGGGGTCAACGCTGGATCTGACAAATGAGTAGATAAACGAAAGCGACTAAACACAGAATTGCCAAAAGAGTGACTTCCGCGAAGCCGATGCCGCCGGGAAACATGCTAGACGTCCGCAGTTTCTTTTTCTTCGACTTTTGACTTTGAATCTGAAGTCGATTCTTCCTCTGAATCCTCTTCGAGCGACTTTGGTTTCTGAGCCATTCCGGCTTTGAATTCGTTGACGCTTCTGCCCATGTTGCGCATCAGCGAAGGCAGCTTTGCTCCACCGAACAACAGCACGAAAATTCCAGCGATGAGGGCGACTTCGGCCCAGCCTAAACCAAACATGTTTTTTCCCTTAAGCAGAGTTCTTTCTGTTCTGCGACAGCAGCCTCAAAAATCAGATCCGAGACGTGTCTAGGTATCTTAGAATCGGCCCTGATACTGGTCAAACCCTGAAACACGCTGCGGGTGCTGAGAATAAGGTAATTGTGAGCCGGATTGTCGCGAATGGGAGGGTGCCAAGGCGGAAAGCCAGCTTTCCATGGTGACCTCAAGCGGCCACAACGATTCGGACTGCAGACCTGAACACATTACCAAATCCTTCAACGAGAGCTAACCAGCACTCACGGAGATTCGCCCACAGCCGAGTCTTCCGCGCGAATCTTGATGGCTTCGCCGATCACCTGCTCGACAGACCAGTGGGCTGCTTCTTCATCGAGCGGATTGAAAGCAGCCATCTCTGCGTTGACGATGTAAGCAGCTCGCGGAGCCATGCACTCGAGAACCCGTTTGGCGACCGAAGGCAGCGTCGACCGAAGAGCGCCTGCCCATGCCGACGTGTCGACGCGCTTGAGCAGTTTTGCGATTTGCGAGTCGCTAAAATTCGCGATGTCGTTCATCGTCAAAATTCGCTGCGTCAGTTCCTCAGCCAACTCATTGTCGCGGTCCCTCAACCACGCCAACACGCCGTCCCGAGTCTTTCGATCCGACAGGCTGAGCAAATCAGCCGCGACCGCGAATCCCTGCTTCGTACAATGCTCAATCGCCAGCATTCGTTTGGCACGCATCCGCAGTTCGTAGCGAAGCCCCATCAATTTGGCATCATCAATGATATCCAACTCGCACAGGCGACGAATCACCGACATGCGAAATGCCGGATCAAGATCGCGAGTGATCGACGAAGCGAACTCTGGCGATAGAGACGACATCACCATGGCCACATTGAGCGGATGTTCAGTTTCCAGCAACTGTCGCCGAGCCCGCGAATCCATGTACTTCAAAAAAGCAAACGGCTCCGTGTTCGGCCCCAGCGAATCCTGCGGCCACAGCCACGTTTCATCGTACTGAAACGTTTCCCTCGCCGCTGGCTGGACTGACGGTTCGACATCGGACTCAATCAGATTAGCCGACGCCGGGCGATGATGCCCGGCGGAGCCAAACGTCTGCTCGCGAAACCGCCGAGAGATCTGATGCAGTTCTTGTCCAGAAATCTTGTTCAACGATTCGAGCGAATCCATTGAGTCCATCAGCTGATGTTGGCTCTGGTCGTCCAGACGCGAGAGCACGTCCGAGACCATTTCATCCGGCAGACTGTTGAGCACAATCGCAGCGTCACGAAGTTGTTGTGATGGACTCATGGAAGTGGTCCTTTCGGTAGCGACGATTAGAGCTGCCCTGGCATTCCGAAGACGTTGCCTTCACCGATTGCTTCCCGACGTTTCTTGCGAGCCTCTTCGAGTCTCGTGAGCGGTCGGTTCGGCATCGAATCTGAAACAGCGGCTTTCTCTGTCAAAGTCGCCGACGACTTTTTCGACGAGGAAGCGTTTCCTGTTTCTTGCAAACGTTTTTGGGTTGCCATAGGGACACGAATGGTCGTCGTGCGGACACTTTTATCCTGCGACGCTTCATCGACCCCACCAGCAGCGACGACTTTCGACGCATCGCCTGTGGATTGGATGAAGTTGGCCTGAGACACCGGATCTGAGTCTCCGTCCGATGAAATTTCGTCGTGCGAAACCAGTTTCTCTTTGTACAACTTCTCTTCCTTGGACGGCGTGTGCAGCGTATAGATTGCCTGACCCGCCTTCACGATCTTTCCTTCCGGTGTGCGGAAGAAAGGAATCAGCGTCACGCTTTTGTCAGGCGCCCCAACTTCATCCCAGTCAATCCAGACGCTGTAGGAGTCTCCCAGTCCGGACTTGCTGTACCGTCGTTGCAGCTTGCTGTTTTCAAGCACGATCTTTTGATCCGCTTTACTGCCTTGACGTTCCGTATTGGAATCGTCGAAGCCGTAGATCACGAGTTCGCCTTCGGCACGAATCGGAGCACCGCTCTGATCGTAGAGGAAAATTCTTCCGCCAAAACCACGCATCGCAGGCTTTCCAGGGTGAGTCCGAACGGAATCTTTCCAGATGGCCAGCATCTTTTCCGGCGTCCCATACGTCGGTAGTTCCGCTTCGGGCTTCGCCGTCTCTGCCTTGTCACCATTGCTGCGAGTCAGCGATGGCATCTTCGGCATGTGTGGTTTGAAGACTGAACATCCAGTCGAGAGGACGACTGCAACCAACACCATTGTCAAAATTCGAGTCTTCATGGTTTAGTCCTGCTGTTGGCTGCGAAGTTCTTTGAGTTCCTCGAAGTCGCGACGATTGCGATCGTTGCGGTTCGAAGGATTGTTGCCGCGGATACGGTCCGCGATTTTGGCAACCGGCGACTCTTTCAGGCTCAGCTTCATTTTGTCCATAAAGCCAACCTGCTTGACCGACTGGGACGTACTTACCGTTCGCGAAACAGGATCGATCTGCTGTTGGTCAGCGTTCGTGTTTTCGCTGTACCAGTCGATCTCTCCTTCTCCGCCCGGGTAAACGGTTCGGGAAGCATCCAGATCAGCGTGTGCAGGATCGAAATCCGTGTTGCCATAGACTTCGGCGACGTCACACAGACACCAGTGCATCCGTTCCATTTCATCGGCGTTCTGGGCGTCGACGATTCCTTCGGCATCAACGAGGTAAGGTGTCATGATGATCAGCAACTCGGTTCGAGCAGCTTGATCGGATTCGAACTTGAAAAGTGGGCCGATGAAAGGCAGGTCCGAAAGGATCGGAGCACCTCGCTCTGCGTGCTGTTTCGACTCCTGAATCAGGCCAGAGAACACAATCGTTTGTCCCGAGCGTGAAATGATGGTCGTCTGAGCTTCAGTCGCGTTGATCGGAGCCTGACGAACAACGTTACCGTTGTTGTCGACCGCGACCGCGACTCCGTCTTCTTCCTGGCCAAGGCTTGATTTCACAATGTTGACGAACATGGTGATCATTCCGTCAGGACTGACGCGAGGCGTGATCTCAAGGATGACACCGACATCTTTTTCCTCGACTCCGTTGGAAATTCCACCGAAGTTCGTTTGCGTACTGCTTGTGATTCGCGGCACCGATTGTCCGACCGACACACGGCCCTGAAGGTTCTCCAGAGTCATGATGTGCGGACGGCTGAGAACGCGAAGACAATTACGATCTTTCAGGGCTCGCAGCAGAACGTTGATCGATTCGTTTCCTGCCGACAGCACCAATCCACCATAACCCAACTCCGCATTGGTCTGCCCGATGTTCAGGTTCGAAAGAGCACTTGCGGCCAGATTTCTAGGAGAGACCGAGTTCTGGTTTGCAATGCCTGCCCCGTTGAAGTCAAAGCCAGTACCTGTAATTGCTCCGTCAGCTCCAACCGTGGTGCTTCGATCGAACAACAGTGAGTCCTGAATTCCAAGCTCGACGCCGAATTCTTCCAACGAGCCAAGGCTGACTTCCGCCATCATGACTTTGACTTTGACCATAGGCGGTCTGCGATCCAGACGGCGAATGATATTTTCGATCTCCGGAAAGTTCTCTGGCAACGTGCTGATGATCAGACTGTTGCTACCAAGCTCGGGGACGATCACGATTTCCTGATCGGCCAAAACGGCTCCACCAGCAGTCCGCGGGTCCTGAGCCAGCACGTCAGAACGAGAGTCCAGCAAGTTGTTGAGAGCTTCCTCGACGTCCAGCACGTTTGAATTGCTAAGCCGATAGACAACCGTCTCGCGGCGTGAACGCAGGTCTTCGTCAAGACGGTTGAGCAAGTCTTCGACGACTTGCAAGTCTCCGCCCGGCCCAGTCGCGATGATCGAGTTCGTTCTCTGGTCGATCGCAAAACGAAGGTTGATCAACGCGGCACCCGGAGTCGTTGACACCGTCTGCAACGGCAACTCGGCAAGAGCACCGGTTTGGTTTTGCTGGCCCTGAGCATCGTCGGCACCGAAGATGGATTCGAGCATGGTCAACAGTTGCTCCGCGTCGCCGTTGACGATCTGGAACACCTTGATCATTGTCTCAGCGTTGGGTAATCGATCCAACTGTTTAATCAGTTCTGCGACCAACGGCATTGCACTGGCCGGACCGCGAACGATGATCGAGTTGGATGCCGAATCTGGGGTTACGCGAACGTTGAACAGCAAACCGGTAGTGACGACTTTGCCATCGGCTCCAACAGTTTCCAGTTGAAGTTTCGAAGGCGTGATCTCAGATGAGAATTCGTTTCCATCCTGACCAGGCTGGCTTGGCTGAATCCCGCCGCCCTGAGAGTTGGATTGAATCGGAGTCGGAACATTCTTCAGAGCACCGTTGATGGCGTCCTGCAGGATAATGGCAAGGTCACCGGCAATCGCGTTTTGCAACTGGAAAACGCGAACGCTTTTCGTCGACAAAACTTCGTCCTCGTCGATGTCGATCGCACTAATCAACAGTTTCGCCTGCTGAATCACCTGTGCGTTTCCGCGAACCACAATCACATTGCTGCGATAGTCCGCGACCACAGTCCATGCTCCGACAGGAAACGCTTCTCCGTCCTGATTGCCACGGAAGAACTCTTCGAGGCGACGTTTGGCATCTGGTGCCGAAACGTGTTTCAGATTGAAGGAAGCGAAGTCCTTTGCGTCCTCAGGTTGGACGTCGGACTCAATTTTGTTGACGATGTCGCGAACGGCATCAATCGCGGGCTGGCTACCAAAGACAAGCAACGCGTTCGGCGATTTCAGCGGAACGATCTCTGCTTTTCCGACTTTCGATTCGTAGTTCGCGTCGTAGATTTGACGGATCGATTCCGAAATCGTTTCACTGTTGGAGTAACGCAGCGGAATTCGTTCCGGCACCCGAACTTCTTCTTCGGTGGACTGGCGAATCTCGTCAAGCTTTCGCTCGACGATCAGGACATCGGCGGGAGCACCAATCACGGTCAACTTGTTCGTCTTTTCGTCGACGACAATCTTTACCGTGCCTGAAAGCCCCTGGAACAAAGGATTGTCCGGCTCGATCTGGGCAACCTCGCCAGGCTGTTGTTGGTCCTGCCCTGGAATCTGTCGAATCGCAGGCATCATTGCAGGAACGTTTCCGGTCGCTGGTGCTTCCCAGGCGACGGGAGCCACCATCCCCTCAGCAGGCTGGGGCTCAACCGCAACAGGTTGTTGCGATTTCTCAAACTTGGGGAATTTGTCGAAACGCGAATCAAGCAGCGAACCATTCGCGCTCTTCCCATTGATCGCCGGGACCGGTGAGAACTGAATGTCTCCAGCATCAGAAAGACTTTGCTGAGCGTCCGTTCTAAGTCGAATGCGAGCTTCGTTCGAACTCTGCTCGGTGGGTGCCGTTGATTCGCTCTGCTGTGCCAGGCCCGTTTGGGTCAACGCCAGGAAAGCAAAAGAGGTTGTCGCCGCGATCTTGCGGAGCAACGTCCAGTCTTGGGATTTCATATCGGAATTCCTTGAGTGAGTTTTGAGTCCCACAGCAACGAACCAACAGCGCCGTCCACGTACACCCCTGCGCGGGCACGGACACATAATCACCAATCGTGACAACGTCACTGAGGTAAAGAAGTTGGGTCGAAATTGAATGCGGGATAGCCAAGCAGTTTTGCGGAAACTGTCCTTAGCCGTCCTATTTTTCGGCAAACTGAACGTGCGCATTAGAATAATTTCGTTCGATACAAACGGGAAATCTGGAAAACTTCCACACGGTTTGTGAAGCTGGGGAACGCGGGGCGAGCTTGCCGTTACGACTTTGCGGGCAAGGCAATTGGTGACGCTGGCACGTCGATTTGCCCGAAAAATTGAGCTCCAGGACGTGGATCAAAATCTAGCTGGTAAACACAAAGCAAGCCGCTGACTTTGGGCGACGACTCCCCGCCTGCGTTGTGATGGCAGATGATTCATTACATTCGCCGCAAGCACGAACTACAATTCTGCGATGTCGCCAACTTTCACATTTGGGATCCTCACGTGCTTGCTCGTGGCCGCTGCGTTCTGGCGTTTAACGGCCAGCCAAAGGCACGCTTTCGCTTGCGCCGCGGCGATGCTGGTCCTTTTCGTCGGATGCGACTCAAAGCAAGCCACCCAAATCAATCTGAACAGCCAATTGAAAGTCGGATCAGCGTTCCCGGACATTTCAGGCACTGACATCGACGGCGAATCCATTTCGATTTCGGAGTTCAAAGGCAAAGTTGTCTTATTGGATTTTTTCGGCGACTGGTGACCGTCGTGCAAGAGCTTCTATTCGACCGGGCGGTCGCTCGTTGAAAAATATCCCGAATCCGATTTCGCGATCGTCGGCATGAATGCTGGTGATCGGCGTGACCACATTCAGCAGGTGTTTTCGTTGCGGAAACTGCCATGGCGAAGCTTTTACTTCGGTCAGGATTACACGATCCCGGATTCCGTCGGCGTGAATTCATGGCCGGTTTACATCGTGCTGGACCGAGACCAGAACATTCGCTCAATCTCACATCAAGTTGACCATCGGGCTCTCGAAGAACTGCTGTCATCCCGCTAAGCTTGCGGTTTTGCGAACTCAGCCCCAACTCAGCCTGAAGGTTTTTCGATGTCTAATATTCGTGTCGTTGTCATCGGCGGTGGTTCCGGAATGGGTCGATCGACAGCAAGACTGCTCGCCGCGAAAGATGGCTTCGACGTTGCAATCGGTGGACGGACTCTCGAAAAACTGGCGGAAGCCGCTGAAGGAACTTCGATCCGAACTCACGCGATCGACGTCGCGGATCGAGCCAGCGTCAACGAATATTTTCAGTGGGCCGAGTCCGAGCTTGGCGGTCCGATCGACGTGATGGTCAACGCTGCCGGGATCAACATTCCCGACCGCAGCATGCAACAGATGTCTCCCGAGCAATGGGATCAGATGATCGCAGTGAATTTGACAGGAGCCTACAATTGCATGCACGCTGTGTTGTCCGACATGCGTTCGCGGAAAGATGGCCTGATCATCAACATTTCGTCGGTCGCCGGGAAACGTGCGATCGCACTTGCCGGAGTCGCTTACTCGGCCTCGAAGTTTGGCATGACTGCGCTGGGAACATGTGTTTCAAACGAAGCCGCCGACGACGGAGTCCGAGTCACAAACGTCTATCCCGGCGAAGTCGATACTCCGCTGTTGAAACAACGGCCGACGCCTGTCACCGAAGAACATCGCGGTCGGATGTTGCAAGCCGATCATGTTGGCGAGTTGGTCGTTTCGCTGATTGAGCTGCCGCGAGAGGTCCACGTTCCGGAAGTTGTTGTGAAGCCGCTTACGCAAGAGTGGTGTTAGGCGCCGACTCAGCCCGCAGTTGCGATTTATTGTTCGCGGAATGCGAGGCGTAATCTGTTGAGTGCATTGCCTCGCGACTTCGGCGACTTTCTCGAACCAGCACTGCTTCAGCCACAAACCGGGCTTAACGGCAGCGATCTCCACGCCATGCAGTGCTGCTTCGCAAAACTTGCAACGTGTCTTGAAAAACCACCGGTGGCGACAAAAATGCTTGCTCCACATGGAGGATGTTTGCTCCAACCACCATCATCCAACCACATCTTTAAAAGGAATCATTAAGTGGCAAATACTCTTTCACCTCCGGCTCGTCCTGACCACGCTTTCAAGCGTGTGGCCATTCTTTTCGCCGGCGGACCTGCTCCGGCGGCCAACGCCGTCATCTCCGCTGCAGCTCACTCGTTTTTGCGAGCTGGAGTTGAAGTCGTCGGTATCAAGCACGGCTATTCCAGCCTGATCGATTTCGATGGCACGGAACTGGTCGAGGACAAGGACTATATCCTGTTGACTCATCGCAAGCTTCGTCGCACGCGAAACTCGCAGGGAATCATGATCGGAACCGCTCGCAGCAACCCTGGCAAAATGATCGGCCATCCGTCAGATTTGGACGACGCTGAAAAAGTTGCTCCGATGAAACGCGTTTCGGACGCCCTTAAGTCACTCGGTGTCGACGCGTTGATTTCGATCGGCGGCGACGACACGCTCAAGACCGCCAACAAGTTCAAGCTGTTTCAGGAAAAGTACAATTCGGAAAACATCATTCCGGTTGTTCATCTTCCGAAAACAATCGACAACGATTACCACGGCATCGATTTCACGTTTGGCTTTTTCACAGCCGTCGACTTTCTGGCAACAGAGATTCGCACGTTGCTGCATGATGCAGAGGCGACTCGCTCTTACTTCCTGACCGAGACGATGGGCCGCAGTGCGGGCTGGTTGTCCTACGGTGCAGCGATCGCGGGCGAAGCCAGTCTGGTCATCAGCGTTGAAGATGTAATCGCGGGCTATCTGGTGGAAGAAGAATTCACCGATGCCAACGGCGAAAAGAAAACGCGAAAGTGCATGGACATGGATCGGGTTTGCGATCGAATCGTGAAAACGATTTTGGCTCGCGAAAGCGAAGGCAAGGAGTACGGTGTGATCGTGATGGCGGAAGGACTGGCTGAGTACCTGCCGTTCAGCTTCGTCGAAGGAATCGAGCGCGACGATCACGGACACATCAACATTTCGCAAGTCAGCCTGTTTTCGATCATGTCGAAGGCCGTTCAAGCGAAATATGCTTCAAAAACCAACGGTCGCACGCGTTTGATCAAGGGATTGCAATTGGGTTACGAAGCCCGTTGTGCACAGCCGCACGCGTTTGATGCGATGCTCGGCAGCCAACTTGGCGTGGGTGCTTTCCGTGCCTTGGCGGAAAAGAAGCTCAACGGCGTGATGGTCAGCGTTTCTGGCCAGCTTGACTTGATGTACGTTCCGTTTGAAAAACTGGTTGACCCAGAAACGCTCGTCACCGTCGTTCGCTACATTGATGCCGACAGCGATTTCCATCGTCTGGCGCGCTTCCTTGAAACGCATGTAAACGACTAGGGCGACGGGTTCGCGTTTCCGTCTGGGCCGTCGAACCGGTTTCAGACAACGATGCACAAGCCACAAAGCGATGGTCGCGCTGATCATCGCTGGCTTGCAGTCGCAATGTGATCGATTCTCGCTGCCAACAACGGACCGCGAGGCAGCGACGATCATACTTCCGTGTTAGCATGGCGATCGGATTGAGGGCGTCGAAGTTCGGCGTCTTTCTTCTGAGTGTCCTTTTCACGAATCAACTCTGCTCGGAGAGACTGCGATGCGACTTCCCAAACTGGAATTGGGTTTCTTTGGCGACATGCCTGGCCGCAAGTTCGGTATCCTGTTCGTCGTTTTTGCCATGCTATTGTCAGGGCTGACGGAACCGCGGTGCGTTGCCCAGATTTCATCCGACCAGACCAGGACGGGTCTTGCCAATCGCGAGGCACGTTGGTGGAAAGGCAATCTGCACACGCATTCTTTGTGGAGCGACGGCGACGATTTTCCGGACATGATCGCCAGTTGGTATGCCGAGCGGGACTACAACTTTCTGGCTCTCTCCGACCACAACATCCTCAGCCGCGGCGTTCGCTGGATGAAGTTGGCTGACATCAAGGAACGTGCTGAACCCGATGTTCTTGAAAAATACATCGACAAGTTTGGAGAAGACTGGGTCGAAGTTCGAGGCGATTCGGAAGCGACTCGCGAAGTCCGGCTCAAGCCTCTGGACGAGTTCGCTCCGCTGCTTGAAAAAGCCGGCAAGTTCATCCTGATTCCGGGAGAAGAAATCAGCGATCGCGCCGCCGGAAAACCGGTTCACATGAACGCGACCAATGTTGCGGAACTGATCGATCCAGTCGGCGGTTCTACGGTCAGAGAGGCGATGCAGAACAACTTGCGGCTGGTTCTGGAGCAGGAAAAGCGACTGGGACGACAGATTCTTCCGCATCTGAATCATCCCAACTTTGGGTACGCAGTCACCGCCGAAGATTTGGCGTCTGTGGTCCAGGAACGTTTTTTTGAGGTCTACAACGGGCATCCTTCGGTGGGTCACCTCGGAAATGACAAGAACATTTCGATCGAGCGAATGTGGGACGTGGCCAACGCAATTCGAATGGCTCAACTGGGCGCGGCTCCTCTGTACGGCGTCGCGACCGATGACAGCCACGAATATCACGGCCGGCCTGGCTCCCGTCCCGGTCGAGGCTGGGTGATGGTCCGCTCGAAGTTCCTGAGCCCTGACCATTTGATTATGGCAATGAAGCGAGGTGACTTTTACGCTTCGTCGGGCGTTGTCCTGAACGACGTCCAGTTCGACAAAGCGACACAGACGCTAAGCCTGCAAGTCGAAGACGATTCGGACGCGGAATTCAAAATCGATTTCGTCGCGACTCTGAAACCGTCCAAGGATGGAGAGTTGCCGCCGAATGAGTCGATTGGCAAAATCGTGTCCAGCGTCGAGGGCAAGGTTGCCAGTTACAAATTTACCGGGAACGAACTGTATGTTCGAGCCGTCGTGACCAGCAGTCTTCCGGCTGACGATCCTTCCTTCAAAAATCAGATGCAGCAAGCGTGGACTCAGCCTGTGGTGGCTGTCGACAAGGCCGCAACAGATTCCAACAATTGATTTTTTGCCAAGCTCTCCCTGCTGATTTTGCAAGCTGACCATGATCGACCTGAGAAGCGACACTCTGACGAAACCCTGCGCCGACATGCGACAGGCGATGGCTAACGCTGAAGTCAACGACGACGTAATTGACGTTGATCCAACTGTCGCGGCGCTTGAAGAACGCATTGCTGACATTTTGGGAATGGAAACCGCAGTCTTCATGCCGTCGGGCACGATGACGAATCAGGCGGCGCTACGGGTTCACTGTCGGCCTGGCGATGAGTTCATCTGCGAATCCGGTTGCCACATCTACAACTATGAGCAGGGCGCGTTTGCCCAGCTTTCTGGTCTGGTGGCGAAAACCGTGACTGCTCCCGGGCGAAATTTGAGACTGGAGCACGTGCGTAACCTGATCAATCCGGACAACGAGCACGCGGTTTACACTCGACTGCTTTGCCTGGAGAACACGCACAACAAGGGCGGCGGTATCATCCTGCCGCTGGAAGACGTGCAGTCCGTTTGCGGTTGGGCACGCGAAAACGGGTTGGCAACGCACCTCGACGGAGCTCGCTTTTTTAACTGTGTTGTGGCTTCCGGCATCGAAGCAAAAACATGGGCTGAGAATTTCGACACGGTTAGCATTTGCTTCTCCAAAGGACTCGGCGCACCCGTCGGATCCTGTCTTGCTGGTGACTCATCGATGCGAAAGTCAATGATTCGGCATCGAAAAGTGCTCGGCGGCGGCATGCGTCAGTCCGGCATCATCGCCGCCGGGGCACTCTACGCACTCGACAACAATATTGACCGACTTGCGGACGATCACCGCAACGCGAAACGTTTTGCCGAGGTTGTTTCGCAGCACCCGAAACTGTCGATTGATATCGATTCGGTTCACACAAACATTGCGATCTTCCACGTTGATCCATCGATCGGCACGGCTGCTGAAATGGTCGAGCGTTGCGGCGCGGCGGGTGTTGGCATGTATCCGTTTAGCCACGACACCGTCCGGGCGGTGACGCATATGCATATTGACGAAGCTGATGCTGTGAAGGCAGCCGAGCGAATCTGCGAAGTGGCAGGCTGACGTCTTTTGAGATTTGTTGAGGTTCCGCATGTCGACGAAAGCACGCAAAATCCAGCTTTCATTGAGAGCCATGTTGCTTGTGGTCACGCTTGCCATCATCGCGCTCGCCGTTTTTTTGGCCCAAGGCGAAATGGATCGCCATCAAACATGACGACGGCGCCTACGTCGGTGGGGTTCCCGCCCCGGGCGATCATGTCGAAGTCTTTGCGACGACAGACACGGGAGAAATCAAGTCTCTCGCCAGGGACCTGGTTGTCCTGGAACATCCGGACTGGAAGTTTACCGACGGGATAGCAATGAGACTGAAGTTACAAATCAACTGGCGTCAACAATGGTCGATCAGCGGATACAAACACTATCGCATCGCGATCAGTTCAGACTCGCACTAAGAGCCGCCACGAGGCTCTGCCCCAGTTCGGATCTCGCCTGCGCTTCAAACACGCGCGTTTGCTCGCCGGTCGGCGCCATTTGGATCCACACATCGATATCAGGGAGCTGAGCTTCGATGCGGTCCGCCCATTCAATGATTAATACTTCTCCGTCGTCGACGCGTTCAAACAGATCCAACTCGTCGACCTCCTCAGCATGCGCAATGCGATAGGCATCCATGTGCAGCAGTTTCAAACGCCCGACATATGGCACGCACAACGTATAGGTCGGGCTGACGACAGGCTGATCAATCTTTAGTCCGCGAGCAATGGCTTGCGTTAAACGCGTCTTGCCACTGCCGAGCGTTCCGCAGAGTCCAATGACCATGCCTGGCTGCAACTGTTCTCCAATCGCAAGCCCGAGAGCTTCGGTTTCCGATTCAGAATCGAGATTAATAGAAAGCGACGCTGTGATCTTCAAGTCTCCATATTTCAAAACCAAAACTGCCTTGCTGAATTCGTGTGAAATTCAGCAACAGCCATTCATTGGACCGAATCGGATTAGACAGAATCGGCAAACGCTTCCATGTCCGCCGCGAACGCATCCAGGCGGGCTTCCATTTCGCCGCGACATTTTTCGACGTCAGACGACTCCTCGGGAGCGACCGTTGTGAACATGTAGAACTTGATTTTAGGCTCCGTTCCGGAAGGTCGAGCCGCGACGTAGTTGCCTTCGATTTCGGTTTCAAAAAAGATCAAATCTCCGACCGGCCCTTCAAATGACTCCTCGGATCCGTCAGCGAACTTACGTTTCAGTGATCCATAGTCGGCGACAGACTTGATCGCCAACCCGCCCATCGTCTTCGGCGGAGCACTGCGGAATGTGGCCATCAGTTCTTTCATCTTCTTCATGCCATCCGAGCCCTCCATGCGAACGTTGATCAAACGCTCGGCGTGGTAACCGTATTTTTTATAGAGCGACTCCAAATGCTCGTGCAACGAAATGCCTTTCGCCTTCACCATCGCCGCCAGTTCACACATCAGCAAACAGGCGATCGCACCGTCTTTGTCGCGACAGTACTGGCCAACCAGAAATCCGTGTGACTCTTCGGTACCGTAAAGGAAATTATCAGGTCCTTCGACATCCATCACGTTGCAGATCCATTTGAATCCGACCAGGTTTTCATCGTTACACTTGATGCCGTAGGCTTCGCAAACGCGGCGAAGCATTCGGGTCGTGACCAGCGTTGAAACAATGTACTTCTCAGGCGTCAGATTTCCGGCGGCCTGATGTTGCGAAACTACAAAGTCACCCAGCAAGGCGCACAACTGGTTGCCATTGAACGTTTTCCATTCACCAGCCGGATCCATGGATACCGGTGCCGCAGCGCCCATGCGATCGCAGTCAGGATCGGTCGCCAGAATCAGATCTGCACCGCTCTTTTTTGCTTCCTCGATGATCGATTCGAACACAACGGCTCGCTCCGGATTGGAAACGTGACCGGGAACGTTCGGGAAATCACCGCTCGGCTCGCGGTGCGGACCGTAAATCTCAAGGTCGGTAAAGCCTTCAGTTTCCAGCAGAGACTTGACGTTAAACTCACCCACACCGTGCAACGGCGAGTAGATGACTTTCAGATCACGCGGGCCAGCAAAAGAAACGTTCAGATGTTCCTTCATCAACGCCGCATCAGTCTCTTCCATCACCATGTGAATCTTGCCGTCGGCTACCGCTTGGTCGAAATCGGCTTTCGGAATCTCATCGACATCTGCAACTTTCGCGATCACGGCTTTGTCATGCGGCGGAATCAACTGAGCCCCGTTGGACCAGTAAACCTTGACCGCATTGTCGCTTGGCGGGTTGTGGCTGGCGGTGACCATGATGCCACAGTCGCATTCCTTGTGGCGAATCAGATACGAAAGTTCCGGCGTGCTGCGGAAGTCATCGATGAAGAAAACCTCAAAGCCATTGGCGACCATAATGCTTGCGCAGAGTTCGGCAAACTCCCGCGATCGATGCCGCGTGTCGTACGCGATCGCGAACTTCCATGGGCTGTCGGGCTTGATCTCTTTTATATAGTCGGCCAAGCCTTGAGCACTTTCGCCGATAGTTCGCTCGTTGATCGAGTTACTGCCGAAGGGATACATTTTCCCGCGACGACCTCCGGTACCGAACGGAATCACGGTCCAGAACGCATCGTCCAGCTCTTGCCATTTTTCGTTTTCAACGTGTTCAATAATTTGCGGCACGTACTGCGAATAGCGGGACTCAGTCAGCCAAGATTGAATATTTCCAACGACCGAATCGGTCATCTTTCCGGCTGCTACAGCATCACGGACTTTTTGGAGGCAATCGTCAACGGAAATGGAGGGATCTGACATGAATTTACGTTTACCAGAGACAGTATTAAAAGGCAGTAAGTTTACTAAACGGGGCACCGGATCAGCGAATACATCACGTTTGCGCTGTCCAGTTTGTGTCGCTTGATTCTAGCCAGATAACGCTTTGGCGGGTACAACCTTGGCAAATTTTTAACATCCTCCCTATCTTCCAAAACCATGAACACTTCGGCGAAAAGCGAACCCATCATCAGCGTCTCTGGCTTGCGTGGCATTGTTGGAGAAAGCCTCGACCCTCTGCTGGCGATCAAGTTCACAACCGCTTACGTCCAATTGCTCGACGCCGAAGGACCGATTGTCGTCACGCGAGACGGACGCACGACCGGTCCGATGCTGGCTCAGGCGATCTGTAGCGGACTGGCTTCGATCGGTCGCGACGTGATTTACGGAGACGTTGCTGCCACGCCGACAACGGGAATTTTGGTTCGTGAGCACAATGCGGCGGGCGGGATTCAGATTTCGGCCAGCCATAACCCGCCTCCTTACAACGGCATCAAGCTTTTCGACGCGACGGGCCGAGTCATCAATGCCGAGGCGGGCGAAAAAGTCATCGCAGCGTATCGTGACTATCAGCTTCAATCGGTCACGTGGGAACATGTCGGAACCGTGACGAACCTGGAAGACACCACGTCCGCCCATTTGGCTTCGGTATTGGCGACGGTAAATGCGGAAGCAATCCGCTCGAAAAAATTCAAGGTTGTTCTCGACAGCCACCACGGCGCGGGCTCAGTCCTGGGCCAACAACTTCTGGAAGCGCTCGACTGCGAATATCAATGCCTCGGAGCAGAACCCGACGGGCTGTTTGAACATCCGCCAGAACCGACCGAAGCGAACTTGCAGGACACGGCGAAAAAGAGTGTCGACTTTGGTGCCGATGCGGTGTTCTGTCAGGACCCGGACGCGGATCGGTTGGCAATCATTGACGGCAGCGGAAGCTACATCGGTGAAGAATACACGCTGGCGATCACGCTGAACCATCGCTTGCAACAAACGCCTGGCGACGTGGTGATCAACTGCTCGTCCAGTCGCATGTCGGCTGATATTTGCGATGCGAACGGAAGCACGTTGCATTTGAGCGCGGTCGGAGAAGCCAACGTGACGGGCAAAATGAGTGAACTGAACGCGGTCTACGGCGGCGAAGGAAACGGCGGACCGATCGACCCGAAAGTGGGCTATGTGCGTGACAGTTTTGTAGCGATGGCTCAGGTTTTGGACGCGATGGCGGCGACAGGCAAATCGGTCGCGGAGTTGAAAGCTGATATTCCGTCTTACGAAATCTGCAAAACGAAAGTTGCGATTGATCGGGACAAGGTTCCATCGCTCTACGCCAAATTGCAAGAGAAGTTTTCGGACGCCGAGCACGGAACGATGGACGGATTGCGTTTGGATTGGTCAGACAAATGGATGCTCGTTCGTCCGAGCAATACCGAACCGATTGTGCGTGCGATTGCCGAAGCCACGTCGATGGACGAGGCGAAGAAGCTTTGTGATGCGGCGGCAGAAATCGCGGCCAGTTTGTAGCAGGTGCGTCTGTCTCAGACGCTGTAGTAGGTGAGTCTGTCCCAGACTCACACTCACACCCCGCCCAACCACTGGCTATCGCCAAACAAATTCGCGATTTCGAAACAGCTTGGCTTTTCCATTCGACGCACATCCGACGTCTCAGCCTGAAACAGACTGAACTACTTTTACCGACTTCCCGTGGGCACCTTTCCTACTCAAATGCAACACATCATCGCAACCGACGAAGCCGGATATGGCCCGAATCTTGGGCCGCTGGTGATCGGCGCGACACGATGGAAATGCTCGGACACAAACTTCGATTTCCAGAACGCTCTTTCGGATTTCGTGTTCGATCAAAAAAGCAAATTGGCCAAGTACGAGAAACGCACATCTCAACCTGGGCTCATGATCGCCGACTCAAAAGCGGTTTACGCGTCCGGGAAAATTGAACTGCTGGAGCGTGGTGTTTTAGCGAGCCTGCACGCCATTCACGGCACGGTTCCGCGGACAGGCAACGAACTGATGTCGCTTCTGGGAATCGACAACGACTCGAATCATCACGCGGAGTACTGCCACCTTGAGTACTTCCAATCCAACGAAATCGAACTGCCGTTTCAATGCGAACTTGCTTCGATCCAGGCCCTCGGAAATCAAATCCGAGAATCACTTTCGACAAACGACGCGGCGATTGAGCAACTGTCGGTGGCAACCGTGTTCCCCAAACGTTTTAACGAGAGCATCGATGCGTTGGGCAACAAAGCCAGTTGTCTGACGGCGGAATCATTGAGCCTGATCAGATCGATAATGGATATAACGGACAGTTGCACCGGTGACTGTTTCGACATCCGTTGCGACAAACATGGCGGGCGAAATCGCTACGCTGATTCGCTCAGGGAACATTTTTCAGACCCTTCCGTCATTGTCGAAATCGAAAGCCGTCCCAGCAGCCGGTATCGAATTCAAAACGGAACGTCGTCGATCGAATTTAACGCCAAGGGCGAATCGTGGTTGCCGATCGCGTTGGCGTCGATGGCCGCGAAGTACGTTCGCGAAATGTTTATGCTGCAATGGAATCGATACTGGCAAACACACCTGCCGCAATTGAAACCAACCAAGGGCTATCCGGTCGACGCAAAACGTTTCAAAAAAGACATCGACTCGATGCAAAGGAAGCTGGGCATCGCGGACGCGGACATTTGGCGAATGCGCTAACTTTAGCGGCCCAGATCAGCTGCGCGAACAAGCCCGAGCCTCAATGAATTGACGCTTTCGGTAGATTGCTGTCTTCCCGCAATGACATCGCACCGGCACGATGATGCAGACTCAATCGCTGGAAACGTGGCTCCACGATAAAAGCCCGGAAGTACAGGATGTCAAACCTTATTGACGTAAGACCACCAAGGGGCAAGGTGGTGGTCAAACAAAGTCCTGAGCTTCGCGGGCCTTATTCCAACGAAGCAACTGTCATGCCAGTCGAAGACAAAGCTTTCGCTCAACGATATGCGGCGCGCGACAAATCAACTCGCATTCCACTGTTGCGATTTGGGACACGCGCAGTTTAACAACTGTGCCACGTTGCAACATGAAGATTTACAACCTGTTGCGTCGCAATGCAGCGTACTACAATGGACGCTGATTCCACTTCCCGTTGCCAGAAACAGAACTTATATGCGGAGACCAGAAATGGGTGTTCGACATTCAACGCTGAAACGGTTTGCTTTCACGCTGGTGGAATTGCTGGTCGTTATCGCGATCATTGGCATCCTGATTGCAATGCTTCTGCCGGCCGTCCAATCAGTCCGCGAGGCCGCAAGGCGCATCGAATGTGCCAACCAGATCCGGCAGCTTGGTCTGGCCGTAATCAATCATGAATCGGCCCACATGCACTTTCCGTCGGGATGGATCGGCGGCAAGGATCTGCCAACGGAAACGGGCTGGGGCTGGACCGCACAAATCCTTCCGTTCTTTGAACAGAATGCAATTTATTCCCGGTTCACTCAGACAGAAAATCTGGTGGACAGAAAATACGACGAGGTGGTCGTTCAGCGAATCCCAAATCTGTTCTGTCCCAGTTCGACACACGACACTCCAACGTTCGAGTTGGAAACGATGAGGCTGCCGGAGAGTTCGAGCACATCCGGTTCAGAGGAAATGCTGCACGATGTTCCTGTCTCGGTTCCGTATCACATCGGCCGGACGCATTACGTCGGGTGCATCGGTTCTTCGGTGCGTCAAATTGAGATGTCAGCCAACGACGACGGTGATGGAGAAGGCGAGATGTGCCCCGATCCGGACTTGCTGGAGTCGGGCGACACCAACATAAACGGCGTGTTTTATCAAAACAGCGACACCGGCTATCGTGATCTGCTCGACGGATCAAGCAACACGGTACTGCTGGGCGAACGCAGTTCAGACTCCTTTGATTCGGCATGGGCTGGAGTTGTGACAGGGTCGGAGTATCCGGGCTGGCGAGTTGTTGGTTGGACTGGCGAGCCACCGAACAACAAGGGCGGCATCGACGCTCATTTCCATGGGTTCGCTCAATTCAACAGCATGCATACCGGCGGCATCACCGTTTTTGCTTTCGCGGACGGTTCGGTGCATATGATTGACGAAAACGTAACCGCAGATTTGTTTTACGCCTTGGGGACGATTCGAGGCGGTGAAGTTATTCCGCACGAAGATTTTTAAAGCCACAGCGGCACGTTTCAAACGGCGAAGATGAATTCACAACCAGACATTTCCAGTTCGCCAGCTCGAACAATCATCTTCGCGATCAATCCGAATTCCGGAGCCACCGACAGAAGGTCACTTTGCGAATCGATCGCCCGACGGCTTGGCGATGAAGGCTTCGCACCAATTCTGCTGACGGATCTTTCGGAAGTTCGACAGCAAACTCAGGAACACCTTGACGCAGGCACGCTTCGTGCGGTCGTCGCTGCTGGAGGCGATGGCACGATTGCGGTATTGGCCAATTTGCTTCCACGAGAAACTCCGTTCGCCATTCTTCCGCTGGGAACCGAAAACCTGCTAGGTCGGCACCTCGGACTGATCGCCGATGAAGACTTTTTCGTCTCCCTGATCAAAACCGGCGAGGAACATCGCATCGACGCAGGTCGCGCGAACGGAAAACTGTTCTTCGTTGTCGCCAGTTGCGGATTCGATGCGGCGGTAGTGAAACGACTGGACGAAGTTCGCACCGGACACATCAATTACTTTTCGTGGCTCAAACCGATTTTTCAAACGATCGTTAGCTATCGATTTCCGAAACTCAACTTCTTTGTCGACGGCACAGAAACCGCGTGGTCGGCTCGATGGGCTTTTGTTTTCAACATCCCGCGCTACGCGATTAACTTGCGAATCACACCAGAGGCCGATGATCGCGACGGCAAACTGGACATGTGCACCTATCGCGACGGCGGAATTCTGCGAGGCGTTTGGTATCTGATCACGACGTTCGTTGGCGGCCACCCAAGGCTCAACTCGACCCGGTTCGCCCAGTTTCGATCGCTGCGAGTCGAAGCCGAAGGCGATGAACCGGTGCACTTCGAGCTTGACGGAGACCCGGGAGGAGTTTTACCGCTGGAGATTGTGGTCGTGCCAGAAGCACTGCGAGTGCTTGTGCCGAACAGGCCCAATGTCTCGGCCACCCCTTGCGATTGACGAACCCGAACGGACGCCATTGAAGGCACCAGAGGCCTATGCTGCTTTCTGCCGATCGGTCACAATAGAGCCATGACAAAAACTCCTCGAAATCCGGTCCAAATCGAAGGTCCTTCTGGCGCATCGCCGGTGCTCATCGGTACAGGTTGTCCGCTGGCGATTATTGCCGGCCCTTGCGTCATCGATCGCGAAGAAACATTGCTTGAGATCGCGGAAACCATCGTTCCAGTGTGTCAAAAGCTGGAACTTCCACTGATTTTCAAAGCTTCCTTTGATAAAGCGAACCGAACGCGAATTGATTCGTACCGGGGAGTAGGCCTGTCCCAGGGGATGGAAATTCTCGGTCGAATCGGTGACAAATATCGCGTCCCGGTCACGACTGACATTCACCTCCCGGAGCAGGCTGAAATTGTTGCTCAGACCTGTGATCTGCTGCAGATTCCAGCCTTTCTTGCGCGGCAAACGGACCTATTGGTTGCCGCCGCGAAAACGGGAAAGCCGGTAAACGTCAAGAAGGGCCAGTTTATGGCACCATGGGACATGAACCATGTTGTTGGTAAACTGTTAGATGCTGGTTGTGACCAAACGATGCTGACCGAAAGAGGCACTTTTTTTGGTTACGGTCGACTGGTCAACGATATGCGATCGATCGTCGAGATGGGATCGCTTGGCGTGCCAGTGATTTTCGATGCGACGCACAGCGTACAGCAACCGAGTGCCGCCAACGGAGTCACCGGTGGTCAGCGTGAGATGGTTCCTCATCTCGCCCGTGCCGCCGTTGCCTGTGGTTGCGATGCGGTCTTTCTGGAGACTCATCCCCGTCCGGAAGAATCGCCCAGCGACGGTGCCAACATGGTACCGCTCGATGAATTTGAATCGTTGCTGACGTCGCTGAAGCAGATTGCTGCTTGTGTGCGAGCGTCGTCATAACAAACTTACTGATTTCAAACCGAAACGAAGAACATGCGTCAAGCTCTCACCTTCTCCACACTCTCTCTTGCATTTCTGTTTGCTGTTTCGGGCTGCGAACGTCCAGAAGATCCGATGTTGAAGATTCTCGAATCAACAGCTTCGCAAACTCGCGTCGATGACCTGTCGCGAACGATGGACTTCGTTTTTAGCGAACGCCAATTCGATCAAACTGAATTCAACAACAGCATTTCCCAGGGCCTCAACCGGTGGGCCGGATATTCAGCGGCACAGTTTGAAAAAACCGACTGGAAAGAAGACGCGACGATCAACGAAGTGCTTGAGCCTTACGGCACTCGTATTCCGACCGTCAACCGAATCGAAGGCTCAAGCTTCATTTCTTCTGACGGACAATATCTACAGTCGATGGCGTGGCTGGGCCAGATTGCCGAACGGGTCGAGGAAAATCCTTACCTTGGTCAGTTCGAACTGTTTCGATTGATGGCTGACAATTACGAACCAACTGACGAAGACGAATCACCGGTCGACACCGTGTTTCAAAAACTGAATCCCGACATGGAAAAAGCAGACGCGGAAAAGCTTGCTCTGGCGGTTCAACTTTTCGACTGGGTAACACGGAACATTCAGTTGGACGAAACACCAAGCTACACCGAAGACGAAATCGAAGAGAAGCGTCTGGTCGAAGCAGACACACTTTCTGCTTCAGGTCTGGCTGCTCCGGGCGCCAAACGTACGGCCTGGCAGTTGCTGATGTTCGCTCGCGGAGACTACATCGAGAAAGCCAAGCTCTTCATGATGCTGTGCCATCAGGCGGACTTGCCAGCGGTCATGTTTGCGACCGGCGATGACGAAACACCGTGGGCGGTTGGCGTGCTGATCGGCGAGGAGTACTACCTCTTTGACAGCAAAATGGGGCTGCCGATTCCGGGCAAGAACAACCAGAACATTGCGACGCTTTCGGACGTTACCGCGGATCCGAGCCTTCTTTCATCGCTTGACTTGAGCGTTAAAGAGTCGCTGGCGGAGAATACAAAGTACTGGGTCACCGCTGAGGATCTTGAGTCGATTACGGGGCTTGTTTATTGGAATCCACTGGGAGTTTCTCAACGGATCGCGGTGCTGGAAGAGAACCTTGTCGCTGATCAACGCCTGCTGCTGGTTCAGCGAGCCGACGAAACGATGGCTCAGTTGCCGAAGATCGAGAACGTGGAATACAAGCCATGGGATATCAGTTTGCAAACGGCCGAATTCCGTCAGGTTTTGCGGGAGGCTCTTCCCAAGGCCGTTACCGATGATGCTTTGGCAGAACGAATTCGCTGGTATTTCTCCGAAGAAGCCTACGTGATGCAATTCCCGAATTATCGAACCGGACGGACTCGATTTCTTTTGGGGAAATTTGAGCGTCCACGCGAAAGTCGAACTCGCGACGCGATCGAGAGTTTCGCGATGCTGATGTACGAGGACGAAATCATTGACGGGCTGAAGTCCGATCGAAGTTTGCAAACGATGATTGGAATCAGAAGTGCCGGTCAAACAGAAGGCGAATTCGAACGCGAAATCAGATCTCGCCAGGCACAGATGCGTCTGGTTCGTCGCGACGCTGGTTTGTTCATGTGCCAGGCTCACTTCGATAACGGAAGCATGTCGACGACGGCGAACTGGGTTCCAAAACTTTTGGAAGAGCAGGACGTTGAACGCTGGGAGCCAGGTTTGAAATACCTCAATGCCCGGTCTCTTGAGGCTCGTCATCAGTACGATGAAGCGATTGAGCAACTGAAGGCGGAAGGCCCTCAGCAACACGGAAACCTGATTCGCGCCCGTTTGCTGAAGCAGCAAATTGAGACTCAGTACGCGAGCAAGGCTGACAAGTCAAACGAGCAATAGTCTGCGATGGCTTCCGAACCGATAGACGATGCCGCTCCAACTGAGCGTGCAACATCAACAGCCAAGCATTCGCCGTTTCCGGCACGTCGTTCGCGACTGATCGAGCGGCTTGACGGTGCGACGCTTTTGGTTTCGAACCTCGTTAACGTTCGCTACCTGACCGGGTTCACAGGAAGCAATGCTTTTCTGCTTGTCCGCGATGGGATGACGCTGCTGTTGACTGACGGCAGATATGTAACTCAAGTCGCCAGCGAATGCCCGGACGTGGAAACGGCGATCCGCAGCGTTGACTCCACGATGCTCGACTTGCTGATTGCAGCTTTGCAGGACCATGGCGTTTCGAACTGCTTGATCGAATCCGATACGATGACAAGGGCTTTGTGGCGCGACCTGACTGCGGCGGCGGACAATGTTGACTTTGAAGACTCGACAGGCATCGTCGCACAGATTCGGGCGATCAAAGATCAAGGTGAGCTTGTACAGATTCGTCGTTCGGTCGCGATCAACGAAGACGCGATTCGGGCCACGCTCTCAAAATTTTGCTCGTCATGGACAGAACTCGAATTCAGTTGGCAGCTGGAACGGGAAATTCGCGAACGCGGCGGCGAAGGCTATTCCTTTGATCCGATTGTCGCTGCAGGTCCGGCATCGGCGCTGCCGCATTACCATCCCGGAAGCGTCGTGATTTCGGATCACTCGTTGCTGCTGATTGACTGGGGGACTTCTTTTGAGGGCTATGCGAGCGACTTGACGCGTGTGGTTGCGATCAGGAGCGTGCCCGAGAAATTGTTGCAGATTCATCAGATTGTCGCCGATGCCAAACAGGCTGCGATGGAAACAGTGCGAGACGGAGCCGAGTTGCGAACGGTAGATACTGCGGCTCGACAATTAATCGCGGATGCCGGTTTTGCGGAGCAGTTCAATCACGGGCTGGGACACGGTTTCGGGCTGGAAATTCACGAAACTCCGTTCTTGTCCCCCGCTTACGACGGGCAACTCAGGTCTGGCATGGTGATCACGATCGAACCGGGAATTTATTTACCGGGAATCGGTGGGGTTCGGCTGGAAGACAACATCCTTGTTACGGCTGATGGATGCGAGCGTCTGAATGCTCTTCCCGACGATTTTTTGGCGGTGTAATCCGGATAAACGGCTTGTAAAACATGGGCGTTGCGATCAATATGCCTCCCACAAATTGCCCCCAATTCAGCATCGTTGGCGATTTGTGTAGAATCTTGCGACCCGCCTAACAGGTTGGCACTGAAAACCGAATACAAGCATCGCTCGCAGAGTTGAAATGAACTTCGAGAACAATATGCCAAAAGATAAAGATAAAGAGACATCCATTTTTGACATCAGTCGGCTCCGTGAATTGATCGAGCTGATGCAAGAGCACGAACTCAACGAGGTCGACCTCAAACAGGCGGAGCAACGCATCCGTCTTCGCCGTGGCCCGGATGGCGTTCCTGTTGCCTATTCGGCGGCACCTGCGGCTGCTCCGGCGTCGGCAGCACCAGCTCCGGCTGCGGGTGATTCGGCCCCTGCGGCTGACGACAACTCGGTTTACATTCTTAGCGAAGCCGTTGGTACGTTTTACTCGAAGCCAAAACCGGACAAGCCGAATTTCGTCAAAGTTGGTGATCAGGTCACCGAAGATACGATCGTTTGTTTGATCGAAGCGATGAAGCTTTTCAACGAAGTTCCCGCTGGTCTTTCAGGCACGATCAAAGAGATTCTGGTCAAGGACGGAGACGCGGTCGATCACGGCATGAAGCTGTTTCGCGTCGAACCGTAACGACGGTTGCGACCAATTTCGCGCCGCCTCATTTGCAGCAACGTAGCCCTGGACAGATGAAGGGCTAAAACTACGCGCTATGCACAACGCGCCAACTACAACGCGCCATCCGAACCTTCAACTTTCCGGACGTTTTCCATGTACAAGAAAATCCTTATCGCCAACCGTGGTGAAATCGCGCTCCGTGTCATTCGCGCCTGCAAAGAGATGGGCATCGAAACGGTCGCCGTTTTCAGCGAAGGAGATCGCGGATCGCAGTACCTGGAACTGGCTGATCAGGCTTTCTGCATCGGCGGCGTCAAATCGAACGAAAGCTATTTGAAATTCGATCGGATCATCAGCGCCGCAGAAGTTGGCGAAGCCGAAGCCATCCATCCGGGCTATGGCTTCCTGGCCGAGAATGCCGAATTCAATCAGGTCTGCCGCGACAGCGATTTCGACTTCATCGGGCCGACGCCAGAAGCGATGGAAATGCTGGGCGACAAAAACCGGGCTCGTGATCTGGCTCGCAAAGCAGACGTGCCAGTTGTTCCCGGAAGCGCCGGGCTTGTTACCGACACAGACCAGGCGGTAAAGGACGCCAAAGACATCGGCTACCCAATTCTGATCAAAGCGACTGCCGGCGGTGGCGGCAAAGGTATGCGGATCGCGGAAACGGAAGCAGATCTCAAGCACGCTATCGAACAGGCAGCTCAGGAAGCAGAAGCTGCGTTCGGAAACGCTGGCGTTTACCTGGAAAAGTTCATCGACAAACCGCGACATATCGAAGTCCAGGTTCTGGCCGATCACCACGGAAACGTGGTTCATCTCTGGGAACGCGATTGTTCGACGCAACGTCGTCACCAGAAACTGATCGAAGAAAGTCCATCCAGCACGCTGCCTGAAGATGCTCGCGCAGCGATTTGCGAAGCCGCGGTGCGGATGGTCAAAACGGCGAATTACCACAACGCTGGAACCGTCGAGTTCATCGTCGACAAGGACAACAATTTCTACTTCATCGAAGTCAACGCTCGGATTCAGGTTGAGCATCCGGTTTCCGAAATGGTGACAGGCATCGACCTGATTCAACAGCAAATCCGAGTTGCCGCCGGCGAGAAACTTGCTTTTACGCAAGACGACATTCCATGCAACGGAGCAGCGATCGAGTGTCGCATCAATGCGGAAAACCCGGACAAAAACTTCATGCCGTCTCCGGGCGAGTTGAAGCAAATCTACATCCCGGGTGGGCTGGGCGTTCGCTGGGATTCGCACGTCCATCAAGGATACCGGGTTCCGCCACATTACGATTCGATGATTGGTAAACTGATCGTTCATCAACCAACGCGTGAGAAAGCCATCGCCTGTATGGTTCGGGCCTTGGACGAACTTCGAATTCAGGGCATCCACACAACAGCGGGCTTCCTGAAAGACGTGTTGCTGACTGATGCGTTTGCAGATGGAACGATTGACACCAAATGGGTCGAACGCGAAATGCTGTCTTAGCGTTTCGGCGCGTCGCGCACCCAAACTTTCTTGACGACGACTGTTTGACTTAACCAGAGATTCCAAATGAAAATGTTCTCGATTGCTTCTGTTGTTTGCTGTGTCGTTGTTGGAGTCTCGTTTGCGTATGCGACGACTCAGGATCCGCAGGAGAAATCCGATTCGAAACCAGTGGTTCAGGAGTCGAAAGAGGACAGCGATGAGTCCGCCGACGCAGTGACGTTTGAGCCGGTGGACAACATGCATCATTTCATGGAATACATTTGCCAGCCTTGCTATCGATCCCTTAAGGAGTCTTTTGCTGGCGAACCACCGGAAAACCGAAGAGCCTGGAAATCGATCAAATCGAACGCGCTCATTCTGACTGAAACGACTGCTCTGTTGGCAGATCGGGTTCCGAAAAACAGCTCGGATGAGCAAGCCGCTCTTTGGCGTGAGATTTCGCACGACGTTTACACTTCAGGCAAAGCCCTCTACAAGTCAGCAGGCGACTTTGAAGCCGCAACCAGGAACTACGGCGCGATGATTGAAAGCTGCAACAAGTGCCATCAGGAATTTGCCAAAGGCAAGTACCAACTTAAAAAGTAGGCGTTTTGCTGCGGTGCATGCTACAATTTGAACACACGTTCGAATTACTTTAGCGTCGCCACCATGACATATTCCTCGATAAAAGGCGCCTGGCTGGCCGTTGCGGTGGCAATCGCTTGGCTACCTGCCGGCTTCGTTTCGGCGCAGGTCAAAACGTTGATCGCGGATTCCTGCATTCATTGTCACGATGAATCGACCGATACCTCGCTGGATTTTGACGCACTCGACTTCGACTTGAAGGATGAGAAGACGTTCGCCATGTGGGAGCGAGTGTACGATCGCGTTGCCGCTGGTGAGATGCCTCCCGAAGACGAAGATCGCCCTGACCAAACCACCCAGAAAAAAGCCCTCGCCCAGATTCACGACTCGCTCAGCAAACGCAGTCTGGCGATTCAAAAGGAGAACGGGCGGTCAACGATCAGGCGTCTGACTCGGACTGAATACGAGTACTCGCTGCACGATCTACTTGGAATCAAAACCGAGTTGGCGAGATTGCTTCCCGCCGAAAACGAGTCGGGATTCGACACCGTCGCGAAGAATCAGGGAATCTCGCAACTTCACGCGAAATCCTGGCTAATCGCGGCCGACGCAGCGATCGATTCGGCAATCAATTTGGGCGTTGAACCAGACAGCAAACCGCAGCGTTTTGAAATGCTGGAACTCGAATCGGTCAAAAACCATTTTGCGCCCGAAGGCGGTAAGAACAAGCACATCATCCTGGGAAAAGAAGACGACGGGATCGTGATCTTTGAATCCGGATCGACCTATTTGTACAGCTTGAAAAAGTCAGGGATGGATCATTCCGGCACGTTTCGAATTCGCGCCGAAGCCGAAACATTTCGCAGTGACACTCCGATCGTTGTGGCATTTTTTGCGGGCAGCTACAGCCGTGGCCAGTCCCGGATTCTCGACTATTGGGATGCTGTTCCCGGCGAAACTCTGGAGATTGACTTCGAACCCACGCTGCGACGGGGCGAGTACATTTTTCCGCAAGCGTTTGAGCTGATGAAGTCGAAAGACAATGCGAACATTTGGAATGTTGGCCCGGAGAAATACGAAGGTGCCGGCCTGAAATTGAAATGGGTTTCGATCGAAGGTCCGCTCCACAATTCCTGGCCACCGGTTAGTGCAACGAATTTATTGCCCGGAGTGAAATTCAATAAACGCGAGCATCTTGCATGGCGGAACAATCGGCACATTCAATTTGACATTGAAACGCCGGAAGGAAATCCGTTGGCGACGATCCGAAAAGGCATCAGTAAACTCGCGGCCAGAGCATTTCGACGCCCGCTGCGAAAAGGGGAAGCGGACGAGTACCTCGTGATCGCGAAAAACGCACTCGATGAAGGTGCAGCGTTTGACAAGGCGTCGCGGCTGGCAATGCGAAGCGTCCTTTGCTCGCCACATTTCCTGTTTCACTCGGGCGAACCTGGTGAACTGGATGACTTTTCCCTGGCCAGCCGACTATCGTACTTTTTTTGGAAAAGCATCCCCGATTCGACGCTGCTCAAACTCGCAAACGCGGGAGAGCTATCCGATGACGAAGTGTTGAGGCAACAAGTCGATCGAATGCTCGACGATCAGAAAGCAAATCGGTTCTTCGGTGATTTCCTTGGCCAGTGGTTGGAACTTCGACGCATCGACGCCACCTCGCCTGATTCGCGACTGTACCCTGAGTACGATCCGGTGTTGCGGTCGGCGATGACGGAGGAAAGCGAAGCGTTCTTTGGCGAGCTGGTGAAAGAAGATCTTGGCGTCGCAAATCTGGTCGATTCCGACTTTGCGATGCTTAACCGTCGGCTTGCTGACCACTACGGCATCAGCGGCGTCGAAGGTCAACACATTCGCCGCGTTGACACGAAAGGCACCGTTCGCGGCGGATTTCTGACTCAAGCCGCAATTCTGAAAACAACGGCGAACGGAACGACAACTTCTCCAGTTCGACGCGGCAATTGGGTGCTGACCAGCATTCTCGGGACGCCTTCGCCTCCTCCTCCACCGAACGTCGGAGCGATTGAGCCGGACACGCGTGGCACGACAACGATTCGTGAGGAACTCACGGCTCATCGCAACTCCATGGTGTGTAACAGCTGCCACAAGAACATTGATCCACCCGGGTTCGCGTTGGAAAGCTTTGACGTAATCGGCGGATTTCGCGAGAAGTATCGTTCTGTTGAACACGGTGATGCACCGAAGACGAAACTGTTTGGACGTCACATTTGGGAATACAAACTTAATCTGCCAGTCAATCCATCTGGCGAAACTCCTGACGGGGTTTCGTTTTCGGACATCGAGTCGTACAAGCGAATTCTGGCCAAACGCAAACGTAATCTGGCAGAGAACCTCGTCCGGCAGTTGGTGGTTTACTCGACGGGCGCCGAAATCCAGTTCGCCGACCGAGCGAAGATCGATAACATTCTGAAGCAATGCGAAGACGATGATTATGGTGTGAGATCTCTGATTCACGCCGTTGTGCAATCCAAACTGTTCAGGCACAAATAGGACGCAGCATGAAACTTCCACTCAATCGAAGATCATTCCTCCAGGCTGCCGGCGTCGCGATCGCGATTCCAGCCATGGAAGCTCTCGCGCCCACTCGCGCACTTGCTGCGATCGCCGCCGCGCCGCCCAAGCGTCTGATCACGATCTGCACGACACTGGGTTTACACGCTCCATCGCTGTTCCCAGAAACTGCTGGCACAGATTACGAGATGACACCTTATCTGAAACATCTGGCTGAGCATCGGGACAAGTTCACTTTGTTCGCCGGATTGTCTCACCCAAACCAGGCGGGCAAGGATGGTCACTCCTCACAGATGACCTGGCTAACCGCGGCCGAGAATCCGGGACTTTCGGGATTCCAAAATTCGATCTCCATCGACCAGTTGGCCGCGGAAAAACTGGGCTACGTCACGCGGTTTCCGTCGATCACGCTTAGCTCCGACGGCGGCAGCAGCCAGTCCTACAACCGCAGCGGCGTCATGGTTCCGGCCGAGCATCGTCCGTCAAAGGTTTTCGCGGACATGTTCCTGCAAGGAAAAGAATACGAGATCAAAAAACAGAAACAGTTGCTGGGAGAAGGCCGCAGCATCCTTGATCTGGTTGGAGGACAGGCAAATCGCCTCAAGCGTAACGTGTCGGCGAACGATCGCGAGCGACTGGAGGAGTACTTCAATTCGATCCGCGAAGCCGAACGAAACCTGGGCGAAGCTGATGCGTGGGTGGATCGCCCCAAACCAAAGGTTGACGCCGAATTGCCGCCGGACATCGCCAAGGACAATGATCTGATCGGCAGAACAAACCTGCTGATGAAGCTATTGCCGCTAATCGTGCAATCGGATTCATCACGAGTGATCACGGTCACGCTGCATGGACGAAATGATGTTCCCGTGGTCGACGGCGTGAAGGACGACCACCACAACCTGTCGCATCATGGACAGGACGAAACAAAGATCGCTCAGCTGATGCGCATTGAGACCGAGCTGATGAAATCGTTCGCTGGCTTGCTGGGCGGACTGTCGGAAAAGAAAGAAGCCGGCAGTTCTCTGTTGGACAACACGATGATTGTGTTCGGCAGCAATCTTGGAAACGCGAACGCGCACGACTGGAGAAACTTGCCCATCATCGCGGCAGGCGGAAAGTTCAAGCATGGCCGGTTTGTGAAGCACGACGCGGAAAAGAACGTACCGCTGAGCAATCTTTACCTGACGATGTTGCAGAATCTGGGAATCGAATCCGACAAATTCGGCACCAGCAGTTCGACGCTGACGTGGTAGTGGCCGTCTATTGTTCCGTGATGCTTACTTCCCGGATAAAGTCGACGCTTGAAAACAGATCATTGTCCAAAACGTTGACGTCTCTGCTGAACTGAACGTCAATCGCAAACCACTGGCCGGATGACGACGAAACCGGATAGCCTAACGGGCTGAAGATTTCGTTATTCTCAATCGTCAAGCCAGATACGTTTCGAGCCGCGATCGCTGTTTTTCCCCAGCCTCGAAACACGTTGTCTACGATTTCGATTCTCGAGAGCCCATATTCGTCGCGTTCCACGAACTCATGGCCGAGTCGATCCATGTTGAAAGCCACGACTCCGGCGAGATAGTCGTTTCCAAAGTATCGGCTGCTGAAACCGTTTCGCAGGAACCGATTGTTCTGCACCAGAACATTGCTGGAATACAAACCGACCGGCCAATTGGACTCGTTGTGACCAGCGATCGCCGAATCGGTCAGTCCGTGATAGGTGCTGTCTACCAGTTGAACGTCATCGGCCATCACGAATTGCCCGTAGCGACGAGCGTTCGACAAAGTCGCACCCTGCACCAAGAATCCTTGAGAAGTCGATGCGTTGTAAACGGCCGTATCGTTTTTGAAACCATCGCTGTCGATCGTACTGGGTCCCGTCGCGAAACGAATTTCGGTAATCGGCCTGTCGAAAGTCAGTGATTGGGTCGAGAGAACTCCGAACTGAGGATGGCCAAACTCAATCTGCTCGACCGCCACGACTCGAGACTGATAAAGTGTTTTTCCTTCGGTCGGATCGACGAATGTTGCCAGATCCCCGACTCTCCAAAGCTGTTCACTGACTCCGGCCAGCACATCGACATTCACTGCGGCAACCGTGATCGTGTTTGTCACAGGCTTTCCAACGATCACCGAAGGCACCGTGTAAAAGTTCATCACATCATCGCCAACCGCATCGAAACTCGAATCTTCGACCCAAAACCCGGTCCGCAGCGATTGCCCATGAACCGCGTCTGCGTTGATCGAACGCCAGCGACCGTCAAGAACTTCCGCGTTCGAGCGAATTACGTTGACATATGCAGCTTCCTTCGCCGTCAGAAAAGCCGATGGAGAAGAATAAATGGTGACGTCGATCACACTCACGTGCTCTGCACCAGCGAACACACCAATCGCACCGACATTGGTCCGTCGCTGAAGCACGTAGCGATCGCCCGATTCAATATTCGTAAAATCGTCTACTGAAATTCGATAGCGGCGATTGCCTAACGATTCGATGGCTGTGGTTCGATAGTGCCAGCGACTGTTGTATTTCAGCCGCGAACCGGTATCGCCTTCCAGCAAGAATCCCCAAGCCTGGACGCCGTCTACATTTCCCGACACAAATGTATCGTCCGGTTCAATCGTGGCACCCGAATCTACTTCGAACACAAAACTTTTGGAGCTTTCATCCACCGAGACGATGTTGCCCTGGGAAAACGTGTTTGCCCGATACAGATCATCGACTGGATTGAGGGCGTCGCGGTAGAGTTCCGCGTAGTCAATCGTGAAATCTCTCAGGATAACGTTGGACGAATCGAGGACGCGAAACAGCCCCCGGTCGAAGTTCTCAACAACAAAGGTTGCCCCCTGTCCATCGATTTCAAATCGGTCCTGATTGATCAGCGTAAAAAAGTAGCGTGGGTTTCCGATCGAAGACTGGTCCGTCGAATAGAAATTGTAGATGCCATCCTCAAACACGATTCGTGTCGGCAACTCTGAGCGACGTGCTTCCAGAATCGCATCCGTCAGGCCCTGGACGTCGCTATTTCGATCGTTCGGAATCGCCCCAAAATCACGGACGTAAAGCACTTGCTCGGCCTCGATCGCACGCAGCGGTTCGGCTCTGGGAAGCTCCCGAACCAGTGAGAAATCGGCTTCAAAGCGATCTCCTGCGTGGTTGTTGTTGGCGCCGAAGGCAACGTAGACAGTGTCGCCTTTCTGCAAATTGCCAAAATCGACATCGAAGGAACGTTGTTGGTTGGCCAGCACAATGTCGCTTGCTCTGACGTCATCAGTTCCATTAACGAACACTCGAATTTCAATTCCGTCATGCGATGCAGAAGAGGTTTCGAGAAAACTGTCCGTCAAACTGTAGTGACCTGAACGCTCGATCGTATGAGCCGCAATGACGTAGCGATCATTGAACCGGGAGGAATCGGTATACCCGAATCCGACATGACCGCCGGTTGACGTCAGCTTCAGATGATACTGTGGCGAGTTGCTGAACTCGGTAGAACCTGTCGGAGTCAGTAATCCTTCGTCGACGCGGTTTAGCGGAAGATAAGAACTCACATCGTCGATCGATCCCGTGGTCAGATCGCCAGAACTTCCTTCGGCGTTCCACCCTTGAGGAGCATTCCACAGCATTCGCCAATCCGTTTGGCTAATCCGATCATGGTCGTCCAGTGACCGATCCGAGTCGGTGGTTGTTCGAAAATTTGCCAACGATTGAACGCGATCGTGGTGGATTCGAATCGAATAGTCGACTTCAAACCGGTCGAAAGCGTGGTTTCCGTTGGACCCGAAAGCGACTCGAATCGAATCGCCCGCGTTGAGATGGCCAATCGTCAGATCAAAAAATCCGGTGTCATCGACATCGACGACGCTCTGCTGAAGGGCCGCATTCTCATTGACGAAAACTCTGACCTCGACGCCATCGGAGGCATCGTATCCGAACGACGCTACGCCAAGAAACGAATCAGAGATCGAGTAGACTCCGCTTTCTGAAGCGGTCCAACTGGCGATCGCGTACCGATTGGAGACTTTCCCCGGATGGCCTCCAGTTCCATTGAGCATCAACGCGCCGGTATCGTCGGTGGGATTTGACGGCCGAAGCACGCCGCTGCTTCCCTCCAACGAAGCGATCTGAATCTGATCGTCGAGGCGGTCGGAAACGTTGAATCCGTAGCTCCATCCAGTTTCCGCGTTCGAAAAATCATCTCGGTAGTCCGCGACAACAATGCCGTCGGCAGAGAGCATGGCTCGGTTTTCGAGCGTTTGGTACTGCAGCGAAACGCGAGAAAGAGATGGGGAACGTTGTTTGGTGCGCGACATGGTAGAAAAACTTGGGGCGTTTTGATCGTCAGATCCAATCTTAACCCAATTCATTTATTGTCGCGTTTCGTTTTCCTAGCAGATCGGATTTCGTGGCGTTCCAGGATGCAAGGCGATAAAAACCATCCAAAACCCTGCCATAAAACCCGCTGTGATGATGAACTGAACCATGTTTTTTTCCTTACAGATATTTTGCTCTGTAATTGAAATCGCAGTTCGATGGACAAAGCTGGTCCATGGTCGTCGAAAAATCCGACAGCCCGCAAAGTTTAACATTTCCGATACGCGGGCTGAATGATAATGCGCAGTTCAGCAGCTTCGGCCGAAGTCTAGCGATAGAGAGCCGAACCGACGCGAACGATTGTCGCGCCTTCTTCGATCGCGATTTCAAAATCGCCGCTCATCCCCATCGAAAGCTCCCGCAAGGCAACGTTGTCCGTTTGCACATCGGAATGCGCGTCGCGAATTTCGCGAAGCAAAGCAAACTCTCCCCGCGCATCGTTCTCATCGCCAGCAAGTCCCGCCATGCACATCAGCCCCTCCAGTCTGATCGAGGGCAGGGCAACGATCCGCTCAATGGCAGACGCAACTTCGTCCGCTGAAAATCCGTGCTTCGATTCTTCGCCTGAAACATTGACTTCCAACAGGCATCGAACCGTTTTGTCCTGGGCGGCGGCCTCTTTGGCGACCGCGTCAATCAGGGAGTCGCGATCAAGGGCGTGAATCAGCGTCGCGTGAGCCAACGTTCGCTTGACCTTGTTGCGTTGCAAGTTCCCGATCATGTGCCACTCAATGTCCAAATCGGAAAGCTGACGGGCTTTCTCCTCAAGCACCTGAGGCCGATTCTCACCAAGAACCGTCGCTCCTGCGTTGAACAGTTCGCGAGTCGTTGCGGCATCGACATACTTCGTGACGGCAACCAGCGTGACGTCACCAGCGTTTCGCCCACTTCGCTGTGCCGCATCCGCGATCCGTTGACGGACTTCGGCAAGTCTGGTTTTGAAATTGTCTTCCATGTGATGCTTCCTGACCGTCCCTGAGCTATTCGACTTCGACCAATTCGGAAACCTGCCCGGCGGCATTGAACCTGGCGGCGAAGAAATCACCGGCGAAGTTCTGGCCAAGGAACGTCCGGTTGCCAATCGACTGGAGGGCTCGATAGAAAACCCATTGCTGTTCGTCGACTTGGACGCGAAATGCAGCAGCAACTTCCGGGCGAACGATCTGCAATCCTTCGGCGACGGTCAGCGATCGCCAAGTCCGCTTTTTGTGACTGCGTTTCGGGTCGAGATCGATAAACATCGGGCTGTAAAGTGCTCCGCCAGACGACTGCAACTGAACCGCACGCTCAAGTCGCAGTTCGTGAACATTCCGCGTTTCATCCTTGGATGCCGACAGTAAACCGCGGCATCGTTCGCTGGACCACTCGGGAAGCGAGATCGGCAATACAAGCGATTGAATGCCTTTGCCGTCAAGGCTGAGATACAACTCTCGCGTCCCGTTCTCGCGGACCACATCGACACCTTTCGCCAGCGGAACCTTAAGGCGATAGTCGAGCTCGCCGGCACCGCTTTTGAATACCGCGTCGGCGAAGAACAGAAAGTGTTCCTGCTTGGAAAGCAGCAACTGTCGATACAACTTGAGATCTCCGCATTTGAGTTCGAGCTCCAAATAGCTGACCTCTTCATTGGAAAGTTCGCAGACGACTTCGAAGCTTGCGTCGCTCAGATCGACAGGCTGACCGTCGTCGCGAATTTCAAGAGCAAGTGCCCCCTGGATCAATCGTTCGCGAGTCGAAACTTCCATCAAGCTATGCGGCGTGGAAAAATCGAGCGCCACCAACGGCGACTTTGGCAGCCATGAGCTTTTCAAAATCGCAGATTCCGCCCACTCTGACACGCATCCCGGTTCGACAAAATCAACATCCCTGACCGACGCCTTCTTTTTCCCTTGTCGCTGCGTCAGGCCGCTGATCTCAGCGAGCCGGCGGGCACGTCCATCGGGATCGAGCTGCAGGACGAATTCGACGAACGATCGCTCGGACCGGGTCTGCGGCGACGCCCCGAGGACAGGGCGATGTTTGGGACCGTGCAGCCGAACGAACTGTTCAGGCACCCATTCCATCTGAGCGTAAAAGCTGGACCCGAGTTTGAAGTTGCAGGACTTGGCGAGCTGAATGCAGCGGGTCCATGACGCGGCCAAGGGAGCAAAATGCCTCAAGCAACACGCGTTCGGCCAGGCGTCCGAATCCAGCAACTCTCGAGTGACTTCGACAAACCGCTTCGCGGCCAGCTTGCCTTCTTTCTTGAACGGCTTGATCGCAATCAGCTGTGATGCAATCGTTAACGGCAGCTCAATCGCCAACCACTGATAAAGCAAAACGGAATCCGGTTCGTCGGGATCGACGACATGCTCGATACTCTGCAACGACCGAATCACACGCTCGAAATGTTGATCGTTTCCGTCAAGGACGATGCTGCGCAGTCGACTTGCCACCAGCAACGCAGACAATGCAGCCAACAGCGGCAACTCGTTTGCACTTTCGGCGTCGGAAACTTCCTGAGTAAACGACTCCAGCCCACTTTGCCGAAACGCATGGGCACTCGATGCGATTGATTCAGACAAGCTGGCTAACTGCTCAAACTCATGGTCGCTGGAGCCGCGTGAAACGACGTGCTCGATCAGCGGCGCAACGTTTGAGACTAACTGATCGTCGAGTCCATAACAAAGCTGTTGAACAGACTTTTTCGATGTCCTGGCCAGCGGTTCTGTCTTGCGGACCTTTTTGGCTGTCTTGTGCCAATTCTCAGAAACGTCGTCGAGCCACTGATTCATTTGCGCATCATGATCCGCATTGGCTTCAGAGTCGATTCTCGACGGCTCGCTGAGCAATCGTTCAGTGGAAGATTGAGCCATATTTTGTGGTGAATTGGAGATCATTTTATTTTGACCGTTACAAGGCAGGAGGGCCAATCATAACAACAGGATTCCGAAATTCAGCAACCTTCGCGACAACTTTTTTACAGCGGTCATTTTGCTGCCGCAATCGAAATGGCTCATGACGATTCTTTGGACCACGCGTATACTTCAGGGACTCATTTTTCGCACAAGGATTCAGAAATGATCGCCAAACCTTCTCACCTCGCCATCCTTTTCATCGGCTTGCTGCTGACCTCGTTTGTTGGTTGTGCTGATGCTCGCCAGGACCGAAGCGAAATCCCGGCCACAATCGGGGAGGTCCAGGACGCGGATCCAGACACTCAGGATCCGGAAGAAAAACCTGCTGCAACGGTCGACAGCGGTTCGAAGTCGAACAAACTGGAATCGGCAAAGCCACCCAAGCAGGACTTGGTGACGCTGATGAAGAAAGAGGAAGAGGAGTTTGAGAAGCAGACGATTGAAATCCCAGGAACGTGGAAGCGACTGGGCAAAAACCACATATGGGTTGACCCAAAGAACAAACGGGTGATCGTTCGGGGAGCGATTTGTTTGCAGGAAGGCTTGCTGGAGATGTTCGCCTGTCCACGTCAAACCAAGGAGCATGAGGCAATCATTTCGGTCCATGCGAAAGCTCAGGAGGCCCATGCTTCGATGTTGGCAATCGGTATCAAACCGGGTAAACCGATGACCTGGGTAGAGGAGTACTTTCCAGTTGACGGTCCAGTGATCGACATTGAAATTTGGTGGACGGACAAAGATGGAAAGCTTGTCAAGCGACGGGCCCAGGACATGATTCGCAACACGGATACGGGCAAGGCGATGGCCAGCGATTTTGTATTCGGCGGTAGCAAAGAAATTTATGATCCGCACCACAAACGCAACGACTATCTGGCTGACTACGGCCCGATGATAAATGTCGCGAACCAGCCCGATGCAATGATCGACGTTTCGATCCAGAGCAGTGCCGAGGCCCAGGGTTCTCTGTTCGAGGCTTTCACAGAAAACGTGCCGCCCGTGAACACGAAGGTCTACGTAGTGCTGTCCGACAGCGGAAAACGAATCGCAGCCAAAAAGGGCAAGCCACAAACAAAGTAGGCTCGTCAAGGCAGCCCGCCTGGCTTCCTCTCAAGCGGGTAATGGTTTGAGCAGCTCAGCCCCGTCCAACCCAAGCCTTGTCCAACCCAAGCCTTGTCCAACCCAAGCCTTGTCCAATCCAAGTCCTCACCTCGCGGACGGTCAACGATGCAAAGGGGCGGTCTGGTTAAAAACTAAGACCAGGCACTGTTTGACAAATTGATTTTCATGTCGTCAACGCGGCAGCGGCGAGGCGCTATCCGCTGATAAAAAGCGCAACGGACCGGCGGCTAATGCCTTGCCGGCCACATTTATCAAACAGTGCCTGGCTCGTGCCTAGCAACTACTTCTTGCCCGTCAACGCTTCCGGGTTATCCAGCACCATCATGTGGCCATGGTCGGCCGTCATGATCAGAGCCGTATCTTCCCAGCTGCTGTTTTTCTCAACCCACTGCACGATTTTGCCAAAGGCTTCATCCGCACTGAGAACCGCGCCGATCGAATCGTCAATGTTGTTGTTGTGGTTGGCCCAGTCGATATCTCCCGACTCAACCATCAGCCAAAACCCTTTCCTGGAACCACTTTGCTTGTAGCTTTCAAGAACATCCAACGCCGCGACTGCCATTTCGGCAAGCTTCGGATTCTCGCCCAGTTCTTCTTTCGAATAGCGATCAGCCTGACTTTTGCCGCGTGTCGGGTCATAATTTCCATCAGCGGTTTGATATGGAAGATGACCGCCAGACCCGCCGAAAAACCCGAACAGCCGGTTGCCGTCGGTGGCTGCCAACAGAGCCGCGTCGGCAAGCAACTGAGCACCGTCTTCTCCGGGATGCCGTTGAACGACGAAATACTTACCACCGTTGTCGACGTCGATTTCGTTCAGGTCCGCTTCGGCCAGGTACTTGTTCCCTGGCACAAAATTGGTGCCCTGTTTTTTGAAATCGTCTTCTTTGACTTCACCCCAGCCACCGCCGATCAGAACATCGACACCGACGAGAGGTTGCTTTCGATGTGACGCCGATCGCAAGCCCAGCAAGTCACGAGTTATGTCTTGGTAGTCGTTGCGATTCACGTTGTGTGCGTAAGCAGCACCGGGCGTGGCGTGACTGATTGGGACGCTGCTAACAACGCCGATCGCGTACCCCTGTTCCTGGCATTCATGGGCGATCGATGTCAGTTGTTTCCCGTCGGGTCCGACGTTGATCGAGCCGTTGAACGTTTTCTTGCCTGTCGTCATCGAAGTCGCCGACGAAGCCGAGTCTGTGTACGCGTGCCCCTTGCTGGCGGATTTTCCCAACAGGTATCCGGGATCCGCTGGACGACTCCACGGCGTCTTTCCACCAAGCTCCGGCGAATAGCCACCGGAAGGTTCGTCGACCGAAGAAACCAACTGGCTGTCGACATCAAAGTCAGCACTTTTTGCGTACGGACTGGTCACCACATAGCCAAAGCTGGAACTCTTGGCCTTGTAATCCAGAAACGTCAACCCGCGGCCCTGGCCTTTGGTGTAGGTCACCTTTTTATTTTTATAGATCGAAGCCGCCTGAGTTGTGTTCCAGTCCATGCCGTCACAAACGAACAGGATGACGTTCTTCTTGCCAGATTCGATCGCGTCTTTCTGCAAACGATAGATATCGGTTTGATCAAAATAACTGGCCGATCGGTTATACGTATCTCGTGGTACGTGGCCGTAGAGTTTTTCGAGCTTTTCCTTGTTGCGATAAATGCTCTCTTTACCGCGATATTTCTTCAGTGAAATCCCGAACGTGTAAACGGGAATCAACCGATTTGAATGGTTGGTCCAGTTCGAGAATTTGTCTTTGCGATCGCCCCAGTGGATCCAGTCCGCGGACTCCGAATCTACAGCTTCGAACTGCATTTGCCGCAAAAAGTCAGTCGACTCGATTGCGTCCGGTTTGGCGGTATCTTCAACGTCCTGTTGGGCACAAACGGGTGCTGATGACAATGCAGATAACAGCAACATCAGCACGCCCAGCACGGTGAAGCGTTTGTTTTCAAAGTTTGCGGGTGCGAGTATCATGGTGGCCTTGCGGGAAAACAAATTGGCGAAACAAAACTATAGTCAATCAACTCCCTCAGTCGATGCCCTATCTTCACGTCACATTATAGCGAGCGACTCTGTGAGCCAAACCATCAATGCCCTCCGTCTGCACAGCAGCAATCCGATCAAGCCAGGTGCAGAAGATCTGACGGCGAATCTTGCGGTCGAATCTGTTGAACTGCCTGACCCGGGCGTCGGCGAAGTCCTTGTTCAGCCACTGTATGTCGGCATCTGCGGTTCGGATAACAGTGCCAGTCTGGCAAAGCCCAATTTTGATTGGGTCGAGCGACCACGAACGATCGGGCACGAGTGCAGCGGACGAATTGTCGCATTCGGTCCGGACACCGAGAACGCGGTTTCACACAATCTTAAAGTCGGTGATGAAATCTGCATCGTTCCCATGCGAGGCTGTGGCGACGATCGCTGTCGTGGCTGCCGTCGCGGTCGTCCAAACTATTGCCGCAAAAAGAAAATCTTTGGCTTCCATCGGGACGGTGCGATGGCTGAAAAAATGGTCGTCAACGTCGAACGCTGCATGCCGCTGCGACACGGATTGACGCCGCTGCAGGGTGCCGTCGTCGAGCCATTGTCCGTTGCAGTGCAGGGAATTCATCGCAAATGCAACATTCAGCCCGGGATGGACGTGGTCGTTTCCGGCTGCGGAATCATTGGGATGATGACAGCCGAATTGGCGAAAGCCGCGGGGGCTCGCGTAGCCGTTACCGGACTTGAGAACGATCGCAACGTGCGTTTGAAATTGGCCGAAGAACGCGGTTTCATCCCGATCGTCGTCAGCGCCGACCAGCCGCTGCACACTCAGCTGAAAAATGGCATCGAGGACCTTAACGGCGTCCGCTTCGGCGACGAGTATGAAGACGGTACCGTCGATACGTTAATCGAGTGCTCAGGTGCGCCACCGGCACTCGGATCGGCAGGACTTTCGGTGCAACTTGAAGGCACGATCTGCGTCATCGCGACTTTCGGCAGCGACGTAACTTTCCAGGCAACTGCTTTCGTGCGTAGCGGCCAGACGATGACCGGAGTCATGGGCTCGAATCGGGAAGACTTTGAGAACGCCCAGACGTTGCTGGCCCGCGGCGTTTTCCCAGTCGACGTTTACTCCAAAGAGTACGCTTTTGAAAATGCCATTCAGGCGATGCATGATTCAATTTCGGCTCAAACTACCAAGGCGATCCTCAAGGTTTGAGCAACGATATCGCATTGCGTAGGCGTCGCCTCTGGCGCCTTCGGCGGCTCTCGACTTGCAAGTCAATTTCAACATTCCACTCGAATTCATCATGTCAAAAATTTTCATCACTGGCGGCACCGGTTGCATTGGGGCTTCCGCGATTCACAATCTGCTAACCCACTACGGTTCGGAGATTGAGTCCATCATCATCGTCTCGCGGACCGGTGATCCCAAACTGATGAAAATTTGGCTGGGCGATTCGATCGACGAACTGGTCGAATCTGGAAAGCTACAGTTCGTCGCCGTCGATATCGGAGACAGTGATGCGCTGGAGAAAGCACTTCAGGAGCACCAACCTACTCACATCATGCATCTTGGTGCACTCCAATCGCCCGATTGCGATTCGACGCCGGCGAAAGGCGTGGAGATCAATGTGCTGGGAACGTTGAACCTGTTCGCAGCGGTCGAAAAACTGGAAACGAAAGTCGAGCGGTTTGTGTTCGCCAGCTCTGCGGCTGTTTACGGCAAGCGTTCGATGTACGCGGGCGATATCATCCCTGAAAGCGAAACGTTGGCCCCGCCAAATTATTACGGAGTCTGGAAAGTTGCTGGAGAGCATCTGGCGGCTTTGTTCCACGAACGCAGTGGCATCCCAACAGTTTCCTTGCGGCTGAACACAACTTACGGCCCGGGCCGCGACCGTGGAAAGACGTCGGCTCCAACGGTTGCCCTGAAGTCGATCGCACTCGGTTCGCACGACGGGAAATCAATCGCATTCAGGATGCCGTATCAGGGACGCGAGAATTATCACTACGTGGAGGATGTGGGGGCTCACTTCGCAGGCGTCTGCATGTTGCCGTTTGAAGGCTGCGAGGCGTTCAACATCAAAGGCAAGACGATTCCAGTGACTGAGTTTCTTGAGATCGCGTCGAGTGTTGCGACCGAGTTGGGAATGAACGAAATTGACCTTGGCGTGGAAGAGGATGCTTCGCCAAACCTGTTCATCTGTGATTTGGATGACCAGAAAGTCGACGCCGCGTTTCCGGGTTTGCCCAAGACGCCGATCGAGGTCGGAGTTCGCAAATCGCTGGAGACATTCCAGAAGCATGCCGCTGCGGGCGAACTGAAACTATAAGCCAGCGACGGTTTGACTTCACGTGGCGTTTGCTTTTCTTCACTACTCCTGCGGACGTCGGCTGCAAATCACGTGTCCCAAACAGGCTTGGTCAACCGCGGCTTCAGACCGTTTCTGGAACTGCCACTGTTCTGGATACGGGATTTTCTTCAGGCATGTCAACGGGCGCCCGGCCGGAAATGGCTCGGACCGCGTTGCAGAATTGATGAGCAGAAAACTGCGGTGAAACGTGCGACACAGCGTCTCTGGCTGCCACGCTCATCTGAGCCAACTCACTTGTTGGTGTTTCCAACGCTCGGTCGATCGCGTCCTCAACGGACAACGGCTCCCGCGGATCAAATACCCATCCGTTTTCATTGTCGGTCACCGTCGCCTCGACCGATTGAGCCAGCACGCTGCCGAGCACCGGCAGCCCGGAACGCATCGCTTCTGTCGGCACCAATCCCCATTCGTCGCCGAGAGTCGGGAACACGCAAATGTCCGAATCGCGATACGCCTCCGACAATTGCCCCGGACCACAGTTGCCCAACATGCGGATCTGCAAACGGTCTGACTGTAGCGCCAAAACGTCTTCTGCGAGATCACCTTCGCCAGCAATTGAAAGCGTGACCGTTTTCGCGTCATCGCAAACGTTCAAGCGATTCGCCAGCGATCTCGCGAACGGCAAAATGTTCTTTCGCTCGTTGATACTGCCGCAATAGATCATGTTGCGATGATCATCGTTTGAGAAACGCTGAACACCGTCGAAAGTTTTTTCTTCGTCGATGCAATAAGGGAAATGGAACAACTGGTTTTCATCGAAACCAATCTGATTCAAATAGCGATGACAGCTCGGACCATTGTAAGTCGCGAAATCGACTCGGCCGCGCACGAACCGTCTCAGCATTCTGCGGGCAGGTCCTCGTTCCTGTTCGATATGCTCTGCCATGTTGCCAACCATTACCAACGGCACACGACGACGCAACATTCGAAACAGCCCGCAGAGCGCCGTCCGCATTCCCATTTCATAGCTGAAAACGATGTCGGGATTGAGCCGCCGAAGTTGGCCTACCGTATCGATCGGCACATGGATGAAGTTGGGCTCTTCAAACCCGGTTGAATGTCGCGCCTTCGCCGTGTGCATCCAGTTCTTCTGGATCGTCACGTCGAGGTCTCCCCATTCTGCCGACCAGCTTCGGTCTGGTTCCATATCGGTCGAAAGCAGCAACGTAAGCTTGCCAACGTGCTTTGCAACTTCACGATACACCAATGCGTGATGCCGCCGCAGGTAATTCGTCAGCACGACAACGTGAGCGTCTTCGATCGAAGGCAAATTTGGAAAATTGCGCATTGCGTTTTTGTCAAGTTTTGGGTCGGTGGGAAGTGGTGACGCAGCAGGAAGGTGTTGCGACCGTCGATGGCATCGCCGAATTCGCAGGCGTATAGTATGGCCGTTTTCGCGGGCAGGAAATGTTAAAAATCGAATATCGATTCAGGAATCGAAGCGTACGACGGCTTTCCCGCATCCGTCGAGCCGTTTGGAGAAAACTTCGTAAGCCCTGACACTTTCGTCGACCGAAAATTCATGCGTCACGAAGCCCGCGAGATCAAATTCTCCCTTTGCGACGCGCGGTGTCAATTCATCCATGAAATGCCGGGCGGGGCAACGGCCGGTGCGATAAGTCAAATTTTTGTCATAGGCTGCGGCAGGGCCAAACTGGAAATTCGGACTGCAGTGACACCCGATGACCGCCATGTTTCCGCCGGGGCGAATCAGTCGGTAAGCCAGACTTTGGGCGTCCGGCAATCCGACGAGTTCCATGACGCAATCGGCGCCACGCCCGTCGGTGAGTGAGCGGATTTCTGATTCAGCGCGTTCGAGCCCGACGGCGCGAACGCCAAGAGCTTCCGCCTGTTTCCGCCGTGATTCCAGCGGATCGATCGCGACAACGATCTCAGCACCCATGGATTTCGCGGCGACGCAGCACAACTGGCCGACCGTGCCACAACCGATCACGACATGCGTTTTGCCAGGCCCGCACTCAGCCATTTGCGCACAGTAAAATCCGGTCGAAAAGTTGTCTCCAAGCAGCAACGCCGATTCATCGCTGACGTTCTGTGGAACCTTCATCATCGTTGCGTCGGCAAACGGCACCCGCACGAACTGTGACTGACAACCCTGCAAGCCAACGCCGTTCTCAACCCAGCCAAACAGCTGCCCGACCTCGCAGCGAGACGGAAGTTCATTCTGGCAGTAGAAACAGCTTCCACAATTGGAGGAAAATGGAATGAAGACGCGATCTCCAACGAAGAAATTTGCAACGCCACTGCCGACTTCGACCACCTCGCCGACCATCTCATGGCCCATGACGGTGTTCGCATCAAATCCGGTTTCGCGGCCGAAGAATGGATGGAGATCGCTGCCGCAAAGGCCCGCAACCGAGACACGCACAATCGCATCCGAGTTCGAGACAAAGCTGGGCTCGGGCAAATCGATCGTGGCAATCGATTCGACGTCTTTGAGCGTAATGGCTTTCAAAAGTGGATCTCCATAAAAAAAGCCAGCTCAAGATGAGCTGGCTCTGAGTTGTGACGCGATATCGCGAATTAGTATTCGTTGATAACCGTACCATCATCGATATTGCAGAGGTACTGCAGAGTATCGAGTGGAATGGTGTCATCAAGAAAGATAACGGAACCATCGGCACGTGCCATGTTGATACCGCCAGAGTGGCTGCTGTTCAACGGTGCAGCGTTGATCTTGTTGTAGTCTGACGCATTCTTCGAGTTAATCCGAAATGCGATCGACTTGGTCTGATAAGTGTGAACCGGGACAAAGAAAGGACCGCGAGCAGCCGGGTTAAAGTTATTGTCATCGTCAGCACCACAAGCCCAGCCACCACGGCGAGGAATGAAGTTGCTTACTCTGTCCTCTCCACCCGAGAATTCAGAAATCGCAAACGTGTTCGATGAACCATCGCCGATATCGCTGAACGTAACAGCGCGGTTATTGCGGAAACCTGCTGCGGTTTCCGTTGCACCTGCACTGTTCATCAGCACAACGCGGTCAGATGAGAATGGAGAAAAGACACCGTCGCAACCAATTGGATCGGGAGTGTCCGCAGCACTCGTTGGAAAGTAAACTCGAGCTTCGATGCCGTTACTGGTGTCGGCGTCAATATCAGCGACTCCAGAACCAGAGATGCCGACGTAGTGCGAAGACGATCCCCCGCTGTTGGTCAGATCATCACCCGCATCAGCTTGGCTCGCTGATGGGCAAACGAACAAAGGTTGCTCGAATCCTGAAGCCAGAACCAGTCCAGCTTCTGTACTACCGCTGAAAACGTCGCCCGTAGATTTGATATCGTCGAAAAGCGGCTGTTGATCCATGTAGGGCAGAACTGAAGCCAAAAGGCTACCTGCCTGATTGACCGAGTCATCGAAGTTTCGGAAAACCATCGACGCGTTGCCGCCTGAAGGGAAACGCTGGAAAGCACTTTGATAGTTGGTGCATGCCAGCATGACTTGGCGGATGTTGTTTTGGCAGGTGGCGCGACGAGCGGCTTCACGTGCTTGCTGGACTGCTGGAAGCAACAGGCCGACGAGAATGCCGATAATCGCGATGACGACGAGGAGTTCGACCAGCGTAAAACCACGCTTCGAATTCTTGGGTGAGATGCTCATTAAAGCTCCTGTAATGTACTTGTTCGTTGTGGGTGGAACCAACAGACCCAATGTTGAGCCAATGCTCGCCATGTGAAACTCCGTCATCCGGACCGCTGATCCAATCTTAATACACTTGAACGACTCGTCCTAGCGGATTCGCTATCAAAGACAGCAATTTGCGGACCACTACGCCTAATTAACCTAAATACGCTTTCCAAACCATTTGGAAAAAGCGATTAACCGGACCTTAACGCCCGGCGTCTCAAAACAAGAATAATTTCTCAGCCTGCGACGGGATTCATTCTGACTCAGAATCATACGGCTGTCGCAAGCTGGATCAACATTTCTTATCTGTGACAACCATTTTTGAGTCTTCTTTTACTACCAGCGACCAAGCGACTTCTTCGCGTGTGATCGTAATCTGAACTGAACCAGCTATCATGGAATAACCACCTCTAATAACAGCTGATGGAGCCTCGGGATATGCTCAACGTTGTCTGCCCAAATTGCCAGTACGGCATGAAACTGGCAAAACCCAAGACGGGCAAGTTTACGCCTAAATGTCGAAGCTGCAGCACGAAGTTCCAGTTACTTATAAAGGAACAGCCGGACCAGTCGTTCCGCTATAAGGCTACGGAGCTGCCGCAGCCAGCGTCAGGATCCAACCCAGCGTCAGGATCCAAACCGACTTCCGGCTCGAAACCGATCTCGAAAGACAGGGTGCTCCCGAACGCCAACGACCAAACGAGGATGGACCCGGAATCTGCGCCAGCTCCGACAGCTGTTCCCGCGACGCCATCGCGAGAGAAGACGAAACCCAACGTCAGGCCAGCCAAATCCAACTCGGCAACCGACGCAGCGACCAATCCTTCCGCGACTCGGCAGGGACAGCCGAAAGACGAACAGACCGTTGCGGCGGCCGGAGCAGTGGCTGGTCCCGGAAAACCGACCAGGGCAGGGCGGCTGGGACCTTATCGACTGATCAAGCTGCTTGGCGAAGGCGGTATGGGCTCGGTCTATTTGGCGAATCAAACGACGCTCGATCGAAACGTGGCGCTCAAAGTCGTCCGCAGCAAGCTGGCTCGCAACCCAAAGATGTTGGCCAGGTTCACACGCGAAGCCTACGCCGCGGCTCAGTTGGTCCATCCAAATGTCGTCCAGATTTACGACATGGGCAACGACAACGGCAACAGTTACTTCAGCATGGAACTTGTCGACGGCAGCTCGCTGCATGACTTGATGAGCGAGAAAAAGAATCTCGACCCCGACCAGGCGACCAGCTACATCCTGCACGCTGCGCGCGGCTTGCAATGTGCTCACAACGCGGGGATGGTCCACCGCGATATCAAACCCGCGAACTTGCTGGTCAATCAGGACGGGCTGGTGAAGGTCGCGGATCTGGGACTGGTCAAGGTTCCCGAACGCGAAGAAATCGACGCAGATGTGAACGAGCTCATCGCGGCTTCGGCTTCTCAGGACATTACGCGAATTGGTTCGACGATCGGCACGCCTTATTATATGGCTCCCGAGCAAGCCAAGAGTTCCGCTGTCGATCATCGCGCCGACATTTATTCACTGGGCTGTACGTTTTACGTTTTGCTGACCGGAAAACGGCCGTTCGAAGGCAAGTCTCTTGAAGAGGTTGTTTCAAAGCACAATAGCGAGCCACTGGTTCTGCCGAGCAAGGTCGTGGAGCGCGTCCCTGGTGAGCTATCGGCGATCGTGTCGCAGATGATGGCGAAGAAGCCAGAAGATCGCTATCAAAGCATCGGCGAATTGATCGAAGACCTCGAAGCGTTTCTGGGCATTAAATCCTCGACGGCGTTCACTCCGGATGAAGCTGACGCTGAAGCCATTGAGTCCGCCTGCAAGTCGTTCAACGCTCCATCAACCGCGAAGCTCCGCGGCGTCCTGCCGTTGGCTCTATTCGCGGGCTCAATCTTGCTCGCGTTCCTGACGTTCTTCGTCAGCTGGAAATTGGCGACCGGATTTTTGCTGATGCCCCTGTTCGCCGTTGCCGCGTACTTTGTCGCCAGCGGACTGAATCACGAATCGGTGCTATTCGAAAAGTCTCGCGAGCTTTTCTATCGCAGCGGGATTTTCGCCTGGATCAAGTGGACGTTTGCCGCATTATTGCTGGTCGTCGCATCGTTTCTGGTCGGCACTTTTCCGCACTGGTTATTGCTGGGAGTGCTTGGCGCTGCACTTGGGGCCGGATTCCATTTCCTGATCGACGTGCCACTGCGGAAGGCGCGGCGGGAGCCGATCGCCAAGGCTGAGAAGCTGGTTCGAAAGATGCGAATCAAGGGCGTAGAAGAAGCGACGGTTCAGACTTTTGTCGCGAAGTATTCTGCAAATCACTGGGAAGAGTTTTTCGAGGCATTGTTTGGTTATGCGGCCAAGCGTCGAGTTCGCGATGAGCTTTCGAAGTCGGAAACGGGCAAGAAGAAGCCAAAGTTTCGTGCCTGGCGCGACAACGTTTACGACAACCTCGAAAATCGACTGGAGTCGTTCGCCAATGCCGACGAACGAAAACACTTGCAGAAAGTCGAACAAGCCGGACTGGTTGCCGACGGAGTCAGTGCTTCGGACGCGAAAGCCCAAGCGACCCAGATGGCAGACGCAATCGTCGATCACGGCGACTCGATCCGGGTTGCCCAACTTGAGAAACGCCTGAAGGAAGTCGATCCGGAATTTGCAAGGGCTCAGCAACGCAAGAAAATCAAAGCCATGTTGGCGGAAGCTCGCAGCGGCAAATACAAAAAAGAGCAAACAACGCTGGAGCGAATTGGCCCGGTGCTGGATCGTTTTTTCGGCTCCTACGCTCGTTTCCTGATCGGTAGCTGCCTGGTGGTCGCGTCTCTGATGTGGGCGAACAACAACGACTTATTGGTTTCGGTCGACCAGCTGAAAGAACTCGGACAGCAAGGAGCCTCCGTGATTCAGGAGACGGTGGTCACGGGTGAGACGGGGGATGCGTCGGTACAAGCAGCGGAATCAGCCAAAGTCGCCGGTCAGGAGATGTTGGCGTCGGCCTCGAAAACGACGACTCCTTTTCTTGGTCTGATCGACAGTTTCAATCCGTTGATTGCTGGACTGATTTTGCTGTTCTCGACGATCGTGTTCGGCTGGCGAATGTCGATCTTTGTAATTCCCGCGGCGATCATTGCCATCTTTGGCGGCGCGTTTGGGATCCCGGACCTGATCCCTTTCGAAGTACCGCACCTCAACAAACTGACCGCAGTGATCGCGATCGGACTTTTCCTGGTTGGGATTGTCTTTGGCCGCCGGGAAGCATAGCCTTCGGCGCATGAAATTTGTCATACTCGATCATCGACCTTCAGAATCTGACCGAACGGCCTGCACGACGGAATCGAGCCACGAAGCTCGTACGGACGAGCGGCATTTTGATTTGATGTTCGAGGTCGAAGCCAAAGATTCGCTGCACACGATCGCTGCAGTCGAGTTGCCACTAGTGTCGTCCCAAGCGGTCGACATCACGGTGCTCGCGAATCATCGCAATGAGTATTTGAATTACGAAGGCCCCATTTCGAACAATCGCGGAACTGTCAGTCGTTACGCGTTCGGAAACTGGTCAGGGGATTTCTCCGAGCAAGCGGTGCTGACGTTCGATACTGCTTCGCGGCATTTCGCCGGCGAGTCGTGGACGATTCGAATCGACGCGGCGAACGGCGAACTACTAAGAGTCGCCTGAATCATCTGATTCGGCGTCGTCGCCCGCCGGGCTTTCAGGAGCCGGACGATTCCTTTCTTTGAAACGTTTGTTGTAGGTTCCAAGGTCGCAACCGAGGAATCCGAACGTCATCAAAAGAATTAAAGATGTCAGTAGCCGTGGAAATTGACGGTTCATTGTCTGTACTGAACTGTTATACAAGAAAGAACAAAGTGGCGATTCGCTTTGTATCAGTCTAATCAGATCCAATTCAACCTGGAAGGTTATGCCAAATTCAGCCAACGAATCTGACATTGATCCGGAACTGGATGACTTGCAGGAATCCGGACTCGATGAGTCAGATGTGACCGAACTGCCACCTGAGAAGCGCGGATTCGGTTTATGGAAATGGCTGAAACGAATTGCCATCGCGGCCGTTCTGTTTGTCGGACTGGCCGCGGCGGCCGTCTTTGTCTTGCTGGAATTGGCGAAAGCCGAACCGGAGTTCTACCGCAAAGCACTTCAAGTCGATCAGGACTTGCAGAAGCAAAATGGCAACGAGATGGAGACCCGAATTCTTGATTTAAGAAACTCGGTGCTGGTTGGAGATGCGTGGACGGCGACATTCACGGAAGACCAAATCAACGGCTGGCTGGCCTGGGACCTTGAGAACAAATTTCCAGGGCTGATTCCCCCAGAAATCACCGAGCCGAGACTGAGCGTCGAAGATCGTTCGATGACTCTGGCATTTCGCTGCAATGCGAAACCGTTTCGTGGAATCGCGGTCATTGAAGCAGACATTTTCATGACTGGGGTTCTCAACCAGGTTGGCATCCGCGTCAAATCGGTTCGATCCGGGAAGATTCCGGTGCCACTGGCTGCATTCGCCGACCAGATCTCTCACCAGCTAAAAAAGTCAGGGCTCGACATCGAATGGAACACGGAAGAAGACGATCCGGTTGCGATCGTGCAGTTGCCCGACGCGCTCGTAAAGCCCGAGGGCGGTAGCTATATCGAAATGCAGGAGATCGATATCGCGAAAGGCAAAGTTTCGGTATCCGGAGTCACGCATCTGCCGGACTATTGATGAGGATGTGCGGCGTCCTAATCGTCCTAATCGTCCTAATCGTCCGTCTCCGGGTGCACCCAATCTGTCGAACCGTCCGCCCAGCGTTCTTTCTTCCAGATCGGCACGCTCTTTTTTAACGTGTCCATAATCCATTGGCACGCTTCGAACGACTCGGCGCGATGCGGACTGCTTACCGCGATGGCGACGCTGGCCTGTCCGTTTCCCACAACGCCAACGCGGTGCACGATCCCACAGAACTTTAGCGGCCAACGGCTTAGCGCATTTTCACGCAGGCTCTCCAACTCCGCCTTCGCCATCGGTTCATAGCAATCATATTCCAGGCTCAACGTCTCCTTACCATCCGTCATCCGTCGCGTCGTTCCGAGAAACAAAACAACTGCCCCCGCGTTCTCATCGCCCGCAGCCTCCATCAACGCCTGCGTTTCAATTGGCTCAGCCTGGATTCGAATCATGGAACAATTTTGGTTGAAGGAACTTCGGGCAATCGTTAGCCTGAACTGACTGAAAATAGTAACGCTCCCATCAGGAACAGGAAAGCAACATGGCTCTTACCGAATCAACAATGCTGAAGCTTGGCTCTCCCATGCCAGCCTTCGAACTGCCCAACGTACTCACCGGAGAAACGGTCACTGCGAACGACTTTGCCGGCAAGCCGCTGGTCGTCATGTTCATCTGCAACCATTGCCCCTACGTCATTCATCTCTCGGAATCGCTCGCCGAAGTAACGAGGGGATACATGGAATCTGGGGTCGGCGTGATCGCGATTTCAAGCAACGACGTCGCAGAGTATCCCGCCGACTCGCCGGAGAAAATGAAAGAAGAGCTGAAACTGCGAGGCTATTCATTTCCCTATTTATATGACCAGACTCAGAAGGTCGCTCATGACTTTACAGCAGCCTGCACCCCAGACTTCTTCCTATTCGATGCGGACCACAAACTGGTGTATCGAGGACGATACGACGAAACGCGTCCTACTCGAATTCGCTCTGGAGTTTACGAATCAGACAATGTGGCAACGGGCAAAGAATTGACCGCGGCGGTCAATGCGGTGCTGAACAGTGAAACCGTTCCCAAAACACAGCTTCCATCACTGGGCTGTAACATCAAATGGAAAGAGGGCAATGAGCCCCAGCACTAAGCTCTACGGGCAGTGTCCGAGGGTTTATTTGTGGAGATTGGTACCAATTTGGTAATTTTTTTGACCATTTATCCACGATTCTGGACCGCAAAACACGGTAAAACTGGGACGTAAAAAAGTACAAGGTGAACTTAACTTCCTGTAAAGTCAGCAACACGCGATGTTTTTCAGGTATTGATGACTTTCATGGCAACATAGCGCGATTGCGGAGCACTTTCAGCCTTATTTGTTTGAAAGAGTTGCCTAAGGGGTATGCTGCTGATAGTATTGTCAATGGAAACGGCACGAAATCATTGCCCATACCACTTTATCGGGCGCACTTTCGCTCGTGCCGAAACTAACTTTTCTCCTTTTGCAAGAGGTCTTATTGTGAAATCTTCAAAGAAGGGTTTCACCCTTGTTGAATTGCTGGTCGTTATCGCGATCATCGGCATCCTTATCGGGATGCTCCTTCCAGCTGTTCAGCAGGTCCGTGAAGCCGCCCGCCGCACCGAGTGCATGAACAACATGCGTCAAATCGGTCTGGCGTCACTTAACTTCGAGTCAGCTCACATGCACTTCCCGACTGCGGGTACGTGCACCAACGCTTGGGCATCAACAGCCACCAATAATTGGGGCGGCCCAAACCGTGCTCACAGTGGTCGCGAAAACTGGAGCCATTTTTGGCAAATCCTGCCGTTCATCGAGCAGAACAACATGATCCAGCACCGTACTAACTTCAACTGGGGTGGTAACGGCATCGACGTTCGTAACCTCAAGGGTGTTGGAATGTCAATTCCTTTCTACGCTTGCCCGTCTCGTGGCGAACGTAGCAACATCTCACTTGCGGAAGCTCTTGAAACCATCGTTTGTGATTACGCTGGTTACAACGGCTCGCCTGACTACTACGACGAAATCGGCGATCCAATTGGTAACGTACTCGACGACTTCGATACGTTCCATTGGGATCCAAACGTTGCTTCACCTGATGGAGAGCGTACCAAGATCAATGTTGGTATCATCGGAAAAGGTGGCCACGGTGGCGACTGGAACTCAGATGCTGCAACTATGTTCACCAAGTGGAACGAGATCTCGTTCGGTGCAGTTACCGACGGTTCTTCGAACACAATCATGTACGGTGAAAAGTCAGCTTCGTCGAAGAACTACACAACAGTCAACCAAGGTGAGCTTTGGCGTCTGAACCAGGAACACCAAGGCTTCTGGGTTGCGTCTAATACACCGACCATGAGAACGTTCACCCGTGCTGGTATCGTTCCAGACGGTTCAATGAACTACGAAGGTTTCTTCCTTCGCTCTCTAGACGGCTACCGTGATGACCGTTCATTCGGTTCACCTCACCCTGGTACATGTAACTTTGTACTTGGCGATGGTTCTACTCACGCGATTTCAAACGATGCTGACTGGATCATTCTGAACCAGTTCGGTATGCGTGCCGACGGATCAGTAATCAATCCTAAAGACTTGTAGGATTGAGATTACATTTACGAGTTATTAAGCCCTGCTCATTCTCTTGAGCAGGGCATTTTCAGTCAGGAGTTTTCAATGCTAGTGAAAAAGGTCCCGTTTTTGATCCTCTTACTTTGCGTCTGTGTTTCAGGATGCGGGGATTCAGTTGATAGTCAAATCAGTAACGCGACGAAGCACAACATCCGGAAAGTAGCCATCATGTATATGGTTTACTCCTCCGCCAACAAGTTCGTGGGGCCCAAGGACGAAGCTGAGTTCAAAGCGTGGATTCAGGGCGATCCATCCCGCAAGGAACGACTGGAAAGATTTGGAATCAATACTGATGAATTCGATTCTTACATGGTAAGCGATCGAACAGGGGATAAGTTCGAAATACGATGGGGTGTTAAATCAGCACCAATGGCTCCGGCCTACCCGGTTGCTTTCGAGCCGAACGCGGTCGATGGAGTTCGACATGTCGGCATGGCGGGCGGTGAAACGCGCGAAGTGTCGGACGATGATGAGTACAACGATCTCTGGGAAGGTAAAGTTACACCTGATGATTCAGAGGGTGCCGAGCGTGGCAACAGCTAATTGGTCGCCTGGCAACAGGCCTGATGGCGTACATTGCTAGAACGGAGCGACGCGAGTTGCTCTTTGAGCCGCAACTCCTTGTTGGTTATGCCAACAAGTTTTGCGGCTTTTTACTTTTCCGAGTCCCATTTCCAGTCGCATTCTCAGTACGGTAAAATGTTCGCCTGTCAGCGCGTCGAAATCCCGCCGAACAACTGGTCAGGGTACAGACATAGAACTGAATTGCAGGACAAACATCCGTAGCGTGAAGCAAACGTCGATGCAACTCACGCGACCAGGAAATTTTTACCCTGTGAATTGTTTCGATCAGGTACACAACGTTTTATTGACGTTGGTCATGTCCACTGATTCGCGAAACTCGCATTTAGAGTCGGCGTTTAATACATTGTCGGAGGCATAATTGAAAGCCGTCGGCAACCGTTTGAGGCAGCGACCTCAACACGTCACCACCTTTATTAAGGACCATTATTGTGACCAGATACACAACAGCTTTGGTTTTTGGAATTGCCGGGATTGCATTGACGATACTGTCTGGCTGTGGCGACAAGGCTTCTCCGATCAAGAAAGTCGCCAACACATTACCAGCTTCGGACAGCGGTTACGTGAAAATCTCCGACAACCTGTTCGCACTTCCTCTCAAGAAAACTGATGCGGGAGGAGCTGGCTCAAAAAGGTTCTCGATGCTGAAAAACAGCGGCGTCGACTTCAAGAACTACATGGAGCGTGACATCACCAATATGCTTCTGGAGACAGGCTCTGGCGTCGCACTGGGAGACTACGACAATGATGGCCTGATTGATATTTATCTGACCGGTTCGGATGTCGACAACAAACTCTTCCGCAACCTCGGCAACATGAAGTTCGACGACACGACTTTCAGTGCGAAGGTGGACGGGCGAATCAAAGACAACAAGATCTGGGCATCGGGTGCTTCATTCTCGGACATCGACAACGATGGAGATCTCGACCTCTACGTATGCAACATGGCCGCACCTGATCTTCTTTACATAAATCGGGGAGACGGAACCTTTAAAGAAGAGGGCTTTACGCGAGGCGTTGCGTACAACGGAGCCAGCAAGCAAGCGAACTTTTGCGACTATGATCACGATGGCGACATGGATTTCTACCTCGTCACCTACCAGGACATTGTCGAGATTCCGCATCAACTGATCCGGGAAAACGAAGACGGCGAAATCGAAGTCGTCCCTGGCAAAGAAGAATACGTCACGATCATCGATGGACACGTCGACTACTGGCCCGGCGAACAGGATTTGCTGTACCGCAACGATGGCAGCGGTAACTTCGAAGAGGTCGCCCGCGACTCAGGGATTGCCGGCTACGACTGCGGGTTGGCCAGTGTCTGGTTCGACTATGACAATGACGGCTGGCAAGATATTTATGTCACGAGCGACTTCAAACAGCCCGACCATTTGTATCGCAACAACCATGACGGTACGTTCACCGATGTGCTCCCCGAAACGGTCCGCCGCACGCCGTGGTATTCGATGGGTGTCGACGCCGGTGACCTGAACAACGACGGACAGTTGGACTTCCTGGTTGCCGACATGGCTGACCAGACGCACTACGGTCAGAAGATCAATATGGGAGACATGTCGGACTCAGGATGGTTCCTTACTTACGGGAAACCGAGGCAGTTCATGGTGAATTGCCTGTTCGTCAACGCGGGAGACAAGGAGTACTTTGAGCTTGCTCGACAAACGGGTCTGGCCAAAACAGACTGGACCTGGAGTGTTCGATTTGCGGATTTGGACCTCGATGGCAATCAGGACGTTTTCATCACCAATGGACATGCTCGCGACAACATGAACAGCGACATCGTCAACCGACTGAACGAATTGAAAGCGAAAAAAGGTGGCGAGCCGCTGACGTTTGAGGAACGAGACAAATTTGGGATCCAGATTCCAGTGCGAGAGGAAACCAACCTGGCTTATGCGAACCGGGGGAACCTTGAGTTCGAAGCGGTCGGGGAAGACTGGGGCCTGGACTATCACGGCGTGAGTCATTCGGCCGGGTTTGCAGACCTTGATTTGGATGGCGATCTGGATTGCGTTATCAACAACTACTACACGCCTTCGCTGGTCTATGAAAACAAGACCGCGGATGGTGGCCGTTTGCTGGTCGAGCTTCGCAGTGGGCTGAATAACTTTTACGGCGTCGGTAGCAAAATCGAAATTTGGCAAGCCGACAATTACCAGCGTCGTGACCTGACGCCGGGCCGCGGCTACCTGACATCCGATCCGATGATGGTTCACTTCGGCGTCGACGAGTCGCAAAAGATTGATCGTTTGAAAGTCACGTGGCCTGGTTCACGGGTGCAAGAGTTCACCGACCTTGACCCGAACTTTTTGTACCGAGTCATCGATTCTCCAGACAACAAACCTGAGTCACCACCGGTTGCGGCAGACACCATGTTCGCGGACGGAACGGAAGCGGCGGGGTTGGACTTTGTCTATAAGGAGTCCGAATTTGACGACTTCGAGCGAGAACCTTTGCTGCCGTTTCAGCTTTCGAGACTTGGCGCCAGTGTGTCCTGCGGTGATGTCGATGGCGACGGTGTCACAGACATCTTCTGCGGTAGTGCGGCAGGTCAACCGGCTGCTCTGTTCATGAACCGAAACGGAAAATTTGAAAAGGTCGCTGGCCCATGGGAATCGAAAGCCGTCTGTGAAGACATGGCTTGCCTGTTCTTTGACGCTGACGGAGACGGCGACACGGATCTTTACGTGACCAGCGGCAGCAACGAATTCGATTTGGAGTCAGAGAACTATCGCGACAGCCTTTACCGGAATAATGGAGACGGCAGCTTTGAGGACGTCACGGAAAGTTCGCTGCCAGACTTGAGAGACAGCTCCATGAGCGTCGCGGCGGGCGACTTTGATCGCGATGGAGACCTGGACCTGTTCGTTGGATCGCGTAGCGTTCCCGGGCAATACCCAGTGATGCCTGAGAGTCATTTGCTGATCAATGAAGGCGGCAAGTTCTCTGTCTCATCGCCCGAGATTGGCGACTTCACAAATGTGGGCTTGGTAAATTCGGCGATCTGGTCTGACTTCAATGACGACGGTTGGTTGGACCTTATCGTTGCCAGAGAGTGGGGCCCCGTCTCCATCTATCAGAACAACGAAGGCACGTTCTCCAACGAAACCGAAAACCTTGGCCTGGGCGGTCAGTCTGGCTGGTGGCATGGAATCGTCGCTGCGGATTTGGATGCTGACGGCGACATGGATTACGTCGTCACCAACCAGGGATTGAACACGAAGTATCACGCCACGGCGGAACATCCTCACCGGCTTTACTTTGAAGATTTTGACAATAATGGCACTCTCGATTTAGTTGAGTCCGAGTACGAAGGCGACATCGAGTATCCGGTGCGAGGCCGCAGCTGCAGCTCTCGCTGCATGCCATTCATCGCCGAAAAGTTTCCGAAATTCCATGACTTCTCTTTGGCAACTTTGGATGACATCTACGAAACTGATTCGCAGGCCCGTCAACACGTCGAGCTGAACTACCTTGAGTCAGTGATCTTGTGGAACGATGGTGGCAATGGCTTCGAATCCGAAGCACTTCCTTCGATCGGGCAGATCAGCCCGTCGTTTGGAGTCGTCGTCAAGGACTTCGACGGCGATGGAATTCTCGACATCGTCCTGGCCAACAACTTTTTTGGATCTCAGCCAGAGACTGGATTCATGGACGGCGGTCTGGGTTTGATGCTGAAGGGAACCGGGACTCGCGATTTCGATCCGCAGTGGCCACGCGACAGCGGCATCGTTGTCACGGGCGACGCGAATGGCCTGGTGACTGCCGACTGGGATTCCGATGGCGATGAGGACCTACTGGTTGCAGTTAACGGTGACCAGTTCAAAGTCTTCACCAATCAAAGCGATTTCGATGCGACCAAGTTGAGCATCGAAGGTCCGTCAGGAAATGCAGAAGGAATCGGAAGCACGATCAAACTGCACTTCAAGGAAGGCGGACAAGTTCAGTCTCATGAGATTTCGGCTGGCGGCGGGTATCTTTCGCAGTCAGCGAATTCGATTCGGGTTCCTTCGAAGCAGCTTGAACGGATCGAGAAAATTTCGGTCCGCTGGCCTGACGGAACGTCGACAGAGAAACTGATCAACTCGGAAGGGCCTGAGTCGACTGAGATTAAGTTCAGCTACCAGAGCCAGAGCGACGACAAATAGGCTTATGACATTTGGCGTCATCAATGTGTTCAAGCCAGGTGGATCGACGTCGCGCGACATTGTGAATCAGGTTCAGCGAGCATGTCCGGGAAAACTGAAAGCCGGGCATGCCGGAACACTTGATCCTTTGGCAACCGGCGTACTGGTCGTTGCCGTTGGTCCGGCGACGAAGCTGATTCAATACGTTCAGCATTTGCGAAAGACCTACGTCGGTCGATTTCGTCTGGGCTTACGTAGTGACACCGAAGACATCACCGGCGAAGTTGTTGCAGTTCCGGATGATCCGCTGATTTCAGAATCTGAACTGCAGACCGCATTGCATTCATTCGTTGGAATGATTCAGCAGACCCCGCCGCAGTTCTCGGCGGTCAAAGTTGACGGACAGCGTGCGTACAAGGCGGCCAGACGCGGCGAAACGCTGGACATCAAAGCCCGACCGGTCGAAGTTTATTCGATTCGTTTGCTTGAGTTCAATTACCCGGATTTCGAAATCGAGATTGTGTGCGGGAAAGGCACGTACGTCAGGACTCTTGGCAGAGACATCGCAAAATCCCTTAAGTCGGACACCGTGATGACGACGCTGACCCGAACGGCGATTGGAGACTTCAGAATCGAAGACGCTCATCGCCTGAGCGACGTTCCGCAATGCTCATTCGAATCGATGGTCGACGACCCGCTGTCCATGGTTGGAAGTTTGCCAACCGTTCGATTGGATTCTGTGGAACTTGAAAGACTGCGACACGGCAAACGCCTGAGTTCCGCAAAGTGGCAGCTTCCGGACTCAATTACCGAAACTGCTGCAACGAATCATGATGGCCAACTCTTGGCAGTGCTCGGACGCAAATCAGAATCGGAATTTGGCAGTAAGATCAACTTTGTGCCTCAGCTCTACTGAACAATGTAGATGCGTAGCGTCCGTAGATGCGGAACTTATTCGAGCTTCGGAAACGTTTTCAGTATCGAGATCAACCGCTCGTTGGACATATCGGAGTCGTCAACTTCGTATTTCAGGACGCGTAAGTTCTGCATTCCCGCGAGCTGCTCCAGTTGCGAAACGGATACCTTGCCATCATTGAAATAAATCTCTTCGACATTTGGCAAATCGCGAATCGAAGCAAACGCTTCCAGCGAAAGCCAGCTCGGATCTTCGAACGTCAAATACTTTATCCTCGTGTTGCCCGCGAACGCCTTGATCCCCGATCCATTCATCGTCGAATCCGCCGAGACGCACAAATTGACCAGGTTTCTCATTTCGCTCGCGGACTCAAACGCGGCGTCCGTCAAACGCGGCAGATCCGTCGCGATCAGTTTCTCAACAGATGAATCCTTCAGTTTCTCGATCGCAACATCTTCCAGCCAAAGGTTACCTCCGATGTTCAGCACCTTGAGCTTTTTCAACTGGCAAAGCAATTCCAGTCCCTCGTTCCGAATCCGAGTCTCTGCGATGTAAAGTTCTTCCAGCTGTTCAAATTTTGCCAGAACCTCAAAGTCTGGCGAATCAATTTTGCGACATTCGTTGAGGCTGAGCTTCTTACAGCCTTGAGACTTTGACAGCGCATCGATCCCGCGACCGGAAACTCGCTTACATCCCGGCAGCCAGATCATTTCAAGGGAATCGATGCCAGCGAGCAACTGCAGGTGCTGGTCGTTGATCGAAGTCTCCGGACAACTCAGCGTTTTGAGCTTTTGGAGCGACGCCAGGCATTCGAAACCTTTCCCCAGCACCGCGTGATTTCGATACATGCGGAGATGCTCGAGTGACGTGAATCGCTTGAGCTCTGACAGTCCGAGGTCGTCGATCTTCAAAGCATCCGACAGGTTGAGCTCGACCAGTTCTTCCGGGAACTGAAATTCCGCGAAGGTCTCACCTGTAATCATTTCGCAATCTTCGAGGATCAGTTTTTTCAGATTCGGCAGCGATCCCAACTCGCTCAGCCCCTCATCAGTGATGGCAGTGTTGGTAAGATCCACGGACTCCAACGACTTAATTCTGCCAAGGTCCCTGGCGGCTGAATCATTGATCGAGGAGGAGTTGAATAATTTGACTGACTTCAGATTTCGACACTCGACCAGAGGAGCAAACGACATAGCTTCGTCCGGCACCACCACCAGGTTTTCCAGCCTGCGAATCCTGACGACCTCGTGCAAACTGGTGATCTCGCTGCATTCGTGAATCTCAACGGTTTCGAGGACGGGAGCTTCTGCCAGCATCTCCAACGTTGAACTTGTGGCGTAACGGGAATTCTTGAGCCCAAACTTTTTCAGATTCATGAGCTTGCGGATTCCCCCCATATTTCCGTCCTCGAAGTAGTATCGTGAATCGATCGTGACGGACTCAAGCATGGGAAACACCTCCAGCTGTCCCATCAGGAAACCGGCTGGAAAGTCCTCGATAATCAACTCGGTGACAAATCCTTCGTCGCTGTAGATCAGCTCGTTGCCACGTTCCTTTTTCAGCTGCTCCGCGGCTTTCCAGGCAATGTTGGAAAGCTGCCCAGTTGCGTCAGCGTGGGGCATCAGCACCAGAAACAAGGCGAATACGGCAGAAACGAAGTAGTTGCGAGAGATAGTCATTCCAGATACTGTTGGCGAATTCGGCGACCGGTTCGTTGTTGCGTTGTCGGTAAGGTCGAACCTCGGTGCATCGTCCAAGTTGAAACCTGGCGTTAGCAGGTCGATTTGACCAGAAATTCGCAAGGTGCAACTGGGGTCGCCCCAAATGTCGGTTCTCGACGCGGCACTAGAGTATAATGAAACTTTGATTCAAACTCACCCGGAGTCTTCTGTCGCGTGTTTTTTCGAGACCTACTTGTTGCTTGTGTCGCTGCTGGTTTAGGCTTGTCCATGATACAAGTGGCATTGATCAATCGAGGTTGGTGGTTTGACAGCTTTTTGATTCGACAGATCGAATCAACTCGCGGTCGACAGGCAGCCAGAAAAGCATTGGGCTTTGGCGGTGCCGCAATGATTTTGATTGGGGCATGGACCATGTTTGGCCCATGGTTGAAATCTGGAAACGGCGAATCCTCCGTCCCATATCCGCCAACGACTGAGCTGCAGAATCAGCAGCTTGCCAGTTAGTACATTACGCGTGGAAAGTTTTGGTATCCATGCGTAGAATTAGCTTACAAGGTTCACACGTTTTACTTTTCATAGACATTTTCGCTTCAATGGTGCATTGATGGCCGTACTGTCATCCTCCGACGATTCGGTAATCAAAAAGAACTATCGACTTTCGACCGATCCGGTCATCATCGGACGGCATCCGGAATGTTCGATTCAGATCGATGATGGTTCCGTCAGTCGTCACCACGCAAAAGTGGTCAGCGTCGAAGGCGCATGGTTTCTCGAAGACCTCGATAGTCGCAACGGGACCTTTCTTAACGGTCAGGCGATCCAGAAACAGACTCGTCTGTTCGACGGTGCGATCATCAAAATCTGTGACATCGCGTTCAATTTTCACGCTGGAGACGGTGCCACGCGTGGCGATCGTCCAACCCTTGAAGAGCGGGACTACAGCAAAGGACTGTTGCCCCGCCGCAGTTCCGTGGTGCTGTCGGATGATTCCGAATCGCATGTTATGTCACAGCTCGATCCGCCGTCTCATCAGATGATTCAGACGTCGAAGGTCAGCGCGGAAGACAAACTTAATGCGATAACCAAAATCACGCACGCACTCAGTGAAGCCCTTGGTCGCGACGAGATGTTGACGCAGATTCTCGATTTCCTGTTTGATCTGTTCAGCGAAGCCGATCGTGGCTTCATTATGCTCAAGGATGCCAACGGTGTGCTTAAGCCGCTGGGATTCAAGACGCGCTATGCCCAGGATGACGAAGAGATTCGCATCAGCCGCACGATTTGCCAGAAAGTAATGGATTCGAAACAGCCCATTCTTTCACGGGACGCGGGCAAAGACGACCGCTTTGACACCAGCCAGAGCGTGTTCGATTTCCGCATTCGCTCGATTATGTGCGCTCCGCTGCTCAACAGCAAAGACGAATCGATCGGCGTCGTGCAACTTGATTCGCTTCGTCGATCTATCGTGTTCAAGGAAGAAGACGTCGAAACTCTGGTCACGATCACGATGCAGGCTTCGCTCGCGATTCAGAAAGCCGACTTGTTCGAGCAGGCCCAGCAAAACCGCGAACTTCAGGCGGACTTGGAACTTGCTCACGAATTGCAGCAGCGATTTTTGCCGCAGCGACCACCCGAATTCCAAAACTATGAGTTCTTCTCATGGTATCGCCCGATGCAGCAGGTGGGTGGCGACTATTTCGATTACGTCCCGTTGGACAAAGATCGTTTGGGCATTGTCGTTGCCGATGTTGTTGGTCATGGTATTGCCGCGGCGATGCTAATGGCGAAAGTTTCGGCAGAGGCACGTTTCGCACTGGCGACGTCCAGTACGCCAGAAGCAGCCGTTTGCATGATGAACAAAAGCCTGTCCAACATGAACCTCGACCGCTTCGTCACGTTGGCCGTTTGTTTGTTGGATCAGCGAAATGATTCTCTGACGATCGTCAACGCGGGCCATATGCCGCCAATCATTCGCCGTCAGGACGGCACAGTTGAAACGGTGGCAACGAAAGAATCCGGTGTGCCGATCGGAATCCTTGAGGACTACCAGTACGAAAGTTTCACGACGTCGCTGCATGATGGCGATGTCGCGATTCTGTATACAGACGGTATCAACGAAGCGATGAACGAATCGGATGAGCAACTTACGTCCGAAGCAATCGTCGAAGAGCTGAAGCATTGCCCGATCAAGACGCCGGTTGGCATCGGCGAAAACCTGTGCACACTGGTCAATCAGCACATGGGATTCCGGCAGCCGATAGACGACATCTGCATGGTGTGTGTCGGGAAAAACCCTTCCTGATTGCGGCGCACTCGCCAGATCGCGACCCGGGATTCCGTTGAGCCAAGCTAACCAGATCGAAAACGGTTGATCGCTTTCACGGTTTTGGCTATGGCTCTGCCGGCTTTGAATTCGACTACTTCGAACCGTAGATACGCTCCGAGACGTTCCGCAGCAATTCCAGCACAGGTTTTTCGTCACCCGTTTCAGTAACCAGTCCGCCACCCGGAAAGCGTTCGTCGTCGGAATCTTTCCATTGACGCCAGATGAAACCATGGACTCCGGGCCGGGCGATCATCATCGGCAAAAGCGTCTCCAGAATCGAAAGCCGTTGTTCGTCTGTCAATTCGCTGCGGACTTCATTGATCAATTGCCCCGAACGCGGAATCGCTGGCTTGGCCATCGTCGGCATGCGGAAGCAAAAGATCAGAGGCAATCCCAATTGCGACCAGATGTCGATCATATCAATCCATTGCAACGGATCTCGAACGACGCTGCCGCACGGCCAGTAGTCCAGATTCACGTCCAGACCGATGAAGTTGATCGGAACGCCTTGTCGTAAAAGCGAATCCGCAATCTGCAGCGGATGGGCTCCTCCGACCGCCGTCGCCAATCGCTCTGCCCACGGATAGTCAAAACTGACCATCATCGGCACATCGATCTGGCTCTCATCGATCAGGTTCAGCATGTCGCTGGTAATTTGGGTTTGCTGCGGATAACTAAGATGTCGATGGCCCATTCCATTTAGCCCGCTAACGACGTGCAGTAACGAACTGGATGGGTTGAGCTGCCGAATGGTCTTGCGGCAGCGGTTGAGAATATAGTCCCGCCTCGCGAAAAAATCGTCCAACGCAACGATTTCCTCCTGCATACCGCCGGGGCTGGCGTCGAGAAATGGCCCGACGATCGTGCGTTTGTTTCCGGCTTCGGCTGCCGCATCCGCAAGCTCTGGTGCTGCCTGCACCAACTGAAACGGCTCTGCCTCACAATGTTCTGGTTTGACTTCATCGGCCCCGACCGCGTTGGCGAACCAAAATCGTGGCATGTCCGGCTGGGACGTTCGGTACTTCGAAACTTCTGCCCCAAACTGCTCGCTGACCTTCAGATTTGCAGACATCGCAATATGCAACGCGTCTCTGGAACCCTGATCCGATGCTGCCGGATCGGTTTGCATAATCGCCTGGCTGAGCAATCGAGTCGCCTGCCCGACCTGATCGTGGACTTCCTCGGCGATCTCAAGTCCGCCTTCCTGCCAAATCGAAATCTGGTTCCTCAACCGGTTCAGCGTCCCCCTCGCGAGCTCAATCAGCAACTGGTAGGGCGTCTGAGATTCAGGGAGCGTTCCAGTCCCGATGGTGAATTCGCCAAAATCTTCAAACGGAAATGCAAGGAACACTTTTCCCGATTCATCGCGATTCCTCGCAATGGTCAAAATGCCCTCGTCGGAGGAGACACGGCACGGCGACGGAACTCCATCGAGACCGATCACGTGGATCGATTTGGCCTGGCTGTTGGTTGGCTCCCAGTTGGAAGGAAGCCTGAATCTGAATTCGCCCATTTGAGTCAGCCGGCTGGCATGGCCAGTGATATCGAAACACATGTTGATTGAAAACGCAAATTCTACCACACCCGGTTTTGATTTGCAGGCGATGGCATTATCGTAGACAAACAACATTTTGAGGATTTACGGCAGAATCAAATGACGCTAGTTCGGCAAGGCAAAGTCAGAGACGTTTACGACATCGGCGATCACTTTCTAATGGTCGCCAGTGACCGAATCAGCGCTTTCGACTGGGTGTTCCCCACCGCAATTCCGGACAAGGGCAGGGTACTGACTCAAATCAGTAAATTCTGGTTTGAAAAACTGGGTGTCGAAAATCATTTGCTGAGTGACGACCTTTCGAGCATCGAAATTCCTGACGGACTCAACGCCGACGATCTGGCCGGTCGCTCGATGATCGTTAAAAAATGCAAAGTCGTCCCCGTCGAATGCGTCGTCCGCGGATACCTTGTCGGCTCGGGATGGAAAGACTATCAGGAATCGGGAGAAGTCTGCGGCATCAAACTGCCCGAGGGGCTGCCCAATTGTGCTGCGTTTCCCGATCCCATTTTCACACCGGCTACCAAGGCCGAAGCTGGACATGACGAGAACATTTCCTTCGAAACGATGGCCGAGAGCGTTGGCGCTGAGGTCGCCGATGAGCTTCGTACGAAAAGCATCATGGTTTACAACAAAGGCCTGGAGCACGCGAAAAGCTGTGGCATCATCCTGGCTGATACAAAACTCGAATGGGGATGGCACGACGGCAAGTTAATCTTGATCGATGAAGTTCTGACGCCTGATAGTTCGCGATTCTGGCCGGCGGATCAGTACCAAGCCGGCCGCAACCAGCCATCTTTCGACAAGCAGTTTGTTCGTGAGTATCTGGAAACCACGACTTGGGACAAAAACAGTTCTCCGCCGGAACTGCCTCAGCAGATCGTCGACAAAACGCGAGCGAAATACGTCGACGCCTACGAGCGGTTGACCGGAAGCAAGTTCCCCTGGTCTTAGCGGACTCAACGCGGATCGCGGCCTGCCCACTTCGCCTACCATCCGCATTTCGCCCATTCCTCGCACCTGTTTCGACTGCAATTGACTTTGCCTGAATTCGTCCCTAGTGTCCGCCAACTTAGTTGCGGCACCAAGGATTTTTCAAAAGCAAAGTGCAAACATCTGAACATCCAACTCGACCTGACGACGAAGATCCGCGCGAAGAATCGAACGATTCGCCGTTGGGCGTTTCTGTCATTGTCTTCGAAGACGCAGAGCACCACGGCAAATTGATTGCCGACATGCGTGCCTCGTTCCAGCGCCGCGGTACTCCGATCGAGTTCATCATCGTGTCGGCTGAGGGTCCGCGCCTAGCGCCGTTGTCTGGAACCCAGCACGCGGAATCCGTACAGAGCTTCGACGCCGCGATCAGGTTGGCTCGCCACGAAAACATTGCTGTCGCCGATGCCGTGTATGATTTTGACGCGGCTCACTGGCAAATCGTCGATCCGGCCAATCGTCATGATGCTTTTCGGTCCTGGAGCTACTCACCGTCCAGGGCTCCGGGCTCGCGAAAACTTCTGGTTTGGATCTACTGTATGGTTGTGCGGCTTCTGTTCGGAGTATCCAAAAATCCAATCGCACCAGGGATCGTCACATTTCGAAAGTCACAGCTGACTGGAATCGATACCAGCCGACTGGAACTCAATACGACGGACTCTGTCACACAACTGCTGGCGGTCGCGAAATCGAAAGGCCGTCGCGTTGAAGAACACCGCTGCAACTTTCGTCAACCGGATCTTGAGTGGCATAAAAAGAACTCGATCGGGCCGCACTTTCCAAAATCAAAATCGATCAAGCGATCTATTAAACGCAACCTTCAGTTCTGGTTTAGTGAGCTTGCGTTTCCCGCGCGGCTGAATGAAACCAACCATGTTTCGTCTCCACGGAACCTTGCTATTGCGACGGCGATGCTGTTGATTGTGGCGGGCACGATGCTGTTTGCGAACAGCAGCTATCCACTGTTCGAACCTGACGAAACGCGCAATGCTCAATTGGCGATCAACATTGCCGAAACTGGCAACTGGGGATCGTTGTCTCTCGCGGATGAACCTTACTGGGACAAACCGCCGTTGCTGGCGTGGCTAACTGCGATCAGCTACGAGTGTTTTGGCATCAGCGAATGGGCGACGCGGCTTCCGTCCATCATCTCGAGTTTGTGCTTGCTAGGGCTGATGATGCTCGCCGGTACGAAACTGATTGGACTTCGGGCAACCACGTTTGGAGCCGCATCGCTTCTGCTGGCTTGGGGTTTCTCGTTCCAGACTCGCTACGCCACGATGGACGCGCTACTGATGCTGTTCACGACAGCCACGATTCTGGGGATTGCCGTCGGTGTAATGCAGGACGGTTCGCGAAAGTTTCGAAAAGGCTGGCTAATTGTGTCCGGCATTTCACTGGGACTGGGACTGCTGACCAAAGGACCAATTTGTCTGGTGCTGACCGTGCCGCCGATCGTCGCCTGGATGGTTTTAAATCGAGACATCTCGCGCGACGCGAAACGCGCGACAATGAAGCTGGTTGCCATTCCAGCGATACTGGTCGCCGCGCCGTGGTTTGTGCTGACGACGTTGACGAACCCGGAATTCGCGTGGTACTTCCTGTGGAAGCATCATGTGTTGCGATTTTCTGACGCCTTCAACCATCAGGAACCGTTTTGGTACTACTTGCCAATCTTATGGCTGTTCATGTTTCCTGCTTCGATTCTGTTGCCAAGAGTCATCTATGTCGCAGTGGCTCGCAAGCAAAAGTATCGCCGATTTCAAACACCGACGCACGGGTTGTTGCTGATGTCGACGTTGTGGATCGTCGGATTCTTCTCGATGTCGCAGTGCAAACTTCCTGCCTACATATTGCCTGCGTTTCCGCTGATCGCTTTGCTGACCGGAGTGATCGCAAATTTCGAGATCGGTAGATCCACCGGAATCCGAACGCGCTTCGATCGTCTACCGAGGCGCATCGCGATCGGTGTGTGCGTGCTGACGTGGGTCGTGTCCGGAATTTCCATTCTGCAGTTCGGAAGCGTCGACTTTGGAAGCCTAACCTTGTTCGCGCTAGCAAACTTGGCCAGCGTCGTTCTGCTGGTTACTTTTCCGTTGAAGCGATCTTCGCCCAAAACGGCATCGTGGTTGGCGACTCTGGCGATTGGAATGATCTTTGTATTTCTGGGCGTGAACAAGCTTGTGCCATCTATCGCGTTGGATCGCTCCATCCTGCTTTCGATCGCACAGCAGCAAACAGCAGATCAGCCTCAAACCGTTGTGTATTTCGGCCGCGACGCATTTGGAGCTGGATTGTATTTGCCTGAGAGCAGTGTGGTGCAGATCGATGAAGATTCGCCTGAACAGGTTGGCCAAATCCTGGCCCAAAGCGGGGCCGCAACGATCGTGGCTTCGGACTCGAACATTTCAATGCTTAAGGCAACGTTCGGCGACGCGATCTCAATCAGCCAACCGATCGGTCGGCACACTTTCCGTGTTTCAGCTTCTCCGGAACGTATCGCAACCGGCACTCGTCCGACGACGACGCATAAGTAATCCGGTAGTCCGTCGTGATACGGGATCAGATTTCGGGTTTGCATCAGCGATCCAGGCGACAGGTCTTTGCATCGAAGATGGATTGAACGCGATCAATCTCTGGCCATTCGGGCATGATTCCTGGTCAAGCTTCGGCAATCGAAGCCTGAAACGATAACGCAATCCGAACGAGCCGAACAAACGGACTTCTTTCGTGACCGTAATCTTTTATCCAGGGCATTTTTTTGCTTTTGCCCCGTCATCTTCACCTAAGCGTGTATTTTTTCTGGTCGACACAAAGGAGGTGTTGATTGTAATCCTAAATCGGACTGGTTCCCCTACCAAAAAGGTCATCAACATCATGCCAAAAGCAAGCAAAGCTCCTTCAGCCAAATCCCCTAAGTCGGCTGCCAAGAAAACAACTACTGCCAAAGCCAAGAAGGCTCCTGCCAAAAAAGCAACGACGAAGAAAACGAAAGTGGCTGGCAAGTCGGCTGCCAAAACCAAGTCAAAAGTCGCCGCAAAATCCAAAGCCGCTCCCAAGGATACCGAGTCTCTTGAATTGTTGAACGAGACCGGTCGTCGCAAGGAAAACATCAAGCCACCGACCGAGCGTCGTAAGCGTCGCCGTCAGATCGATCCAACGACTTGCGAACGTGACTACAGCGATCCGGAAATCGAATTCATGCAAGCCATGGACGATTACAAGCGTCAGTCCGGCCGCATGTTCCCAACTTGCAGTGAGATCCTGGAAGTCCTGATGAAGATCGGATATCGCCAAGTCGCTGAAGCATCGGAAGTGATGTTCGATCCAAACGAAGACAAAAAGAACGCCGTCGAAGAAGAGTCACTGAACACTCGGTTTGACGACGAAGAAGAGGACGAAGACGACGAATAGTCTGCAAACGGCCAGCAACAACTGAAACATAAAACAGCCGCGGTTCACGCAGAGTCAAACTCTCGCCGAATCGCGGTTATTTTATTGAGGTATCACTCTCAAGTGCGGTCGTCCGACCAAGTCGATGTCAAGGGCTTGGCTTCGGCCGACGTGCGGTGAAAGTCTCTCAACTTGGCTCCACCGTTCATGACCGTTAGCCCGATTTGGCGATTCCTGGTGCTGCCATCAACTTCTGGTCGAATGACCATATTTGCTGTTAAATTCGGCAATTTTCGAGACCAAAAAGCGATTTCTCATCGCTGAATAAATAACGAAGTCGATAGGTAAAAGGCGGGGCAAAGGCTAGCGCGTTTACTACGTTCGACCTGCAAGGCGTTTGACTAACCATCGATTTGAAAACCTACCATGATTCGTGTGAAACGCTTCTCATCGAACTTTGATTATTCATCACTCGAACCGCGTCAGCTTCTCACGTCGGTTACCCTGACCGAAGGCAGTCTGAGAATTGTCGGAACCTCCGCAAACGATGCCGTGGAACTGACCAATGGTCCACAGAACTTCGACGTCGTTCGAGTCGACGTGAACGGCCAGCAATCAAAGCAGTTTCGCAGATCCGAAATAGACAGAATCGAGTTTTGGGGGCTCGATGGAAACGACAGGTTTCACGTTGTTCAGTCTTCGACCGATCCATTCGATCCGGTCTCTCTTGAGAAATTCGGGTTTTACGGCGGCGAAGGAGATGACGAATTTTTCTTCAGCGCCAACTTCTTGGTCGACGAACTGATCGGAATTGGAGGTCTCGGGAACGATAACCTGCAGGCCAGATCCGGTGGCTGGGGGTCTATTAATAGCTCGGTCACATTCTACGGAGGTGAAGGCAAAGATCACCTCCAAGGTGACAACGGAAACGATATTTTGTCGGGCCAGCAAGGAAATGACTTTCTCGCGGGAAAGTCGGGTGAAGATTTATTGTATGGCGGTTCTGGCAATGACCATTTGGAAGGCGGAGGCTCGAATGACGAACTCTACGGCGGCGAGGGAGACGACATTCTGAGCAACTCTTTTGAATCCAGCTTTTACTCCGGAGGAGGAAGCGACCGCCTGGTTGGAGGCGCCGGTAACGATTCAATCAATGGCGGTGACCTGCAAGATTTTATCTTTGGCGGTGAAGGCGACGACAGAATTTTTTCAGGCGATGGTGACGACTTGGTCTTCGCTGGTGCCGGAGATGATGAAGTGTTCGGCGAGGACGGAAACGATACGATTTACGGACAAGACGGAGACGACAAACTTGTCGGTAATGATGGAAACGATCGACAGTTCGGAGGGCGTGGCAACGATGAACTGCATGGTAAGTTTGGGAACGATACGCTCAGCGGTTTCACCGGCAACGACTTGATCTTCGGCGGCCTTGGCGCCGATGTCCTCGTCGGAGGATCCGGCAACGATATGCTCAATGGGTTCTCCGGTGGAGACACGCTTTTGGGTCAGGGAGGAGACGATCGGTTGGTTGCCGTCAGTGGATCAAATTATCTCAACGGAGGAGACGGCAACGATGTTTTGCACAGCGGCGATGGTTATGACCGAATGTTGGGCGGTCTTGGGGTCGATCGCTATATCGATTCGTTCGGTGATTTTGTGTTGTCCGACGCGGACGACATCGTGAAGCTCAGCGTCGACATGCCAGATTTCATTGGCCTTACGCTGGAAGAAGCAGGTGCGCTGGCGGAGTCGATTGATCGTCCTTGGCGAGTTTGCTTCATCGACGGCGAACCGCAAGTCAAGACACAAGACTATATCCCACGTCGACTTGGGTTTTCAATCGACAACGACGTTGTGACTACCGTCAGGACCGATTCTGGAATCTTCTATTCATAGCGTGATTGTGGATAAAGCGAAGAAGCCACTCGTCGCCTTTAGACGGCAACCGTCTCGCAAGAGCATCATCTCCGTCGCCGGTTTCAATCGCGGACGGGCGATCCAACGCGATGCTGCCGACTCCGCTCGCTCCAAAACGCTGCCGTTTCACGGTCAGCTTGCCTCGGAATAGCCGGTTGAGTACCATTGCAGCATGAAACCGCTCCGGTACATCTTGGTAGTCGTGGCTTGCCTTGCTTTGGCGATGCCGACGTACGCGTTTTCATCGTGTGCTTGCAGCGACAGCCCAACGGCAAGTTGCTCCTGCGCCAGTGCCTCGCAAAGTCCTTGCGGATGTTGCAACTCTGAAGCATCGAGATCGCCGTGTTGCGGTGATGTGGAGTCGGAAGACTGCTGCCCGAACTGCAATTGCTCGTTGGATGCGCCTACGGACGAAGCGGTTTTGCAAGACTTACGGCCCCAAGACAATGTTCTGGTCGCTCTTCTGCCAAGCTTCGAATTGGCACCTCGTTTACCCGTTCGATTGATCGCGGCGTGTCAACTTTGCAGACCGCCTCCGATCGAACACAACCGCAGACAGGCAACGCTCGGGGTCTGGCTGAAATAATTCTTCATGTGGATTGCTGTTTTCTTTTTCAACAACAATTTATGGAGAATTCCATGATTCAAAAAACGCTTCTAGGCCTCGCACTTTGCAGTGCGTTGATTGTTACCCCTTTCGCATTCGCTTCTTTCAACGCCCCAGCGCCGACCGCGGCTTGCGAGTGTTGCGGAGATGCTTGTGAGTGTGACGTTTGCGTCTGTGACGCGAACGGCTGTGCTTGCGACACAGGCGGTGACTGCTTTTGCACCATCGATTGTTGCGCCGTTTGCTGTGACGACTAAACGATCACGTAAGCGATAAACACGTTGGGTCGTTCAAGCGAAATGCTTGAGCGGCCTTTTTTTCTGCGCCGAGACAAGCCACATGTTGGCATGAGTTTCGGTTTAACGGCGAAGATCATCGACGAGAACTAAACGCAATTTTCTGCTCCCGATAATCGCGTGCCAAGGCATTCGGTCTTCAGTCGAGACGATTCCGTCGAGACGATTGACTCCTTGTTCACGATAAACCATCACCTATGATCGGCGACGCGAGTTAAATCCGCCGCTCTCCATGTTGACTGCAAATCGCTGGGACTCCCGTAATCTTCAACCGAAAGTATGCAATGACCTATCCACGTTCGTTCTCTCACATCGGAATCTCGGTAACTAATTTGGAACAGGCTGTTGAGTTCTACACCAAGACACTGGGGTGGTATGTGATCATGCCGCCAACGGAAATTGTGTCTGATGATTCTGCGATCGGAGTCATGTGTGACGACGTTTTCGGAGACGGTTGGGGCCGATTCAAGATCGCTCATTTGGCGACAGGAGACAAAATCGGCGTCGAGCTGTTTGAATTCGCCAATGCGGAAAAGCGAGAGAACAATTTCGAGTTCTGGAAGACCGGAGTGTTTCACTTTTGCGTTCAGGACCCGGACGTGGAAGGACTGGCGAAACGAATTGTGGAGAATGGCGGCAAACAACGAATGCCCGTCCGCGAATATTACCCCGGCGACAAGCCGTACAGAATGGTTTACTGCGAAGACCCGTTCGGCAACTTGATCGAAATCTATTCGCACAGCTATGAGCTGACGTATTCCGCAGGCGCATACGACAGCGACTCCAAATAGCGTAGTCGCGCACGCTGGAATTCGTGCTCTCGTATAGGCGAGCGATCGCGCGGGTCAGACCGGTTCTTGACGAGGCAAAGGAAGCTTGAACGCGAACCAGATTGCGATCAACAAAGCCAATGTCAGGCTAATGCCGTTGACCGTTGTGATCGCCTGCCAGAGCCAATCGGACTGTTCGAAAGCAAGGGCGTTTCGCGCCGCTCGCGTAGACACGTAATTTAGCATCGGAACCGCCAGCAAAACGGCTGTCGCGATTGCAACGTATCGCGGCACTGCAGGAATCAACCGCCTGGAATTCAACAACATCGCGAACAGGATTGCGGCAGCGATCAGGCAGTCGTAGGAGTGGTGGTAGATTGTCACCAGCAACGCAAGGACAACAATCAGCGCGGTCAATCCTCCAGCACCCGAATCGGTCTCTCGCGACGAAGCTTTCCAAATCGCCACGCACGGCACGATCAACAGCAGCAGCATCACGCCCAAATACTCCGCCGTTCCCGGCACGCGGTTCATGCCTTTGGCAACGATTCCAGCGACATCGATTCGCGTCCAGGTGTTGACTGGTGATTCAGTTGGATCGTCGTGGAACGCTTGCTGTCCGGCCTGAATCCCTTCGACGACAGACGGGAAATCCGAGAAGGAAGCAAGCCAGCCAAAGCATCCGATCGCGATCATTGAAGTCAACGCAACGCCGATCGCGACGGCTTTGAAGTCCCGCCTGGCGAGCATCAGAATCGTCAGCGGAATCGCATAAGTCGGCTTTACGGCGGCGAACAGAAACCCGACTCCTGCCAACCACGGATTCGACTTCGCGTAGTGCAATGCGACGACGACTCCGATCGCCAACTGAACGGTGAAATACCCTGTGAATAGTGTCACATGCCCTGGACGACTGAACACCAGAAATCCAAACACCCAAACCCACAGCACCCAATCGAATTTGATGCGGCTGATCGCGATGCACAATCGAGCCAACACACCAAACAGCATCCATGTGGAAACAAAGAACACGACGCTGGCGACTTTCAACGGCAAAAAAGTCAGCGGCACATAGGGCAAAAACGCGAACGGCGAAAACGGAGCAGCACTGCGGGGCACAATGTATTCCGGATGTTGCATGACGTCGGTCGAGTACGGATTGACGCCATCAGCGAAAGCTTTCGAATAGTTAAAGAGCGTGTAGAAATCGCTCATCCCGCGGCTTTCCCAATCGAACTCGCGGGACGGTTCTGCAAAGTTCCGAAACGTCCGCAGGCTGACGAACGAAGTCGCCAACAGCAAAAACAGCACGCCGCCAATCGCCCAAACACGACGCTCAAACCAGGGCAATTTGACTTCTGCGAGTTCCATCGTGTTGCTGTTAATTCAAAGGCAAAAAGGAACGGTGGGCTCCACCGCGTGCGGGATGAAGTTTTGAAAAACGACCGTTGGCGCGATCGCAGGCTCTAATCCGATGCCACCAGTTCGCTACCACAGCCACTCACGTGATCGCCCAACGCCCTAGTCGTCGTTTTCTTCGGACTCGGCACGGTACTGAGCCTCCAGCTCCAGAGCTTTTTCGACAACGACCTCCCATGAGTCAACATAGTCAATTGGATCGCGTCGATCGAACTTGTGAAACGCCAGAATTCGCTCCACATCCGAACCCGTCAAACCGTGAGACCGGCCGGATGCATCGGGCTGGTAGCTCGTGCACGTATTTCGAAAAATGGTGTCGAAGTCCAAGCCCAGTTTTTCGATCGAAACCGCGGCCTCCTGCAGAATCGTGTACTTGTCGCCGTTGATGTACGGAATGTGCAAATGGACTTTTTCGTTGTCCCAGTTTCCAATCGAAAAAGCATGAAAGATCGACTGGTAAAATTCTGGCCGGCAATCGGGGTAGATCGCATGGTCGCCAGAATGAACCCCAAGACAAAAATCGACATGCGTATCGTGCTGGATCGCTATCGAAAGAGCATACCCGTAAGCGATGGACGCAAAAATTGCGTTGCGGTTGGGAACGACCGTCTGTCGCATGTTCTCCTGTTCGTAGTGACCTTTGGGAACCTGCCAGTTTGAGTCCGTAAGCGCTGAGTGAAAAAGATCGCCGAGCTTGGGAATCTCGATCGTCTCACAGCTCATCTCGATATCGTTCTCGCGAAGGTACTCGATATTGTCGTACAGTCGCTTAAGTTCGATACGGTGTTTCTGCCCGTAGTCGAAACACAGACCGAAGACCTTGCGTCGCTCGGCCAGCATTCGAACCAGCAGTGAAGTTGAATCCATTCCGCCACTTAGACAGATGACGGCAGGGCGTGGTCGTTCCATGGTTGGTCTGATAGCAAAATTTGGCAAAAGTTGTGGCAGGCAGCCCACGATTCGTGCGCGGCTCGTTCCCAAAATCCTGGTCAGCCGTTAGGCTATTTCGGAGCCTAAGTGTATCCAGCATGTCCGGGAATTGTGAGCCCAATGGCACGAAATGACCAATTGATTCGCCAGCACAAAGTTCTGCAAATTCTCGAGCGGGTTCGGTTTGGCAAGACGATTCAGGAGCTTCACGATGACGTCGTCGAGGAACTTGGATTGCCGTCGCTGCACAATCGAACGCTCAAACGCGACCTGGAGGCTTTGCAAGCTGCCGGCTTTGACGTCGACCACCACGATTCGCCCCGCGGCAAAGTTTGGAAGCTGGGGCCACTGGCCAAAACGACGACTCATATCAGCTTTTCGTCAACCGAGTTGATCGCGTTGGCGCTTGGTCGCGAATTGATGCATCCGCTTTCGGGCACTCAATTTGGATCCGGCATCGAGTCTTTCTGGAACAAGGTCAAGGAAGAAGTTCCGGCCACGGTTTTAAGCCATTACGAAAAGTACCGGAAAACGTTTCGCGTCCAGGGCTTGCCGATCAAGTCGTACGAAAGCAAGCAGGGGATCATCAAAACGATCAATCGTGGGATTCTGGAACATCGACTGCTGGAAGTCGTTTACCAGAGCGAGGGCAAGCCGTCGAAGACCCGGAAAATCGAGCCTTACGAAGTGATCCTGTTTCGATCCAGCCTGTACACGATCGCGGCGGCTCACGAGGACGAAGACGAGAAAACTCGCGTGCGAGTCTGGAAGCTGGACCGGTTCGAGAAAGCCACGATTCTGGACGAGTGGTTCAAGCCACCGGAAGATCTGGACATGGACGAATTTTTCGGCAGCAGCCAAACCATTTTCCGATCCAGCGACGACGAGACTCCGTATAAAGTCAGGTTGACGTCGCGTGCTGCCGTTTGGGTGACGGAAGAACCGTGGCACCCCGAGCAAACGATTGAAAAGATTTCCGACGAGCACTCGGTGTTGACCGTTCCGGTTTCCAATCCGCGCGATGCGATTCCTCGAATCCTGCAATTGGGATCCGATGCGGAATTGCTTTCGCCAGAAGAAGCCCGCAAGGATCTGATCTCAATCGCAAACGAAATGCTTGAGCAGTACAAAGACTAACGCAGTACAAAGACTGCAAAACCAGAAACCACCACATGTTTCGCCTTTCAGTCATTCTGCTCGTCCTGATCCCACTCGCCGGATGCAACAGCGAAAAATCGATCCAACGTCAGCCAACAGCCGCCGACGTACACCGCGAGACGATCGAGCAAATCATTCAGTCGGAATCCACGATTCTGGATCTTGCTCCTTACGTGTCTAAAATCGCTGACTCGATGACCAAGTCCGGACAGGAATCGAAAGAATCGCTGCGGGAGATTTTCGCCGACACGACCAACTACCTTCGCATCAACGCAAGCTCGCCAACCGCCACCAGCGAATTTTTGGACGAGCTTTGGCAGCCCTTTCTCGCAGAACGCAAGTTCGCTGAATGCCAGTTCGGAACGCTCTCCGGCACATTCGCCGAATCCGGTCAACGCTTTGACATGAAGACCAAATTCGAAGGCAAGATTCGCGATGGCCAAGCCATCACGGGCGTCCAGGCGACTCAAACAATTACGTGGACTCGCATCAACAAACTCTGGACGATCACCGCCTGGACGCAGCATACTTTTGAAGTCAGTGAATCAGAACAACCGTTGTTTGCCGACGCGACGGACAGCTTCATTGCTGAGGCCGATACACGGTCAGCCGTAACCAGATCTTCGCACCAGCAACGCGTGCTCGATGCAGTCAACGCAAAAACCGTGATGGAACCTCTGGTCGACGGACTGCCTGGCTTCAACGACTGGGAATCCGCCTGGCAATTCCCTTCGGTCAGCATCGTCGACTACGACAACGACGGCTGGGACGATGTCTTCCTGACAGATCGCTGGGGCGGTGGCATGATGCTGCACAACGTCGAAGGAAAGCTGATCGACACGACCGCGGAATCAGGTTTGGATGTCGGCGCGGGTTCGAATTGCGTTGTCTTCGCGGACTTCGACAACGATGGAGATCCGGACGCGTTCGTGGGCCGCTCCCTCTCCGACAGCCAGTTTTTCATCAACGAAAACGGGACATTTCAGCTCGATTCGTTAACGACAGAAGGTTTGAGTTTCGTTCGACTGGTTACAGCCGGTTCGGTCGCGGATTTCAACGGAGACGGTTTGCTCGATTTGTATCTTTCGACTTACGTCTCGCCATCGGGCTTCGCGACAAAAGACTGGATCGGGAAAATGATTGCGGAATCGGATCGTGAGAAGATGGCAAACATCGGCAGCCAACATCCGTTCATCGATCGCGGCGGTCCAGCAAACATTCTGCTGATCAATGAAAATGGAAAGCTGAAACGTTGCGATGCATCGGAATCGATCAAGCAATGGCGGAACAGTTATCAGAGCGTGTGGCATGATTGGGACAACGACGGTGATCCCGATCTGTTTGTCAGCAACGATTTTGCACCAGACTCGTTTCTTCGCAACGACACGGTCAAGGGAAGCAACAAGCCCGTGTTCGTGGACGTTACCAGGGAGTTGATTGGCCCTGACATCATGGGTTACAGCATGGGCGCGTCGTGGGGAGACTTCGACAACGATGGCGATCTGGATTTGTACGTTTCAGAAATGTACTCCAAAGCGGGTAACCGGATTCTGGAGCAGTTCTCCGAAGCGGATCGTCGCTCGGTGGAATCGGCCAAGGGTAATTTCCTGTTCCGCAACGATGGCGGAAGGTTTACGCAAGTCGCGGGCTCAGCTGAATCGAACCAACACGTTGCAAAAGTTGGCTGGTCGTTCGGCGGACAGTTTGCGGACTTCAACAACGACTGCTGGTTGGACCTGTACGTTCCCAGCGGATTTTATTCGGCTCCGAAATCCGTGCGTTGCGACGCAGATTTGTGATCGTGCAATTGGCGCGCGGTCGCGCGACTGGACCCACAACAACCAATCGAGTTCCGGGAACACGCTGCTTGGAGTGAACTCGATGACACGCTTTCCATTTTTCAGATTGATCCGGACACCGACGCGGTGAAAGGATTCTCGTTCAGCGGCAATGAGCGCAATCGTCTATTCCTGAATCGGGCGGGAACTTTCGAGGACGCGACGTTGACTTCCGGAGTCGATTTCACCGAAGACGGCAGAGGGTTCGCGGTATGCGATTTGAACAACGACGGAATCCTGGAAATGGGAATCGTCTCAAACCAGAGCCCTCGATTTCGAATCGCTCAGTTCAACGATCAGAAATTGGGCGGAAATCAGGCGACCGGCGGCAGCGTTCGAATTCGGCTGATCGGCGGAAATCAGTCGGCGACTCCGAATATGAAGCTGAGCCCTCGTGACCCGGTGGGAGCCATCGTGATTGCGAAAACAGACAACCAGACGCGAATGTTTCAGCTTTCCCGCGGCGAGGGGTTTTCCTCCCAAAATTCGCACTTCGTTCACGTTGGTCTGGGAGACCGTTCTCAAATTGACCAGCTGGAAATTCGTTGGCCCAGCGGAAAGATTACGGTTGAAGAAGGGATTCTCGACGGATCAGAGATTGAAATTTCAGAACCGCGGAATTGAAGTCGCCACGTTTCGGAAGAAGCCAAAAAAGGTTAAAATCCTGATTCTGAAACGGACATGAGAACTTCATCTCCGTTGGTTGCCATTTACTCTTTAGCAGTGCCGCGAAGGAAAAAGTACACATGGGAGATGTCGCAAAACTCAGTTGCGAAGATCACGAACTTGAGCTTCCGATTGTTGTCGGGACCGAGGACGAAAAGGCCATCGATATCGGGGCACTGCGAAAGCAAACCGGCATGGTCACGATCGACGAAGGCTATGTTAACACCGGTGCTGTTCAGAGCAGCGTGACGTTTCTCAACGGCGAAGAAGGCGTCCTGCGGTATCGCGGTTACCCAATCGAAGACCTTGCGGCCAATTGCGATTTCGTCGAAGTCGCCTATTTGTTGATCTACGGCGAGCTTCCATCCGAGGAAGAACTGGTGAAGTTCCGCGGAAAGATTCGTCGGCACACAATGCTGCACGAGGACCTGAAGTCCTTTTACGACGGCTTTCCTCGTGATGCTCACCCGATGGCGATTCTTTCCAGCGTCGTGAGCGCGATGTCCACTTTCTATCAGGATTCACTGGATCCGCACGACCCGGAACAGGTCGAGGTCAGCATCCATCGGCTGTTGGCAAAGCTCCCGACGATCGCAGCGTTCTCGCACAAAAAATCGATGGGCCAGCCGTTTATCTATCCGAACAACAACGCGAGCTACTGCGAGAATTTCCTGCAGATGATGTTCTCCGTTCCATGCGAAGACTATGAAGTTGACAAGACGTTCGTCGAAGCGCTGAACATGCTGCTGATCGTTCACGCGGATCACGAGCAAAACTGCAGCACGTCGACCGTACGCATGGTCGGTTCGGCGGACTCGAACATTTTCGCCAGTATCTCTGCCGGCATTTGTGCTCTTTGGGGACCACTTCACGGTGGTGCCAACGAAGCGGTCGTCAACATGCTGACTCAAATCCAGAACGATGGTGGAGACGTCGACAAGTATGTCGACATGGCAAAAGACAAGGACAACGGCTTCCGCCTGATGGGATTCGGTCACCGCGTTTACAAGAACTTCGACCCGCGTGCGACGCTGATCAAAACGTCTTGCGATAAACTGTTGGAGAAGCTCGACATCGACGATCCGCTGTTTGAGATTGCTCAAAAGCTGGAGAAAGTCGCACTCGAGGACGAGTATTTCGTGAAACGGAAGCTGTACCCGAACGTGGACTTCTACTCTGGAGTCATCTATCGGGCGATGGGGATTCCTGTCGAAATGTTCACCGTTTTGTTTGCGATCGGTCGTCTGCCAGGATGGATTGCTCACTGGCGTGAGATGCAACTTTCGCCGACCAGTCGAATCTGTCGTCCGCGTCAGGTCTATCAGGGATCCACGAAACGTGAGTTCGTTCCTCTGGACAAGCGATAGCCGATAGCGGGGCAAGTCTGCGAGTGCCATGATCAACCAGCAGGAAAATCCGGTCGCCTGGGCGATGCTGATGTATGATCTGGACGATGCGAACGAGCATTTGTCGGAGTTGATTGATCAGATGTCAGAGGCCGGATGCGTTGATGTTGAGGACTATCGTGTTCAACTGGCACATGTATTTGCTCATCTGAACCGAGCCTGGAATGGGCGAGACGACGCTGAATTGGATCAGCCGTCCGATCTCACGAATTCAATGCGAAACCAGTTTCCGACGGATCTGGAGCCAATCGGATGATGGATTGTCTTTCGCGATGAAGACTCCCAAATCGGTCCACTCTGATTTCGCCAATGCGATTGAAACCGGCGATGTCGCCAAGGTAGAAACTCTGCTTTCGAGCCATCCAGAATTGGTGAACCATTGCGACTGGTCTCCGCCGCCGCTGCATTGTGCCGTGCTCTGGGATCAGCCGAAAGTGGCGGAAGCCCTTTTGAATCATGGTGCCGACATTGAGATGCTCGACCCGGATCGTCAGACGACGCCGCTGCGGTACGCGATCATGTATTGCAAACCAGCGCTGATCCCCGTCCTCATCTCCCACGGTGCCAATGCAGGCACTGTCAACGGAATGTCGGCGATGCAACTGGCTTGGCACGCGGCGACAGGAGCATACGAAGAGTTCGACGATCTGCCCCGACGGGATGCATATGCTGAAATCGTGGACGCTCTGAAGAACGTTGGATTGAACGACTGATTGAGTTGCGAATTGTGGACGATTCGCAGCAGTACCGATGATTGTCGCCTGAAAACTGATTCCGGCGGAAATACGAGCCCGAATCTGGCTGGCATTACAACCAACTCGCAAAATCAGTGACCCCGGAATCAGACGTTGTGGGTTCGACGACGTAGCAGACAACAGGCTCCGCAAGCGGCCAGCATCACGATCGAAGATGGCTCAGGAACCGCGACGACCTGACCGCGAATCGCAATGTCTCCGCCTTGTCCAGCCGAATGAATCGCAATGTAGATCTGCCCACTGATCAGATCGTCGACAAAGTTTGAGAACAATTTCGTTGTTCCGGGATTGTTCTGGTCGAACAGCATTCCGGTGTCTGGATCGATCGCGTCGTCATCATTGAAGACTCCATCAATCGATTCGTTGGTGAAATCGACGACCATTTCGGAATCGTCTTCACTTGGCATGCCGAAAACATTCAATACATGAGGCCCAGATGTTCCCGAAAAACCGTTGTGCAAATGAATCGCCGTAACGTCACTGAACAACGTCCGTTCAGCCGCGACGGGTTTCAGATCCAAGCCAAAAATCTGAATCGAGTAGCTCAGATTTTCCTGAGCTTCATCAAGAACAAATGTCGCCACCGCAGAACCGGGCTCTGAGGACGACCCAACTACCTGAGACGCATCGAGGTTGGCGACGAAAATATCGGCTTTGGCAACGCCAACCGAAGCACACCAAATCAAAGCCAAAACGGAAAACAGTCGGATGCAGCGACTCACCAAATTTCTGTTCATCTCAAACTCTCTTCAGCATTTACCTTGCGCTCGTGTCAACCAGTTTGCCTGCGTTTTTGCTACTTTCGAAACGCACGATCAGTGACGGAAGAACCCTTTCCACCCTGATTTGTCTGTTTGAACTTTGCAAATGCGAAGGGCAACGTGTTTCCATATCGAGTCCGGAATGGCAGTAAATCGAAAACGTTGACCATGCCTCCAGCATCGAAGTCCATAGAGAAATCATAGTCTGGGTCGGCTGATGTCATACCGTAGGTTTTGCGGAAGGCCAGCAAATCGAAAACGTCCAGAGTCCGGTTGCCGTCCGAGTCGCCAAAAAAACTGAAAAAGCCGTCTGCTTCCTCATCGCCAAAAACAAAATCTTCGCTCATCGGTATCCCCTCGCGAGTCACCAAAGACGCGGTCAAAGTGAGCTGATAGTTTCCGTCTTCCAAAGCGTTTTGCGAATTGCGTACGTGAGAGTCAAAAGTGACCGTAGCGACCGTTTCGCCGTTCGCAAAACTGTCGTTGACCGTTATCGACAACGGCTCAAACGTCTCCTCCGTCGCGGTGCTACGCTGGATCAAAGAGAAGGCCCCTGCTTCAATCGTCACATCGCCTTCAAAACGCAGCGAAATTGACTCGACAGCAGAACGCTGCTCTTCGCCGGCAAGATTTACATCGACTCCCATCACGGTCGGCGCTGGAACACGCTCCACGACAAACATTCCCCCTTGGCGATCGCTGATGATAATCACGTCGTCGTCGCCATAGTCAAAGAACGGATAGACGGACCACGCACCGTTGAAATTCACGTTGTCGTTCGCCATGAACGTGTCAAAGAAACCGTACTCGGTGAGCGATGTCGGATCGGCGCTGTCGATCTGAAGAATTCGCATGCCTGACGAATAGTTCGCCTGATAGATGAAGTCGCCTTTGACATACAGATTATGATCAATCGTCTTTTCGACGCCTTCATAGAAGCCTTCGTAGCTCGGATTGTCCAAGTCTTCCACGTTCCAGATGTGAGTCTTGGTGGGAATCGGGTCCCCGTCGTCATCGGTCCCAAAATCTCCATCCGGGCCGCGAGCGTGATTGTACTCATCCAGTTCATCGTTCAGATAAAAAAACCTGTGGTCCTCGGACAGCCAGCCTTGATGCGAGTAGCTCGATTCAGGATAAGGACTTCGAGCAACCAATGAAGTGTTGGATTTGTCAGTCACGTCAACGATCGACAACGTATCTTCGTTGCAGGCAAACACGATCTCTTTCCCGAGGTAAGTTGAGTCCGGACCGCTGTAGATGACCGCTTGAGCATCGTGCGTGTAGCCGTCGCCGGAAAATGAACCGACTTCGGTGATGTTGTTCGCGTCACTGAAATCCAGAATCGTCAGTCCGCCGCGGTGGTACCGGGAATTGTTCGCAGTGTTGGCTCCGACCACGTACCCGTATCCGGTGGCTTCGTTGATCACGACATTGTGCGACCACGCGAACCCTGAGTACACGCTGGTCGCCGTGAACGATTCCGGGGAGGCCGGGTCGACGGTTAGAAGCTGAGTCAGATCCAGAGTCTGGATGCCCTGATCGTTGCCGCTGCCATCGGCAACGATGAAAGCGTGATCGTTGTAAACTTTAACGTCACGCCAAGCCCGATTTTGTCCCGCTTCGGTGGTATCCAGCTTTCCCAGAAAAAGCGGATTCAGCGGATCGGTGACTTCGACGAAAGACGTCCCGTTCGTCAAACCGATGATCGCAAACTTTCGACTCGAAGCAGAATCGGTCCACCCCCAGCAATCGTTGGCGAGAACCGAACCGCCACCTCCGATCTCCTCCAGCGTCAAATTCGAAAGCAGATCAACTCGACTGGCCGCAAACGGACCGCCTCCGCCACTGCCCCCCGGCGCGGCGTTGCCAACTGATTTGGCGTCGTTGTCGTGAGCGAAAGTCGTGTTGGCCGGAGTCAGTACAAGACTCAAGACAAAAAGAAGGAACGTGGCACGCGCGAAACAGAATGACGACAGTTGCATGGGCTTCTCGTTAAGGTAGGCCATTCCGCAAGGAACGGAATGGAAACAGATGGCCAGAACGTCCAAAAGGAGACTGTCCTGCCATAATATCCACTATCTCGCGTTTTTCCATCCCAAACGCACGACGCCCTCGTCTAACATCCGCGACGACGGTCGTTTTCACCGAACATCGCACCAGATGTCGTACGGCTTTTTTAAATCAAAGCGAGTCCTTGATTTCAATCAAACTGCGCTTTGGAGCGCAGAATGTGGTGGTAGTGCTGTGCAAAGCGGTGGGCTTCGTCGCGGACGTATTGCAGCAGCCTGAGGCTAAAAGCGTGACGACTTAGCCGAATCGGTTCGGATTCGCCTGGCCGATAGATTTCTTCGTTCTTCTTGGCCAGCGAAAGCAAAATCGGCGGCTCGATCTCAAGAGCCTCAAACGCCGCGACAGCGCTGCTAAGCTGACCTTTGCCGCCGTCAATCAAAAGAATATCCGGGAACACATCGTTTTCATCCGACAGTCGTTTGAATCGCCGCGCGACGACTTCGTGAATGCTGCGGAAATCGTCCACGCCATCCACGCCCTTGATTTTGAATCGACGATAGCCAGGCTTGAAAGGCAGTCCGTCGATGAACTGCACCAAACTGGCAACCGTTTCGTTGCCGCCGAGATGAGCGATGTCGACGCCTTCGATCGAGCGCGGCGTTTCGGAAAGCTTGAGGACTTGCCGCAACCCCGTCAGCCCCTTCTTGGGATCGATATGAAAGACTTCTGGCTGAACATGCGTGTCAAGTTCACCGCGGCGGTCAAGCGACTCCAGCATTTCAATTTCGTCCCGAAGCCTGGCGGCTTTTTCAAACTGCAGTTCTTTCGACGCTTCCAGCATTTCGCTTTTCATCTCGCCCAGCAGTTTTTTCTTGTTGCCCATCAGGACTTGCTGCAATCGCCGAATGTCCTTGCGATAGTCCTCTTTGGAAATGCGCAAATTACACGGCGCGGTGCATTGCTTGATGCTGGCCAACAGGCACGGACGATACCATTTCCATCGCTGATCGTTTTCATCGATGTCCAGCGAACAGGTGCGAAATTTAAAGATACGTTGCAGCACCTGGACCGCCCCGCGAAGCGAACCAGCGCTGGCGAACGGACCGTAGAGCTTCACTCCGGAAGTCATGGGCTCGCGCGTGACTTCGATGCGAGGAAAGTCTTCGTGGGTCGTGATCTGCAGATACGGAAACGTCTTGTCGTCTTTGAGAATCTTGTTGTGCTGCGGTTGGATGTCCTTGATCAAACGTGACTCAACCAGCAACGCATCAACCTCGCTGTCGCACTCGATGAAATCTGCGTCGGCGATCAGCCTGACCCAATCCGCAGTTCGGGACTCTTCGCTGGCGGCTTTGAGAAAATAGCTACCGGCTCGCGATCGCAGATTCGTTGCCTTGCCGACGTAGATCACAACGCCAGCGGAATCCTTCATCAGGTAGACGCCAGGCGACTGAGGAAACGTGCGGACTTTTTCCGCAGTGGCTTCGAACGGATTGAGCGAACGAGTAACGTCGCCGGCGACGGTTTGCTCAGGAACAAAATCAGCCGTTTCGTACACACTTGGCGTTTCAGAAACAGAATCGGCGGTTGCCGAATCGACGTCACCTACAGTGCTGGCGGACTTCTTTGCGGACTTGCCGGCCGTTTTTTTGGCTAACTTTTTTGTCGACGCCTTTTTCGATTTCGATTTCTTTTTCGCCATGACGTCGTTTGAAAGTTTACCCGGGCTTGAGGTTGTCTTTTGATTTTTCGACCGAGCGAACGATCTCGTTCTTTTCGTTCACCAACACGATTTGCGCTGAATGGTTTTCGACTTCTTCTTCGTTAAACTGCCCGTAGCAGCAAATGATAACCATGTCGTCAACTTTGACGAGCCGCGCGGCGGCTCCGTTGATGCAGATCTTTCCCGATCCGGCGACGCCTGGAATCACGTAAGTCGTCAAGCGATTGCCGTTGGTCACATTGAGAATGTCAACGACTTCGAACGGAATCATTTTGGCTTCGTTCATCAGATCGGTGTCGATCGTAATGCTGCCTTCATAGTTGAGGTCAGCCTGGGTGACGTGAGCGCGGTGGATTTTCGAACGAAGCAGTCTACGGAGCATTTGTGGGGCCAGTGAAAGGTCAGGTGTAATAACTCATTGTGCCAGTTTCACCGAACAAGGCAAGCCGCGCCGCTGAGATTCAACTTTCAGCCGCCAAATATCAGCCCGCCGATAGCAACGCATCGATAGAACGGCATGGGGACGCTTTCGCCGCACAAGCGGAGCCTGCCAAAGCCCATTTCATGCCCGCAGGAGTTAAGCGGCTTTGGCGACCGAGCCAGCGGATTCACCCGATTGCGGCGGGACGGCGGAAAAGGATTTCGGCAGGAATCGACGCAACTGTGGCCACAGCAGCAAGCCGTTCTGTTTGACGTAGCGGGCTCTGAAATAAAACTTCTCAAAACACTTCCCGTGCATCTCGGCCACTTCCGCGGACGTCAGATTTTCGTACTTCATCACCGGTTGATAGACGCTGTACTTTGAGAAATCGTGATCTTCGATTTGGTCTTCGACTTCGTTGTAAAACTCGGTACCAGGGTAGGGCGTCACGATGTTGAAGTTTGCATACGTCGGATTGACCAGTCGAGCATAATTCAAAACATCCCAGATGGATTGCCGCGTGTCACCCGGGAAACCAACCATGAACCCGGCCACAGTGCGGATGCCGAGTTTCCGACAGAGCGCCACAAAATCCCGTTGCCGGTCGTCGTTGATCGCGACGCGAGAGTAACGCTTCAGCGTGGCTTCGTCGGGCGTTTCGATGCCGATCGTAATCGCAGTCAGACCAGCGTCCTTGAGTTCGCGAAGCGTTTCCTCTCGCATCAGGTCGACGCGAGTTTCGATCGAGAACTGAATTTTGCGAGGCAGCTTTCGAATCCCTTCCGCGAGCGTTAAAGCTTTCTTTCGGTTCAAACCGAATAACGGATCACGAAACTTGAAGGACTCGAAACCGTAGCGTTCCATCCCGAAACGCATTTCTTCAACGACGGCCTCCGGATCGCGAAAGCGAGTTTTGCTTTCGATCATAATATATGGGCAGTAGTTGCACTTGAATGTGCATCCACGGCTTTGCTGGATGTAGGCCGTGGGGAATCGCCAGAAGTCATAGTTAATTCGAAATCGTTTGTACTGGAACTGCGACCAGTCCGGGTTGGGCAGCGTGTTGAGATCGCTGACGCTGCCGATGTCGATAATCGAATCGGTGGATTGCATCACGTCGTCCCAGCGAGTCAGCAGTTGCTCGGGTTCGCCTTTAAGGATCGTTACATTCTGCTCCAACAGCGATTCCGCGAGCGATTCGGCAAGCGCGAACGCGACCTGGCCGACGACGAAGATCCTGGCCAACGGATTGCGCGAACGCACGCTTTTGATGGTTTCGAGTTCGATGTCCAACGTGACCAGCGCCGGATTGAAGATGTAGACGTCAGCCGTTGGTGGCTGCGGTTGATCCAGTGAGTAGATCGGCGTGTGGCCCAACTGCTTGATCACGGCAATCAGGTACGCAAAATTCAGCGGAGTGGGGCGATAATCTCGCAAGTACATTTGCCGAATGATTTTTCCCCGGATTCCGCCTGTGCCAGGATGCATCCCGACGCCCATGCCTCCAGCGAAGTCTTTTTGCGCGTTGTTGCGACGTGTATCCCAAAGGACGACGTTCATAGTGATTCCGTGTAACTTGTAGGTGCGACTGAGTCTGGATTGAGGTCTTAAACCGATCGCTCGACGGTCGGTGTAGCTGTATTTGCGAAGACGTTGGTTCCCGGCACGCCAGTCGCCGTGGGCAAATCTGCCGTCTCGGGTTTGGCTTTGGAATTCCTAAAACGGGAAAGCTTTGGATCCGGAACGACCGATGCTGTTCGGACTGGCCAGGACTCTGATTCGACGTTGCGGCCGAGCACCATCGTGCGACCGCCGGACTGAATTCGATAGTGAATGTTGCTCCAGGAGATCCGCTTTCCGACCGATGACTCGATCAGCGCGACCAGTGCGAACAATCCAGTAACCGGCCAGGCAAACAGGTCGAATCGGCGTGCTTGCCGTTGCTTTCTCCAACCTGGAATCAGACGTCGGGCCATATTTTGGCGAATCGCTGCCCGCGCAGTCGCCAACAAATAGATTCCGATGAACGAAAACATCAACGTAGTCGGCAACCACCCTCGGTCTCCGGAACTCATGACGGCGATCCACGCGACGACGCTGCCCCAGAACGCGAACTGAGTCACAAGGCTGTTGAGCGTTGCGACGGTCCAGTGCCGCGGTGCGTAGAGCCGCGTGATTTTGAGCTGTCGAACGATAAATTCCATCAGCGACGACCAGCCAAAGTTAACTGTCGTTTCGCAGAGACATTGTGGCTCGAATTGAATCTTCAGAAGCTTGCCGGCGAAAGTCGAATTGCGAATCGTACGGCTGGCCACGAAATCGTCACTCAACACTTGCGCCCACGCCTCACGCATCCCAGTCTGCTCAAACACTTTCCGGTGAATCGCCCATGAACCGCCCCACACAAGGTTGTGACTGCCTTTTCCCAGACACGCGGCAACGGAATTGTTTAACGTAACGCCGATCAGCGTCGGCAAATTGTTTTTGCCCGGCACCATCCAGCGATAACCCGTGCGAGCACCCACTTGTTCGCGTCCGACTCCGATCGTCAACCAACGCAACCAGGATGGCTTGACCAACGCGTCCATGTCGGCGAAAGCAAGTACGTCGACTTCGACCTGTAGCTTGGCAATCGCAGCCAAAAGATTGTGGACTTTCTGACCGCAATGGGTTGCGCGACCAGCGACGACGATCGAAGACTCAACGAAGCGGTTCTCTTTTTGAAGCTCACGAATGAGCGGCACGACCGGATCGGTCGCGGCTTCAACCGCAAACGAGATTCGGAAATGGGGATGGTCCTGAAAGAAGAACGCTTCGAGTTTACGCCGCGTATCGTCTGCGACGCCTTTGCACGGCACGATCAGGTTGACTTTTGCGGTCTGTTGTTCGAAAGGCGTGCCGCGTTGCTGGTGCCGTTTCCAGAATCGATGATTTTCAACAGTCAACGCCAACAGCAGCGCACCTGAAACCAGGGCTGCAACGATACATATAGCTAATGCAAGAAAAAACGTGACCACTGGACTTCCTTGTCAGACGGGACGCAATCAGTACTTGTTCGACTTTTCAGTTGGCGAAGTTTAGCGATTAGGCAGAGATTCCCGAATGCTGTTCTTTCTGGTTGGCGACGCTGTCATTGGCCGTGGCGATCGAAAATCGCCAGCACTTAATCTCGAACCCGATTCAGTTCCAGCTCGTTTCGCGCGGACGGTCGAGTCAACATCAGTTTCACCGGTGAATTGAAAATCAACCCCAGAATTTACAGCGGCATATCTTTTACAAATCGATCGAAGAATCAATTTGGAGTTCGTTTCAACCTTGGCACCCGAAACCCGTTTTGATACTTTTTGAACTTCGCGGAGGGCGATGCCAAACGATCTGAAAAAGTTCAAAGGTTGAGCCTTCTTGCTGCCGAAAAGGATTGAGTTAGGCAAGAGATTCGGATTAGGTTGAAGCCTCTGCCCTGGGCAGTAAAAGGATTAAATCCACACCGCCGACCACGTAAGAATGAGACAAAGGATGTCGCCGATGGGCATGGAAGCTGAGTTTGACATGAACGTGCATATTCGCTGGATGATTCGGCGAGACATGCCGGAGGTACTCTCGATCGAACAATCGAGTTTTGAGTTCCCCTGGTCTGAGGAAGACTTCATTCGTTGCCTTCGTCAGCGAAACTGTATCGGCATGGTGGCCGAATATGACGAACGAGTCGTTGGATTTATGATTTACGAACTGCATAAAGACCAGCTTCACGTACTGAACTTTTCTGTCCGCCCGGACGTTCGCCGACGCCACATCGGCGAACAGATGGTGAACAAGCTGGTCAGCAAACTTTCTCAGCAGCGTCGCAACAAGATTTTGCTTGAGATCCGTGAGACGAATCTGGCGGCTCAGTTGTTCTTCAGAAACCTGGGCTTCAAGGCCACGTCGGTTCTGAGAGATTACTACGACGATACTGTCGAAGACGCTTACGTGATGCAGTTCCGCTTCATGAGCGAAGCCGAGAAACAGTTCGAGCCTGTAAACCGCATCGCCAGACGACTTGCTGGCTGAGCCTGCCGACGACTGAGTTCGTTTCAAATCCGAACGCATTGCAAACACACCAAGCCGCGCCGACCAGGATTCCTGAGGCGCGGTTTTTTTGTGCGCAGCGTCAAACTGAGGCTCTTTCGATCGTGATCAGACCAAATTCATTCACATCGATTCGGCAAAGTTTTGCAGCAGAGAGCGAAAACTTTCCAGGATCACCGCAGCGTTGGCGAACAAGGCAGCGGCAACAAATTGTCGACGCATGGCGTCAACATGTCGGCTTCGCGGACATAAGGGCAGTGACAAACCTGGCTATTCAGGCTGTCCGGTTATTCAGATAACCGCCGACTGTCCGAAGACGAAACCAGTGGGTACCGAGAGTCTGGAGAGTAGAGCTACTTTCGGAGTTCGTGCCGCAACAGCAAGACGCCAACCAGGGCACAGGCGACGTTCCCCAGCCACACCGACCACGCTGGCAACGTTCCCATCTTGGCTCCATTGAGCCCGAACATGAATAGCGGATAATACAGCAAAAGAATCGGCACGAAACAGGCGCCGAACGTCGTGGCGTAGTTTCCAGTTCTCAGACGCAAGGCTACCGGCACGCCAATAATGGCAAACGCGAGGCAACTAAAACCATTCGCCCAACGCCGATGCGGCACGACTTTCAGCCGCGCCAGACGATAGCGGGCGTCGTCCAGTTTCCTGTTTAGCGCGGCCCAGCCTTCGTGCGACAGGCCAACAATATCGCCGGTCATCCATTGAGCCGTCGCTTCCAAAGTCAGTTGCGATTCGAGTGATTCGAGCTTGCGTTGTTGGGCGACAACCGCGCCGGTGATCTGACTGAGATACAGATGGGATGGACTGGAATCCTTGGCCAAATCGTCGGGCGAACGCAACGGAATGTCGATGCTGGAATGCTCTCCATCGACCAGCCTAAAATTGCTGTCGCTGTCGATCGATCCATGATCCATGCGAAACTGCAAACTGTGTGTGTCTGGATCATAAGTCAGACTCCCGGACGCCGCGGCCACACGGATGTTGGCACCCGAGTTGACGGTGACGATTGGCTGAATCAGTGTCCGCCCGTCGACCTGACCGACTTCGATTGAAAACTGATCGTTTTTAAAGCTACCTTCCTGCTGCAACACGCTGTAAACGATCCGATCGGTACTTTGCAGGACGACGCGTTCAATCCCAAAATGGCTCCACGCATAAGCAACGTCGTTCAGCCAAACGGCTCCCAAACTTAGGCCGAACGCCATCAGCAGCGCCGGCATAACCACCATGGATTTGGACAGCCCGAGTGACTCAAGCGCAGTGACTTCGTTGTCGGCTGCCATGCGTCCGAAAACGACACAGACACTGAACAGCGACGTGGCAGGGATCGCGAACATCAAAGCTTCGGGGACAAGAAACGGGATCAGCTGCATCACGATGTCCGGGCCAATGCCGTACTCGCGAGCCTTTTGAGCCAAACCCACCAACAGCATCAACAGGACGAACGCCGACGATGATACGATGAAAACTTTGAGCAGTTCCCATACGACGTATCGAGTTATCAGCTTTGGAATCAAGTTGGTTCTCGTTTGGTGCCCGGTGCGCCTGTTTGGCGACAACCTGGTGGATTGGTGTTCCGTAGTCTCGCGACCCGTTTTGCGAACGTCGACTAAGCTGATTTCGCCAGCAATTTGCCACCGACGTGAACGTCAAGCTGTGGAAATGGAATTCCAATTCCAGCGATGTCCATTTCTTTTTTCGCGTTGGCCACGAGTTGCTCTCGAACTGCCCAGTAGTCCGAAGTTTTGCACCAAGCACGCAGTTGCCAGTCGACCGAAGAGGCACCCAAACCAATCAGGTAGACGTATCCGCAAGGCTCAGCGACGCAGTCAGATTTCTCGATGGCTCGTTCGAGCGCGGCTCGGGTCCGATCAAGGTCTGCCGAGTAGGCTGCACCGACGTTAACGTCAACGCGGCGCAGTTCGTTTCGCGTATAGTTCTCCAGCTTGCTGCCGAAGATCTCGCTGTTGGGAATAATGATGTGGCGATTGTCGAGCGTATTGATTCGAGTTGTGAACAAATCGATCTCTTCAACCGTTCCCTGAGTATCTGCAACGACGATGAAGTCATCGACTTTGAAAGGACGGAACATCAGCAGCATGATGCCGGATGCGAAATTCCCCAACGTGCCTTGCAAGGCCATACCGATGGCGAAACCGAGAGCAGCCAGCACGGCGGCGAAGCTGGTTACATCCACCTTGAAATAGCCCAACACGCCGATGGCAACGACGACCATCAACAGGTTCCGCACGGCTTTGGTCAGAAACTTGCCGAGTGTAAGGTCGACTTTCTTTGAAACCATGCCACCGACATAGCGCCCGATCGAAGACGCAACGGTCCAGGTCAGAACCAGTGCCGCCAACAGGATAATGGCTGGGATCAGTTTGGTCTGAACGAGGATATCGATCGATGGACGATCGCCGCCGATGGCTCCTCGCACGAGCTCAACAATCGAAGCCGTATGTTCAGAGGCTCCTTGAGAAAGCTGTTTGGCCATTTCTGCATCCCACGCCATTGCGACGCCTGGAAGCAGAAGCACAGCGAAGAACGCTGCTAGCAGCACATAGCCAGTTGTTGAATTTGATTTTCTCATGCGTCCGTACATTGCCGAGTCCTTGGTCTGAATTAGTCGGGCGAGTTTAGAAAATTGAAAGTTAAGCTCAAGGTCAGTTGTGCTAGCGACGCTGATGTTACAGGGACTGCTTGCCTGCTGCTCTCATCATCTCTGGACCGATGGTTCGCATCTCTCTACCTTTCCGCGATTGATGTAAAAAGTACACGCGCGAATATTGAACCATGAATCTGCAGAAACGATGGCCTGACTTTCTGATCCCCGCAGGGCTGATTGCCTGTTTGACTGTCATTCTTGTTCCGCTGCCGCCGGCGCTAATGGATGTGCTGCTGGCCGCGAACCTGACGCTGGCGATCGTGATGTTGCTGAGTACGATCTACGCCAAATCGCCGATGGAGCTGAGCCTGTTCCCGGCTTTTCTGCTTGGCACGACGCTCGCCAGACTGGCACTCAACATTGGAACTACGCGATTGATTCTGACTCGCGGACCGCAGGACCACGAACAGGCTGCCGGCGACGTGATCGCCAGTTTCTCCAACTTTGTGACGGGAGATTCGATTGCAATCGGGCTGGTAATTTTCTCCATTATCGTTGTCGTTCAGTTTGTCGTCATCGCCAAAGGTGCGACTCGGATCAGTGAAGTATCCGCGCGATTTTCGCTGGACGGAATGCCTGGCCGACAGATGGCGATCGAAGCAGAACTGAACTCGGGCGCGATCGACGCCGAACAAGCCAAAGCACTTCGTCGCGAAGCATCGGAACAGGCTGATTTTTACGGAGCCATGGACGGAGCAAGCAAGTTCGTCCGCGGCGATGCGATTGCTGGCGTACTGATCACGCTGATCAACATCGTGGGTGGATTGACGATCGGTCTGACGCACAACATGTCCCTGCCCGATGCGGCGGCAACGTTTACCAAACTGACAATCGGTGACGGTTTGGTCAGCCAACTTCCGGCGCTGTTGATCGCTCTGGCGGCCGGCATTCTGGTTACAAGAAGTCATCGCAAAACGGATCTTTCGCGGGAAGCCGTCCAACAGGTTTTGGCCAAGCCTATCGTTCTGGTCACTGCTGCAGTATTTCTCGGCTTGCTGGTCCTGACCAAGCTTCCGATGATTCCGCTGTTATCTGTCGGAGCAATCTGTCTGTTGTTTGCGTGGACCGGAAGCCAACAGAAATCGAATTCTGAGTCCGATACGGCACCCGAGCCACCTGCGCCGGTCAAGGAAATTTCGATCGACCGATTACTGACCAATGACTTGATGGAAATCGAACTGGGCCTGGACCTGATTCGACTGGTGGATGCAAAACAGGGAGGCACGTTGTTGCAAGGCGTCAGCAGCGTACGCCAACAGGTGGCCGCGGAACTGGGAATCATCCTTCCCAAAATTCGAATCCGCGACAATTTAAAACTTGGACGTAAAGAGTATCGCGTCATGATCCAGGGCAATGCGGTCGAGCGTGCGTCGCTGGAGCCGGATCATCTGCTGGCAATGGACTGCGGTTCGGCAACGAAGCCACTGGAGAATGGCGTCGTTGTAGGGCTTGCGTCGGAATCGATTGCGCAGCCCGGATACTGGATTGAGGCCTCTGCCTGGGAGCAAACGGAACTGGCCGGCTATCGAATCCGCTCTTGCACCGAGGTGCTGACAGCACAGCTAAAGAAATGCTCAATCGCCAACGCGAATGAATTGCTGACTCGAGACGCGACGGCTCAGCTGATGGATGAGCTGAAAAAATCTTCGCCAACCATCGTCAACGAAATCGTGCCCGATGTTCTGCCGCTGGCCGATGTCCAAACGGTGCTGCAGTCGCTGCTGGAAGAAGGCGTTTCGATTCGCCCGCTGCATTTGATCATGGAAACAATCGGCTCGGTGGCGCCGAAGACGAAAACGCTGACGCAACTGGTCGAGAAAATCCGAATGAAACTGGCTCGGCATATCTCTGGCGGATTGGCAACGGATTCTCATGGAGCGATCTCCGTGTTCACGATTTCGGAAGAGCTACAAAATCGAATTGCTTGTGCGTGGTCGGACGAAGGAGACGAACTCCACCTCGACATGCCGAACTCGATTGTGGAGATGTTGATTGTTGCGATGAACGATGCGTCATCTCGCATGTCGGCGGCTGGCTTACGTCCGGTGGCGTTGGTCGATCAATCGATTCGACCTGTCGTTGCGGAGCTGTGTCGGAAAATCGGTAGCAATCCGTTCGTGATCGGCGATCGAGAGCTGGAAGGCGTTCACGCGACCGTGTTTGGCGAAATCACCTCGGAACAGTTGTCGCGTCTGGAACGTTCCGCAGCGTAGCCAACGATTCGTCTAATTTCTTGTCGCTGTATTGGCGTATTCTGTTGTTGGTGGATTCAGTGCCTGGACATGGCTCCGACGACCACGAATGCCGCCGCTGAAGCCGCGACCAAGACCGCAAGCATGTTCACGCAAGCGTGAATATCGCGTCTGTCACCAAGCCTTCTCACACGCCCCACAGCGTGGCAGAACTTGCCAAACACAGCACCGCTGTGGAACCTTGCTACGGCCGTCCATGATTATTCGGTTTCCCCTCAAAGTTTGTCCATCGGGAAAATTGCAAACTTTTGATGGACTGTTGGCCAACCGAACGCCGATGTTTTTCGAAAGCGAATTCTATGCGCACGTCTGCGCGTACTTTGCTTTGTGGTTTCTGACTGGCTTCCCGTCGCGGTTTTTCGCAAAAATTACGAACCTTGTAATTTGTTCATTGACGTGATGAAGCGATTTTTGATAACTACTCCCCCGTCAGGTTGCTCTCACAAGTAACTTTGATGAACTGAAATCATAAATCCGGTCGCGTTGGTCAGTAGCTTGCCTGGCGTGGAACCAAAAGATATCGCGAGCCAATCACGGAGGATTGAATGGCGACAACGGTTGCAAAAAACGAAGAGATCCTTGAAGTCTGGAAAAAGTACAAACCAGACTGCAGCGACAAACAGCTGCGGAATACTCTTATGGAACGGTACTTCCCTCTGGTGAAGTACAACGGAGAAAGAATCTGGCAAAGATTGCCGGATGGTGTCGAACTCGACGACTTGATCTCGGCCGGAGTCTTCGGACTGATGGACGCGATCGACGCTTTCGATCTGGAGCGTGGGGTCAAGTTCGAAACGTATTGCGTGCCGCGTATTCGCGGTGCGATGCTCGATGAATTGCGAACCATGGATTGGGTGCCTCGCCTCGTCCGCTCCAAGGCCAGCAAAGTCGGAAACGCAACCAAGCGTCTGGAAACCAAGATGGGTCGCAAGCCCACCATCCAGGAATTGGCTGCGGAGATGGAACTGACGGTTCCGGAGACCGAGAAAATGATCAGCGATGCCAACGCGGTTGGTCTGATCAGCCTGAACAAGAAATGGTACGAAACCGACAGCTACAAGGACGTTCGAGAAATCGATATCCTTGAAGACAAAAAGGGCGAAGACCCAACGCGTCGGATTCAAAAGAATGATTTGATGCGTCTGGTGACCAAAGGTCTCAATCGCAACGAGCGTCTGATCATCATTCTTTATTACTACGAAGAGTTGACGATGAAAGAGATCGGGCAAACGCTTGATCTGAGCGAGAGTCGCGTGAGCCAGATGCATAGCAGCATCGTGCAACGCCTCCAGCATCAACTTGGTACTCGTCGCAACGAGTTTGGCCGCGGTGGCGGTCGAATCAAGTAGTCATGATTTGGCTTGAAAATCAAAAAAGCAGCTGTCGGTTTCGGCGGCTGCTTTTTTTGTAACTCAAATCGGTATCGCTTCAGCCTTCATCGCAGGACTCAAAGGAATCGAGTCGCCAGCGATTAAGTTCAACGATCATGCTGACTACATCCAGCGGGCGTCGATATCGAGGTCGCGTTCGTCATGCTGTGTACCGATCGAAGCTTTCAACGCCAGTTCTCTCTCAAGCGAAACGACAGGCTGTTCTGGACGATGTTTGTCCTCCAGTTCCATCAACGCTTCCGCGAAGGAAAAGCTGAAGTCAAAGAACCGTTCCATGTCGACTTTGACGGGACGATCAACAGTCAACGTCAGCTTGGGACGTTGGCAGAGTTGGGCTGTTGAAATTTTTGATTCAAGAAGGTGGGCGATTCGATTGCGCATAACTGTCTCCATTTGTTTGGGTCACCATCCCTGAATGAAGCAGTCGCAATCTTTGCGACACATATTATAACGTCGGAGGCCACAATTCAGTTCACTGATTTTTCGGGGCAACCAAACTGCCAGCATGCAAATCCATTTTCGTTTTCTCATGAACCATCGATCCGACGGCACGTACTTAGCGTCAGTCAACCATCTTCGGTATCAAATTGCCCAGAAAGCGTTGAACAACACTGAACAAACTGAACGAATCACCGCCGTTACGTGATTCGAAGAATCCATCCCCAAAACAAAGGACTCCAGATTCGCTAGCACTCCGGTCGATACCATTCATGTTCGCACTGCATTGGTCGCTTGACACATGGATGGCACATTCATCGACTGAGTTTGCATTGGAAAGTTGGCTTCAACGGATGGAGCAAAAAACAACTGCCGATCGCGAAAATGGAATTGTGCTAAATCCAAAATAATGGAATCCTGTGCGTGAATGAAAACATTCGCGAGTGGAAACCTCAACCCCCGAAACCGGGAGAGACCAAAATGCAAATCAGACCTACATCAAACGTTCAGTCAACTTCTTCAGTTAATCTGCACGCCAACAACGCGACCTCTTCGACAGACACGAACCACTCGATCCCTGTCGACCAGGTGGATATCTCTTCAGAAGCTCAATCGATCACCCAAACTGGTACCGATTTCCGCAGCGACCGAGTCAACGAAATTCGTGCTCAGATCAGCAGCGGTGTCTACGAAACGCCAGCCAAGATCGATGCTGCAATCAGCCGATTGCTGGACGAGATCGCCTAACGCGATTCCAGAAAATATCTCCATCGAACCTCCGATTTGCGTTTGCAAGCCGGAGGTTTTTTCGTGCTACAGGCTTCTCAACCAAGCCCACAGATCCGCAACGTCCTGATCCGTGGCTTCACGCAGCAACCCCTCGGGCATCAGCGACTCGTTGGACTTCCGACTAAGCTCGATGTCTTCCGCAGCGACCCGAACGACTTCGCCAGTTTCTGTCGCCAACAGGATTCCAGCCATCGACTCATAGACGACGCTGCCACGGAATAGCTGACCGTCTTCGGTTGCGACCACGAACGCGCGATAGCGATCAGGAACATTATCATTTGGATCCGCGATCGCTTTCAGGACATCATCCCGTGAGAAACGCGATGCGATTCCCGCAAGCGAAGGGCCTGAGTTCTGTCCGCCGCCATCGTGACACGTCGCACACTGAAACTTTTTGTAGGCGAGACTTCCGCGAGCTGTGTCGCCGGTTGAAAAATCGATCTTGGAGAATCGCGTCAGCATTTCAGCCGCGGAACCGCTCGATTTGATATCGACCGAATGTTTGTTGACCAGATGCTGTTTCCAAAGCTCAAAGCTCGACCGCTGTTCACGTTTCGCGACTTCACTCAAATCGTAGCGGCGGATGGGATACCGAAAACTTGTTCCGGTCCATTTCTGCAACAGCATCACGATCTGATCGCGAACGGAAATCTCCGGATTGGTCCAGCCAAGCATTCCTTCGAGAGCCAACAAAGCTTCAAAATCCGACTTGGTGGCACCGTGGTTCGCGAGCTTCTGCAATCCGATCAAACTGGCTTTGTTAACGGTCAAGCTGAACGACTTGAGTCCTCGCATCAACAAGTCACGGTCTTCGGGCTGCGGACTTCGATGAACACTCATGACGACGACATCCATGAATTCATCACGATCAGCAAACATCCGCAGCAATTTCATAAAGCGAGGATCACGCGAAATACTTTGCAGCTGCGACTTCGTTGCTGCGTCGGGATCGGCTTCGATTTTTGCCGCGATTTTAACGCGAGCGACGTTACGAAAGATCTCGGGTAGCGAATCGTAGATCCAGATATCTGACGCGGCACCAAACGTCGGGTTCTGCACGATCGATTCCGGAATTCGCATGTCACGAAACAGAGCTTCTGCCAATTGCTGCATCCGCGGTTTCCAGTTTCGATCCACTGGCAAATCAGCAGCGTCGATTTCGCGTCGGACTCGCAGCAACCCATTCGCAATACCCGACGCCGAATCAGATTCGAGCTTGCCGCCGGCGACCGCGAGGCAATTCAGGTAGTGAATTCGTTGGACGGGGTCGTTTTCTCTATTCGCTATCGCCGCCAGAGCGTTGGCAACTGCACCATTCTCCAGGTTGATCATACCTGCCAAACGAGCGCACTCGAACATATCGCCGTCACGCTTCAGCATCGCCAGCAGCTTGTTTGAAATTGTGGCCTTCGCTCCTCCTTCAGCCGTGAAGGCATGTTTTGCCTGATGTCCAGCAAACATGCGATCGCCATCGCAGCCACCAAGGAATAGCTGCAACCCGCGAATGATCATTTCGAGGTCAGGTCCGCTCGACGTCTCCGCTTTGTCGAGCCACGCGATAAACGCGGAGCCTCTAGCGGCCCCATTTGACTTCAAATCATTGACCAGGCTTTTTTTCAGCTGCTCATTAAGTTGATTGTTAGGCTGTGCATCGCGAAGGGTGACGTTTTGGGCCTCCGAATCCAACACCGAACCGTCTTTCCAAATTCGATAGAGCGCACCTTCTGTGCCACGTCCGCCCGTGGTGATGAAGAGCGAACCATCTTTCGAAAACTCCAGGTCCGTCACCGCGAAGCCAAAGTTCCCGGTCGGTTTTGCGAAGATCTGAACTTCTTTCCCCAGCTTCGCGACACCGATGCGACCGAAGGTCCAATCGCCAACGAAAACGGCGTCCTGATAGGCTGGACCGAAGCGATTGGTTCGGCACGTCGCCACTCCAGTCGGGCTGCCGCGCCCCATTTCACCAACGAGAGTTGGCATGTCGAAGAAACTGGCGGGTCGTTTCCAACTGGCAGAAACCCAGCCAGCATCGTCTCCCGGTTTTGTATTGAAGATTCGGGTTGGACGATACCAGGGAAGCGAAACGTCGCGTTCGCCATCACTATCGTACACGTAGGCGTTCCCGTCGGCATCGAAATCAAAGTCGTATGGATTGCGAAAGCCATGGTTCACGATCTCAGCCGCGAAATTTGCACCCACGCCAACATCGGCAGGAAATCGCATCAAAAATCCGGCGCGAGGTTCCTTAACCGGAGAGCTTGGCAGAGAGTAATACTCTGGGCGAATCTGCGTGGCGTTGCCGCAAATGACATACCACCATTTCTTGTCAGCACTTCGCCGAATAGCGTGCGAACCGTGCTCAGCGTTCGTCGTGATCGGAACGATGTCCTCAAATACGAATGGCTGGCCTTCTTCGCGCGAAACCGACCTTTTGATCGCGCCGTCGACAGTCAGCCACATTTGCGATCCGTCAAACCAAACTCCCTGGGCAATGCCTTTGGTGACAGCAAGCGTTTCGAATTTCTCAAAAACGCCGTCGCCATCTTCGTCCAGCATCCGTCGCACGTAGCCAGGACCTGATACGATCGGCGCTCCGTCCGGATCAACCGTCATCGCGGAAGCATCCGGTACGAGGTCGTTGCCAGCGACCTTTTTGATTGAGTAACCGTCGGGCAATTCTACCGGGACGTTCTGGCAAACGGCGGTTTGCAATGCCCACGCCAATGCAACGATGGACAGGTTTAGGTGCGTTGTTCTCATCCCGAAAGTATAACGTCGATTCAGCGCGATTTCATTCGATAGTCACGACATTCGTATGGCGTGTGGATCGAATCACAATCATCAAGCCGAACGCCGCTACCGCGCACGCGACCAAGCCCCACGTCGGCGGTATCTTCTCTGCTTCTTTGGGGAACCAGGAAAGTTCACTCAGCTGTTTTTGATAGTAGCCCAAAAACGCGACCGTCCCGTTGTGCAACGCGTGCAAAATGAAGCCCGGCCAAATCGAATTCGACTTCCACGCGAGATAGCCCAGCAGAATTCCGATCAGCATCGTTGGCAGAAACCGGTCCAGTGAAATGGCACTGTTGGACAGAATGTGAAAGACGCCGAACAGTATCGCTGTCGTCGCAATCGCACTCCAGGCTTTCCACTCTTTGGCGAGTGACCGCAGCAGCATTCCTCGAAAAAACCACTCCTCGCAGAAAGCCGGGATGAGCGAAAAGCATAATGCAATGATCGCCGGTGACACCTGACGGAATCGCTCAACCTGTTCGCCGCTTAACTTCACCAGCAACTCATGCCGCTCCGACGCAGCGGCTTCTCCCGCCAGCATTCCGTAGATCGCGTAAGTGCCTTCTACCATCAACATCACAATCGGCCACAGACTCAGGCCCAGCACAATCGCGGCGACAAAGTAGCTCCATTTGGTGCTGTTCAAACCAAAGGCGGTTCGAAAACTGACTCGATTCATCCACGCGACAAACGAAGGGATGACGAAAAACGACGCGATCGTGAACGCCGCCATCAACAAACAGAACAGTGAGAAGTTTTCTGCAAGAGCCTTGCCAACCCGCCCCAAAACGCCAATGGAGACCATATTGAATGGCAACAACAGAACGAGGCACAGCAACGCAGAGACAATCGGGACGAAAGCAGCAACACGCTTGGGACGTTTTAGCAGACTCGAAACATTGACCTGCTGAGAATACAAAATGGAGTCGGCACCGAATGTTCTGGCCGCGATCGACAACGCCACGAAGGCGTATACCAAAGTTGAGATTACGGCGATCGCTGCGGCGCCGGCTTGAACTTCGCCCTGCATGACGTCCCGAGCCAGCACCAACAAGTTCATCATCGGCGTCACGGCAGTTAGCCCCCCAAGCTGAACAGTGGGAGACATCGCCAACAGTCCCGGGCCGAGCGAAAGTAAAATGATGGGCACGAGGTAGGCTTGAGCTTCTTTGAACGATCGGGCAAAGCTGGTCACCATCAGCAAGCACGCTGCGAAGAAACAGGCGAACAGGACCAACAGCAGGAACACTTTGAAAATGATTCCAACGCTCAATCCTCCTCCGGGCAGCATCGTGTCGAGCTGAAAGACCCACATCACGATCGTCATCCCGATAAGGTTCAGGATCGCGGTCAGCACCGCCACCGTCACCACGGCCACGAATTTGGCCAGCAAGATTCCCATTCGCGGAACCGGCGCGGCCATCAGTGTTTCCAACGTACCGCGTTCACGTTCGCCAGCGGTCAGATCGATCGCCGGATAAACGGCTCCGGTGATGGTCATCAAAACCAAAGCCAACGGAATCAGCGACGCAATTGTGCCACCGGCTGACTTGTTTTCACCAATTTCGATTTTGCTGACAACCGGTTCGCAAACGGGCAAGGTTCCGCCCTGGTCCTGAAAAACTTTTCGGATGAAAACGTCGTTCCATTGCCGGAATCTGTTTCGAATATAGTTCGCGGCTTCTTCCGAAATACGATCGTCGCGCCGCAGAATCCGGAACCCGGTGACCTGAAGTTTCTGCAGATCGATTTCCAGTTCCAACCCGACATCGGCGTCGCCTTGAGCCACAATCTGAGCCATGTCGCCATTGCCCTGGCCGTTGAGGAACATCCAATTGTTGTTCTCAAGCGACGGACCAAGATCAGAATTTGCATCGCTGACCTGATAGTCGAGATTGGCTTCTTCAGCCGAGTTTCCATCCGCGAAAACTTCGCCGGCGGCAATGCCTTGCGAGTCTGACTCTGCCACGCCTTCGCCAGCGTCACCGTTGCTCGAGTCTGTTACGTAATCGACTTCATCGAGGGCACGTGAGACCCGCAGCAAAAAAGCCCTGACTTCGTCATCGCTCAAATTCGAAGCGAAAACAATTCCGTAGCCGGGCTCTTCTTCACCAGGCAGTTGCTTGAGCGACGACAGCAGGAAATTCTGGAACACGAGGCTGAGGATTGGATACACCAACAACGGCATCAGGATCAGAGTGACGATCGTTCTCCGATCGCGCAATGTCTCCCGAAGCTCCTTTCGTGCCAGTCGCCAAATTCTGGCAATTCCACCTCTGGTTTGTGTTCGGCTGGTTGTTTCTGGAGCGTTCAATCAATAACTCAAACAGATGATTCTTCCGGCGCCGAAATCTCTTTCGACGAGTACTTTCCCTCGATGATGTCGACAAAAATTTCGACAAGATCCTGTCGCCCAGTCTGCTGTTGCAACTCAGCCAGCGTTCCGCCAAGCACCAATTTTCCTTCATGCAACAAGCCGAACCGATCGCAGACCCGCTGTGCCTGCTCAAGTCGGTGGGTGCACAAAATGATGGCTTTGCCCTGATCACGTAACAGATCGATATGCCGAAAGATGACCTGGCTGCCGACAACATCCAGTCCGAGCGTCGGTTCGTCAAAGATCATCACGCTGGGGTCGTGGATCATCGCACGAGCGAGATTGATCCGTTGCTTTTCTCCGGTGCTTAGGCCGGCACATCGCCGATGCAAAAATTTCTCAAACCCCAACAGCTCTGACAGAAGCTCGATTCTGGCTTCACAGTCTTCCGGGCTCATGCCATATACGTCTCCGAAAAAGCTGAGCATCTCATGCGCGGTCAGCCATTGATAGACTCCTGCGGATGAGGAAACAAAGCCAACGCGACGTTTGACTTCTTCGGGCTGATCGTCAGAACGAAAGCCGTGGATTTCTGCGAATCCGGAGTTCGCTTTCAACAGCCCCAGAATCATCCGCATCGAAGTCGTTTTGCCGGCTCCGTTGGGCCCCAGCAAGCCGAAGACTTCTCCGGCTCCGACGTGAAAAGAAATGCTATCCGCCGCGACAACATCGCGATCCGGCAGTTCGAATCGTCTGGTGAGCTCATGGACGTTGATGACGTTTGACATGAATAGATTGGAATCACTATCGAAGTTGAAAGCCACGGGGGATGAACAGATTTTTCTGTACGTACGTACCACGTTTCGGTTTGATTAAATTTATCCAGCCTGTTCCGCTGAATTTTTCAGTTTTGGCGTCACAGCCAGACAATCAAAATCAAGGAAACCGCCAACATGGCTTCGAGCGGCGAAGAATTGCGCTATAATCCATGCCTTCCCAGACCTGTCAGCCCCCCATGCCGTGACCAACAAACCGCTCAATCCAGATGACTGGCTACCGAACTTTGGCCTGCCGGGATTTCGCCCCGGTCAGCGTCAGGTCATCGATGCTGTGATCTCCGGCCGAGACACGCTTTGTATCATGCCGACCGGCGGAGGCAAAAGCCTCTGTTTCCAGCTGCCGACGATCGCGCGTTCCGGCATGGCGATCGTGATCTCGCCGTTGATCGCTTTGATGAAAGATCAGGTCGACTCCCTCAACGCCATCGACGTACCCGCAACTTTCATCAACAGTTCACTGTCGCAAGACGAGCAACAGAACCGATTGGCCAGGATGGCGGCCGGCCAGTACAAGCTGGTTTACATCGCGCCCGAGAGATTACGCAGCAACGCATTCATGCGGGCGATCAGCAAGATTGAGATTCAGCTGCTGGCCGTCGATGAAGCTCACTGCATCAGCCAGTGGGGGCACGATTTCCGTCCGGACTACGCAAGACTTGGAAAGTTCCGGGAACGCATCGGCAATCCCCAAACGGTAGCCCTCACCGCAACGGCGACCAAGCTGGTTCAGGACGACATTGCCAAGATTTTGGGCATGAAGGATCCGGCAACGTTTGTGACCGGGTTCGCTCGAGACAATCTTTCGCTGTGCGTTGAGAATCCGAACGGCAACCACGAGAAAGATCAACGGCTGCTTGAGTACCTGAAAGAAACGAAAGGCGCAGGAATTATCTACGCATCGACGCGGAAAAATTGCGAGCACCTGGTCGAGCTGCTGGAATCGAACCTCGACCGCAAGCTCGCCTTTTATCATGGCGGCCTGTCACCTGACCAGCGTCGCATGGTTCAGGAAAACTTTATGTCGGGCGAAACGCCGATCATTGTTGCGACAAACGCGTTCGGGATGGGAATCGATAAACCAGACCTTCGCTTCGTTGTGCACTACAACATGCCTGGCAGCGTGGAGGCGTATTACCAGGAAGCGGGCAGGGCGGGGCGAGATGGCAAACCTTCCCAATGTCTGATGCTGTTTTCGTATCAGGACAAGTTCATTCAGGAGTTCTTCATCGAGAACTCGTATCCGTCCCGCGAAATGGTTCGCGACGTGTACGAATTCCTGCGAGCAATCCCTGCAGACCCGATCGAGATGACGCTGCAGGAAATCAAAGAGGAACTGGACCTTTCGATCGGTACGTCGGGCATCGCGACCTGCGAGAATTTGCTGGAGAAAGCCGGCGCGATCGAGCGTTTGGACTCGAAGAATAACGCGGCAGGGATTCGTATCGATTCGGACATGAGAACGCTGATCGACTTGCTTCCTCCGGGCCAAAAAACGCGGCGACACGTGCTTCGCGGACTGGAAAAACTCGTCGGCGAGTTTCGCGGCGAAGTGGTTCTGTTCCAGCCAAAATGGTTGGCAGAACGGCTTGAGATGAAGTGGACGACGGTCAATCAGCACATTCGCGAACTCACGAAACTGGAACCCGTCAGCTTCGTGCCGCCGTTTCGCGGGAAAGCTGTTCATCTGCGGTGTCGCGACAAGGCCTTTGGCGATCTGGAAATCGATTTTGCGGAACTTGAACGGCGCCAAAAAGCCGAGATGGAAAAGCTGCAATCGGTGATTCGGCTGGGGACGACGCAGCGTTGTCGGCAGTTGGAGATTCTCGAGTACTTCGGTGATCCCGACCGTCGGCGATGTGGTTCTTGCGACAATTGTGACAAACGACCGAAACCGAATAAGGGAAATTCCAAGTTCGCGGATCCGGATGCGAGCCTGTACGCGGCTCAAGTTGCACTTAGCGGCATCGCCCGCACGCACGGACGAATCGGCAAAACGCTGGTCGCCCAGATGCTGAAGGGTTCGACGCAAAAGAAGCTGAAAGGGTTGGGGCTCGATCGGCTCAGCACTTTCGGATTGCTGAAACGTTTGCGCGTCGACGATATCGTGCAGTTGATTGAGTTCCTGATCGACAACGGCTACGCGGATCAGGTCGAAACGACGAAGTTCCGCCCAACAGTGCAGATCAACGATGAAGGCAAGATGTTGATGTTAGGCGAGTTGAACATCGATCTGACGGACCGGATGTCAACGAAACTGGTCGACCAAATCGGCATCAAACTGAAGGGCAAGCAACCGCATTTGTTGCCAACGCGAGATCAGGCTGACGCGGAATCAGAACCAGAAGGTGACGTGGATTCCAGCGATTCCGACGAAGACAATAGCGGTGTGGCGGACGCCGAGACCGACGACGTAGAAGCAGACTCGGTTGAAGAAACGACAGAATTACCCGATTCAGATTCGGATGAACAGCCTGATTCGGTTCGCGAATCGTCTAATCCACCGGTAGCGCCCGAGCCAAAAGTCAGAATTGACGCAGCGGAACAGTCGCTTCCCGGTCCCGGCCAGGTTCGTCCGAACTTTTTCTGGACTTGGCGTTTGTTCAAAGAAGGCTACTCGATGGAACACGTCATTCAGGCTCGGCAGCTTGACGACGAGACCGTGTTTGAGCATATGCTTCGTGCGGCCGACGACGGCTATCCGATCGACATCGCGTGGCTGATCAGCGAAGACGTTCAGCAATCGTTGCATTCGTTTGTTAGCGAAAACGAAGGAAAGCGTTTGCCGCAATTGTTGGCGTCGCTGCCGGATGGCGTCGAGTCAAACGAATTGATGCTGTTTCTGAAGCAGAGCCCAACAACCGAAGTTGCTGCCTCGGATCTGTAGCAAGTGGCACAGCCTGGCTTTGGGGAGCCACGTCCCTCGCATAGCGAAACCGGCGCGATTCTTACTTACGCAGCTCTGCAATCTCAGCTTTGATCTTCTCAAACTCGTCTTCGAGCTTTTGAATCTCATCCGGCTCATCCGTTTGAGCTCGGGCATCCTTGAGCAACTTCTGATACTTCTCCTGCTTTTGACGCAGGACTTCCAGACGCTTTTTAGTTTTCTTGTCCACGACGGCAGCTCAACAGTTGGAAATGATCGCTCCCGGCCCAAACGAAACTGGAACCGGGTTGGAAAAACTTGACTAGTGTCGCGTCAATTCTAATCGTCATCGGCGCAAAACGGCGCTTGGAAAATTGCCGCATGGTCATTCGCACCAAATTTCGGTGCTCAATTGCCACGAATGCCGGAATGTCGAAACCGGCGAACCGAAAATCAAGCTCTGACGTACACTAGCGAGGTTTTACTTCACGAGTCTTGCGTTGAAAACCGATCGCAGCAAGCGACTTGTAGACTTCTTCCAACGTCTTTTCGCCAAAGTTTGAAATGCTGAGCAACTCAGAGCGAGTCGTATTGAGCAAATCCTTGACGGTAAAGATGCCTTTTTCCTCAAGGCAATTCGTCGTGCGAACGGTCAATCCGATCTCAGCGGTGCTGAGTTCAAGTTTCTCACGCAAGTCACGAGCTTCTTCTTCAGCAGAGCTAAGCGGAATTCTGGTTCTGGCCATCTGGGGTCCCTCCCTAAATTCGGATGAAAGAATTCATGAAACTGGAGCGACCACCGGCGACATCGTTGTCGATCGATCTGCATACGGGAGATGCGTTTGTCGTCCTTGTTTCAAACTGCGATGGTTATACCATAAGGCAATCGGGCTCAAAGCGGACGGACACAATTTCACCGAGTTTTCCCGAGCCAACCGCTAGCAAACCATCCACATCAAACCGCGAGCTTCCAGCCCCGCCGCAGGCCCCAACGATCAAATTATGGCAGTCGAAACGCAACAGGAATTACTTGACGGGCTAAATGAGCCGCAGCGAACCGCCGTCCAACATATCGACGGCCCGATGCTGATTCTGGCTGGACCCGGTAGCGGAAAAACGCGAGTGATCACGCACCGCATTGCGCATATGATCGCCCAGGGGATTCCTTCGTGGCAAATCGTTGCACTGACATTTACCAACAAAGCCGCTGACGAGATGCGGAACCGATTGAAGAAACTTTCGCCGGGCAACCTTTCCTGGACCGGAACGTTTCACAGATTCTGTTCCAGACTGCTGCGGCATTACGCGACGCTGGTTGGCTTGCAAGAGAATTACTCGATCTACGACATGAAGGACAGCAAGAAAGTCCTGAAGCAGGCGATCGCCAACGCCGAGATCGACGTCAAGCATTTCTCCGCCGACAAAATTGGCAACGAAGTCAGCAACCTGAAGAACCACGGCGTCTCGGTCGAGCAATTCATACCGCGGCCCGGCAACGTGATGGACAAGATTCTGTCCAAGGTTTACCCGGAGTATCAGAAACTGTTGCAGATGGCAAACGGCGTCGACTTTGACGATTTGTTGTTGCACTGTGTTGACTTGCTGCGAAACAACCCGGAACTCCGCGAGTCGCTGGATCTGAAATACACCTACATGATGGTGGACGAGTACCAGGACACGAACCGGGCTCAATACCAATTGATTCGACTGCTGAATCACAACGTGCAGAATCTGGCTGTGACGGGCGATCCAGACCAGTCAATTTACGGCTGGCGCGGCGCGAATTTGAACAACATTCTGGACTTTGAAAAGGACTACCCGAAGGTTCAAGTCGTTCGACTGGAAGAGAACTACCGCAGCACCAAATCGATTCTGCGCGTCGCGGATCAGTTGATTGAAAACAACGTTCGCCGCAAAAAGAAGTCCTTGATCACGCAAAACGAGGAAGGGAACGCTGTCAAACTGGTCGCCTTTCCGTCGCCGCAGGACGAAGCCGCCGACGTCGCGGACTCGATCGCGCTGGCGATTCAGAAAGGAAAACGTCGCGCGAAAGATTTCGCAATCCTGTACCGCACGAACTGGTTGTCTCGTTCGTTTGAGCATACGTTGCGTCAATGCGGCGTACCGTATCAGGTTCTCAACGGGCACGAGTTCTATCAGCGTAAAGAAATCAAAGACATCATTGCTTACCTTCATTTGCTGAACAATCCTGACGACAGCGTGGCCTTTGAGCGAGTCGTCAATGTGCCGTCGCGGAAAATCGGCAAGGTCACGTTGACTCGACTGCAACGCCACGCCCGCGAGAATTCGGTCTCGATGTTGGCGGCAGCTCGCGACTGCGAACAGAATGACACGATCAAGAAAGCGGTTGGCAATCGAATTCTGAGCTTTGTCGAGCTGATCGATCGGCTGTCCAAACAGGTCGGCGATGAAGTCGAGCCAGTGATCCGCAACGTCTTGGCCGAAACGGGATACCGCGACTGGTTGACCGAAGACGGCAGCGAGGAAGCATACGAACGGGCGGGCAACGTTGATGAACTGGTTGTCGCGGCTCAGGAATTCGACAACGAACATCCGGAAGACGGCGGCCTGGGACGATATCTGGAACAGGCGGCTCTGGTTTCCGACACCGACGTGTGGGAATCCGATGCGGATTACGTGACGATGATGACGATGCACGCCGCCAAGGGACTTGAGTTTCCTTGCGTGTACATTGTCGGTCTGGAAGACGGGATTTTGCCTCATGAGCGAAGCACCGGCAACGATGATGAAGTCGAGGAAGAGCGTCGGTTGCTGTTCGTGGGCATCACGCGGGCTGAGAAAGAGCTGCAATTTTCTCGCTGCCTGAACCGTTTTCGTCGAGGGAGCTATTGGCCTGCGATTCCCAGCCGTTTCCTGATGGAGTTGCCTCGCGATGAGATGGAAATCTTCGGCGCCCAGCACCAACAGGCTGGTATGACGGCAGAAGATTTGCAACGGACCATCGATGCGATGGATATCTCAAACGAGACCCATTACGAGGACCTTCCGGCGATCGACATCAATCTCAGCGACGCGGCGAACGCAGCAACCGGCGGTACGCTGTTCGCAACCGAGGCTGAAGATGAATCGGACAGGGACAGCAGTGACGCCGATGTACAGGTGCCGAAGACAAAGCCATCATTGTCCAACATGATGACGGGCGCTGAACTTGCAAAACAACACGCGGCAAATCCGGCTGATCGCCTGACGCCCGAAAAATGCGAAGTCGGCCTGGAGGTCGAGCATGTGGAATACGGGATCGGCAAAATCATCGCCATGACCGGCGCGGAACGTAAGCTGACTGCCACAATTAACTTTCCCAAGGTCGGCAACAAACGCATCCGACTGGCGTTCAGCAATCTGCGTCTGCCAAAGAACTAGGCATGTTTGACAAATTGACTTTCATGTCGTCAACGCGGCCAAACATGAGCGGCAGCTCCCTGCGCGACAATGCTGCGCTGCCAGAATTTGACACACGGCAGATGTGGATAGGTAGCAAGCTACTGATTTTGGTCAGCCAGTTGTGAAAGCACGATCATCGCGTCGGCAGATCGTTCGGCTGGCACGAAAATGTGGTCGTGATAGAAGCCGGCGACAACGTTCGCGCTAATGCCTTCTTGCGAGAACGCCGTTGCAATCGCAGCGGTCAAGCCAACCGCATGTAAGTCCGAATGGACAGTCAGGCCGATCCGCCGGAACTCACCGTCGTACGTATCACCGGAGGCATTTGCCATCTCTTTGCGAACGATGAGCGTCAAACCTTCGACTTCAGCCACCGAAGCGATCGGCTCAAGCTCTACGCCGTCACCATAGACGGCCGTCGGTCGCGACACGAACACATAGCACTCGGGATCGAGAACCGGAGCCAAGGTCGCGAGCAACGTAGCGAGATCAGAAATACCGTTCATGTGAGCTTTAAACTGCAACGCAACAGTGCACATCGTGTCGAAGCAAATCGGCTATTCAGACTCTTCCGGTTTTGGCTTTGTAGCCACGATCGCGGTTTGACATTCGCCTTCTCCGGCCTTCGAACCGCCTCGCATACTGGTGACAGAAAACGTTTCACCGTTCTCGCGGACGCCAGAAACTTTGGCACTCGATTCGTCGTTGTGTTTACCAACGGTTGGCGTAAACCCATGATCGGCTAACGCTTTTTCGTAGAACTCGACGACTTCCAACGTCGTCCCTTTGGCGATGATCGTCGCGATTGCTTCCGGACCACGCCTCTTGGTCGGCTTTGAGAAATCCATACCGCTTTTGTATCGAGCTCCGGGCATCATCGGCATGTCGAACGGTAGCTTGGCGACGGGTTCGGTCTCGGGTTCGGCTTCGGTCTCGGGCTCAGCAACCGGCACGTCCTCATCCTCGTGAGTTTTACTACTGGACCCCATCGAGCTTGTAGGATTCTGGTCCGAGGGAGCTTGTTTCCCTGATTGCTCGGCGCCACAGCCCATCAACAACATCATCGACGACAGCAAAATTAATTTACGCATGTTAGCCCTGTTCAAATGTTCGATTGAAGTTGCCGCACGGAGAATGCTCGACTTGGAAGATTCGAATTGAGCACGCAGCTGCGACGACGCTGAAGTCTACCACTTCGATGCCTGCGGACCAAACTACACAACGAATACATCGCGGCTTGGACGGAAATAAAGTCTGACACCGTAGCGAAGCCCACGTGAACAGCGAAGAATTTTCGCAAAACCATGGTGATTAAACTCACTCAGCTGGACCAATGATCCAGCACGAATCATGTTTTCGCATCCCGATATGCCCGTAGTATTCACGAGCCGCCGGGGCTGCTAACAGGATTAGCGTCGTCGCCAGCCCAGCCGCCGAATGCGTCCGCTCGATCAGCCGCTTTCCAATTCCGCGTCGCTGAAAGGCTTCATCGACCGCCAGATCAGAAAGATACGTGCAGTAGTGAAAGTCAGTAATTGCACGGGAAACTCCCACAAGCAAGCCTTCGGTGTCACGGGCCGTTACGACAACGTTCGCGTTGCGAAGCATGCCCTCGATTCGTTCGATGTCTTCGACAGGCCTACGCTGAGACAACGTAGAGCGCTGCAGGACGTCAATAAACTCCGAAGCCTGCAACTCAGGTTCGATATCAAGAACGGTATACAAGAGAAAACGCCTCAATCACAACAATGGAAAGTTCGAGTCACGATCAGCGAACAAACGAGCCCGATTGCGGACAATTCTAGCGACGCCAGGCCGCGCGGCCAAACATCAAAGCAGAACCGAAAGCGAAAGTCGCTTCAGACTTGCGTTTTCAATTCAACCTCGTGGCGATCCAGTATCTGCAACCGCTCGGGCGAGAGGGCATTTTTCAAAGTCTACAATTTCTCCGGTACGGTACTTGCGTAAGACTGCTTTGGATTCTTCCGCCAACATCCGACGGACTTCGCGGCGCTTTCCTTTGACTCGCGGGATCGACATATGATCGTAAGCGGTCGTTTGATGACGCATCCAGGCGATAACCGCTGAGGCAGCCCGACGCTCGATCGGGATACGCTGCGTTCGGGCTACCGTTCCGCTGCCGACAGGAGTCGCGTGCTCGCTGACGGCGTTCGCCAACTGAGCGGCCAACGTCGAATACCGGTCGTCAAAATCCAGAAACTTCAAGATCGCCGCTGTGAAGTCTTCCACGTATTCGGCCTGTTTTTTTTCGCGACGCTTCGCTGCAGAAGCCTGCTTTTTGGCGTACGCATCGGTGCTCCGTTCGGCTTCAAATTCGGCTTTGACTTCGGCGATTCGCTCTTTCAGCGCCCACACGCCAAGCGAAAAAACTCGGCGGCCTTTCTTCTCCTTCATCGTCCAGCTTGGCCCGCGGGACTTCACGCGACGAGTCACACCAGCGTCCCCCGGTGGCAGCAACTCCCAATTTTTGGGCACGTTGAGGACTTTCCCGTCGTCGGTTCGAACGGTAAACGGCTTGGGGCCAGGAGAGACGATACGGGTTTCAGTTGGCATGGTTGCGGCAGGCTTCGTGATACAAATTTCGGTTCGCGATTTCCCACGATTATCCAGATTGAAACGATTTGCCAAGTCCTCACCGGGCATCGTGTACTAGAGTTTATGAAACCAGCAAGTTTCGGATTTAAGATGGCCCATTCGATAAATCTGCAAACGCCGCAAGTCGCGACGCTCAACGTCTGCGATTTCGCCTCGTTTCAATCTCTTCAATCAGCAATCAACTCGGCCACCGATCCGGTGTTGCTCGTCGCGTCCGCCTCGGAGTTGCCGGAAGTCCTCGCTCTGCTCAGGGACCGCGATGACGTTTGCTTACAGGACGATCCTGAGTCGTTGAAGAGTTTTCGGCAAGACCGTTTGGCTCGAATGAAACATTTGACACGGCCCGGAAAAGACTGCGTAGACCCGCTGACTCAAGTCCACAACCGTCAAACGTTTGTGCACTTCCTGAGAGACATGGCGGGAATGGCATCGATCGAGCATCCTGTTTCGCTACTGATGTGCGACGTCGATCATTTCAAGAAAACGAACGACGAAAATGGCCACGCCGCAGGCGATGAAGTGCTTTGCGAGCTCGCCAATTGTCTCCAACAAGCGACCGGAGACAGAGGATCGGTTGGACGGATGGGAGGTGACGAGTTCGGAATCGTTTCCGACTGCAGCAATGACGAAGCCAAGACATTGGCAGAAAACCTGAGGCTTGCAGCGGACAAAATTCGGGTCGCGTCGGGCGCTACGACAACGCTGAGCATCGGGATCGCGTCTGCCCAACAACCGCAGCGGGGAAGTGAGTTGCTGGAGCGTGCGACGAAGGCGTTGTATGCTGCCAAGTCCAAGGGCCGGAATCGTTGGTTCTGCATTGGCGATTTGGAGACTCAGTCAAAAGTTGAAGGGAATGACATTGAAGTCGCTGGGCTGGAGAACATGGCGAGGGTGCTGGTGGAACGGGTGGCGAATGTGATTACGTCGCGAAGCCGAAAATTGCTCCACGACGCGCGCGAGGAGGCTTTGATCGACGGGCTGACTGGCTGTTTCAATCGGCGCTACCTCGATCGCAGGCTCAAAGCAGAGTTTGATGAGCGAGGGGACAGTCCGCTGAGCGTAGCGTTTTTGGACCTGGACTACTTTGGACACGTGAACAAGGAACATGGCTGGAGCACAGGCGACAAGCTTTTGATCGAGGTCTGCGAATTGATTCGGCAGCAGGTACGCAAGGAAGATTGGTTGGGACGATACGGCGGCGAAGAGTTTTGCATTGTGATGCCGACAACCAATGCTGTTGAATGCGAGATCGTGTTGAATCGAATTCGCGAGAAGGTGGCGTCAAGCGATTTTCGATCCGCGAGATCTGAGCCGGTGACGATGACGGTCAGTATCGGAGCAACGAGTGCTTGCGAGAACGACAGGGACTACTCGGAGATGCTCGAACGGGCCAGCGAGATGGCTTTGCTGGCGAAACGAAGCGGCAGGAACCAGGTTTGTGTCGGGAAGTAGACGCCTTTTCCGGCTGGCAACTTCATTCGCAGAGGCGAGTCTGTCTCAGACTCACAACGTCTTGGGACAGGTCGTCGTTAAACGACGCAAACGTCAGTCTGGAACAGACTGACCTATTTGGCCTACCAGGTTCGCCAATTGTAGGCGTTGCCACGCAAGCCGATGTCGCCTGAAGGGATGCCAAGGTTCTGAAAATGGCTCTGGTGAAATCCGCCGATGTATCGCGAATCGACTTCCACGGGATCGCGGTACTTGCGAGTCATCTTACCGTCGAGAATGCGAGAGATCACTGGATTACGGCTATCGGCGTAGTACGAATCGGCCGGAAACACGGTCGGTCCGGATCGATCCTGAGGCACGTAAGTTCCAACATGGCCAGCCGGCTTTACGAAAATCGGAGGCGCAACATTCGGTTGCCGAGCCGCGGTGTTCTGAGTGAAACGGCCGCGGAAAAGCTGAGCTTCACAGTCATTCGAACTGAAAACGCCAAAGCAGATAATTCCCAGAAGCGTGGTGGCCAAAGTTCGCATCATTGATCTCCCGAAACCGAAAAGTGTGTTCACACAAAATGGTTTCGGAAATGAGAAGCATGCGGGGGCAGTTTATGCCCACGAAGCGTTTCAACTCAGACAAGCAGATCTGGCAGAGTTAGCAGACTCAACCGATCGCACGGAACGTCTACTACAACCGCCAAGCAAACAAAAGCGGCCTGCACGCCTTTCACGCCGTCGCCGCGTGAAAGATTCGCCAGGCCTTGAACAGTCGCCAACAATCGTTCTAGCCGTACAGCACTTCCGATGTCGGCGTTTCGGTCGCTTGCGGATCGAACTTTCGCAAGCCCAGCTTCTGCAACGCGACCAGCGAAACGTAATATGGATTGAGCACCATGTAGCGATGAAACAACCGACGCGGCTCTTTCGTAAACCGGAACAACCACTCCAAACCGTACTTCTGCATAATCGGAGGCGCCTGAGCCAGTTGTCCGGCGTGAAAGTTGAATGCGGCTCCAACGGCCAGGACAGGCATCTTCAAATCGCCTTTAAATTCGTACGCCCAGACCTCCTGTCGCGGACAACCGAGGCCAACCATTGTGATCGCGGCACCGCTGGCGTTAATCGTTTCGATGATTTCCTGTTTCTCTTCCGCTGATACGGTACGGAATTTGGACGGAAGCACGCCCGCAATTTTTAGGTCGGGATACTTCTTCAACAGGTTCGCTGAAAGGTCGTCCAGCAATTCCTGCTTGCCGCCGAACAGGAAAATCGATATTCCTTCTTCAGCCGCCGCCTTGCACGTTTCCAGCATCAGGTTCGGACCGTAAACGCGGTCTTTCAGTTTGGTCCCGTGAATCATGTTCAATGCCCAGCGAACAGGCTGACCATCGGGGACGACCAACTCCAGCTGGTTCAAGCGATGACGATGAACGTTGTCCATCACGCCAGTCATTACGCCGTGCACGGCGAGCGCCGAAACTCCCAACGGTGTCCGATTTTTGGCTGCGTCAACGATTCTCGATGTTGCGGCCTCGTAGTCCACAGCATGAATGTTCACGCCAACGAGATTGTGCTTTCCACGCTCGATCATGATTTCACAACCTCGTCTTCCCAACGCTCAACATTGTGGCCGTGGATTTCAGAAAGGATCGTTTTCACATCCTTGGTCAGTTTCCAGTCCGGATAGTGGTTCTGGAATTTGCTAACGTCGCTGACGTACCAGATGTGATCGCCCATGCGGTTGTCGTCCGCATAAGTGTATTCCAGCTTGTTGCCGGTGATCTCCTCACACATTTGAATGGCTTCCATCATCGAGCAGTGACTGAAGCGACTGCCGCCGATGTTGTAGACTTCGCCTTTTCGCGGGTTGCGATAGAAGTGATCGAAGGCTTGAATCAAATCATAGCTATGAATATTGTCGCGAACCTGTTTGCCTTTGTAGCCAAAGACCGTGTAGGGCCGACCGGTCATGGTGCACTTCATCAAATACGCCAAAAACCCGTGCAGCTGAGTTCCGCTGTGATTCGGCCCGGTCAGACATCCGCCACGGAAGGCCGCGGTGTTCATGTCAAAGTACTTGCCGTACTCCTGAACCAGAATGTCGGCGGCAACTTTTGATGCGCCGAACAGGCTGTGCATGCAGCTGTCGATCGACATGTCTTCCTTGATGCCGTTGTTATATTCGTGCGAAGGATCGATCTCCCATCGCAGCTCTTTCTCCTCAAGTGGCAATCGGTTTGGCGTGTCGCCGTAAACCTTGTTGGTCGAAGTGAAGATAAAACACGCTTTGGGGCTGCTTTCGCGGCAAGCCTGCAACAGATTTAGCGTCCCGTTCGCATTGACGGTGAAGTCTTTCTTGGGATCACGAGCTGCCCAATCGTGGGACGGCTGGGCCGCGGTGTGGACGATCAGCTTGATGTCCGAGCTGTACTTTTTGAACAGATTGTCGATCACTTCATCGTCGCGAATGTCGGCGCTGAGGTGTTCGTAGTTGTCGCCAAGTTCTTTCTCTAGCTGGCTTCGCTGCCAGGCGGTCGATGCTTCGGGCCCAAAGAACTCGGCACGCATGTCGTTATCGATGCCGATAACCTTGAGCCCCTGAGTGGCGAAATGGCGGCTGGCTTCAGAGCCAATGAGTCCGGCAGAACCGGTGACGATTGCAATGCTCATAATTTTGGTGGGAGTGCCGTTGCTGAATGGTGGCAAGAAAAAGAACGCGACCGATCAGAGGACCGTTTGCGACAGTGGGCCATTCTAGTCCCGTAGCCCGCTTGGTCAACGAAAAGAAAACGCGGCGATCCGATGAATTTCGCGTGAAGGAACGTTTGCGACAGTTCTCACCACAAAACAACCCGATGCGTCGAAATCTACCCCTTCAACACATCCGGGAATCAGCTTTACGATCCAATCGAGGTTCCGTCTGGAACTATTCGTAAGAGAACTGATGGACAGTCGTGTGGGTCATCGTTTGACCAGGCTTCAAAAGCGTGGTTGGGAAATCAGGATGGTTCGGAGTATCCGGATAATGCTGGGACTCAAAACAGATAGCGCCATGCTTTTCAAAGCCACCGCTGCCCGGTTGTCCGTTGAAATGGTTGGCTGTGTACAGCTGTACGCCCGGTTGAGTCGTAAAGACTGTCATTGTGCGACCTGATTTCGGATCTCGCACGCTTCCGATAAGAGCCAGCTCATTGGCGGCTGAACGTTTGACGACAAAGCAATGATCATAGCCGTTGGCTCCCGATGGAGCAGCCTTCATTCCGGCGCTCAGTGGCTTGGCCGTCGAGTAATCGAAGAACGCGTCTCCCTGAGTCTTCAAAATCTTCCCGGTCGGAATCAGAGTCTCGTCGCACTCCAGAACCTCTTCGCAGGCAAGTTGCAGTTCGTGGTCCATCACTGATCCGGATCCGGCCCCTGCGATATTCCAGTAGTTATGATTGCAAAGGTTCACGTGAGTCGGCGAATCAGTCGTCGCAGTGAAAACCATCTTCAACTGATTCTTTTCATCGAGCGTGTATTCGGCGACCGCTTTGACTTCGCCCGGATATCCTTCATCGCCATCGGGGCTGGTCAATGAAAATCGAACTCCGACAGCGTCATCCGTGCGGATGACTTCGCTGCTCCAGACCTGTTTATCGAACCCGGCAGCTCCACCATGAAGATGATGAGGCCCGCCGTTTTTGGCCAACGCATACTCCTTGCCGTCGATCGAGAATTTTCCGTCGGCGATTCGATTGCAATATCGCCCAACCGTGCAGCCAAAGAATGAACTGCAGGCGCTGTAGCCTGCCATGTCGTTGCAGTTAAGCGCTACGTTAACCGTTGCTTCGCCGTCTTTGCCTGGCACCTTCATCGCAACGATGGCGGCACCGTAGTCCATCATCTCAAGCGTATAGCCCTGGCTGTTTGTGCAGATAAATTTCTGCACTGGCCGACCATCGGATGTTTCACCAAAGGGGTGTTTGACGACGTCAAGAATCTGAGGCTCTTGCGTCGATTCCTGGTTTTCAGATAACGAGAACTCTTCGACGTCAGCCACGTCGCTGGACCCGTTGTCGGCGTTTGCATTCTTTGGAGCAACGCGGATGAACGCGGTTGCAATGCAACCAAATGTGAACGCAAGTAAAATGATTCCCAATCTCATGGTGTCCCTCAGAGCATCCTGGTGGAATGTGGCAGAGACGTCTCAAATCTCGATGCCGGGGGCGACGGCAAGCCACTCGTTGGCTGCCGTGAAGTTGGGCCGCATTATGTCGATGACTGGACCTAAAGGCAATAACCGAACGGTTTTCCTCGTAAAATCCGGGTTACTTTGGGAGGTCTCCGCGATTTTTGACGACGTCAGTTCCGATTTTGCATGAAAAAAGCCCTCGAAAGCAAGGCCTCCGAGAGCTCAATTTTTCAGATGGCTGGATCCATTAACGTTTGAATTCGTTGGATGCAGCAGCCTGGTTGGCGGTCGCTGTTTCACGATTGGACTCAACATCGAACTCGTCGCCAAAGAACTTGGTCGTGCCTTCCGCGACTTCTCGAGAATCAGATTCGTCGCAAGAAAGGAAAGCCCGGAACACGTGCGTGCCTCGCTTGTTCGCGATCGCAGTGATCTTGAAAGTCATCGACTGCCCCGGATCGATTTGAGCGATCGGAGCAAAAATCACCTGGCCCGGAACGATGCGGTTTTGCAGTCCCGTCGCCTTGCTCGGTTCGATGCCTTCAGAGAACTGCATCAGCAACTCGACGCCTTTGGCCGATCGGCTTCCGCGGTTCTGAACGGAAATCTGATAGTCGGTTTCTTCGCCTGTTGGCAATGGTCCTTTAGGGTCTTGCACTGTCAGCACGAGGTCAGCAATGGTTTCGACCGCGGTAACGCATGCCGCTGCTGCCGTGGCGACTTTCGTTGGGTCATCTTTGTGGCGGACGCCGGCTTCAAATTGAAGATCGCCGCTTCCAACGAGCTCACAATCAATCTCGAATGTTTTGCTCTGGTTGGGATCAAGCGATCCGATCTGCCAGAGAATTCCTCCGTCCGATGTCTTGGCACCATCGATTCCGCCCAGGTAGTTGGCACCTTGAGGGAATGCGATCGCAGTTTCCAGGCTGTTGCCCGCAGCGTCACCATTGTTGGTCACGGTGACTTTGTAACGCCCCATGGTACCGGAATATTTCAAAGCCGGACCTTCGATCGTGATTCCAAGGACGGCTCGTCGAACGACGACATCCTGAGACGCGTCAGTCGCAAGGTTTCCGTCGGCAGAGGCGTTCGTGGTCAAAGTCAACTGGCCAGCAGTGCGTGCGGCAAGTTCGATATCGAAAGTTGATTCTTTTCCAGCAGGAATGTTTCCAATCGCCGCGCGGTCTCCGCCGAATTCTTCGGGAAGCATCACGACGACGTTCTCAGCCATTCCCGTTCCCGGGTTGCGAACGGTGACCGTGTAGACAGCCGTTTCGCCAAAGAGAACTTCTCCCGGACCCGACATCATCATTTCCAAACGTGGCTCGGTGACCTGAATGTCTACTGAACCCATGCGAGGAACCAAAGTCCACTCGACGGACAGTCCGAAGCCTTGAGCTTTTCGTGGCACGGCAACTACGGTCGCAGTGTGCTTCTGTCCGGCAGGAATTCGATCAATTGTCCACAGGATACGAGCCTGTTCCTGACCGCCAGTGATTTCTTTTTTGCCCGTTGTCAGGTTGGTGTTTTGTACATCAACCCACTCAGGAACATTGATTCCAACCAAAACGTTTTCCGCATCGGTGCGGCTGTTGTTGTTGACTTCGACCCGGAAAGAAGCTGGCTTGTTAAGCCCGATGGTTTGTGGACCGAAGGTTTCGACTTCGATTCCAGGAGCGTTGAGCGACATCGTGGCTTTGTCTTTGTTTTGCTCAAGCGATTCAACCTGACGTGAGACAGGACGGACATTCCGGTCGATCATTCGTTGAGTCGGTTTGTACTTCGGAGCTGATTCCTGATTCACGACGGCAGGCTTCGCGGCGAAATCGCTGGACTTTTTCGCGGCGGCAGGACGCGGATTGGCAGCCGTTTGCTTCGCCGCCGGTTTTGGCGTCGACGTCGGTCGTGCTGGTGGCTTGAACTCACTGACTTGCGGCTGGGCCATTCTGTTTTGACTTGTCGCGAGCGGCTCTGTTTTGACCTGCGTTGGAGGTGCCGTTTTTGGAGCGTTCATCGGAGCACGCAACGGTGAGCCAACGATCGGGCTGACATCGGGGCCGTCCGTTCTCATTTGATTGACCTGTGAGGCAAATCGCTCAACCGAAGACGCCGACGCAGATCGTGCTGCGGAGAATCCGTTGGCGGCCTGGTTGGCCATGCTGGAAGGTGCTCCCGCAAGAACAGCAGGAACGGCTGGTTCCTGAGTTGCGGCCGGTTGCTGGTAACTGGTTTGTGCGATCGTGCCTGGCTGGTTGCTCCACTGAGACAACGACTGATCGCTGAGGCTGCGACGCAACTTTTGAGTCCCCGGCAGTCGACGTGCTTCACCTGGTGCGATATGTACCGAAGGCGGCGCGGTTTGTGCCTGAGCCGGTTCGTAACGCTGCGAAGGCGGCACGACCTGTTGTTGATCTTGGGCGAGCAGTGAGTCAGCGGAGATTGCGATGAGCAACGTCAGCACTGACCATGAGACGATTTTGGAGATACGTTGAGCTAGCATGACTTCCTGCCTTGGAATTCGAGTTTGTCCGTCCATGGATCATCGAGTTTAACGATTGCGCGGGATTAGCAAATTTCGGAAACTTTTCCGATTTACCAAACTTTGTGCTTTAAGCCAGCATCTCAAAAATCGCTCTGGCACCGCGAACCAGAACTCTATTAGCGGAATGCTTGCTGCAAGACAATCGCGATTCTGACCGTTGCGGTTTCCCAGATCACGATCCTTGGGCCAGCGAAGCCAAGAAGTTTGCGTCGGCTTGCGGCGAAGCTTTTCGATCACCAACTATTCCGTGTCCAGAACAACCCATGTTTTTGATACCAGGTCGTGCAAGCTGCGGCCGTGGTGGTAGAGCATCATGACTCCGATATCGAGCAGCGTGAAGACGACAGCGGAAGTCAGCACGAGGTTGGCGGCGAAGTCTGCCCAGCCGCCGGTTTCGGACGAAACGTTGGCCAACGTGATAAACCACATCACAATCATTCGCATCAGACTACGCGTGCCCATACGTTGACCTGTGACGGTAAGTCCATGTTCGTTGACGACCCGAACGTGCATCAGTTTTCTGCCAGGTGACTGTTTCCAAAACATGACCAAAGTCGTGTAAGCCACAATCGCGCCGAACTCGAACAGCAGCAAGATGATGGCGGTCAAAGTGCTCTGCGAAAGGTATTCTTCGACCGCCGGCATGCCTCTGAGAATCTGAAATGGAGCGATCAACAATCCGACCAAAGTACAGTCGATCGCCGCAGCAACCAGACGCGGAACTCGCTTGGCCGGAATCGGAGCCGCTGGTTCGATTTGTTCGAGCGCTTCTTCGACTGCTGCCCAGGAACTGAATCGATCAGCAGGATCTTTGGCCAGCAATCGACTCAGCACTTCTTGCCAGCCTTTCGCCAAATGCTCTGGCCATGGATTCGGAAATTCAACCGGCGCCTGTTGATGACAGTCCAACCATTGCTCGACGGTCCGCCCGGAAACGGTGACTGGCAAACGTCCAAACGTCATCTCGAACAAGGTCACTCCGAGAGCGTACATGTCGGACTGGATCGACGGCGTATCGCCTTGCATCAGCTCGGGTGCCAGATAATTTGGCGTCCCACCGACGGATTTTTTCTCCGCTTTGGATACACGACGAGCCATTCCAAAGTCAGAAAGCTTGGCAATCCCGTTCTGCTGCAGCATTATGTTCGACGGTTTGATGTCGCCATGAATGATGTCGAGCTCGTGCGAGAATTTCAGCGCAGAAGTCATCTGGCTGGCGATCGAGTGCAGCTGTGAGTAAGGCATCGGGCCATCTTCGACCAGCTCGGCGACCGTTTTTCCGATGATCAGCTCCATCGCCAGAAACGGGGCTTCCTCGTGTTTGCCGACATAGTAAATCGTGACGATGTTGGGATGCGTGACACGCGCTTGCGAAACGGCTTCCTGCAACAGCATTTCAATGTCACCGTCGGAGCTACTTTCCTTTGTCGCGTCGACTCCCGAACGAAGAATTTTTACGGCCACGTATCGCCGCAGCGAAGTATCCAGCGCCCGGAAGACGTGTCCCATGCCTCCGGTACCCAACGGATCGATGATCTTGAAGTGACCGAATTCGCGACCGACCATCGCGGCTTCGAGCTTGGCGGCTTCGACCGGATCGGTCTCCAACTTTGAATTCTCAAAATACAACGTGCCGCCGCAGGCTGGTCCTGTCGGCAGCGTTCCCAGCGTCATCGTCGTCGCCAGATCGTGGTTCAACAGTTTGGGCGAAACAACGTGGCCGCATTCCTGGCACTGTCCACCGATGTCTTCGATCAGCTCCATTTGGTGCCCGCAGCTACACTGGTAGAGCACTCGCGTGTTTTCGGATTCGGCCATCGAGCGGACAATGAAAATGAACTGGATCGGCGCGAAGTTTCCTCGGCCTCGAGATGATGACCGATATCTTATCATCTCGCGTCATTTTTGCCGGGGAGCAGAGCTCATTTTCTCATTTGCTCTGCTGACGCGAGAGTTGCGAAAATTTGCTAGGATTCTCGCCCGGAGAATTCTGAATGCCCAATGCAAATATTGAACTGACTCACGTTCGAGTCAACAACCTGAAAGAACTGTGCTTGACCATCCCGCACGGGCAGTGGCTTTCGCTGTGCGGACTTAGTGGCAGTGGCAAATCGAGCCTTGCCTTCGACACGCTCTACGCCGAAGGCCAGCGGCGATACATGGAAGCGCTTTCAGTAAAGACGCGACAGTTCGTGCAGCAGCTGAATCGTCCGGAAGCAGATCATATCTCGGGCTTGCCTCCCGCGATCGCAATCCGGGCTCCGAAAGGTACGCCTGGCCCTCGGACCACGCTGGCTTCAGCCTCCGAAATCGATCCGATGTTGCGTTTGTTGTTTGCAAAAGTCGCCGATTCGTTTTGCCCGAATTGTGGTCGCCCCGTTTCTCGCGACACGCCTCAATCGGTTGCCGATTGGCTATTGGAATCCGAAGCAGGTCACCGCGCGGTGATCGCCTGGCCTGTCGCACTCGACGCAGACCTCGTCGAAGTCTTCGCGGACGCGATCAGAGAAGGATTCGTTCGCGCGATCGTCGGAGGAAAGTTCGTTGACCTGGAAAACCTGAGCGGCATTTCGCTGCCGAACGGGTCCAGTTCCGTTTACATCGTGGTCGATCGTGTCAAAACCGGCGACGCAAATCCGCAGCGGATCACGGAATCGCTCGAGTCCACTTTCTTTTGCGGCAGTGGCATGGCGACGGTGTTCATCCAGAGTGAAGCGGGAAATCAGGAAATCGATGGCACGAACTACGAGCAGCATTCTTTCTCCACCGAAGCCGCTTGCGCGAATTGCGACATTACGTTACCGGTCCTCGAACCGCGATTGTTTTCTACTTCGAATCCGCAATCCGCGTGTGCGACTTGCAAAGGCACCGGCTTACTCCGTGACACGCTCGAACCCTGCCACGCCTGCGCGGCGACGCGATTTCAAACGCTGCCTCTTGCGTTTCGTGTCGGCGGCAAGAATTTTGCTCAAATCTGTTCGCTGAGCGTTTCGCAGACGATTGATTTTCTGGAATCGCTTCGGCTTTCAGAAATGAAACAGCAAACCGTCGCTTCGGTCATCGAACAGATGAAAACGCGGCTTGGATATCTGCAGGAAACGGGACTGGGCTACCTCACTCTCGATCGATCACTGCGAACGCTCAGTTCCGGCGAAGCCCAACGTGTGCTGCTGACAACCGTGCTTGGCACGACTTTGGTCAATGTGCTGTTCGTGCTGGACGAACCCTCAATCGGGCTGCATTCGCAGGACGTTGAGCGTCTTGTTCGTTCGATCGGCGACCTGCATTCTCGTGGCAATACGGTTGTCGTGGTGGATCATGAGCCCGACGTGATTCGCGCTGCGGAGCGGATTGTGGAGATTGGTCCCGGCGCGGGCGGAGAAGGCGGTGAAGTTGTTTTCGATGGCAATCTGGACGAGATTCTGGTTGATGAGAAATCGTTGACCGGACAGTATCTTTCGCGGCGGCGCGGGCAAAGCGCTGGCCAGGAAAACCGTCGCAAGTCACATCGGTTTATGAAACTGATCGGAGCCAGCGGCAACAATCTGAAGAACATCAACATCGAGTTTCCGCTGGGCGTTTTGTGTGCAGTGACCGGAGTCAGCGGCGCGGGGAAAACGTCGCTGGTGCAGAACACGCTGTTCGGCGCGGTCAGCAAAAAGTTCGACACCGATATCGCGGGCACACTGCCGTACGAAGAAATCCACGGTGCCGATTGGGTTAGCGAAGTCGTGCTGGTCGATGCGTCACCGATTGGAAAGTCTTCACGCAGCAACCCGGTGACTTACGTCAAAGCGTTTTCCGAGATCAGAAATTGCTTTGCGGAAACGCCGGACGCTAACAAGCGAAACTTTGGGCCAGGCAAGTTCAGTTTCAATGTTGCTGGCGGACGCTGTGAAAAATGTCGCGGCGACGGACAGCTTTCGTTGAACATGCAGTTCATGGCGGACTTGTGGGTGACCTGCGATCAGTGCAGCGGCACGCGATATCGGGAAGACGTTCTTGCAGTTCGATATCGCGATCGAAACATTGCTCAGGTTTTGGCGATGACGGTTCGCCAAGCGTTTCCTTTCTTCCGCGGCCATCCGGCGGTGCAGACAAAACTGAAAGCGCTGATCGATGTTGGTTTGGAATACATTCAGCTTGGCCAGGCCGCAAACACGCTCTCCTCGGGCGAATCGCAGAGATTAAAACTGGCTCACTATTTAAACACGGCCAAGAACCGGAGAGTGTTGTTCATCATGGATCAGCCGACGACGGGCTTGCATCCGCACGACATCATTCGATTGCTGGATTGCTTCAACAGCCTGATCTCAGTCGGGCATTCGATGATTGTGGTGGAACACAATTTGAACTTCATCAAGCACGCGGACTGGATCGTCGATCTTGGTCCGGGAGCAGCAGAGCAGGGCGGTACGGTTGTGGCGACCGGGACGCCGGAGCAGGTCTCTGCAAATGAAGCTTCCGTTACGGGTCAATATTTGCGAGAAGTCATCGCGGCGAGTGGGTAGAGTTTGTACGTAGTGCAGGGCCCTTCGACCTGGTCAAACTACCAGCTTTTATTCACACCACCCCAACCGTGATAGCATTTAGGACACAGTTCCGAAAAAGAGAGACACCATGAACGACGACTTTGCTGCTGACGCCACCACCATCGGCACCTACACCGTTTCCGGCACGCCGCTTTCTGCACAGTTCGAAGTCGCCAACGACGAAGACTGGATTCGGGTCAAAGGCATGCGACAGTTCTTTGCCTACGACATCTGGCTGTTCCGTTCCAAAGACGAAAACTACATTCAATACGCGTCGTCGTTGTCAGTTTTCGATCAGGAATCGAAACAACTTTGGGAATACCCATACTCGGTCCGCGTTCCAGACCGAACCGAGTACCTTCATTTTGGCGAAACAGAGGATCACTTTGTTTCAATCAGTTCGCCATCCACCGTCGGTGGATATCGGCTGTTCATTCGCTCCGGCGACTACGCCAGCAACGTGTTCGAAGCTGCCACTTACTTCGCGCCGTTTCGCACCAACCAGTTCGCCTCTGCGCTGGAGAACAACGAAGACGTGGACTTCCTGAAGTACCGACTTTTCGAAGGCGTTGACTACACCTTCAACCTGTACGGTCGACGATCGAACGAAAAGCTGGGAACGACGCTAGGCCGAATGGTGCTGCGGCTGTTCGACCCGGAAGGCAGTTTGCTGGCCGAAGATGATCAGACCGCCACCAATCGCAACGCATCGATCACGTTCACACCTGATGAAACCGCCGACTATGTTTTTGAAGTCGACAGCGACGCGGCGACCGGGTCCTACATTTTGGAATCGGAGCAGTTCGACGACATCCTCGGCAACGTCAACACGACTGCAGTTTTGCTTTCCGATGGAACGCCGTCTTCGGGGCAAGGAAATCACGGAGCATACTTCAGCCGATACGATGCGGATCAGGACTGGTTCCGAATACAAACGCGGGCAGGATTCAACTACGAGGTCGAGTCAGACTTTGCGTCGCTGACGCTCAGAAATCGATCCGGCGAACTCATCGACGTCGAGTACATCGAGCAGGGAAGTTTCGACAACAGCCGACGCAAATTCCGCTTTCGCTCGCAAGGCGATGGCACTTTCTTTATTGCCGCTGGTCGTTTACAAGGCGGCGGAGGCGAGTACGCGGTGACGGCAAACGTCATTGACGACCACATTGCCAATCTGAGATACGCGACCAATTTCAACTTTAACAGCAGCACCGTCGGGACCATCAACGGAGCGATTGAAACTGTCGGCGATCGAGACTGGATTCGTATTCCGCTGAGAAATTTCGCCAACTATCGATTCACAATCGACGCCCACCCAGCCTTGCGTATGGCAGTTTCGGTTCGCGATGAAGACGGCAATATTCTTAAAGAAGGCGTGCCGTTTCAGTCGCTGGTTTTCTCGCAAAACATCGGTCAGTTCAACGACTCCTTCTATCTGGATTTGCGATCCAACGCAGGCGCAACCGGCAACTACACGCTGCGATCGGAAGCTTTGACTGGCGGAAGTGACTCGTCAACGATGTGGAACGTGGACATGACGACCGGGGCAGGGCGAATCCGCGGGCTGGCCAGCAACGGAGAAAACGCTGCGGAGATCTGGCATCGCTTCGAAGTCACGCCGAACACGTGGTATGAAATCGAAAGCAATCAGGTCAACTTTGAAATCGTAATCGGAAACGGAAGCGGCTCCGTCGCCAGCTACAACGCCGGAAAGCGATACTACTATTCCGGCAGCAGTACGGCTTCGATTCGATATCTGGTGGTGGATCCGAAAGATCACAATTTCCAGGAGCAGGGATTCGAGATCAACATCACCAAGGACGCCCGCTTGCGACTTGAAAATGATCGCGAGTTCAGTCCCCAGGACACCCGCTTCGCCACAAACACGTTCGGTTTCCGTGCCGTCGAAGTTTACTCTTCGGTTCCGTTTACCTATCAGCACAACGGCGAGACATTTCAGGTTGAGGCCAACTCGTATCAGACGCTTGACACGAACCAATGGTTTTCCATCGAGTTCAACGACACGTTTGACGGCGTCGGAGAATTCTACTTTCGCGAGGTTCGCACTGAAGGCAATTCGCAATGGAGTTCAACGGAACTGTACGGGCACCATTTGCCAGAAGGCATTTCCCGGACCAACATTATCGTGCCGCACGTCGATCAGCTGACGTATGCTTTCGCCGAAGGCCGTCCTGACTATTTGCAGATCGACGATGCGGTCGTTGGCGAGACTCAAGCGTTGACAGTGGCCGAACGGGAAGTAGTCGTCGACGCGATCTTCCAATGGGATCGCTTCATTCCGTTCGACCTGGTCGAATCAGATCCCGGCGTGGACAACGATGCGGCACCGATCATGATCTACAAAGCGGAGATCGATTCCGACGTGCTCGCTTTTTCGCTTAACGGAGATCCGTTGGGCAACGGGCTGGCGGGCGACATTATCCTCAACGTGAACTCGCCGTTGTGGGACGACTTGTCGGACGGCACCCAGGGTCCATTTGAGATTCTGCGAAGCGTCGGAATTTCGCTGGGAGCGGACTACATTGCCAACGCTCAACGAGATCAGTCTGTGATGGGAGCTGAGCTGACGGGCGATCGCGCGGACTTGCCTTACCCGACTGGCTTGCTGCCGATCGACATCAACGGATTGCGTCAGCAAGGTAAAACCTACGTTCATCCGCCAACCAGCGTCAACCAGTATCGGCTCGACGGAGACGAATCGTTTTACGAAACGATCGTGCACTACGGGAAATTCGACGGCTCAAACATCACGGCCTATCTGTCACCACACGACGCAACGATTGACTTGCGTCCGGGCCAGAGCAGTTTCATTACGACGGAGGATGGATCTCAGCCAGCCACCTGGGTCATGTCGAACTTCAGCGTCATCGTCAGCGGTCGTGGCGGAAGCGGCGACGATTCGCTTCGCGGCAACGAACTGGACAACACGCTCTACGGATCTTCCGGCAACGACACGATTATCGGCGGCGTTGGCGATGACTATGTCAGTGGCGGGCGAGGCGATGACTATTACAGTTATCGATTGGGGCACGGCAACGACATGGTCGATGAAGCCCTCGACGGAAACGGAACCGATACGCTTCGAATTGAGGGGCTGAAGAATTTCGACGGGATTGAAGATCTTCGCTTCCGCCGTTTTGGCGACAATCTGAAGATCACGTTGGAGCTTGACGGCAATGACAAAAACGCGGATGCGATCGTGATCAAGAACATGGCGATTGGAAATTCGCGAGTTGAGAAATTGGTATTGATTCAGGAGGGCAATTTCCTGCATTCGCTCAGCCTGCCATCGGTTTGGGCTCAAACGGACCAACAGCTGCGGCGATTCGAATTGCAGGAGGGCAGCGATTCCTTCGGGCGACTGGTAGCGCCGGTTTAGCGATTGTGGCAGAGCTTCCTGACCGATGGGCATGTCGACGATGCAGACCAGCGTGCTACTATGGTTTCGCACAAGTCTTGCTAAACTTGAATCTTATTGACTCGCACCAGCCCAGCTATTCCACGTGGCCGATTCGCAAAACAATCCAGAGCTCCTGTCTCGCTACAGCCGCCAGATTCGATTTCCAAAAATCGGTGTCGAAGGCCAGCAGCGACTTGCTGAATCAACGGCGTTACTCGTCGGCTGTGGAGCACTTGGTTCGATGATCGCATCGACGCTCTGTCGTGCCGGCGTGGGCAACTTGCGAATCGTAGACCGGGACTTCCTGGAACTTAGCAACCTTCAGCGCCAGTTTCTGTTCAGCGAAAAAGACGTTGAGTCCGGTTTGCCGAAATCGATCGCGGCGCAGCGAAGGCTGGCCGAAATCAACAGCAGCGTCAACGTTGAGGCTTTCGTCGAAGACGTCGACTCACAAAACATTCGTCGCCTGGTCGAGGGAGTCGACGTTATCGTCGACGGCACAGACAACTTTGAAACGCGTTTTCTGATCAACGATGCTGCCATCAGCCAGGGCGTTCCGTGGGTTTACGGCGGTTGCCTGGGCGCCGACGGGCAATCGATGACAATCGTGCCTGGCGAATCCGCCTGCCTCAACTGCCTGATGCTGGACGGACCTCCGCCGCCGGGAACGTCTGACACCTGCGACTCGTTCGGCGTGCTCGGTCCGATCATCGGCACCATCGCTTCGATTCAATCGATGGAAGCCATCAAGATTCTTTCTGGAAACGTCGAATCGGTTTCGAAAAAGCTGACGATCATCGGGCTGTGGTCCAACGAGTTCCGCACGATGGATGTGTCGACGCTGCGTGAGAAAGTCGACTGTCCGACTTGCAAACAGCGAAACTTCGAATGGCTTTCTGGCGAACGTGGCAGCCAGTCCGCGATCATGTGCGGACGCAACGCTGTCCAGCTCAGTTTTGCCAAACGCGAATCGATCGATCTGGATTCTCTTGCCGCGCGGCTTCGACCGTTGGGAACCGTAGAGCAAAATCCCTTCCTGTTGCGATTCCACATCGATGACTTTTCCATCACTGCGTTCGCGGACGGTCGGGCGATCGTATCGGGCACCGAAGAGGTCGCTGTTGCGAAGAAACTGTATGCTCAATATCTGGGCGTTTAGGTTGCGTTGCGGATCGACTATCATGGAATTCAATTCCTGCCAGCAACCAAGCCCTCAAATATGAACCAGCAAAGCACCGACAACAAAGTCGTCAAGCGTTTCGGCGGACGGCATCTGATATTTCGCACCAAAGTCGGCAAGAAATCGATCCTCCCGAAGCCTTACGCATTGATCTCCAGTTTCAGTGGTCCGGAGTGGTTCTTTTACGGCATCGGGCAGGTCTTTCTGACGCACGAAAAGTTCGGCGAATTCGAACATTGGGGTGCCAGGTTGCCGCGATCCTCGAAAGCTCGTGCCCGGCTGGAAAAGTTGATCATGGGCATCGAACCCGAGTTGAACTGCTTCATTCAACATTGCAACGAGCATGGCATCGAAGGCACGATCGTCGTTGAAGAAAACGTGATCGAATTCCACTGGACGTTCGGTCACGAGCTTGAGCAGGAAAAGCTGAAAGATGAACACAAATCGCCGCTGGACAGGAAGTTTGACGATCTTGTCGCCGCGTTTGTGCGTGAAAAGCAGATCGCATTCAGCTAAAATGGCTGTTGGATATTGGCGGCAATTAACGATTTCAATACGCGGAACGAAGCGATGAAGATTCGCTGTGAGTGTGGCGCAGTTTATAACGTCCCGGAAGCGACTGGCGGGAAGAACGTTCGGTGCAAACAGTGCGACACGATGTTCGTCTGTCCGACGCCGCCACCAAGACCAACTTCCAGCGGCAAGAAAGTTCCGGGAACTTTTGCCCGTTCGGCGGGAGCCAAAAGCAAATCGTCTCAGCGGACGAGCGCAGAAGAAGACGCGATCCTGCGCAAATTCATGTCTGAGGAGTCTTCGCTGGAAGACCGCATGCGAGACCGAAGATTGAACTCGATTGAAGAGGATCGGACCTCCAATTCAATACGGTTCATCGTCGTCGGCTGTTTGTGGCTGGTCGCCGCGGTAATTGTGGGCGTGGCACTTTTTAAGATCGGCAGCTTCACTCGCATCCCGCTGATTCTTGCCTTCGTCTACGGACTTGGAGGCCAGTATTGGTTGCCTCCCTTGATGGGCGTGTTTGGCGTCTACAAGTTCATTATCGGAGTCATGTCCTTCACGCGAGTGCTGGACATCGAAAGCCAGGAGCAACTTCCGACTCGCTGGTAAGCCACGATTTGGAATACGATTCTGCTGCGACTATTCGGCCACGGCTACTTAAGCCTATTTGTCTTCGGATTTCGGCATCCGATTGACGAAGCGCCGCAAGTCAGCTTCGATTCCTGCCGGTTCGCCAAACGCCTTAAAGAAATATTTTGCTCGATTGGAGGCATTGAGCGAGGAAGAGAATTCGTCCTGCTGCAGCATTTCCAGATACTGCACGTAGCGATGCGGATTCCGTTCAGCGAGATACAGCGAAAGAGCCCAGGAAACGGCGTAGGCTCGATTCGAATCGTGGTCGAAAACTGAATCGCCATTCACCAATTGTTCAACCGTGCCTTCGACCTTGCCGTTTTCATACAACTCCCGCAGCGCATGAAGCTGCTCCCAGTTGATCCGGGTTTTGAATTCCGGATACTTGAAGTAGTTGTTGACACCTTTCGCCTCGAACATTGTCGCAAGACCTTCGGTGACCCATCTTGGGTTGACGCCCAAGCGACTGTGGATGCCCGTATTGGCGGCGGTCTGATGGGTGGCTTCGTGAATGATAGTGTCCATCGTGTCAGCCCAGTTTTGGCTGGAATTTCTCCACGGAATTTTTCGCTGATACGCAATCAGCCGGTTACTGTGAAACGCGTAGTAGCCGACGACGCCAGCGGGGATGTCACGAACTTTCGCCATCTGCACAAACTCGTTGCGAGTCCGCAAAACGATGGCCACCATGGGAAATTCAGGCTCTGTGATCACAAAACCACGGGTCTTGAAGTACGCCTCAAACCGGGCGTACAGTTGCTCAAACGGCAGCGCCCAACGTTCGTAGTCTCCAGGGGGATGGACAACCAAAAAGTGACGAGTTGCCGAAACGACGTACTTCGAGCCGAACTCCTTCTGTAAGCTGGCTCGCATTTGTTGGAACGACTTGGCGTAGAAAGTGTCGTCGACTTTCTTGATCGATTTGATTTCGTGAGGCTCGAGGATTACGATCCTCCCGTTGCGACGAGTCATCACCAGTCCGGTCGGATCCGCGAGGTCGACTCGCCCGGCATATCGGTTGCCGGTGCTGGTCTTGAGCAAGTACGTTTTCTTGTCGCTCAGCTGCAGTTCCGTTAACTTGATCTGCGCACAACAGTTACTCAGTGCGAGCGCGAAACAGCCAACAACGACGACTGCTGCTATCAGGAAAGTTCGGGGCGAGTGCATGGATCTGGCAGAAGAGTCAGTTCGGGTTCAATTGAACTTTAGGACGCAAAATCCGCCAACGCCGATACATTCCTGGCGAGGGAAAACGTGAGCCTGCATGATCGGCACATCCGGTGTCACCGCCTAAAAACCGCTTCGATGTTGTTGATGCAGGCTGTCGGGACGAACTGTCACATGGTCAATTCGAGCGCAACGTCGATTCTGCTCCCCAAAAAAGGCCTCCGAGTCGCCGCGTTGTCAAATCGCATCGTCACCCGCCTATAAATAGTCTAGAATTCGTCGATAATCTGCGACGCTACCTGGAACAGCGTCACGCTTTTATGAACAGAGAGTTTTGATGGACGACAAAGAGGCCCGAAACAACCGGGAAAACGAAAACGAACAGGGCGCCCGCCCGCCCATGCGGGGATTCCCGATTTGGCTGCTCGTCTCGCTTCTGATGATGTTCCTGCTGTACACGTTGCTGTACCCGGCTCAACGTGCGTCCCGCATCTCCTACGGATACTTTGAAAAGCTGATTGAAGGCAATGACCCGCAGGGCAAGTCATACAAAGACGGAAATGGCGACGAGATTGGTTCGATGATCGAGTCAGTCGAAATCGGGCCCAGCAGTGCGACCGGGACGTTCAAGGTCATTCCGGACCCCGAGCCAACGTTCAATACCAGTGGCGAACTGGTTCCGCCGAAAGACACCGAAAAACTGGAAAAGCATTTCATCGTGGAGATCGGTTCGCTAGACGAGATGTCACGCGCTGATTTGATGAAAACGCTACGAGCCGCTGGCGTCGAAAAAGTCAGCTTCGAGCAACAGACTCAACCCTGGGTTTACCAGCTGTTGTTCCTGGCCCTGATGACGCTGGGGATCATCGGAATCATGATGTTCATGATGCGCCGCCAGAGCCAGATGATGGGCGGCGGAGGATTCCTGTCGAACTTTTCTCGAAGCACCGCGAAACGATACGAGCCAAACGAGGCACCGGTTACGTTCAAGGATGTGGCCGGGCTTGAGGGCGTCAAAGCTGACCTGCAGGAAATCGTAGACTTTCTGAAGGACCCGACCAAGTTTCAAAAGCTTGGCGGCCGCGTTCCGAAAGGTGTCCTGTTGGTCGGACCTCCGGGAACGGGAAAGACGTTGCTGGCGCGAGCGGTTGCGGGCGAAGCCAACGTTCCGTACTTCAATGTCAACGGTTCTGAATTTATTCAGATGTTCGTCGGCGTCGGTGCCAGTCGCGTGCGTGACCTGTTCGCACAAGCCAAAGAACAATCGCCAGCCATTATCTTTATCGACGAGATCGATGCCGTCGGTCGACAGCGTGGCGCCGGACTTGGTGGCGGCCACGATGAGCGTGAACAAACGTTGAACCAGATCCTTGGCGAAATGGACGGCTTCGACAAAACTGACTCAGTAATCATTCTTGCGGCGACAAACCGTCCTGACATTCTTGATCCGGCTTTGCTTCGTCCTGGCCGTTTTGATCGTCATGTCACCGTTAGCCGTCCGACCAAAGCCGGTCGTTTTGCGATCTTTAAAGTCCACGTCCGTGACGTTCCGCTTTCGGATGACGTCGATTTGGAAGCCATGGCAGAAGCGACAGCGGGAATGACCGGTGCTGACATCCAAAATTTGGTCAATGAAGCGGCACTCTGGGCGGCACGGAAGAACAAGAACAAAGTCGAGATGGATGACTTTTATCATGCCCATGACAAAGTCCTGATGGGTGCGGCCCGCGAAGAAGTGCTGACTGAAAAAGAAAAAGAGCGCACGGCCTATCACGAAGCCGGCCACACGATCGCGGCGTGGTTCCTCGACGGTGGCAGCCCGGTCCATAAAGTCACGATCATCCCTCGAGGTCAGGCTTTGGGCGTGACGCAAATGGTTCACGATGAAGACCGTATGAATTTGTCAGAGCAGGAGATTCGGGATCACCTGATCATGCTGCTGGCCGGTCGCGGCGCGGAATCAATCATTTACGATGAACTCACGGTCGGTGCCGAGAACGATCTTGAGCGTGCTACTTCGATGGCCCGCCGGATGGTGACGCATTGGGGCATGAGTGAGAAACTTGGCCCGGTCAGTTACAAGATGTCCGACGAAGATCCGTTTCTCGGTCGCGAAATGCAGAAATCGCGACTGTTCAGCGAGCACACGATGGAAGTGATCGACGAGGAAGTCCATCGTATCCTTTCAGAAGCTCAGCAGGCGGCTAACGATTTGCTGCTCAAGCATCGCGACAATCTGCAGGCGATCACTGATGGCCTGATGAAGAATGAAGAACTGGATCGTTATGAGATTGCGGACCTGATCGGACCATCCGTTCACGGAGAACTCGTCCGCCCCGGTCGTGCGAAATCGGAACCCTCCAAAAATGGCACGGCTACTTCGCAGGATGAGGTTTCGCAATCAGATTCAGAGACGAATGCTGAATCGGAAACGAAAACCGAAACCGCGTCGGACCAGACATGAGGTAGTTCGTTGAGCCTGCTAAAGCGGATTTTTCTCCACAGACGCTGCATCTTGATGTTGTGTGTTGGGGTTTGTTCGTTGGTTTGGACGCACACCGCCGCGGCGCAACAGGCTGCTGCCGCTGACAAGCACCCAAAGTGGATTAAGATTGTCGGCGAGGGTCCATTTGGGAAAGTCGTCACGGTTCGGATCGAGCACGAAGACAAAGTCTACTACGGTCGACCGCTGGGACAGGACCGCGACAAGATGGCGTTACTCCGTTGGGACGGACGCATCACTTTGTTGCCGCGCCAGGAAAAGATGGAGGTCTTCTCCAGAGGATTCGCGCCCTACACGGCAAAAGAGTTAGCGGACCGATTGCAGAAACAGTACGGTTCGAGATATCTGACGCAGTCCTCGAAGCATTTCACGGTCGTCTACCCGAGGACTCAGCAGAAGAACTGGGCTCAGCAATACGAGAACGTCTACAACCAGTTTAAGAACTATCTGGCTCGAAACCGGATCGACATTGCAGAACCGCGGTTCCCGCTGGTCGTTGTGATTCTTGGTTCGAGAAACGAGTTCAATCGCTCATTGGCGGACGAGATCGTTTTCAAGAAAGACGTGTTCGGTTTCTATTCGCGGATCACGAACCGGGTCACGACTTTCGTCTCCAGCGACCCAAGAATCGCCAAACGGATCAATCGACTGGCCGACGTAACCGTGGTTCACGAAACCATTCATCAAGCGGCATTCAACAACGGCGTGCACAATCGACTTTGCGCGGTTCCGCGTTGGATGTCGGAAGGTTTCGCCATGCTTTTCGAATCGAAAGGGTTTCGAAACGGCAAGCCAGATCAGCCGATTTCCGAACGCGTCAACTACCGTCGCCTTCGGACTCTCAAAAAAATGTTTCAATCGGGTCGTGCGAAAGATTCGATCGAAACCATGCTTCGCAATGATCGCATCTTCGAAACAGACCCCGACCTGGCTTACAGTCTTGCATGGGGACTGTCGTTCTACTTTGCGGAAAAAGAAACTGACAAGTATCTGCGATTCGTGCTCAAAGATGGGAATACGAACGAATTCGCCAACTACACGCCAGACCAGCGAATCACTTTTTTCATGGATACTTTTGCCGAAGATTTTGACACGCTTGAGCGACGACTGCGAAAGTTCATTCTCAGTTTGCCATCGTCGTAGCTTTGCTGCTCTTCGTGCCGTGAAGCTTCAGTCTTCCAAGCTTCATTCTTCCAAAACCACGACCGGCCAGCGACTCAAGCCAGCCACTTCTGCGGCGTCGTCTCGCGTCGCCACAAACACCATCGCGGCATCCACCGGGACCTTTCTCAGATCGACGTCGCCGACGATTCTCCACTCTTTCTCCACCGACCAATCCACTTTGCTGCTTGAATCATTCAGCTGAAAAAATGGACGCTTGCTCTCCTCCATCGAATCCCATTTGGTCTCATCTCCATAAACCACGGCCGCGGCGCCATGCGACGCCAGCCACGATTTCCGAATCGCAATTCCAAACGGCTCAAAATCCCAACGACTCAAATGCGATCGAAAAACGCGACGCTTTTTAAGCTCCGTGAACGTGACGTCTGAAAAACAAACGACCGGCCGCGGATCACGAGTCAGCGCGTTGCTGGCCAAAATCCGCTCGGTCGCCAAAATTCGCCGTAACGTCGCAACCTCTCGATGATCTTTCCCATTTGCGCGAAAGATCAAATCATCCAGGAATTCAGCCTCGGACTGCTCCGGCCACGGCCCCACGCGACGCCGAGTCCAATGCAGTAGAAATTCGTCAGAGTTCACCTCGGCCGCAGAACTGAATTCCAGGTCACGGTTGCTGGATTCGATGCCGGGCTGTTCGCAGCCAAACAAATACCAGCCAGTCGCTCCCGCAGCCAACAACTGATCGGTCACCGCTTTTTTCGTCAGCCGGGCGTCGACCAGCACTTTCGCTGGCTTTCCCTTATTCAGCCGATCATCAACCGCGGATTGCAGGTTGCCATTGGTTCTCACGGACAACAGCACCATTTGATTCGCGATGGAGGCCAACGCAAAGTCAGCCCCGCGTGATCGACTGTCGAACACAAGTCCAACTTTCCGATCGCTGTCTGCCAGTTTGGAAATCAGCAAAGCCAGCTTTTTAGGATCCGTGGGCGCCATCACCAGTGGCAGCAGCGGGACCCGAAACAGTTCGCTCACTCGACGCACCATCGCATCACAGGCCACGCCATCCGCGGTCAACAGCACGTCTGTTTCCCGATCCAAATCAATCGCAACTTTCAACAGTCCGTCGAAGAACCCGGGAATTTCGTCCAGCTTTCTGGTCAGCCGCGAGCTACCAACGAAAGTTGTATCGCGATCCAGCAAACGGCCATTGCTTCCAAATTCACAAACGAAAAGATCGTCGCCGCACGAACGCTTCTCTGGCAAGCGATCAACCAATTCGGATCGACCGCTGTTTGAAAGCAGCGCCAAAGCGGATTGCAAGACTGAATGCGTTGGTGAATCTTTTTCCATTTGGAGTTATATTGGAATCGATGCACAACCATTCCTCAACGACCGCAACTTAATGCCCAAACGAGCTCATCTGATTTTCCTGGTGCTGTTCGTGCTGATCATCGTCAGCGGCTATTTATTGGCCGACTATTATCGCGGTGCTCCTCCCGAAGCGATGGCCCACGCCAGCTACGTCGGCCGCGAAACGTGCGTGAGTTGTCATCAACAGCAAGTCGATCTGTTCGTTGGATCTCACCACGACCAAGCCATGGACTTTGCCACCGAAGAGTCCGTACTGGGCGATTTTGACGACCGTACGATCGAACACTTTGGTACGACCTCCCGCCTTTTTCGCGATGGCGATCGATTCATGATCAACACCGAAGGCCCCGATGGAGAGATGCAGGATTTCGAGATCAAGTACACTTTCGGCGTCGAACCGCTGCAGCAATATATGGTGGAGCTTGATCGAGGCAGGGTTCAGGTGCTGCGAGTTTCCTGGGATACGGCCGCAGAGAAGTGGTTCTATCTGTCGCCGCCCGACGTGAAAGACAAACTCAATCCGACGGACCCGTTGCACTGGACCGGCGTGACACAAAACTGGAACGTTAGCTGCGCGGAGTGCCACAGTACGAACCTGAAGAAGAACTTTGACATTGCGTCTGCGTCCTGGAACACGACCTGGTCGGAAATTGATGTTAGCTGCGAAGCCTGCCATGGTCCGGCAAGCCTGCACAATGAGTTGGCGTCCTCCATGAGTCCGTTTTGGGACAGGACTCACGGCATGGGTTTGGCGAAACTGAAAACAGATCGCAATCTCGACCAGATCGAAACGTGTGCTCCCTGCCATTCGCGACGCACCATTGTGGGAACCGACTATAAACCGGGCTGCAACTATGACGACTACCATTCGTTGCAGCTTCTGAATGAGCCGCTTTATCACGCGGACGGACAGATCCGCGACGAGGACTACGTTCACGGATCGTTCCTGCAAAGCAAGATGTTTCACAACGGCATCAAGTGCAGTGACTGTCATGATCCACATTCATTGAAGCTGAAACATTCCGGCAACAACGTCTGCACGTCCTGCCATCAGCATCCGTCCGGAAAATATGATTCCGAATCACATCACCATCATCAACCTGGAACCGAAGGAGCGATGTGCGTCAATTGCCACATGCCAACGACGACGTACATGGACGTTGATGCTCGCCGCGATCACAGCTTTCGGGTTCCTCGACCGGACCTGAGCGTTTCACTGGGGACGCCGAATGCCTGTACGCAGTGTCATCTTGGACTGGAACCCAAAGAGAGTTTGCCGAAACGTGAGCAGTTCGCACAGTATCTCGATTGGCTGAGTGCTTCGGAGACCGGCGACGATGATGTCGAGGCGCTTCTTGCTCGAATCGATAAAGAGATGGAAGCGGCCTGTGCGAAGTGGTATCCGCCAGAATCATCGCCACCGAAAACATCATGGTATCCGGAATTGGCTCAAGCTCAGTTCAACATTCGCAACCAGGAACCTGCCACTGAATTGCTTGGCAAACTCGCCAAAGATGTTGCCAATCCGGCAATTATTCGGGCCACCGCGGCGGACCTGTTGTCCAGACATGCCGACCCGCAAGCGTACGAAACCGCGATTGGATTGCTGGACGATCGAGACGTGAAAGTTGTCGTGGCGGCAATTGGGACGCTTGAGATCGCGATGCTCGAAATCCAGAACCGGCAAATGTACTCCACCACCCCCGGGTCTGTCGGCAGTGAACTCCAGCAGTTCAGCAGTGCCATCGGGAACCTGCTGCAGCACGAATCGCCTCGAGTGCGTTTCGAGTCGGCTCGGGCCCTCGCGTCGCTGGCTCCAACGGCTCGCAATAGTGCGTTGACGGCCGAGCAGAAGCGATCGTTTGAGACGTCGCTGGAAGCGTATCGCCAATCGCTGATGGTGATGTCAGATACCGCTGGGGCTCATATGCAGCTTGGCGGATTGCAGGAACGAATGGGCCAACTGAACCAGGCGGCGGACAGCTATCGAACCGCAATTCGTCTGCAACCTGAACTGACCGGTCCGAGGTCGAGTCTGGCCTATATTCTGGAAAACAAAGTCCAGTCTTTGCAGTCGCAGCTTCAACAAAGCAATTCGGAAGCGGCCAGAAATCAGATTGAAAACCTTATGGCTCAAATCACGGATCTGCGAAAGCGTGATCATGAGCTGCTGGGCATCGATGTTGAGCGAGCCGCGGGCCTACCCGGAGTCCACACGCTGCACTACCGATACGGAATGTCCAGCTATCTGCAGAAAGATCTGGCAACGGCGGAAAAGCATTTGAAAATCGCCGCGGAGATGGCACCGGAGCAGGAAGGTTACCTAATGGGCCTGGCAACGTTTTATCTTCAACAGAAAAAATTGGTTGAAGCCGATCGTTTGATTGCGAAACTGCTAAACATGGACCCGGATCATCCAGGCTATCTCGCGCTCAAGCAACAACTTGATTCGTTGCAGTAGATCTTCAGTCGTCACTGACGAATTCCATCGACTTTAATTTCAATTCAATCGCGAATGTTCCCATGTCGCTTATCAAAATCGCCGGCGTCCAGATGGACATCCAACTGGCCAACGCATCTGCCAATCTCGCGTCAATGCAATCGCATCTGCAGACTTCCGTCGCCGCCGGTGCCGAGCTGACGATTTTTCCCGAATGCACGATAACAGGCTATTGCTTCGAATCACACGACGAAGCGATGGCGGTTGCCGAGGCTTGCGACGGCTCGTCAGTCACTCAAATGATCGAGGCTTGCGGTGATTTGAGCACACATGCAATTTTCGGATTCCTGGAACGCGATGCAGACCAAATTTTCAACAGCGTCGTTTGTGTCGGGTCAGAGGGAATCGTTTCGAAGTATCGCAAGGTTCACTTGCCCACTCTCGGCGTCGACAACTTCACAACTCCTGGAGACAACGAGTTTGAAGTTTTCGATTTGAATCTGGATGGCCATGACCAACCGCTACGCATTGGTATGAACATTTGTTACGACTGCTCTTTCCCTGAATCGGCTCGAGTGTTGACGCTCAAAGGAGCCGATTTGATCGCGTTGCCGACCAATTGGCCGCCAGGATCCGGGCTGGTTGCGGACGTGATTCCGAACACGCGAGCCTTGGAAAACAACGTTTACTTTGCCGCAGTCAACAGAATCGGAACTGAACGCGGGTTCGAATTCATCGGCAAGAGCAAGATTTGCGACCCTTTGGGCCGGGAGCTCGATTTCGCGAACCATCGTGACGATGCGATTGTCTATGGAGAGATTGATGTCGCGTTTGCCCGGCGAAAACACCTTGTCGCGGTCCCGGGCAAACATGAAGTCCATCGTATCGAAGATCGACGGCCGGATACTTACGGGCCGATCGTCGGGGCTCAATAGCCTGAAAAAACCTTGCGCGAAACGCGGCTTGACCGCCGGGCAAGGCAGCTACTAAGATACCGATCCAATTCAACGCGGATGTGGCGGAATTGGCAGACGCGCCAGACTAAGGATCTGGTGGGATATTACATCCCGTGGAGGTTCAAATCCTCTCATCCGCACTAGGTTAAAAAGGGCTCATGCATTCTCGCATGAGCCCTTTTTTTGTCCTCGATTCTGTGGCGATGGATACTGAGTCGGGCTGAGATCGTCGCAAATTTCCCACGCAACCAGCGAATGCCGCCACGGGAAACACTAAGCCTCACCTGCGGTGCCAGGAACGCCTATAGTAGTTGGCGTTGGGATCGCACCCTGGATCTGAGGAGATCGGCCGCCATGAGAACGCTCGTCCTGTTAGTCGTCACGGTATTTGGAATTGCCTGTACAGATTCCAACGCTCAAGAAATTCCGCTTGTCTACGATGTCGAGCACACGGGGGCTGACCATCCGGCGCCGCTATTGCCCGAGATCGAAGACCTTCCAATCGTCAGACCGCTAACCGATCCGTTTGCGTGGTCTGATGGAAGCCCGCGATCGACGAAGTTCAGTGACTGGAGCCGTCGCCGATCTGAAATCAAAGCCGAAATCGAACACTACGGTGTTGGTCAAAAGCCGCCGAAACCAGAAAAGATTGAAGCCAGCTACGCGGATGGAACGCTGACCGTGAAAGCGACCGCCAACGGCGAAACGTTAACCTTGACCGCGAAGGTGACTCTTCCCGAAGGCGACGGGCCTTTCGCGGCCGTCATTGGAGTCGGCCGAGGCAGCGGCAGTCTTCCCGGCGACATATTCACCGATCGAAACGTTGCAACGATTGCCTACAACTTTGGCCAGGTTATGTCGCACACGCAAACTCGCGGCAACGAACCGATCAACAAACTCTATCCCGAATTGAAACATATTGGCGCCTACGCGGCGTGGCCGTGGGGAGTCAGCCGAATCATCGATGGACTGGAACTGGTAGAAGCCGATCTTCCGATTGACCGAAAACGTTTGGCCGTCACAGGATGTTCCTTCGCTGGAAAAATGGCGTTGTTCGCCGGTGCCTTCGACGAAAGAATCGCATTGACTATCGCACAGGAATCCGGTGGCGGAGGCGCGGCTGCCTGGCGAGTCTCTGAAACGCTGGGCAATGTCGAAACGCTGGGGAACACCAGCCGAGCCTGGTTTTTGGAGGACATGTTCAAGTTCTCGAACTCGGTTGAGAAACTGCCATACGATCACCATGAACTGATGTCGCTGGTCGCCCCACGCGCCTTGTTGGTGCTGGGAAATCCTGACTACGAATGGTTGGCTGACGAATCGGGATACGTTTCCTGTCGAGCCGCGCACGAGGTCTGGAAAACGCTCGGCGTCGAGGATCGATTCGGATTTTCGATCATCGGTGGACATCCGCATTGCCAACTCCCGGACAGTCAGCGGCCGGAAGTCGAAGCTTTCGTCGACAAATTTTTACTGGGGAAAGAAGCAGACACAGCTGTCACGAAACACCAGTTCGACGACGTTGAGCACGAGTTTTGGCACGACGGCTGGACGAAGGGAAAGTCAACTTATCCGATGCCGGACAAATCAAATATTGAATCGTTCAAGTTCGAGGCCGAAGCAGCGGCACACGGAGCAGACTGGAAGGTCGTCGACGATTCAAAAGTTTCCGGTGGAAAATATCTGACTGTGAAGTCTGGCAAAAACAGCACCGATGCATTTCCTACAGGTGACGATGCTGCGATGAGATTTCAGTTTAAGACAACCAGAGACGCAAAGTATTTTCTGTTTGCGAAAGTGAACTGCGCGTCTGCCGACGACGATTCGTTTTGGCTGAAAGTTGACGACGGCGAATTCGAAACGATAAATGGGCTTGGCACCAACGGATGGGAATGGGTCAAACTGAAAGCGATCCAGCTGAAGTCTGGCGATCACTCATTGACGCTGACCTATCGCGAAGACGGTGCCTTGATCGATCAGATGGCTGTCACGACTTACCCTTTCGGCCCCGCGGAGTTAGAGCAAGAAACCGCGAAATAAAGTGTGTCTCTGTTGAAAACGCCGCATCAAAAATGCTTGCTCCAAACCCACTGGCGGCATCAACGCGGCCAATCCTAAAGACTCCAGACCCGCTGTTTTGAAATTTGTTCCGTTGCATCTTGCCCCACAGTTTCGGTATAGCTGGGAACTGGATGGAAGCAACGAACGAAAGCACTGAGGCACGGATGCCGCAGCGAAAATCAGGCTGGACCGCACAGAAGCCAATTCCGCTTGTCGGCGCATTGGCCGTTGGTCTACTTTGCATGCTCATCACCGACGCCATTGCTGCGGCACCGAGGATGCAGCCGCAATCAGCAAAAACGGACAGTGCAAGCACTTCCCAACGCCCCAGGGGAATCCCAATTGGGTTGGAGTCCGCCTGGATTGTCGACTCCGAAACGGGACTTTCGACACAGAGTGCGAATTTGAAGCTTCCGTTGCTGCGCGGGTTTGGAACGCCTCCGCCAATCGTGAAAATTGGATTCGCCTATACGGACCTTTCAACGCCGGACTCGCTCGGATTGCCCAACGATCTTTACGAGTACTCGATCGGGCTGTCCACGATCAGAAAGATCCGTGAACGCTGGATGCTCAGAACAATGCTGGGGATGAATTTTGCGACCGACAATGAAAACCGCTCAAGCGATGCGTGGCGTTTCACCGGTGGGGTGTTTGCAATTCACCAAAAGAGCCCACAGCTGAGCTGGACGTTCGGCGCCATTGCACTGGGTCGAAGCGACCTTCCTGTAGTCCCGGCAATCGGCGCCGTGTGGCTACCGCGACCAGGTACGCGTGTTGATTTGATCTTGCCGAACCCGAAAGTCAACTTTCTCGTCGCCGACAACGGGCAGCGTCAGCAGTGGTGCTATCTCGGTGGCGGTCTCAACGGAAACACCTGGGGCTACGAGCGCCCCGGCTTTGGCGATGACACATTGACGTACAGCGATCTGCGAATCGTTGCGGGCTGGGAGTCGCGTCCCTCAGCCCCAGCGAACCAGCCGTACGTGCCGGGACGCAAGTTTGGTATCGAAGCGGGTTATGCTTTCTCGCGTGATCTCGAGTTCGAAGACGAAGCGATCGAATTGTCGCTGGACGATGCGTTAATCTTTCGCATCAATACAAGATATTAGGCACTGTTTGGTAAATGTGAGCGGCGAGGCGCTAGCCGCCGTTCCGTTGCGCTTTTTAACGGCGGCGAGCGCCTTGCCGCTCATGTTTGGCCGCGTTGATGACATGAAAATCAATTTGTCAAACAGTGCCTAAGGTGAACTCAGCTTCGATTGTTGCAATCACTAATACCTGAAGTGACGAATTTGCTCGCCACGAGTTCCGATGTCGGTCATCGCCTGGATCCCGATTTCCAGATGCAAGTCGACCCAACGAGAAGTCACCTCGGCGTCCGACTCTTCGGTTTTGACTCCTTCGGGCGTCGTGGGCACGTCGGAAACCAGCAGCAAAGCTCCGCGCGAAATCGAATTGTAGTGGCCCACGATGAACAGCGTCGCGGTCTCCATGTCGATTCCGATACAGGTCAGCCGATTCAGTTTTTCACGGAACTCCTCATCGTGTTCCCAAAGCCGTCGATTGGTCGTGTAGATAACTCCCGTTCGATACTCCAACTCACGCTCGACCATGCAATCCGAGACAAATTTGTGCAGCTTGAAAGAGGGCAGGGCGGGGACTTCTGACGGGAAATAGTCATCGCTGGTTCCTTCACCGCGGATCGCTGCGATGGGCAAAATGAAGTGCCCGATTTCGGTTGAATCTTTCAAACCTCCGCATTTACCCAGGAACAGAACCGCTTCCGGCATGCGGGCCATCAGAATGTCCATGATCGTCGCGGCGTTGGCGGATCCGATGCCGAAGTTGACGATCGTCAGGCCTTCGCCGTTGGACGACGCCTGCATTGGTTTGCCTTCGCCGTAAATTTTGCAGCCAAACCGCGTGGCGAACTGATCGACGTAGTGCGAAAAATTCGTCAGCAGGATATAGTCGCCGAACTCTTCGATCGGCATGCCGGTGTACCGCGGCAACCAGCTTTTTGCGATCTCCAGTCGGTCGATCTTGCTGGCTTCAATTTTGTTGTCGATTGGCTGTGACATGCTATTCCTTCGTCGATTCGTACGATTCACCAATATACTGAATCGCTCAGCCGCTCGATACGCCCACCGCAACCAGCTACGATCTTGAGACGCGGCTTTCAAAGTGTATTCAACGTTCGCGAACTTTCAGCATGAAGCCAGAGTCCAATCACACGACAGACGATGCGTTGCGGCGGACTTTTGTCATCATCCCGATGCTCAATGAGCAAGACTCGATTGGTTTGGTACTCGATGACCTGCCAACGGTTGCCGAAGTCATTGTCGTCGACAACGGGTCAACGGATGAGGGAGCGAAAATCGCTGCGGCTCGGGGTGCAATCGTGATCTGCGAACCCCAACGCGGGTACGGGAAAGCCTGTTTGAAGGGCATCGCACACATTCGAAAACAAGTGGTAACCCCGCAGTCGACGATCGTGGCGTTCATCGACGGTGACTACAGCGATCACGCGGATGAACTGCCGATGCTGATCGACCGAATTGTCAACGAAGATTTCGATTTCGTAGTCGGATCGCGTTCCCTTGGCGATCGACAACAAGGAGCGATGCACTTCCAGGCGATTTTCGGCAATTGGCTGGCGTGTACGCTGATGCAAATTTTCTGGGGAGCCAAATTTAGCGACCTTGGTCCGTTTCGCGCGATCCGATACCAGGCTTTGATCGATCTTGAGATGCAAGACGAAAATTTTGGCTGGACGATCGAGATGCAGATCAAAGCGTTCCGCAATGGCCTGAAGATCACGGAAGTTCCCGTTTCGTATCGCCGACGGATCGGAGTCAGCAAAATCAGCGGGACTGTATCGGGCACATTTCGAGCCGGCTACAAAATCCTGTGGACGATCTTCCGATTCCGGTTTGGCAAGAGTTCATGAATTGCGGCGGCGAACCCTGTTTGATAACTCTTCAAGCTACAGACTCGAAAGTCAGTCGCCAAAGCAAGTCCCAAGGTCTCGGGCCGTCGCAAGTGTGTCACAATCGAGCGGTACAAGCTTCGTTCGCCGCGTGCATTCCTCAAGCGGAACGTAGCTGACCGTCGGCGGGTCAAGCGCGACCATCACGCTGCGCTTGCCTTCGGCAAGAGCCCGAACAGCCGCTGCACCGAAGCGAAACGAAAGTAAGCGATCGCGCGACGTGGGCGAACCACCGCGAAGCAAATGCCCCAGCACAACGGTACGGACTTCGTTTTCCACCAGCGGTCGCAAGCCTTCCGCGACGTACTCACCGATGCCGCCAAGTTTTTTCACTCCACCAGCGTCGTGGTACATTTCCGTTCCGCCAATCGGCATAGCGCCCTCCGCGACCGCGACGATGCTGAACGGTCGTCGACGGGAATTGCGTTCTTTGACTTTCTCCGCGACCTTGCGCAGATCAAAAGGAATCTCCGGGATCAGAATAATGTCTGCCGACCCAGCCAACCCTGCTTCAAGCGCAATCCAGCCCGCATGTCGCCCCATCATCTCGACAATCATGACGCGCCGGTGACTGGCCGCGGTGGCATGCAAGCGGCCGATCGCGTCAGTCGCGTACGATACAGCGGTGTCAAAGCCGAAGGTCGCGACTGTTCCTTCCAAATCGTTGTCGATCGTTTTCGGGACACCAACAACCGTGATTCCCAACTTGGCGACCTGATTGGCGATTCCCATCGAGCCATCTCCGCCGATCGCCACCAAGGCATCGATTTTATGCCTTTTGAAACTCTCGGTCAGACGTGGCGAGATATCTTCTTTGTCAACCGAACCATCGGGCTGCAGGATTTCGTATGAGAACGGATTGCCGCGATTGGTCGTTCCAAGAATTGTACCGCCAGTGTGCGAAATTCCGCGAACGACATCCGGCGTCAAAGGGAACGTGCCCCCTTCGGGAAAGTCTTCCGGGTGCAAAACCCCGTCGAAGCCACTGCGAATCCCCAGACATTCCCAACCTCGTTTCGTCGCGGCAAGCGTGACGGCTCGGATGACAGCGTTGAGCCCTGGGGCGTCGCCGCCTCCGGTCGTGATTGCGATTTTCTTGATGTTGCTGCTCATCGTCATTCCATGGATGCATCGGTTTGAGAGGCCAACATGGTGACCGAAACTTGCGGACAGGGAAAGACGAGGTTTAGTGGGCAAGAATCAGCAATCCAGTAAACCAATGCCTTTTAATCACCAAACTTCGAAAACCGTTTCTCTCTAAACAGAATCCCAGCGGGCCGATTTCATGGCGCCTCGGCGGTCGGCTATACTCAATAAATCACCAAGCCATTCGTCTCACGGAACTCAAAACATGACACGTTTTCTATTCCTGTCCGCCACATTTTCGGTTATTGCGATCGGCGCGTATGTCGCTCCCCTTCAGGGCCAGCAAGCAATTCAAATCTCGCAGCAGAACGAAACAATCGCAGTCTCCGTCGGCGGAGAACTTTTCACCGCGTACAACTTTACTGATACTGCCAAGCCTTTTCTGTATCCAGTTCTCGGCCCAAGTCAGATTCGAATGACCCGTGACTTTCCGATGAAGAAAACCGCAGGGGAGGCAGACGATCACCCGCACCACAAATCGATCTGGATCGGCCACGAAGTAAACGACATCGATTTTTGGACGTGTCGTGGCGGAGCGAAAATCGTCGTCGATGGAGAGCCAACGATCGACAGGGAAGCAAACAGCATCACCGCGAACAGCAGCTGGATCGATGCCGGCCAGAATGTTGTGTGCCGGGATTCGACGAAGTGGAGTTTCGGAGCCGACGAAAAATCAAGGTGGATCGATTGCGTGTTCACACTCGCCGCGACTGAAGGTCCGATCACAATCGATGACACCAAGGAGGGCACTGTTGCGATCCGCACTCACCCCGATTTGCGGCTGAATCCGGACGCTCGCCGGGGCGTTGAAAAAGTTTTTGGCAACGTCGTCAACAGTCAGGGCACCGAGGGCGTTGAAACCTGGGGTCAGTCGTCGGCCTGGCTGCTATATTCGGGCACGATTGAATCGAAGCCAGCAAGCTTGTTGATCCTCGACCATCCGACCAACTTTCGATATCCCACCACTTGGCACGCGAGGGACTACGGATTGATTTCCGCGAACCCGTTCGGACTTCACGACTTTCTCGAAATGGAAGAGCACGCCGGAGCCGTCAAGCTTGCGAAAGGCCAAAGTCTTACGCTGCGATATCGATTTGTATTCTTCGCCGAAGCAGTCAATGTCGACGACGCCAAATCGCTGCACGCCAAGTTTTCCAACAGCGACGCGAATGGTGACTGATTTGAGCCCAAGAGAACCCGTGTTTTCAAATTTAGTGGTGAAACGGGCTAACGAACGTATCGACAACCAAAGTCGGCGATTCACATCATTCCCGGCAGACGTTCCGGTCGTTAGACTCGTGGCATGAAAAACTCTCCTGAACATTTTGGCGATCGGCTAACCGCCGCGATCAAGAACAAGAAAACTCCATTGGTCGTTGGTCTCGATCCGCGCTGGGACAACTTGCCAGACGACATCAAGTCGATCGGAAACCAAGCCGAAGCCTTCGAGGTTTTTTGCAAGGCGATCATTGATGTGGTGGCCGACAAAGTCCCGGCAGTAAAGCCCCAATCGGCTTTCTTTGAACAGCTGGGACCTGCAGGAGTTGTCGCCCTCGGTCGCGTTACCGAGTACGCTCGCGAAAAAGGATTGCTGACGATCATGGATGCCAAACGCGGCGACATCGGCTCGACAGCAACGGCGTACGCAAAAGCCTATTTGGACCGAAGTGAAAATGGTCCCTGGCAATGCGACTCGTTGACCGTGAACCCGTATCTTGGTGACGACAGCCTGACTCCGTTTTGCGATGTCGCGATGGAAAATGGTGCTGGAATTTTTGTCCTGGCGAAAACTTCCAATCCCGGCAGCAAAACATTTCAGGAGAAAACCATCGGAGCCGACGGCGGCAAGCTTTTCGAACTGGTTGCCGACCATTTGCAAATGCTGGCCGCAAGAAACATTGGCGATTCAGGATTTGGGTTTGTCGGGGCTGTTGTCGGAGCGACCTGGCCAGAGGAACTGGTTGCGTTGAGGAAACGAATGCCGAACGTGATCTTTCTGATTCCCGGATTCGGTGCGCAGGGTGGTTCGGCGGCGGATATCGCTGGCGGTTTGAATGAGCATGGTTTGGGCGGCGTGATCAACAGCTCGAGGGGGATCATTTTTGCCTACGAGCGACCTGAATTCGAAGCCATCGTGAACTGGCAAGACGCTGTTTCGTTGGCGGCGGACATGGCGATCGGCCAGATTGCGGCGGATTCGAATGCCGGCAAGCTGCGACTATAGCGTTGTACGGGCTACAGCAACTTTGAGAGTTCTTCCGCCACTCGATCACATTTTCCACGATGAGCCGTCGGAGTTTTGGCGGGCCACACTTGGCTCATATCGACGATTTTGATCTCGTTGCCGATTCGGGCCAACTCCCAGCCGGTCGCTTCGGCGAAGGCATCAATGAAAGACTGTGGCAGCCATGAACCGGGTTCGAACTCTGCCGATGGCTCACGTTCAAGGTACAGATTGAGCTGAGGATCAGCCGGCAATGTTGTTTGCTCTTCGGTCTGGGTTTTGGTTTGAGTGTGCATGGAGATGGCTTCAAAAGGGGAAATCTGCGAGCCAATACGGGGGTGGGGGTGCCTTCAGTTTGCTGGCAAAGTCGAGGAAATATGGTTTTCGGGTGCCGTCGCGGTTAGAAAAACTGCTGAAATGGCCGTTCCAGCGACTTTCTGCAAAGCGAAAACTCGTGTTCTGACGATTCTGGGGTTTTGCGAGACGCTATTCCGAAAGCCATCGTTGGAAATCGCCGAAAATCCGACGCTTCTGAGCTTGTTGACCCTTGTTGCATTCCGGGCAAATGTCTAAACTCTTCCCCTTCATCGCTGAGGGATTTTTCTGCACTTAGCGATCCGAGGCTCGGGATTCCCTGGAGCTTTTCCCTGTTTTGTCCGATTTCAGTTGGACACGGCTTGGCCGTAGCATTGAATGTTAGTTCGGCTGTAGCAATGGAGAATAGAAGTGCCTGGCACAAAATCATATAACGCACAAACTGACGCATCACTCAAACAGGAGTGGTGGATCGTCGACGGTGAAAACGAAACCGTTGGTCGAATCGCGGCTGATATCGCAACCGTCCTGATGGGCAAGCACAAGCCGACTTACACCGCGAATGAAGACGTGGGCGATTTCGTTGTCATTACAAACTGCGAAAAACTGGTTCACTCAGGTAACAAGCGTGACAAGCGCCGTTACACCTGGTACACCGGCTATACAGGTTTGCGCAGCGAAACGATCGGTAACCGTATGCAACGAAAGCCTGAACAGGTGATTCGCGATGCAGTGCGACGCATGTTGCCAAAGAACAAGATTGGCCGCAAAATGTTGGCCAAGTTCAAGATCTACTCGGGATCTGAGCATCCGCACGAGGCTCAATCACCAAAGCCGTTTGATCAGTGGCGTCGTTCGAGCAGCAAATAACCAACCCTCAATCACACAGCTAATCCGCTAACGGAAAATCATGGCAAAGACAGACCAAAAAACAGGCGAAGCACTCGGCACGGGCCGACGCAAATCTTCGGTAGCTCGCGTTCGCGTGAAAGAAGGATCCGGCAAGATCACCGTAAACGGCAAAGCCTTCGATGCTTTCTTCGTTAACGAGCAAGATCGCCGCGCGGTTCTCGATACGTTTGACGCTGTTGGTGCTCGTGAAAAGCTTGACACACGAATCGTCGTTAGCGGCGGCGGTGTTACAGGTCAATCTGGCGCTTGCCGTATGGGACTTGCTCGTGCCTTGGTCAACATGGACACCGAATACTTTGCTGCACTTCGTGACGGCGGATTCCTGACGCGTGACTCGCGCATGAAAGAACGTAAGAAACCTGGTCTTCACGGTGCCCGCCGCGGAACACAGTTCTCGAAACGTTAATCGAAAAACGAATCAGAATTTCAATGGCTGGGACAATGTCTCAGCCATTTTTTTTTTCGATACAATATCTGTGCCACCACCATTGCACATAATCCTTCCAAACCAGGTGGCGAATCCGTTCATGGAAAATCAATTCAAACTCCCAGACGAGAATCTCGGAAACGGAGAATCTTCGCGCCGAGTCTCTGACCTGATCGAAGAGATTCGGGCTGATATTGATTTTGAGCTGGACGATGCGGTCACTGATATTGTTCGCGATCTCCCGGAAGAATACTTCCAACGAATGGACCACGAGAATCAGGTAACGCATCTCAAAGGTCTAATCGCGTCCCGAATTTGCCAACTTAGCAGCGAACTGTTTTTACCGTCGACCGATGGGACGCAAGTCGCTGTGCTGGGGCGGAAAAGCTATCGCGGGCAGTTGGCCTATATTCTTTCAGAGCTTCCCGGCAAGCGAACCCGACTGGTCGGCGCCAACATCTACACGGCCCGATCACATGGCTTCATCCTGGACGTGTTTGAGTTTGAGACCGACCAGAACCCGGCAGTGGATGCTTCTTTCTCTGCCGAGATCGTCGAGAAACTGGCTGAGAAGACGGCCAGCCCAACGGATTCCGTGGCGGACTTCCTGTCACGCATTCGAACGACCAGCGCGAAGTCTCCCAACCTCGAAAAACTGGCTCGATTCTACTCGGCTTACCAACAGGTTAGCCCCCAGAAGCCGATTGTCGTCGATCAGGGCGAAAGCGTTGACAGCCTTTCAGATATCGTGCTTGCCATCCAGTCTCAAGACGAGCGGCTCACTTTTCAACGGACGACAGAGAGCCTTTCGAAACTTTCACTGGACATCGAACAGGCCGAACTGGTCGTTGTCCGGTTTGACAAAGCGGCCGATGAGCCCGTCAGCCAACGCAGCAATAAAGTCGTCTTGATGAACTTTCTGGTTTCAGAATCGGAAGTCGGTCCTTTCGAAGTCGAAGCCTGGATCGATAGCTTGACTTCCGTTGTATCGGGATAGACGATGGTGTTTCTGGTCCGACGCATCGTTTTGAATCGGGCTTCACTTCCGAACACCTCGCACCTGGACTGATCGATGAAGACTTTGCTTTCGCTGTTTGGCATGTTGCTTCTATTTTGCAATCCAGGCGTCTTGGATGCGCAAGACGCCGCCGAGAAAAAGCCGCTCAAGGTCTTCATTCTGGTCGGCCAATCGAACATGCAAGGCCATGCTCGAATTCATACGCTTGAGCACGTCGGCATACGAGAGGAAACGAAATCCATTTTCGAAATGCTGGCGAATGCTGATGGTACGCCAAAGGTAATCGAAGATGTCTGGATCAATTCGCTTTCGTCCGACACCGTCAGGAAAGGGAAGCTGACGGCTGGTTATGGAGCCGACGAAAACAAGATCGGTCCGGAACTTGCGTTTGGCGCCGCGATGCAGCCACTAGTCGGCGAGCCGATCCTGATCATCAAAACGGCTTGGGGCGGGAAGAGCTTGCACACGGATTTTCGCCCTCCCAGTGCCGGCGAATTCGTTTTTTCAGACCAGCAGATCGAGCGATTCCGCAATCAGAAAAAAGACATTGACTCCATTCGCAAACAAAAAAAGCAGGACACGGGGAAGCACTATCGTCTGATGCTCGAGCACGTAGACGCAGTCCTGAACGACATATCGACGACTTACCCTGACTACGACACGGAAGCTGGATTTCAGCTGTCCGGCATGGTTTGGTTTCAGGGCTGGAACGACATGGTCGATTCCGGCGTCTACCCGCAACGCGATCAACGAAACGGTTTCGCTCAATACAGCAATCTTCTGGCGCACTTTATTCGCGACGTTCGCCGAGATCTGAAGTCTCCCGAGCTGCCATTTGTGATTGGAGTCATGGGCGTCGGTGGTCCGACCGCAGAATATCCAGAAGAACAAAAGCGTTATCAGAAAGTACATCAGAATTTTCGCGACGCGATGTCAGCTCCGGCGGCGATGCCTGAGTTCAAAGGAAATGTGAAAGCAGTTCTGACAGAGAATTCCTGGGATTCGAAACTGGCATCACTCCGCACCCGCCAGGCAAGCGTTGATGCAAAACTGCGCAAGGCCCGTAAAGAAAGCAAACTGGAAGGTGAAGCTTTGACAGCATTGCGCGAGAAACTTTTTGAAGAAGAGTTTTCGCCTGAGGAGCGCGACGAGTTGCAAAAAGGCGTTTCCAATCTTGAGTATCACTACCTCGGTTCCGCCACGATATTGACGCAGATCGGCAAAGGTTTTGCGGAAGCGATGCACCAGCTCGAACCAACGACTGCAGCCCGATAGCTTGGCTCAGACAAGGAACTGACGGCGCCAAAATCAGAAAAGTCAGTGCCTGGAACGAACCAGGCTTCTCCGGCGACGTACCATTCTCACGCAACACATTTCCACTCGCTAGCATGATCGATCAAGCTATTCGGCTTGCTCCTTTTCTGGCGTTTCGGTAGTTACGCCGCAGAAAACATTAAAGAATGAGGTCAAGGATGACCGGAGTACTTCTCCAAACTCGACACACGAAAACCGCGTCCGCGCAAAAACTACGCCATCTGCCTTTCCAGGTGATGACCGTAGTCCTGTTGCTGACTGCGATCTTTCTTTCTGGCTGCCAAAGCTTTGGGAACCAGTTTCAAACTTCGATGCCGATCCCGGATCCGGTTCTGGACACATCGCAGTTGGACAACGTTCGCTACCAGAGTCCACAGGCTCCGGGTGGCGGTCAGGCTGGAACGCCGGGAATGCTCAATAAGCAATCTCACCGGCTCACGCTCGACGGACCGATCGTTTCGATCGACGAAAACGCTGACCAATCGCAGCTGATCGCAGAGGTCAACTTTCGCGGCAACTCCAAACTTGCATCACATCAGCTACGCCGAAATATCTCCACGCGTCCAGGCCGCTACTACGACCCTGACAAGCTTCAGCAGGACGTCCAGCAACTATGGAAAATGCCGGAAATCGCCCGCGTCAACGGTCCGTATATTGAGCAGACCGACAACGGTATCGTCGTCACATTTGACATTGAGGAACGAAATGCGATCGCCGACATTACGTTTATCGGAAACCGCGGCATCGACGATCGAACGCTTCGAAAAGAATCCGGACTTGGCGAAATCGGCCACCTCGACGTTCACCGAATCCGAATGGCCAAATCCCGCATTGAAGAACTGTATCGCGAACGAGGATTCCCTCGCACGCAAGTTGAAATCAAGGAAGGCAACGAGTCCAATGATTCTCAGATCGTATTCCTGATCCACGAAGATCAGCAGCAGCGAATTTGGAAAGTCGAATTTGAAGGCAACTCGGTCGCTCCGGACGGACGCCTGAAAAGTCTGATCAAGGCCAAGCCTGGCATTCTCAAAGTCTTCGGCGGACTGGCTCAAAAGAAACAGATCGACCAGGACATCGTACGCCTCGAGTCGTACTACAAGAGTCTTGGCTATTTTAGTGTTCAAATCGGTCGTGACATCAGCGAGAGCAACGATGGTCGCTGGTTGACGGTTCGATTCATTATCAATGAAGGTCCACGCTACAAAGTTCGCGAAGTCCGATTTGTGGGCAACGAACGATACGATTCGGAAGACCTTGAAAAACTGCTCAAACTCAAGCCCGGCGCAGAGGGACAACCAGAGTTCAATTCGGCTCGCATGTCAGAGGACGTTGGCGCACTTCGGGATCTCTATGGCGCCAATGGGTTTGTCTATGCGAACGTCGAGGCTGAGCCGCGTTTCCTGGAAGAACCTGGCTATCTGGACATGGTGTACCGGATTTCTGAAGGCGAGCAGTATCGCGTCGGCCAAATCAATGTGAACTACAACGGAGGAAACGGGATTACTCGACGTGAAGTGATCCTGAATCGACTGTCTCTTCGTCCTGGCGATTTGATCGATGCCAGGAAGCTTCGTACCGATGAAATCAGGCTTGGTTCGGCTCGAATTTTCGCGACCGGTCAGGAAGCCGGCGGTAGTCCTCCCCGAATTGTGGTCCGGCCACCGGAACGGGGAAGCGAGTTTAATCGCATCGCGAAAAAGCTTGGAGGAGTGAGTTCTCAGCAAAACAGCGATCAAACAGATCGCTACTAGGTTGCTCTTCCTGAGCCCGAAACATTCTCGTTCACCGCTAACTGAAATTGCAATGGTATCCAAACAATCACATCGACCAAAAAGCCGACTCGCAGTGCTTTGCGTTGCCTTGGGTTTGATCGCTGGTGCTGGCTGCGCCATGCAGGATCAGTTTTCGATCCCTCGCGACAACAGCTCGTTTAACGACCTGGTTCAAACTCGCTTTCAACAGTCACATCCAGTCGCTCAAGCAAAACACCTTGCTGCAATCACCGATGGCATTGAGCCGATCATTGATGAAAGCAATTCGACAGCGGCGAATGAGACCAGCCAACAGGTACGCGCACAAAGCCCCGACAACTCGTCCGGAGGCTTTGGCCAGTCAGGAAGCTTTGGGCAGGCCAGTCAGATTCCTGCCAGTGGAAACGGCCAAGGCGTTCAACGAACGGCGTATCAGTATCCTGAAAACTCACAACAAGGCGTAATCTCACCAAGCTTCGGACTTCCATCAGAAAACATTGGCTCCCCCAACGAGCTGAATTCACTGATCCAACCGTACGAGCGTGGCGGCAATGCGGCGATGCCGATCGGTCAAAACTATGCCGACCTGGATGTTTTCGTTGGTGAAACTCAAACGGGAAGCATCAACATTGGTGGTGCTTACAACTCGGACAACGGAATTGTCGGGCAGTTTGTCATTGATGAGCGAAATTTCGACATCACCGCGTTTCCCCGTAGCTTTCGAGACTTTTTCGATGGCACGGCGTTCCGCGGCGGAGGCCAGGCTTTCCGACTTGAACTGGTTCCCGGCCAGGAAGTTCAGCGCTACCTGGTCAGTTTTTCGGAACCCTACATGTTCGGAACGAACTACAGCTTCAGCCTTTCCGGATACCTGTTCGACCGCAACTACTACGACTGGGATGAGCAACGAGTTGGAGGCCGCGTTTCGATCGGCCGTCGGCTGACTCCGGATCTCTCGTTCAACGTCGGATTGCGAATGGAGAACGTTGAGCTTTCAGATCCCCGAACGAACACTTCTCCGACGCTCAACGAAAACCTTGGCGACAGCGACCTGTACCTGTTCAACGTCGGCTTGATCCGCGACACGAGAGACCATCCATTCCTGGCGACCGAGGGAAGTTACCTTTCCATGATGTACACGCAAGGATTTGGCGATTTCGATTACCCGCGTGGCGATATCGAGTACCGCCGCTATCGTTTGATGTACGAACGACCGGATGGTTCAGGCCGTCACACGGTCAGTTTTGGCACGAAACTGGGTTTCTCGGGATCCTCGACGCCGATCTACGAAAATTACTTCGCGGGTGGTTTCTCAACGCTTCGCGGATACGAATTCCGCGGTGCCGCGCCACTTGAAAATGGTGTTCGTGTAGGTGGTGAGTTCCAATGGCTCAACACGGTCGAATACATGTTCCCGGTTACAGCAGACGACATGATTAAAGGCGTCGCGTTTGTAGACTTTGGTACCGTCGAAGACAAAATCGAACTTAATGGTGACAACTTCCGAGTCGCACCAGGCGTTGGACTTCGTGTCCACATGCCGGCCCTTGGCGGCGGAGCACCGCTGGCGTTCGATTTTGCTTTCCCTGTGAACTCAGCGACGGGTGACGAAGAGAAAGTCTTCAGTTTCTACATCAGTGCGAATCGCTAGATCAGTTGCGAATGAGCAGAGCAGAGAGCGCGACCAGCAGTGAGCGCGACCTAGTTGTGATCGCTGCCTTTGAGCAATCCCGCGCTGCTGTTGTATATCTTGCTGCGGCGAGCAGTCGACTGTTCAGCCGATTCGCGGTTCCGTGATTCGAGGTCGGATTTGAGCGCGATCGTAAAAGGGCATTTGAGCGTTTCGATGCGGAACTGAATGTAGTCCGCTTCACCTGCCGGCATTACCCCCAGCAAAAAGTTGCCCATCTGTTCGACGGTGGGAACTCCCAGTTGATTTCGCCGCCAGACTTCGCCAAGCGTATGCATGCCTGCTTCGCGACGTCCGTTGATCTCCGAGAGCCGACGCAACAACTCTTCGTCGTCTCGCACACGAGCTTCGATTTCGGCCGCACGTGACGATTCGAGAGATTCGTCGAGGTAGGCTTCGAGTTCAGCGTTCGTAAATTCAGTAGACAATGCGGCTCCTTCGGTAAATTCTCGCCCATGACGGCTTGTTGAATTCTACACCACGATCGGCACTGTGAACAATTCTAAACAATCGTCTTTCGCTGCCGCAGGCGGTTGAAAAGGCTTCCTGACTGAGTCACGATAGTCGCGAGACATTCAACAATTTCGGGAACAACCATGTCATTTGCTCTTCAGCGTCGCATTCTGCTGATCACCCTTTCTTCGATCGCTTCATTGTATTTGGCCAGCGATTTCAAAGCTTGCCAGGCCCAGGAATCGGTCATCGAAAAACCCTCGGAAGATACCAGGGCTGCGACGCCTACGGCTGAGGCTGAACCTTCGACGTCCAACCCAGTCGTAGGCGAAAAGGAGTCGGCCATCGACTCAACCAAACCGTCGGATATTCGCATGGCCACGGGTCGGGTATTCATTGATGCCAACAACGATGGAAAATTTGGCATCGGAGATCAGCCCTTTGTAAACGTTCGTGTTTCCAACGGTAAAGAAATTGTTCACACCGATCCGTCTGGCAAGTGGCAATTGCCGCTGGAAGACGACGCCATATTTTTCCTGATTAAACCGTCTGGCTATCAGTCGAAGCTGTCGGAAAACAATTTGCCCCAATTCTATTACATTCACAAACCCAACGGTTCGCCACAACTTCGCTTTCCTGGCAGCAAGCCGACCGGAGCGATTCCCGAATCGATTGATTTTCCTCTGTATCCATCGGACGAGCCCGAGAACTTTCAAATGCTTCTGTTCGGCGATCCGCAGCCGCGGAACAACCAGGAAGTCGACTACATTTCGCACGACGTGATCGCTCAGCTGATCGGAGACACGTCCTCAAAGTTCGGAGTGACGCTTGGCGATATCGCGTTCGACAATCTGGACACGTTTGAGCCCCTGAACCAGGCGATCGCTCTAATCGGGATTCCGTGGCACAACGTAATCGGAAACCATGACATCAATCTCGATGCGGGCTCACGAAAGCATATCAACGAAACGTTTGAGGCGACCTACGGGCCGACCTACTATTCGTTCGACTACGGCCAGGTTCACTTTGTGGTTTTGGATAACATCGACTGGAAAGTTGAAGGCGACAAGAAATCATACTTGCCAAACTTTGGGGCTCGTCAGCGTGAGTTCCTGAAGAACGATCTCGATATGATTCCTGAATCCCAAATGGTCGTGCTGTTGATGCACGTGCCGTTTCTGGATTGCGAAGACCATCAGGAGATCTTTCGGCTTATTGAGGACCGACCGTTCTGCGTTTCCGTTTCGGCGCATCGTCACGTTCACACGCATCATTTTTTTGGGGAAAAGGAAGGCTGGAAGGGCGATAAAGAACACCACCACGTCGTCAACGTCACGGTCTCTGGTAGTTGGTGGTCCGGTGCCAGAAACGATCGCGGCGTTCCGCACTCGACGATGGGTGATGGCGCCCCCAACGGCTACTCGATCATGTCGTTTGCGGACGGTCGCTACATGCTGGATTTTCGCGGGGCCGGAATTCCAGCCGACGAACAGATGTTGATTCAGTTGCCAGACGAAGTTGCTGCTGCCGACGGATCTGAGAGGGTGTTTTAAAATTATTTTTCCAGCCTGTTTAGCATGAATTGAATCATTGCGATTCGTATGACAGTTTCGCTGTTTTGAGTCAGTCTTTCATAGTCCTTTGAGAGCCTTCTGAATTTTCCAAGCCATGCGAAAGTCCGTTCAACGATCCATCGCTTGGGTAAGACAACGAACCCTTCGGCTTCGACCGGACGCTTAACGGTTTGCAAGATGACACGATACCATTGCTTCAGGAACTCCGGCAAATCAGCCCGCCCGTAAATCGAGTCCGCGAAGATGACTCGAAGCCGACGAAACTTCTGTCTGATGTTTTCAAGAACAAGATGTGCACCTTCGTAGTCTTGTAGATCGGCCGAGTGGACAACAACGACCATCACAAGCCCCAACGTATCCACCAGGATGTGACGCTTTCGTCCGGTAATTCGTTTCGCCGCGTCATACCCGCGTAATTCTCCTCCTTCAGCACTGCGAATGCTTTGCGAATCAATGATGGCTGCTGTTGGCGTTGGCTTCCTGCCTTCTTTGCGGCGTACCTTTTCGCGAAGACGATCGTGAATGCGTTGCCATGTCCCATCAATACGCCAAGCTCGATAAACTCCATAAACCGTGTTCCAATTCGGAAAGCAGTCCGGAAGCAACCGCCACTGGCAGCCCGTTCGACACCAATACAATATCGCATCGACAATTTGACGCCGATCGATTCGTTTGCGGCCGCGAAGTTTTGCTGGCGGAATCAGACGACGAAGCAATCGCCATTGATCATCACTGAGACTGCTGGGATACTCAATACTCATCGCTACGGCTCCTTCCGTTTACGGTTTAAATGCAAACGGGGCTGTAGCGATTTTTTCAACTCAGAGCAATTTCAAAACACCTTCTGAGTTTTGGGTGAACGTTTATAACGGTTCTTCGAAATCGAAAGTTGAGTGCGCTGTTGATGGTTCCACGGACTGGCAAATCATTGAGCAGAAGGAAGCGCCCGATCCGAACTTCACCCGGATGTACAAGCTTGAGTCTCAAGTCCAGCCTCCGATCGAACCGAAGCTAACTTCACCCAAGAAATCAATGCATCTCTGGCACGGCACTTTGCCGACCGATCTTGAACCCGGCACCCATCTGCTGCGAGTCAGAGCGACGGACATGCATGGCCGGGTCTTTTATGGGCAACGCACTTTCCGAGTCGCCAATTAGGCTGTGGTGAGTTCCAGGTGGTCGCGGGTATACTGAGGTGTTGCCCACCCAACGTAAAGAATTGGAACGACCACAATGAAAAAAGACGTCGATCACGAAGCGATCAAGCAAGCTGTCCGCACCATCCTGTTGTCCGTCGGTGAAGACCCGGATCGCCCCGGACTTGTCGAGACACCGCGTCGCGTCGCCGGAATGTATGCGGAGATGTTCTCCGGGCTGGATGTTGACCCTGGACGTCATCTCGAAGTGACGTTTCCGGAAGAGTACGACGAAATGGTGCTGGTCAGAGACATTTCGTTCACCAGTATGTGTGAGCATCATTTGCTGCCATTCACAGGAGTTGCTCACGTCGCGTATGTGCCTCACGGAAAAGTTACCGGACTAAGCAAACTTGCGAGGGTTGTCGAAGAGGTTTCTCGTCGGCCGCAAGTTCAGGAACGAATGACACAGACGGTTGCTGACTTGATCGATGAGAAACTCAGCACCCGCGGTGTCGCGGTGGTTTGCAGCGCCGAGCATTCGTGCATGTCGATTCGTGGAATTCGCAAACCGGGTTCCCGAACGGTGACGAGTGCTTTGCGAGGCATCTTTAAGACGGATCAGGCGACTCGCGCTGAGTTTATGTCGTTAATCAACGGAAGTCAGTAAACGAATCAACCGACACCATGCAGAAGGAGCGACGTGGCTAATCATTTTCTCAGTCGATTTCTGTCGGCGGTCTATTTCGTTTTTCTGCTTGTCTCAGGTTCTTCGTACGTCGTCGCATCCGATGGTGATCCGCGTCCAATTCTCTCAGTGAACCGTGCATCCAAACGACCGAACATCGTGCTGGTCTATGCCGACGATGTGGATTGCGAAACCGTGTTTGGAGAATTTCCTGGGCAGGACTCGGCCGCGATTCGTTTTCCCAACTTAAAATTGATGGCCCAGCATGGATTGCGATTTTCCAATTTCCATGTAACGACTCCTGTTTGCGGCCCGTCGCGAGCCTGCCTCTATACGGGCCAGTACGCTCATCGCAACCAGTGCCGCGTCAATGATCCAGGCCTGATCCGCGCAAACGGATTTTCTGGTGGCTACACGACGTTCGATCCGCAAAACGAACTGGCGACGTGGATGAAGAACGCGGGCTACGAAACATCACACGTTGGCAAGTATCTTCACGGCGACTTCAAACCGAACTACGACGCAGGCGTCTACTGGAAACACATTGTCCCGCCAGGTTGGGACCATTTTCGATTGTCGCTGGGATGTTCGTACTTCGACTTCCCGACCTACATCAAATCCACCGATGAAATTTCGCGGTCGGCTGACGACGAATACAGAACGGATTGGGATGTTCGGCAGGCGATCGACATCATTCAAAAGTATGCAGCCAAAGCCGACAACGAAAAGCCTCTATTGCTGTGCTGGTCTCCCATCGCGGCTCACATCACCGGCAACGAGGAACCGATGGTTGCCCAGCGGCACAAGGACATGTTTCTGGATACTGAAATTCCAGAGTTGCGGAATCGAGTGGCAATGCAGGTGGCGAATCAGATAGACGAGCTGAAAGAAATCTCGACACCGGATGAAGAGCGTTTGCACTATTTGACAGAGGTTTATCGTGATCGAATTCGCGCGATCCAGAGCATCGATGAAGGCGTAGGGGCTCTGAGAAACGAGTTGCGAAAGCACGGCCTGCTGGAAAACACGATCTTTATATTCACGTCCGACCACGGGTATCGGTTTGCGCAGCATCGCCATTTTGGAAAGCGTTTGCCATACGATCGGATAACGCGCGTGCCTTTCCTTGTCACTGGACCAGGCATCCCTCACGACAGCCATTGCAATGTTCTGCTGGCCAATATCGACATCGCACCGACTCTGATTGAACTTGCCGGTGGCGAAATCCCACACAGTTGCGATGGGCTATCGTTTAAAAAGCTGTTTCATGAACCGTCTGGCGAACCGGAATTTGACCGAAGCGGAATCCTGATCGAAAACTGGGGAGACACGGTTTCTCATCACCATGTCTTACCAGCGACATACAGCAGCCTTCGCATGCAGGACCAGGTTTACACCGAATGGGCCACCGGTGGTCGCGAGTATTACGATTTGAAAGCCGACCCCGAACAGTTGAGCAACCTCTATGTTGAACTTGATCCTGTCAAACAACGGCGTCTTTCGGCTCTGATGCGTCAGCTACGTTCTACGGACTCGCCACCGAAATTCGCGACAACGCGGTACACTCGGGATGTAGACAGCAGGAGAATTTGCGGAAGCCTTCAGCCCGTCGAGTTTTTCGGCATGGTCGAATCGGACTCGGGTACCCAATTTGTAAAACTTGAGTTTCGATGCAAAGATTCCGGAGAGTATTGGAATGGAGCAGGCTGGTCGCACGATCGACATCGTTTTTTGGCGACGCTGGACCAGCCGGATGGCTTGGTTACTCGTTGGAGCTTTGAGCTCGACACGAGTCAGTTCGCGGCAAACAGATCCGCCAACCTTGCACCGCGGCCAATTGGCCTCACACTGATTGCCACGGATCTGAAAGGCAGAGAGACCGTTGACACCAAAGCGTTAGAAGTTGACATGGCGTTCGCAGACCCGGACACGACCATCGACAACTCGGGACTTGAACTGCAAGCTGAACTGAATTGGCTAGTGCTGTCAGGAAGAGCCACCGATTTGGTCGGCGTCCAATCCGTCAAAGTTGCCATACGGCATCCCGTACACAAGACTTATTGGAACGGGAGCAGTTGGCAGGCAGCTTACGTTCATTCCGACGCGGCACTGACAGAGTCCGATCCGGGCGTTCACTATACACATGCGTGGACTTTCAGAACTTCGTTGCCGCAAGACTCTCCGACCGTCGTGGCAATCGCCAGAGGCTATAACGCAAGCGACAGTGATCAATCGCCAGCAGTCCAATCGATCAGACTGTCGGGACCACGGAACTCCGTCTCACAAAGTAACGAACCTGTTGGCGAAGCGTTGCAGTCGCAGCGCTAGAGCAAACGAGATCGCAAATGGCGTGGCTGTAAAGCGTGCCGCTCATTCGCTTGAAAATTGCCAGCCGGACATCCAGCAATCAGCGCCGTACTCTTGCAGCCAGATACATTCGGCAACGATCCCGCTGCGTTCGCCATCGTTGCGAACGAACTCGAGCGTGCACTTCTCGTTACAGCATACCGGTTTATTGGCAACCAGATTGACACCGTCGCCAGACATATTGCGAGTAAACGCGTGAACCTTTGGCCGTTCTCCAGGCTGATGAACGACAACAGGAATCGCATACTTCTCGCGTTCCGATGAACGGACCTCGCTGTCAAACACGGCCTCCGCATTAAGGACTGTTTGCACATCCAATGCTTTCGACTTCAACTCCCAACCAGACGTCCAATAGGTTTGCCCAAATGTTTCGCACCAGCGACATTCGACCACGTGAATCGTTTTGCCCGTACGCATATTTAGCGTCAGACGCATCACAGAATTGGGAGAAAAGGGCTGGGGTGCGATCAACCCGATTCCACCCTGAGAAACATTCCTCGAGAACGCGTGCAGTTCGAACTCTCCATCCGGAGTAGTAAGTTGAACAGGAAGCACCAGTTTCTCTCGGCCGAGGGTACGCAATTCCAATTCGTAGTTGTCTTCATCAGCCTGAAGTTTAGAGAGCAGTTGCTCAATTGAAGGGCTGACGAACTGCGAAAGATTGCCGAGCATCGATGGCCTCGTGTCATGAAGTGTTAATGTGATGCCGGTGGGCAAATAGCCAGCAGGCAGCTAGGGTATATCCGGTTGTAACCCGAGATCGTACGCGAAAACCTTAGCTCGTTTTCCCTGGAGCAAAGCCGAAAACTGCTCAAATGTCCGCTGCATCATGGACTGAGATAACGATTTTGAGCCCGCAGCCGGATTACAGTTTGCACCAGTTGCATAATCGATACGACAAAACCAATACGTTGTATTCTTACCAATTCGAATCCCCCAAAACGTTAAAAATGAGCTTCGACGACCCAGCACAGATTGAAGAACTGTTCACGAAACTGACCGCTGCGTTTTACCGCCGTGTTCGGACTGACGATCTGATCGGGCCCATGTATCCGGAAGACGACTTTGAGGGTGCCGAGGAACGTTTACGCGATTTTCTGATCTATCGCTTCGGTGGATCGGATCGTTATATCCAAGAGCGTGGGCATCCACGACTTCGCATGCGACATGCTCCGTTCAAGATCGGAGTCGCTGAACGCGATCGGTGGCTGGAAATGATGAGTGCGGCAATGGAAGAGTCTGAGGTTCCTGGCGAGATTGCACTGGAACTGAAAGTCTTCTTTGATCAAGTCGCTGAGTTCATGCGAAATGATGAATAGAGGATGTTGCCGTTCGTGCCACGAGCAAGTGGCACGCAATCTCGCGAGTGAACGCGGGCCCGACAAGGCACCACGGGTTTAGTCGTCGCTCTGCTTCAACACGGCCACGAAAGCCGCCTGCGGAATCGTCACGCTGCCAAACTGCTTCATCTTGGCCTTACCTTTTTTCTGCTTTTCCAGCAGCTTCTTCTTTCGCGAGATATCGCCACCATAGCACTTCGCCGTCACGTCTTTGCGCAACGCATTGATTGTCGAACGGGCGATCACGTTCCCGCCGATGACTCCCTGAATCGGAATCTTGAACTGATGGCGTGGAATCTCTTTGGCCAGTCGTTCGCAGTAGTGCAGGGCACGTTGACGAGCTTTCTCTCGATGGACCAAATAGGCCAGCGTGTCGACCGGCTCTTTGTTGACCAGAATTTCAACTTTAACAATGTCCGTCTTGCGATACTCAAGCGGCTCGTGATCAAACGAACCGTAACCCCGAGTAATCATTTTTAGTTTGTCGTAAAAATCAAACAGGACCTCACCAAGCGGCATCTCGCTGACCACCTCCAGACGTCCGGCCGAAAGATAGTTCATCGTTTGGCTCTCACTACGATGCTCGCGGCAAAGTTCCATCACGGGACCAACGTACTCCTCCGGAGTCAAAATCGACGCCCGAATGTAGGGCTCGATAATCTCATCAATCACCGTTGGGTCAGGCCAATTCGAAGGATTGTCGACTTCGATTTCTTTGCCGTCGCGCAACTTGAGTTTGTACTTGACCGACGGAGCAGAAATCACCAGCCCCAAATCGAACTCACGTTGCAAACGTTCCTGCACCACATCCAGATGCAACAAGCCAAGGAAACCACAGCGAAAGCCAAAACCCAACGCGGCGGAGGAATCTTTCTCGTACGTCAATGCGGCATCGTTGATCGCGAGTTTGTCCAGCGCCTTAACCAGATCCGGATACTGATCGGTGCTCATCGGATAGATCGAACTGAAAACGACCTGGCGAGCTTTCTGATATCCCGGGATCGGTGCATCGGCGGGATGTTCCTGCAACGTGATCGTGTCGCCGACTTCGATATCCTGAACGCTCTTCACACCGGCCACGACATAGCCGACTTCGCCAGCAGAAAGTTTGTCTTTGGGGACCAACTTGAGCTGATTGATTCCCAGTTCGTCAACTTTGTAGTCGCGGCCACCGTGCATAAAATGAATCGCGTCTTTGGTCTTAAGCGTTCCTTCCATGACACGAATCTGCAGAATCACGCCACGGTATTTGTCAAAGTACGCATCAAACACTAACGCCTTGAGCGGGGCTTTCGGATCACCCTGCGGCGGTGGAAGTTTGTTGACGACGCCTTCGAGAACATCTTCGACATGCAATCCGGTTTTGGCCGAGCAGGGAATGGCCTCGAACGGATCGAGCCCCAATTCGGCATCGATGGCTTCCTGAGCACGTTCAATGTCGGCGGCAGGCAAGTCGATCTTGTTGATCACCGGCAGCAAATCCAGATCGTACTCGAGCGCGAGATACAGATTGGCGACCGTTTGAGCTTCAACGCCTTGAGAGGCATCGACAATGATGAGGGCGCCTTCACAAGCCATCAGACTGCGGCGGACTTCATGGGAAAAGTCAACGTGGCCAGGCGTATCGATCAAGTTCAGCAAGTACTTCTTTCCGTCCTTCGCTGTGTAGTCCAGCGAGACTGTATTACTTTTGATCGTGATGCCGCGTTCTCGCTCGATGTCCATCGAGTCCAGCAATTGGTCTTTGAACTCGCGGTCCGAAACGCCGTTGCAGGCCTGAATCAGTCGGTCCGCCAGAGTGGATTTACCGTGATCGATGTGGGCGATAATGCAGAAGTTTCGGATATGATTCATGGCGACTCAAAGAACGGCTTGTGAGCACGATATCGTATCCGATGTTGCCAAAACGCGTCAGGCTTTCTTTTTCCCGAACAGCCAGTTTCGAATCTTCCCCAGCGGAATTTTTGCCCAGATCCGTTCGTGCACGTAGTACAGAATGAACTTGGTGAAGAACTCAATAACGGCGATCGCCAATGCGACTCGGGCGACATTGCTTTCGACATCGTCGCTGCCGGATTCAACACTTTCACTTGCGGCACCATTGTTCAACACGACAGCGGCAATGATAAATGTCATGGTGGTTGCCACGATCCGCCACGAGATTGCTTTTTTGAGTGTCCGTGATTTCTCCAAACCGTCGCCTGATCGAACGTACTCCCAAATGCGTTCGTGAAGATAGTAGATGACGTACTTGATCAGGAATTCATAAAGCCCAATCTTGATCGCGTGATCGAGGTTCATCTTTCCCTCGGAATATTTCGTCACGATCGCGACGATCAGGATTGTGTCCATCGTCGCCACGATTCGCCACGAGATGCCTTTGATCAGGCTCCTGGCGTGAGATTCGCGTTTGTATTGACCCATGGATGCGTTAGGACGAAGGAAGGAAACGTGGAAGAGGACGGATTGGAGAAGCTTTCCAGACGCAGCGATGTGAACAGCGAACGCCAAAAGCACATTTTTGACAACCCGCCATTCTAGTTGCGAATGAGAGGTTATGTCTGACTCGTTGAGCGTTTTTTGCCCCGCTGAAAAACGGCCGGCGGAGCCTCTGAAAAATAGATTCGGCCACTCGCCCAGAAACATTTGCTTCGAAGTCAAAGTTTCGCCGAACCCATTGCTAGCAGCCACTCTATTGCTTCGATTTGCGTGGATTCGGCTGAGACTGCTTTACCAGTTCGACTATCTCGTCCACCTGCTCCTGCCACAGTCGTTTGAGCTCCTCCGCTTTGGCGGGTTCTGACTCAACCAAATCAACCGCCTCGGCTCGGTCGGTCGCGATGTTGTACAAAGACCACGGCTCCCCGCCGCCTTTGACGAGCTTGAAGTCTCCAACGCGAATCGCAGCGTTGCCTTCGTGCGACCACCAGAGTTGTTCCCGCTCGATTTCGATGTCACGCTCAAACGCAGCGACCAGGCTTTTGCCCGGAGCCGCCGGAATTTTTTCGTCCTCCCATCGCGTCGGTTTTTCGATTTCGGTCAACTCAAAGATCGTCGGCACTATGTCGATCACATGCGACGCGGTATGCCGAAGTTCACCTTTGGCGGAAATCCCTTTCGGCCAATGAACGATCAACGGAGTGCTGATGCCGCCTTCGTGAACCCACGTTTTGTGGCGTCGAAAAGGAGTATTGCAGGCGTTCGAAAAACCGGGGCCAAGGCAAAGGTAGGAAGCGGCACTTCCCGGAGCGGCGTTCGGATCGTGGCCTCCGTTGCGAACCATGATTTCAGCGCTGGCTCCATTGTCGGATGCGAAAAAGATGATCGTGTTTTCATACTGCCCCATCGATTTCAGCTGCTCGATCAGCCGACCGATCTCTTTGTCCATCCGATCGATCATGGCGGCATGAATCGCCATTTTGGTCGCTTGAAAACGACGTTGCTCTTCCGTCAAATCCGCCCATGGCAAGGGCCGGTTGACTTCACCGGGACCAAGTTTTTGAAACGCGTCCGGGAAATCGTACGGGGGCCCAACGTCAGGCTCGACCGCCGAAAGCGCGGATTGGTGCAAGCCGATTTTCAGTTGACGACCGTAACGTTGCTTTCGCATTTCTTCCCAACCATCAAGATACGCATCGGCGTACTTCTGGATATCGTCCGCCGGAGCATGCAACGGAAAGTGCGGCGCGATGAAGGCGACGTACTGAAAGAACGGCTGGTCCGAGTAGTTTTCAGAGTGCTCCTGCAGACAACCGATCGCATGATCCACAGTGGCTGTCGTTGCGTAGTAGCCTGAATCAGGTTCGGCAGGCTCTACGGGCCGATCGTCAATTTGGTTGCCAACGTTGCTAAAAAAGTTGCCTTGATTCCGCATGTTCAACGACCTGTCGAAACCTGCGTCGAGGCACTTTCCATCGATGTGCCACTTGCCGCTGTGATAGTTACGATATCCATGCGGCCGCAGAAAGTCAGGCAGTAGTCTGGCCCACGTTTGGCGTTTGCCGCGTGTGCCACCACCTAGCCCTGGCAATCGATCACGGTGAACCTGGTGCGGATAGTAGCCGGTCATCAATGAAGCTCGCGTCGGCCAGCACCTTCCCGTGTTGTAGAACTGAGTGAATCGCAATCCGTTGGCCGCCAGCGCGTCCAGATTCGGAGTTTCAATCTCGCTGCCGTAGCAGCCGAGGTCGGAGTACCCGAGATCGTCCGCCAGGATGAAAACCACGTTTGGTTTTTCCGCCAGAAGCGGGCTGGCCGTGAAGAAACAGAGCAGAACTACAGCGAGGCGAATCATTGGAATTTTTCTCAGGCGAATCGACATGGGGACTCGATCCAGTCTACCACATGTCAAATTCAATTTTGAGCTGTCACCGCTCACCAACCGACTCAGGAGATCTATTAAACTTGGTAATGCCAACTTACCAATTCATAGAGTTTCTAATGCGTTTCTCACGGTCAAATCAATCGAGTCCAATTCGCGTTTTCCGTTTTGCAATCCTGTTGGTGTTTGTGTCACTGCTGTTCGGCGGATGCTCCAACAGTACTGATGCAGTAAAAACAGCAGACGAGGAAGGACCGAAATCGATCGCCAGCGGGTTGCAGAAAGTCGACATCGACGATGTGCTCGCGAGGACGGACTATCCCTAGGCGGCGCGCGAGCAGTTCGAGCAATGGAAGAAAGCAGGGCGGCAAGAGGTGCTGGAGAAAGAAGTCCAGGACCGCATTCGTTTGTCGATGATCAAGGAGCCTGAAACGATCACGATTAGCTCTCGGTTTAAGCGAGGCGAGGCCCGAAAGCCATCCCTTTCGGTGCTCAATGATGCTCCTCCGAGCAAGTATCCACGAAAGCCAACCAACGCCCTGGATCGCCTTGAAGGTAAAGCCGACTACGTTCGCGTTGGCGTTGAGCATTTCAAACAGCATGATATTTTCCAGCTCAGCGACACTGACCGCGATTCCATCGTGGAGTACATGAACAAGGTGTTGGACGGACCTGATGCGGAGTTCAATCGCGAGATCTGGGACGAAATCGGCAAGGAAGGAGCGGATTTGGCGGAGCGGTTGACTCCGCAGCTAAAAAACGAACCGATGTTTAATCTGTGCGTCGCGATCAATGAAAGCCGCGTCAACATGCTGGCCTCGGCAAACAGACGGCTGGACCACGCGATCGAACTGTTCGCAAAGAACGACTATCCGACTCGCCTGCCGGTCTATGCAATGCGTCTGCAAAACGAAATTCAAAGCGAGTATCGACCTCAGACCAAATACGTGGATCGGGTCGCGGCAATGAAGTACTGGATCACCAGCGACTTTCGTGCACGAGGCATTGAAGAACGGTTTGCGATGGACGACGTCGAAACGTTCTATCGAATCGCGTTTCAAAACCGCGACCTGGCGGCGTTGGAAGAATTCATCTACTGCGTCGAAATGAACAACACGCTGCCGAAGTGGTTCCAATCGATGGCGCTGGCAAAGTACTACTACCAACTTGGATACTATTATCGCGGTACCGGATTCGCCAATTCCGTATCCGAACAAGGATGGGCAAAACTCGAAGAGAACGCAAAACTCGCCCACAAATATTTCCAGGAAGCTCTTGAGATCAATCCGAACTACCCCGAATCCGCGACGGGACTGATGGATGTCAGCAGGCTGGGCCATTCCGACAAATCTGAAGAGTTCTGGTTCAACAAAGCGATCGAACATGAGGTCGACTATATGGCGGCGTACCAGTTGAGACTGTTCGGCTTGATGCCTCGTTGGGAGGTTCGGTGGAGGAGATGATCGAATTTGCGAGCAAACACGCCAACAAAAAACAGTATGAAACCAGCGTTCCGTTCGTGTTGCCGAACTGCATCTTCACCCTGCGGGACTCGGGAGTTCTGGAGTGGAAGGAATACGACGAACTAACCAAAGACCCCGAGTTACTGGCAGAGATCATTACGGCACTTCAGGGTTTGGCAGCCAACAACACTCAAAACATTTTCGGAAACGAAGTGCAAGACAAGAAGTTTCTGCAAACATTGCTGGCGCTGTATTTGGATCGTGCCGGCAGAGTCGACGAAGCCGAACGCGTCTATCGGGAACTTGAGGGACAGCACAGTCCTTTCGCGATGAAGCTGTTCGGGCGCGGGGCCGCGGGGTCACTTGATGCGTTGAGCGCGAGGGCTTCGGCGATGAATGCGGAGTACGGAATCGAAGCAACGCAACTGCAGGAACTCATGAAAGTATCGCTTGCCGAGCGTATCGAGAACCTGGACGCGATCGAAGAACTTGTGAACAACATTTCACTTTCCGACGAAAGCGGAGGCCTCTTTTTTGCCCGGGCTCTGAAAAAAGTCCGCCAGGAAAAGGCATACTCTGAAGGCAAAGTCGTCAACATTGATTTTGACGACCAGATGAACATGTGGAAAATGAGCGACAATCGTCAGCTGACCTACATCTCGGAAACCGCGGCGACTTTCGATAATCGCAACGGCGATCGCCAAAATGCGATGATCTACGATGCAGCGTTCCCTGGCCCCCGAGTCACCGAAATGACGTTCACGTTTCCCACGGACAGCGCCCCGAATCCCAAATTTGCTCCCGGAATCGTGATCGCATCCTTTGGACAGCAGGACTATACGCTGGGCGTCGCCATCAGTGAAGAACTGGCGTTTCAACGCAGCGCCGCGCCAACAAAACCCGATGATATTCGGACCGGGTTGATGATCTTCGGGACCAGCTACGGTGCAGGGCCTGCTGCGGTGCGGTTTCCGTACCGAAGCAATCGATGCAAACTGCGAGTGCTGACGGACAAGCACTGGATCGAAGTCTATGCCGATGATCAGTACGTCTTTAGCTATCGCAACACGGCATTTGAAAATCTCGCACAGACGTTTGCGCTTCGTATGACGCGAGGCGTTGGAGGTTCCGGACAGGTCGAAGTTTCGGACATCACGATTCAGAAGTGGTCGTTGGGTGCACCACCTGAGACCCGAATTTCACGTAACTTGGTAAAACATTTCCAGAACAAACTGGACGCTGAACCGAACGACAAGTGGAACCAGTTTTGGTTAGCCCATGCGTTTCACAACCATGGCGATACGGTGAAAGCGTTGAAGCTCTATCTGCAGTCTGTTGAATCAGGCGTCAACAAACAAATAGCCGGGTTTTACATCGGAGACATCCTGGATCGCGAGGGAAAGCGAAAAGAAGCGTTTGACTGGTACGTTGAGTCGGCAACCAACGCCAGCAACGGCGGCTTGAAAAAACTGATGTACGCTCACAATAACGTCAGGGAGATCAACCAGGAAGTCAACTGGTCAGCTTTTCGCGCAAAGTGGCTGATAAAGACCTGCGGCTTTGAAATGAATGAGGCTGACGAGATTCAGTTGTCCCGGCTTTCGAAGATTCCATATGAGATTAATTGGCTCGAGAAAACCTCAGCGTTTTTTCCGAGGGACGATGCACCGGAAATCATTCTGGCCAGCAAAATCAGATACCTGAATGATACGATCAAGAAAACGCCGGACAGTTACAAGTACATTCCGACGGAAATCAAGGAAGCCATCGAAGCTGAGGGTGTTTATAAAGTCAGCCCCGATTCGGAACCGTTGTATTTGAAGGTCAAAGAAGCAACGCCGTTTTTTCGCAGCATCGACAAGATTCGCTGATCAGTTCGCGACGGCGATCGTGCACACCATGGTCCACTGACCGAAATCTACTGAGCGTTGATGCAGAATCGCAAACCCGTTGGACTCAAACAGGTCCGTGTAGTTGTGAGAGAAAGACAATTCCTCGCCGAAGGGAACGGACTCTTTCGAGTTCGCCCAATCATGATCGACTGCGACCGGTTCGCTGGCGAAAAAGATCGCTGGCTTTGATTCCTCAACGATTCGCGCCAGCATTTCGTTGAGCCTCTCACGGTGAAAATACTCCAACACGCCGCCGTTGGTTACAAAGAGTGTCTCCGGCAACGCATTCTCATTCAGCCAGTTGGACGCGTCGGCACACTCGAAACGGACTCGTGGATCGAACGATGTTGATTTCCGATTTGATTCAACCTGAGCCCGGTTGATCTCGATTCCGGTCGCTGACTGAACTCCGTCAAGATTCGTTGCCAGATAGTTTGTCAGCTTTCCAGAACTACAACCGAACTCCACAATCTGCTTTGGGCCAACTTCGTTCCAAACTTTTTTCAAAGCGTCGAAATCTTCGCTCTGTTTTTTGAGAAACAGATCTTCAAAACGGTGATCGCAATTGTCTGCAAACTCCTCCCCTCCATCGGTGGCCCAAAAATCGAGATGAAGGCGTTCAAAGAATTCACTGGATCCTTCATGCAACGAACGTCGTTTGAGCCACGCCATAATTGCTTTGTCACGAATTCCACGAGGCGAACTGGTCGGGGAGCGATACAGTTCGTCGGCACGAGATCGGCAAGCCGTTGAAACGACAGCTCCAATGATTTCCTTGAGTGTTTGCGTAGGGCTCTTGCTGTTGGCCGTTGCGATCGAAAGAGTTTCGCTCATGTTTGATTCCGTGGCTGCGGGAGGGTTTTGTGTGGGATTCCGATCGGTCGCGACGCATGCGTCAACGAACCGCGAGTAGCTGATTCGAGTATGATTGGACTGAGCAAAAATCGATCGCGCCCCGCAGCGGTGGAGGGAAAGAGGCGTTTCCGAGAGGCAGATTGATCCGATTGAGCCGATTCTGCGTTAATTGATGCAGAATCCGTGGCACAATCGATTGCCGCCAGTCTGCGGGCCACGTATAGTTCCACTCATCCTGTACGCACTAAATTTCGATACTGATCCAGATGTTTCGATTGCTTGTATGCCTAATTCTCGTTCCTGCTTTGCTTGCAAACCAGGCGGTAATTTGTTGCGCGCATTCGCATGATGGGCACGTGGATTCGGCGCCTCACTATCATTTGTCCTGGGAAGTCCAACGCGCCTGCTCACACGATCACTCGCATTTTCACAAACACGATTCCGACAACGGATCGCATTCGCACCCGCGGCATCGAAATCAGAACGAAGATCATCATGGCGTCCGAAAAGCTTGTGATAGCGAGCTTTGCGAGTCTCACGTGGACTGTGAATTCGGGCTTGGGGAGCATGACGAAGGTTTGCTGATCAGCAACGACGAAAGCCTTCCACCTCTGACTTCACGGCTTTTGTTTTGCGGGCAACGCTTCACCAGTGAGCCTTGTGAAATTCTGTGTTCTTTTCGGCCGCCATTGTCGGCGCAGGTGATTGATCCCATCGACGCCTTACTCGGGCGCTACCCTTGCGCGCTCTTTCTGCAAACAGGCTCTCTGCGCCTGTAATCGCCAGTCGCAATCGACTGCTTTTCAGCTTCCGAACGCCTGAGATCTCAGGACATACGTTCGCCCTCCCTGCAAGACAATCCGTTTGTCCGCATTTCGCGAAATGCACAAGGAACCCACGATGCGATCAAATATATACAAGTTCTGGCAGCCCCTTGTCTGGCTGACCGTGATCATTGGCTTGGCCGCCGGAGCATGGTTGACTCGCGGCCAATGGCGTCCGCTGATTGTTGCGACAGAAAGTTCGGAACACGATCACCCTACGCCGGCACCAAACGAAGAACGAAAAACGCTGGAGCTCAACAGTCAGGCTCGCGCGAACCTCGGACTGAAATCTAAACCGGTCAGTGTGCAAACTTATTGGCGCAGCATCGAAATCCCGGGGGTAATCGTCGATCGCCCAGGAGTAACTGATCGCGGAATCACTTCTCCGCTCGAAGGCGTGGTGACTCAAGTCTATGCCTTCGAAGGTGACGTCGTGCGACCTGGCGACAAGCTGTTTAGATTGCGAATGGTTAGCGATTCGCTTCAGCAGGCCCAGTCGGAGCTGTTCAAAGCGGTCAGGGAAACGGAGATCGTCAGAATGGAGATATCACGCGTGTCAAAACTGATCGATTCTGGAGTCTTGCCCGGAAAGCGAATGATCGAACTGGACCAAAAACTCAAACGCCAGTCGGCTTTGATCGATGCCCACCAGCAGGACCTGATCGCGCGCGGGTTGGATGAAACGCAGATCGAACAGATCAAACAGGGAGACTTTCTGACTTCTATCGAGATCTTCGCTCCGCCGATGAACGAATCCAATTCTGCGCTTTCAAGTGACAACTCCCTAACTGCAAACGGTTCGGACTCGGAAGACTTTTTCGAAATCCAGCAGCTTAAAGTCGATCTTGGACATCAAGTGGAATCCGGAAAACCATTGGCCATCCTCGCAAACCATCGATCGTTGTATATCAAGGGCCATGCTTTTAAAAAGGAAGCTTCCAAGCTGGCGAAAGCTGCTGAAAAAAGCTGGGAAGTCGATGTCGAGTTCACCGAAGACAACGCGGAAGACTGGAGTCCGTTGCAACAGACGTTTCAGATTCGCCATCTCGCGAATACGACCGATCCTGACAGTCGCACTTTCGATTTCTTCATCTCGTTGAACAACCAGTCGATCGTTTATGAACGCGACGATCGTCCGTTCATTGTTTGGCGATTCCGCCCTGGACAACGGGTACGAATCTCGGTTCCCGTGGAAGAGATCAAGAACGTGATCGTGCTTCCATCAACAGCAGTCTATCAGGATGGCCCGGAAGCGTTTGTGTTCCAACAGAACGGTGACCTGTTCAATCAGATCTCCGTAAAAGTGCTTCATCGAGATCGCAGCAACGTCGTGATCGCAAACGATGGCAGCGTATCGCCCGGATTCTACCTGGCTCAAAACGCGGCGGCTTCGCTGAACCGAATCCTCAAGGCTCAGGCCTCAAGTGGCTCAACGCCTGCCGGTTACCACGTCCACGCCGACGGCAGTGTTCACGGGGCTCACTAGGAAAACGAAATGCTTGACGCTGTAATCAAACTGTCGCTCCGCTATCGATTTCTGGTCATCGTGATCAGCCTGATCCTGTTGGTGTATGGGTCGTGGTTGGCCACGACAATGCCAATCGATGTATTTCCGGATCTTGACCGGCCGCGAGTTATCATACTGACCGAATGCCCCGGCCTGGCGACCGAAGAAGTCGAAACGTTGGTGACGCACCCGATCGAAATCTCCCTTCTCGGTGCCAGTGGCGTCGAAGCTGTTCGCAGTCAAAGCACTGCAGGGCTGAACGTGATCTACATCGAATTCGGTTGGGACACCAAAATCCGTGACGCCCGGCAAACGGTGCAGGAGCGACTCTCGACGCTTGACGGAATTTTACCGAAAGGCATCAATCCGCAGATGACTCCACCGTCTTCGATCATGGGTCAGATTGTGATCGCCGGCGCGTACCGACAGAAAGGTCCGACAGGAGGACAGCTTGCCGCCATTGGAAAAACAGAGCTGATGGCTGAACTGATTCAGGATAACGAAGGCCAGCCAACGCTCAATTTCTGGGAACCGGTCGACCGCCACGAACCGAAAACGTGGTCGCCGACTGAATTGGTCTATGAAGAGACGGATGCTTTCGCCTCACCGCCAGCTTTCACGGTCGAAGTAAACGGCCGAGCCATTGACGTTGAATTTCCTTCGGAGCTGCAGCAGCAAATGGATCTGGGCACGATCGGCGATTGGGTCGTCCGTCCCCGTTTGTTGAAAGTTTCCGGCGTGGCAGAGTGCTTCATCCAGGGCGGTGACCGAAAACAGTATCAGATCCTCGTTAACCCGACGGCGCTGATCGAATACGGAGTCACGCTGCAGGATGTTCAGCGAGTGCTCGAAGAAAGCAACATCAACACCAGCGGCGGATTCGCGATCACTGGAGAATCAGAGCGGCCAATTCGAGTGCTCGGGCGTGTTGGTCCGGACGCTCGTCGCGTGATAGAAGACCTCACCAGCGTTCCGGTAAAAGTCACTGACAAGCGTTCCGTTCTGTTGGGGCAGGTTGCCGAAATCACCGAGGGTGCCGAGTTCAAACGTGGCGATGGCGCGATCAATGGCCAGCCTGGCGTCGTGTTCACGATCGTCAAGCAGCCTCATGTCGACACGCGTAGCTTGACGGACAATATTGCTGATGCGTTGGCCGAAGTCGAATCGTCGTTGCCCGCCGATGTCGTCATCAACAGCGAACTCTTTCGACTGCGAAACTTCATTGATCGAGGTGTCTTCAACGTCGGGGAAGCACTTGTTGTCGGAGCGGTTCTGGTCGTGATCGTGCTGTTTCTGTTTTTGCTGAACTTTCGTACGACCTTCATCACCCTGACCGCGATTCCACTTTCGCTTGTGATCACGATGCTGGTTTTCAGGTTGATCGGATACCTGACCGACGCGTCGCTAACGATCAACGTCATGACGCTGGGCGGAATTGCGGTCGCTATGGGAGAGCTTGTCGACGACGCGATTGTTGACGTGGAGAACATTTTCCGGCGGCTCAAAGACAATAACTCGCTCGACAATCCGAGGCCGGCGATTCAGGTGGTCTACGACGCCAGTCGCGAAGTCCGAGGTGCAATTGTGTTTGGCACTGTTGTCGTGATCCTGGTCTTCCTGCCTCTTTTTGCGATTTCGGGCGTTGCGGGTCGACTGTTTGAGCCACTCGGGATTGCGTACATCGTTTCCATCCTGTCGTCGCTGCTGGTTTCTCTAACCGTCACCCCGGTGCTCTCGTTTTACCTGCTGCCAAAATCGAAAGCGACGCATCGCGATTCCGATGGGTTGCTTCTGAGGTTCCTCAAACGCATCGGCGGCGCGATGGTTCGATTGAGCATGGCGATCCCCGGTCCGCTGCTTTTATTGACCTGGATTGCGTTTGGAATCGCGGCGTGGCAATTCGCGAACCTAGGCAGCAGTTTCTTGCCAGAGTTCGATGAAGGCAGCGTGCAAGTCAACGTGATGCTGCCTCCCGGATCGTCGCTGGAGGCTTCAAACCAGGTCTCGTCGATTATCGACGGCAAATTCCGGGAGCTTCAGAAAGGCATCGATAATCCTGACGGGGAGATTCTACATTTTGTCCGCCGGACGGGGCGAGCTGAAATGGACGAGCATGCATCTCCGGTGAATGTGTCAGAGTACATCCTCAGCATGAATCCGGATGCGGAGATTCGACGCGATGAGGTGATCGATAAACTGTTGGACGAAGTAAAACTTGAAGTTCCTGGGGTTGCGATTGAAGTCGAACAACCGTTGGCGCACTTGATCAGCCACATGGTGTCAGGCGTTTACGCTCAGATCGCAATCAAGATCTTTGGAGATGATCTTGATCAGCTTCAAGCTTATGCGAACCGAGCCAAACAGAGTATCGCCACGGTGGAAGGTGTGACCGAACCGATCATCGAGCCGATTCGTAAGACGGAAGAACTTCATATTCGTTTACGATCGGAAGATCTTGCTTTGCACGGCGTCACCCGGGCTTGGGTTGCGAGCGTTTTGCAGACAGCGCTCCAGGGCGAAGTCGTCTCGCAAATTCTCGAAGGACAACGTCGCTTTGATTTGCTCGTGCGGCTCGAAGAAGAATATCGCACCGATTACGCAAACCTCCAACGCCTGCGAATTGACCTGCCGGACAATCGTGGACCAGTCGAACTGAGCGACCTGGCTGATGTTGAAATCGGAGTCGGACCCAACGCAATCGCCAGAGACAATGGTCGTCGAAGAATCGTGATTCGCTGCAATACGCAGGGACGCGACCTTTCCAGCGCGGTCGCTGAAATCCAGACTACGCTCGACCAACAGCTTGACCTCAGTGAAGGCTATTTTGTCGAATACTCCGGGCAATTTGAAAGCCAGCGACGTGCGACGCAAACGATTCTCATTCTCAGCATGGTATCGCTAGTGGGAATGTTTATCGTGCTGATGGTGCTGATGCCGTCGGTTCGAATCGTGTTGCAGATTCTGAACGCTCTGCCAACGGCTTTCATTGGCGGCGTCCTGGCTCTGGTTCTCACACAGCAAACGTTGACGGTAGCCAGCCTGGTGGGATTCATCTCCCTGGGCGGAATCGCCGTCCGCAACGGAATCCTGTTGGTGACTCATTACATTCACCTGATCAAGGAAGAAGGTCAGGAATACTCCAAAGAAACCATCCTTCGCGGCAGCCTCGAAAGGCTCGCTCCGGTACTGATGACCGCGCTTACGGCGGGGATCGCGCTGATTCCCCTCGTGCTTGGCGGCAAAGAACCTGGCCGCGAGATTTTGTATCCTGTCGCCACGGTAATTCTGGGAGGTCTGTTTACATCTACGTTCTGCGAGTTTCTTATCCACCCCGGCCTGTTCTGGAAGTTCAGCGGCAAGGACGCTGTGAAAATTGCTTCGAATGAAGACATCGATGAGATCCAGGACGACGTGAAAGCGCATCGAGCTTGAAAAGCTGAGCTCTTGAGACTGACATTGCGGCGGCAGCTTTGCAAAACCAATTCAATCAAAAACTTGGAGCAACAAATGAAGTCCACAACACGCACCGATTCACCCGCCATTCTACTGATTGCGTTCGCCAGCATGCTGGCAATCGCTTGCGGTTGCGATCCGAAGCCGGCGAACAATCAAGATGATTCGAGACCGGGAACGCACGTTCACGCCGATGGATCAGTGCACAACGACGACGACAACCACCACCACGAGGAAGGGCACGCACACGGTCCGGGACCTCACGGCGGCACAATTGTTGACTGGGGCGGCGGAAAGTACCACGCTGAGTTGACGGTCGATCACGACAAACAGGAAGCAACTGTTTTCATATTCGGCAACGACGAAAAAACTTCTACTCCTATCGACGCCAAAGAAATTTCGCTGACGGTCAAGGACCCATTGTTCACGGTTTCTCTGTCGGCCAAGCCACTCGGTAGCGAAGTAATGGGGAAATCCTCTCGCTTTGTTACTACTCATAAGAACTTCGGCATTCGCAAAGACTTCGAAGGCTCGATTTCTGGGGTCGTCGACGGAACGCCCTACTCAGGGAATTTCAGCGAGGAGGACGAGTAGGCGATGCAAGCTGAAGTTAGCAATACAGGTTGTTTTCAATCTCAAGCATTGGCTCGACGGCTCAAACGTCCGTAAGAAATTGCATGCCAGACTTCTATCCAAAACAGCAATGCAGACTAACGCCCCCTAACATCAAATTTGAGATCGATATGGATCGCAATCAGTAACCGAAAATTGCCGATGTTGCCGCGTAAACTTATGGCTCGAAGCCAAAATCGTTATGGCAACTTAATTCACCAAAAAAATTTACAGAACGCGAATTGACCGATTGGTCAAATTAGATAGATTGCCTCCGCGGGGAACGGTTTCAGGTGTATGCATTAGACGCATGGCACAGAATTTTCCTGCCGGTCGGAGTTTCGTATAGCAACGATCTCCGACTTCTCCCCGGCTCCCAAGTGCCGCACTGAACATACCGAATCTTGTTGTTATCGCAGAGAATCGATGGATACGTCAGGCTCAAGAAAATACAACCCGCAAACGATTCTAATGCTACGTGTTAGTGTTGCCCTGTGGGGAGCGTGGGGTTTAATGCACGTGTTTGCAGGAGTCGCGGCACTGAGCGAGGACACTCCAATCGCTATCGAGAAAATCGCAGATGCGGTTCATCACAACTCAGCGTCAATTGAATACCCGGCAGTCGCGGGAGCAATTATCAAACGACAAGGCTTCAACTTGTTGTGGGCCGGGTGCGTGACGTTGTGCTGCATGGTTCCAATTTGGCACGGATCCAACTTTGCGATCTTCCTCGCAGCATTGATTGGTGGGCTGACAGAATTGGGGCGGTTTCTGTTCCTCGACCTTGCCGGATTTGTGAACTTTCTCCCCGGCACCATTTTGACAATCATTTGCGTCACCGCCATCGTCGCCAGCGTCGGAGCTTCATTGCAGATTGCGGCGATGGATACGGAACTGGTGATTAACGCCAGACAGACAAATCTAGGCTGAACCGACAGACAGCATGCTGGCCAGTTGTTTTGAGGCAGTTTTCAGCGGCCCCGAGTTATCTCTTGAGCGAGCAAGCAGGATGGCCCCGTCCACGGCCAATACCAGAAACGTAGCAAGACTTTCGGCGCTGTCGCAGCCATGGCCTTCCTTCAACAGCTGCTCTCTGTAAGTCGACTCGAGCATTTGAATCGCTTTCATACAGGCTAAACGAACTCTTTCATTCGTCGCTCCCAGCGTCGTCGCCATCGCCAAAAATGGTAGCCCAACTTCGCTCACGGGTCGGTCAAACCGTTCGATAAGATGAAGCAGGTGAAGTTCAATGGCTTGCGAAAGTACTCCAGCTTTATGAATGCAATCTTTGAGGTCGGCAGTTGCTTCGGCAGAAATGCCCTCGACAACTGCAGCTATCAATTCGTCTTTTCCTCCCGGAAAGAAATGATAGAGCGAACCTTTCTGCGCTTCACAAGCGTCAAGCACCATCGACAACGAAACATTGATTCCGTAGTGCTTGGAAAGTAGCCGGGTAGTTCTATCTATGAAATGTTCGGCGGTGAAACGCGCCAAAACGCACCCCCTGAGGCCAATCGAGCTTAGTCAAGTTAGCCCGGGAGCATAGATGCAGCAGCTTGGCCGCACAAGGAGGTCAAAACGAATGTTCGCTTTCGCGCTGAAATGAGAGATTCTCCCGGCAGGGCCTGCTTGCGCAGCCCCTTGGGGAACGCCTATCAGAACTAAACTGTCGCGCGAAACATGTCGACCGTATCCATCGGAGGAATCTTCCCCGTGAGCTCAAGCTCGTTGGCTTCCGCCTCGATAGCGCCGAACCCGTCCCGAAGCTCTTTCATCACTTTGATCGCATCGGCGAATTTCTTGTCGGCAAGGCTCTGCAACACAAAGTGCAATAGTCGCGCGACGTTGAATGCTACGTCGTGCTCGTCAGCCTTGAGCCCGGAATGGATCGCCAGAACCGTTTTCTGGGCATCGACAAAACTCTGCACGTAAGCCGAATCGTTGTTGGCGTCGAGTGCGGTCTGGCAATCACTCATCTTTTCAATCGCCCGATCATAAAGCTGAAGCAGCAAATCGATGCGTGTCCACCCTCCAAAGATATCCTGTTTTTTGTAGGCTCCAAGTTTTGTTGTCGCAGTGCTCATCAGTAAGATCAATCCTTGAGGTTAAGCTTGTACAGTTGCGGCAGACTGACTTTAGTCGTCGCTGCTACTGCTAATCGTGGAAAGTTGTTGGGTCAGGAAGTCGCCGGTAGTTCGAAGCTCGTTGATTATCGATTCCAGCGCGGTGAATTCGGCGACCAGGTAGGCGCGTTTGGATTCGGTAATCTCTTCGACATTCGCGATCGATTCGTCAATGTCCAGAAGCCGTAACTCAAACGCATCGTCGATACCTTTGAGCGTCCCGTTGTCAGTATCGAGAAATTTGCTGACCAACTGGTCAAGCTGACCTGACACACCACGAGTCACGGTTAGCTCACCCTCACTGCCGGCGTTTATCTGATCGGCCGCGAGTGAAACGCTGACCTGCAAGTCGGCCGAGTATTCGTTGTCTGAATCACCGACCAGAACACGACCGTTGCCAGTCGCGGCTTCGACGACGCCGTCGATAATGAACTCGCCGGCAACGTTTTGCCCAACGTCCGATTCGGCTCCGGTGAATCCCAGTGCACTGGCCGCAGGTCCGGAGATGCTGGAAAGCTTGGAGCTGTTGCCGTATTTATCGGAAACGATCTGAAGGTCTCCGCCTTCGGTGACAGAAACCTGAACACCACGTGTACCAAGCTCACTTGAGTTTTTGATGGTCGACTGAAGGTGAGACGCCAGTTCTTCCTGAGTGTAGGTGCCCTCTTCGAGCGTCAAGGTTTCACTAACGACGCCGTCGAGCGTGATCTGAAATTCGTTGTTGTCGGAATCAATCACGACGGAAGAAGCCAGCGTGCCTTCGCCCGTAATTGACGCTTGCTCTGCAGCCTGCGTGATGTTGACTTCGATCGAAGAATCCGGAGCCACCGTTCGGCTACTGCCGGCGACAAATTCGATTCCCGCGTTGTTGGAGGTTCCATTGAGCCCGAACAGATTGCGAATTTCGTTGGGTTCGATGCCTTCGATCTCTCCTGAAAACGCCTTGTCGAGTTGAGCCGAATCGATTTGCAATCGTCCCTGCGTGTTGATCTCGATGCCGATCGCGGCCAATCGATTCGCACCACCTTCGAGGCCTGGTACTGTATCGATCGCGACCTGCCGTAGCTCATCACGAATCTCGTTGACTGACCGATTCCCCAACAGAGGACTGGCCTGATCGGTGTCCGGCAAGTATTGCGTTTGATTGTCAATGAATTCCATGATGGCATTGAATTCGTTGACGAAATCTCCAATCGCTTCTTTGGCCGAAGTGCTGTCGGAGGAGACTTGAATGGTGACGGGTTTGTCCGGGTCGGCCGAGGTAAGATCGAGCGTCACGTTTTCGATCAAGCCTTCGACCTGGTTGGTTGAGTAGCTGGCTGTGATCGCGCCGGCTCCACTACCAAGCGTGATCAACGCATCAGTTGCAGCCTGGATCGGTTCGCCAGAAAAGTCAGGCTCGGTTCCGCTGCCGACATCGAAGTTTGAACTGACGTTTACCTCATTGGCGGTTCCGGTGTGTTTTGAGGTCAACAGCAAGCGGTACGAGTCAGCGCCCTGGTCATAGATGACGCTGGCGGTAACGTCGTCGAGCTCTTCGTTGATCGTAGTGGCAAGTCCAGCCAGTGTATTGTTGTTCTCATCGATCGTGATGGTCTGTTCAACGCGATCACCGACTTTGAATGAAATTTCTCCAGTCGCGATCTCGGCTGAACTGGAATCGAACCCCTGGGATCCGATTTGATGAGCGGTTGCCAATTGATCGACGGTGAGCCGATACGTACCGTTCGCTGCGCTACTACTGGCTGCGGCAGTCAGAATGTCTTCGTCGCTGGAAACGGCTTGTTGAACATCGAAGACCGAGCTCGCGCTTCGGTTGAGACGGCCGAGTGTATTTTGCATCGTGAGAAGCTGGGCCTCGATGCCTTTGAACGCAGATTGCTGAGTCGTAATTTCTGCTTTGCGGGCGTTGAAGGTATCGAGTTGCGTCTGCTGGAAACCCAACAGGCTTTCGATAATGGTCGAGGTATCAAACCCCGAGACGATCCCGTCGATAGTAAAAGCCATTGGTACGCCTCGTGGCAGACAAAAGGGGGCAGGCAGAAAAAAGAAAGCAAAAGTAGAAAAGAAAAGAAGAAGCGTAAAGCTGCGCTTCTTCGATTGCCGGATCACGACGCCGCGTTTTGAAAGGATTCCAAACGCGACGGTGAATCCGCATCCTCACTATTGGAGAAGTGAGAGGATTCCCTGTGACGTCTGATTCGCGTTGGAAAGAACCGAAGTACCTGCCTGAACAAGAATCTGGCTGTTGGTGAATTTCGAAATTTCCTCGGCGAAGTCTGTGTCACGAATAACAGACTCTGCGTTGACAGTGTTTTCCAAAGTCGCTCGCATGTTATTGGCGATCGATTCCAGAGTGTTTGACTGGAATGCACCGAGAACGCCGCGGATGTTAGAAATCTCATCGTGTGCTGCATCGATGATCGCCAGAGTATCCTGAGCGTTCGCAGCCGATGTAACGTTAATTTCTTCGAGGCTGCTGAAAGAATTTCCTTCAACACCAACGCCCAAGCCAGATGCCAGAACCGAGTTAATCGCAATTGAAGCGGTCTGATTTTGGTTGGCACCAATTTGGAAGACAAGCGAATTGTTGGTAACGGTGACGTTGCCTTGAGCTCCATCGACACTCAATGCAGCGTCTGCTGCATCAGCACCAACTTTAACCGCGAGGCCTTTTGAAGCACCCGATGTTGCAGTCAGAGTTGCACCCGAACCAGCGGCTGCAACGCCGTCGATCGTACCAGCAACATTGACGCCGTCGTCTGTATCGGCTGTCGTTCCGAAACCAGAACTTGTTGCTGCTGCCGCAGTATCTGAGACGACTGAAATCGAAGCGTCTGCACCAAACTGAGTTGTGTAAAGCCGCGTTTGTCCAGCACTGGCTGGATCGTCTTCTGCGATCACGCCTGTTTCACCAGAGAACTCGTTGATTCGAGCAATTACACCAGCCTGATCCAGGCCAGAGTTCAATGTGATGCTAACGCCGTTGACAGTCAGTGTTTCGTCAGCAGCAAGGTTACCACTCTGAGCAGTACCAGCAGTAACGTTCGCACGCTCAGCTTGAGTCGTGACTTCTACAGCGTAGGTACCGGCACTGGTTTGAGCCGTCGACTTCAGGTAAGTGACGTCCGGATCGTCCGCGACGCCAGAAACACCGGCTGAACCGTCAAGCAGGTTCTTTTCGCCGAACTGTGTGTTGTTTGCGATACGGTTGATCGTATCAAGTGCGTTGTCGATTTCGGCCTGGTTGGCAGCGAACGCATCGTCATCGTTGACGCCGGCGTTGGCACTATCCAATGCAAGCGAACGAACTTTCACAAGGATACTGCTGATCTCGTTCAAAGCACCTTCGGCGGTTTGAACAACAGAAACAGCTTTCTCTGTGTTATCGATCGCCTGACGGAGACCGGCGATTTGTGCACGCTGCTTTTCAGAGATAACCAACGCAGCGGGACCATCGGCACCACGGTTAACTTTGAATCCGGAAGACAAGCGCTCGATTGATTTGTTCAAGCTGTTGGAAGAGCGGGTCAAGTTGTGCTGGGCGTTAAGTGCACCAACATTACTGGCAAGTGACAGACTCATAATTTAATCTTTCGTGAATCTCAAAAGGATTGTTAGCACATCCTTGAATTGTTTCAGCATCCTTGCCTGTTCTGGTTGTCGAAAAAAACCGCAAGGGCTACAGATTGAGAATGGCATCCGCGGCGTCGACCGCAGATTTCTGAGTCAGATACTCGCCAACCTCAATTTTCAACTTTATTTCCTGCACGAGACTTTCCCGTACTTCTGAACCGCCACCTAGTAGAGCGTTCAACATTTCAACCGAGCTGGTATCGATCGACGTTGATGCTCCTTCAGGTCCGCTTGCCGCCTGGCTGGAAACATGACCAACTTTGGCTTGCGTCTGTTGAGACTGAATGTGTGGCCGCAATAAATTGTTGCCGTTGTTAATTTCCATTTTGCTGTCCCATCAAATTCGGTTTGCAAAACTGTTGTCGTTGGGTGCCGGCGGAACTTGCCAACAAAATTTTAAAGAGCCCAATGTTTGGAAGACGAAAAGGTTTTGCAGGGCAGGAAGAATTTTCCGATTGCATTACGCGATTCGATTTCGCGGGTCTCGCAAAACTGACTCTTTATTTCATTTCGTCAAGCAAAAGGCGGCATTTTATGTTCCGCATCAAAGTCTGGCTGACGACTGCAATAATTACGGCGGGAGTTGCCGGTGGCGTGATTTTCAACTGGCCAAGCCAAAAACAGGCCGTCGAGAGGGAAAGCCCTACCAATATCGGCGTCGATAACAAGCCGTTGCACTCACGAGAGGGAATACCCTTGTCCACGCCGCTGATCGACAACTTGCAGGACCAGACAGCACTCGATCCGCTAATAGTTGATCTTGACATCGACCACATCGAACAGGGTGACCAATACCTGCTCGCCGGCAACATCGACGGAGCTCATCGCGAGTTCGCCAAAGCGACCAACGATCATCGGGCAGACCCTCCGGCGAGCCTGTTGATCCGACTGGCCCTGGCGACTGAATTGAGGGGTGACCACGAGAACGCCAATCACTTTTATCGAGAAGCAGTACGCAGATCGACGAACGGGTCGACGGCTCAAATTCTCGGGCTGACTGGAGTCGCGAGAACGTGGCAGGCCACAGGTCACCCGGTGGAAGCCCACGAGATGCTTTCCGAACTTTTCCTGCGATATATCTGCAGCGAACAGTTGAATGAAGAAGTCAAATACCAAATCGCTTGCCAACTCGGCGACGTCATTCAGCAGAAGTGCCTGGAAGGTTTGAAAGCACGCGGCGCAATGGATCAGTTGGAGTTCCATTGGCCTGAACCAAGCCTCGATGCGATGGTGGAATTGTTGCAGGACGAAGGCGACGCTCGACCTGCAGCAGCACCGAACAACGCAGACGATCCGCCCTTGGCGAAGTTCCAGGTGTTGCAGCGTCCGTCTCCGGATGTGAATCTGATCGCCGTGGACTCACACGTGCGGCTGACCCAGATCGATGAGATTTTGTACGCATTTGCACAACAGGCAGATCTCGATTTCGAAGCCTCTGTCCTCGCGAGAGACGTGATTACAGGCCGATCATCGCGACTGGATGTTTCCGGAATGCCGCTGGCGATGGTTTTGGATCAGCTCCTTTCTCCGCTGGGATTGATATGGATTCAGCGAAGCGAAACAATTCACATCTACCTGGAATCGGAAGCCGTCGCTGAATCGAGAGACTTCCAGTTTGCAATCGCCGATCGAGTGCTGCGAACGATCGAGCTTGTTCTTTCCCGGGATATCCGCCGGGACGCTGCGATTCTTCATCGCGGCAACATCGCGTTTCTACAACAGGACATCGACACGGCAGCAACCCGCTATGCCGAACTTGAGAAACTGGTACCCAACGATGAACTGGCGGCCCAACTCTCATTCAATATGGCGATCGTAAGTGTTGCGAACGATCAAAACGATGAGGCTATCAGACAAATGTTTTACGCGGTCGACCAATCGCTGGACCAACGATTGCAAGCAAAGAGCTATGCCTGGATCGGTCGACTGGAATTGCAAAACGGTCGATCCGACAAAGCCGTTTACGCCCTCTCGCGCGGACTTGCACTATCAACAAACGCGCAAGTTCGAGAGGACGCGTTGATGAATCTGTCCAAGGCCTATCTGTTGGCCAGCGACCCGTTTTCCGCGAATCGCGTCCTTTTCAATCACGCCGACGCGGTAGTCGACAAATCGCAACGGAGGAAAGCGGCCGTTTTTTCTGCTTACGCACGCTACCTTGGCATGGCAGCCGGAGACGGGTTGCGGAATGAAGCCGAACGGATGGTGGTTGCCCTCGCTTCGATTAGTCCGGAAGACACGGTGGGGTTCGTGGACCGTTTGCTGATCGGGCGAGCATTCTACGAAGTCGGATTCAAGAGTCGGTCTACGGAGTTCCTTCAACTGGCTCTCGAAGCGGCGCCAAATGAGCACTGGAGGCGTCGTGTTGCGTTCGAGCTAGCAACGAATCAGTATCGCGCTGGCGAGCTTTCCGCCGCGGCTGAGCACTACCAGTCACTGGTCGGTTCGACTCCTGACGCGACCAGCCTGTACGCCCAATTGAAGCTTGCTGACATCGCATTGTCTCAGAGAGATCCGGAAAAGTGCCTGACGATTTGCCGGGAAATTTGGCGGCAGAATATTAGCGAGCCGCAGAAAGCTGAAACGCTTTCCTTGATGGGCCGCGCCTACCAGCGACTGGGCCGGCATGAAGTTGCCGCACTTTGTTTCTCCGGGTTACTCCCTCACAAAGTCGTCGAAGCTACTTCGCCGGTTAACCGTCGCCGTTTGCCCACCTATATAGAAAACTAAATTCCAGATGACGCGAGTCCTGACAACGATCTTTGCCACGATTTCCATGATGTCCATCATGGCGGGATCGGCGTGCGCTCAGCTGCAGCGGAACGATGGCAACGTTGCGAGAATCGTTTTCAATCAGGATGTGGTCAGCCAGGACGTGTTTGATCAAAGCCTGTTTAACGAAGTCAGCCAATCGAATCAGGACATTGCAATCGAATCTCAACCACCCAGTCGTTCATCTGATCTCAAATCGGCGCTAAAAGCTTTGATGCAGGAAACGCAACAGCTTCAATCGTCCACACGTTCTCCTGCCAATGATACAACCCCAGGTGAATCGGGCGACGAATGGTCCATGAACCAGCGCCCGAGCATTTCATCGGCGCCACAGGATCTCCGCCCTGCGATGCCTGAAGAGGCAGTCGAGGGGATCGGAAACACGGATGACATCGTCCAACGGATTGAATTGCTCAAGCAGATCTATGCGCAAAAACGAATCGAAGAACAGGCGGTCTCGCAGGCAGACCTGCAACTGCCTTCAAGGTCGATCGCGTCAGCACCGCCAACGACCGCTGCGGCAGAAACAATACCGGGCAACAGTCGCAATTCGTTCAGCCAAAGAACAAACAACCGGATGCCAATTCCTCGGGACGCACGAGCGATGCCAGCTCCTGCAACGACCAACGCACAGCCGACCGAACAGACCGTCTCCGATCCATCGAGAGCGTCTCCGTCCAATGCCAACCGTATTTTCCCTGACCCCGTCAACTTGTTTGAGCTTGGCAACAGCCTCTACCAGACTGGCGAATTGCAAACGGCTCTCGAAGCCTACTCGCAAGTCGATCGCAGTGAAATCACGGCAGCGGAGGCTGTTTGGTTGGATTTCATGATGGCAAGCTGCTATCGAAGAATGGGCAGCTGGGAAAATGCAACCAGCCTGTACAGAGAAGTCGCGAACCAATCTTCGGCTCCGAACCTCGCCAAGCCGGCTCGGCGTTGGTTGAAACAATTGGATCTTCTTTCCAATTCAAAATCATCTTTTGCGCAGATAGAAACTGAAATCAGTTCACTTATTGAAACGGCCAAAGAACATGTCAAACAATAACCTTGAACAGTTCCACAATCTGGTTCTGCAATTGCTCGATCAGTACAAGATCGTGGACCAAACCGTTCAACAGGTACGAACAAAACCAGAAACCGAATCACCCATCGATACGCTTGAAACGATCAAGCAACTGCTGGATCATGTCAAGCAAACTGAAGCCCGGATTCAACCGATTCGCGATTCATTGCAAGCTGCGAATGCGACGATCCCACGACCAACGCAACAGCTGATCGATGAAACGGTGACGATCGTTACTTCGCTGATTCCGAATATTGGAGCTCTGGAGAAAGACGCTGTGGAATCGAGAGAGAAGCTGGCTCCGATCATTCGCGAAGGAGTTCGAGCGGTGAAGATGAAGTCAGCTTATGCCAAACAGACGTCATGAATCAGTCCAAAAGTTTCAAATCCTCGTAACGCAAACCAGAGACTCCTTTCGTATCATTTGGATCGCCTGTGAAATTCTCAATTCCGAAGACTGACGATTCGCGTCTGCCAGAACCCAACGCCATATCTGATTCCAACTCCAATATGCACACATCAAAAACTCAGACCTCACAGCCGCCGATGCTGATCACGCAGTCATCAAAGATTCGTGTTCTGAAGAAGCTTTCAACTCGCGTCGCGAACAGTTCGGCATCCGTCCTGCTTAGTGGCGAAAGCGGCACTGGCAAAGAGTTATTCGCACAACTGATCCACCACGCCAGTCAGCGTTCGGCCAACGCGTTTGTACGAGTCAATTGCGCGGCGTTGCCCGAAAGCCTGATCGAGAGCGAACTGTTCGGTCATGAGAAGGGCTCGTTCACCGATGCGGTTCAGGCCCGAGTCGGACGATTCGAATTGGCCAATGGCGGCACGCTGTTGCTGGACGAAGTCACGGAAATTCCTCTTGCCACCCAAGCTAAACTGTTGAGGGTGCTGGAGGAAAGCGAGTTTGAACGCGTTGGCAGCAACGAGCCAATCCAAACCGATGTGCGGGTCATCGCGACCTCCAACCGGGACCTGCTACAGGAAGTTGAAAAGGGTAACTTCCGGCTGGACCTTTACCATCGCCTCAACGTCGTAGCGATCGAGATTCCGGCACTTCGCGAACGCCTGATCGACGTTCCGCTTTTGGCGATGCATTTCGTGAACCGCTTCCAACATGAAAACGACATCCGTATCCAGGGCTTCACTGCGACCGCGATGCAAGCTCTGTCGCAACACGACTGGCCGGGTAATGTTCGCGAGCTTCGCAACCTTGTGCATCGAGCTTGTATCCTTACAACGCAGTCATTGATTGACGTCGACTGTTTGGACTCGCTGAAATCAAGCTCCGCACCGAGCCAACCGGTGTCAATGCCGGACCAATGGCTGCACACGAAACTGGCTGACATCGAAAAACAGATCATTATCGCGGCCTTGCAAAAGTACGGCAGCAAACGGGTCGTGGCAGAAAAGCTGGGCGTGTCAACTCGCACGCTGACCAACAAGCTTCGGATCTACAGGGAACAATCCGACGGAGACGGCGACGAACTTCTGGGGCGGCCGAAAGCCGCCTAATGCCAATCAGCTGCCTGATTAACTCGAAGGGTTTGCCCTTTCGCTCCCAGGAAAAACATTCTCTCGCCAGGCAATCGTTTCCGGCAGTCCGCCCGCGTGCAGCGGAGACTCTACTGATTGCGACGGTAAGCTGATCTGCCAAGCCTGCAAAGTCCAACGTCCTTCCCAATTGTCCACTGATATCACGATTGGCATCGCATTTGCTTTAGTTTAAATCCTTCCATTCGCAGAGGGATTTAGTGAACAGTTTTCCTGCCAATTTATTCGTCGGTGCCAACACCACCGTTGCCGAAACCGAATCGGGTTTGGGAGAAGACGATGTTGCAGCGCCGATCTCGTTTGAGTCGATCCTGGCGGAACTGGAACTATCGAATGGAACTTCTGCAGACGCCGCGGCCGAACGCGGCGACGAGGACGGAGACCTGCCTCCCGAGTCCGGATTCTTCTCTCAAGCGCTTCAGTTTTCAGATCTGTTGGCTTCGCCTGGAACAGATTCTGAGCTCAGTGTCACCGGCGGAACTCAAGGAACGTCCACTGATGCGACAACTCGCGTTGTTGATGCTGAGACGACTGCCACTACTGACCAATCCGATGAGTCAAATCCACCAGAAAACGCGGCGACCGGGGAGACGGCTGACGCGGAATTGCTCGACCAGCCTGAGATTGAGCCTTCTACAAATGATGAAATGCAGCAAAACACGGACGAGTTAGGGGCAACAGCATTAGAAGAGGGCGACCAGCAATTGGCTGATTCGTCGCAGCAGCAAACGCAAACCGCTGCGGCTCAGTCAACGGGTACGACAGAAGCAACGAACGATTCTTCGTCACCGCAAGACTACGCAGCGATCGCCGTGGCCCAGCAGGAAGCTCGAGTCGCAAGCGAGGACGCCGAATCTACGTCAACCGACCAGGGTGTGACCGCCAATGCCATCGGATCCGATGACGAATCGGACGCAAACCTCGAACAAAATTCGAACTCCGAACGACAAGCTAACGCCGATGCCCAGCCGTTAAACGGGGATCAATCGAATCCATCCTTGCATGATCCAGGCAACCCAAACACGCGGTTCGATGCAAGGTCATTGCCAGAAGATTCTGTCGACCCCACCACGTCGGTTGGACCGTCAGACCACTCGGCCGGCATCGACTTAACGCCGGGAACTTTGCCCAGCGGTGCGGAAGTTGGCATGCTGACGGACAGAGCCACGACGATCAACGAAGCTTCAACAATTGCAAAGTTCGCTCCCGAAATCAGAACGAGTTACGCCGTTGCGTCTCAGGCTAGTCAGGCAATCCAAACCAAGTTTGCTTCGTTCAAAGACGAGGCGTCACAGACCATTTCGCTCACACTCCACCCAGCGGAACTTGGCCAACTGCAGATCACGATCGAGCAAACGTCGGATCAGATGGTCGCTCAGATCACTGCATCCGACTTTAACTCGACAGAGATGTTGCTGCAGGAGAAAGACTTTCTGTTGGAATCGCTTTCCGAGCTTGGCTTTGGCGAAACGTCGCTCGACATTTCACACGGTGGTTCGGATCAGGAACCAATGAACGACGAACAGGATACGAACTCATCACCAAGTTTCACAGCAACGGAAACCGCGGCGGATACCCCCACCGTAGTCCACACACAAACGACGGGCGTCAATTTCGTCGCCTGAAATAGAACATCACTCACCAATAGCGTAAGGAATCGAAATGCCCAGCATCTCATCGCAAGTCGCGACCGTTGACTATTTGCAATTGTTGACCGTACAGCTTCAGAACCAGGACCCGATTGATCCCGTCGATCAGGAGGGAATGATCAGTGAACTTGCCCAGTTTTCAATGCTCGAAGGCGTCGAAGACCTTAACGGTTCGTTTGCCGACATGCTGAGGTTGCAGGAAGTCACTCAAGGCGTTGACCTGGTCGGGAAAGAAGTCAGCTATGAAGACGACATCACCGGCGAAGTCAAAACGGGTACAGTGGATGAACTGTTCACTTCGCAGGACTCGATCAATCTGTTGGTCAACGGCGAAACGGTTTCGATTGGGAAGATCGTTGGCGTAGCGACTTCTACCGCTTAGACAACTCTGGCCGGTAACGTTCTGCCCAGTAACGTTCTGGCCAGCCAAACGCTTGGGGATGACAACGCGATTTGGTACCGCAACTTGATACTGCAACACCGCATACATACTTTCAACTGAGACAAAAAAGATGAGCGCACTGACCACCGGAGTCTCCGGACTTCGAGCACACCAACAACAACTCGACGTGGTGGCCAATAACCTGGCCAACATGAATACGACCGGGTTTAAGTCGCAGATGGCAGCGTTTGCCGACCTGACCTACAACACGGTTCAATCCGGATCTGGAGCCAACGACGCAAACGGCGGCGTCAATCCGCAACAGATCGGATCGGGAGTCCGCGTGAGCCAGATTTCGCGAAGTTTCGGACAGGGCTCACTCGAAACCACTGGAGAACTGCTGGACTTTGCAATCCAGGGCGAAGGATTCTTTGTCCTTGAAGCAGCCGATGGGCAAAACGTTTACTCTCGAGCGGGATCATTCTCACTCGACGAACTCGGCAATCTTGTCGATCCAGCGACGGGATTCCAGGTTCAACGAACAGGAGACGTCGGGGAAAGCAGCGACGAAAACTTTGGATTCCAGGTCGAAGGAACGAATTCGATCAACGTTCCGCTGGGAGCAGCGATACCCGGAACGATTACCGAAACGGTTGACTTTCATGGAAACCTGCCGACGTTTGCCAATCCACCCGGCGTTGAAGTTTTGACTTCAGCTGAACCGTATGCCACGACGACGGGACCTGCCGACGCGACGACTCTGTTGAGTGATCTGACGATTAACACAACAGACTATGTCGTCGGGGACACCGTTGAGATTTCGGGAACCAATCCGGACGGCACACCGTTTACCGCGTCGGTGGATGCCGTCGCGGCGACGATGCAAGACCTCGTCGACGAGGTCAATTCGGTACTCATCGGCGCAGTCGCTGAACTCAACCCCAATGGCACACTGGAGATCACCGCTGACGAAACTGGCGAGGCGTTCGCAAGCCTGACGCTTCAGGACGGTTCTGGCAACGTGGGCGAGACGCAATTCGCAAGAACATCGATGGTCGTTTCCAACGAAGGAACTGACGGTGATTCCTATGAAGTCTCCGTGGAGTTGTTCGACAAACGTGGCACAGACCACCGGGTCGGTTTTGAGTTCTTCAAGCAGTCCGACAACAGTTGGAACCTGGTCGCCACTCTCGAATCCAACTCCGGCGAAACGTTCGACGCCGAAGTCAATAACATCTTCTTCAACGAAGACGGGACGTTTTCGATCGCGGGCGAGACAGGTGACGGAGACACCAACATCGAGCTCAATTTTGATACTGTCGTCGAAACCCAGGTGATTGAACTTTCGTTCGACAACATGAACCATATGGCGACCGACTATTCGCTATCTGTTGTTCAGGATGGCAGCCCTCCCGGAACCCTGGTATCACTGGCCGTTGACGGAACGGGGGAACTTACCGGGCTCTCTTCCAGCGGCAAAACATTCGCGTTGGCTCAGCTTTCGATTGCCAGTTTTGCCAACGTCAACGGACTCGAGGGATTGGGCGGCAACTTTTATCAGGAATCGGTCAACAGTGGAGCGGCCTCGATCGGCACCGGACTTTCAGGTGTCCGAGGCCAGGTGATCGGTAACCAGCTGGAAGGCTCGAACGTTGATCTCGCACTGGAATTCACCCGCTTAATCGTGGCACAGAGAGGTTTCTCTGCGAACGCAAGAACGATTACGGTCGCCGATGAAGTGCTTGAAGAGCTGACCAGTATCGTCCGATAGTGTCCGTTTTTTGCAACGCCGAGACGTGAAGGGAATTCCCTAATTCGTCGCGGCGTAGGCGGTTTTCTACGCGACACGCAAAACCAAAATCTACTTTTGCTTCCCCGACGAGGCCGACTTAGCGTCGACGTCAAAAATACAAGGAAGCTATTATGCATTACGATTTGGTCGTCATTGGAACAGGTCCTTCAGGACAAAAAGGTGCGATTGCCGCCGCGAAAATGGGCAAAAAAGTCGCCATTGTGGAGCGCAATCGCAAAGCTGTTGGCGGCGTATGCCTGCATACCGGGACGGTCCCGTCAAAGACCATCCGCGAGGCGATTCTGTTCCTGACGGGCTATCGGCAGAAAGAAGTCTACGGCGAGCGATATAGCCGAAAGCGACACATCCAGATGGATGACCTACGGAAAAAGCTGTCGGAAGTCGTCGGGCGCGAACGCCGCGTTATCCTCGACCAACTCGAACGGAACTTCATCGACATTTACGACGGTGAAGCTGCTTTCGTCAATGAAAATGAAATCGAAGTCGCCAACAAAGACCGTAGCGTTCGCCTGACGGCTGACTACACGTTGCTGGCGACCGGATCCAAACCGCATCGCCCGACTCACATCCCTTTCGATGGCGAAACAGTTTTCGATAGCGATGAAATCCTGACCATCGAGCGAATTCCCCGCTCGATGATCGTCATCGGTGGTGGAGTGATTGGAATTGAATACGGAATCATGTTTGCGGCGCTTGGCGTGAAAATTACGATCGTCGACGGCCAGGACACGCTGCTTGGTTTCTGCGACAGTGAGATCGTGGATCATCTGATGTTCACAGCCCGGTCTCTGGGAATCACTTTCCGGACTGGTGAGAGCGTCCGTTCGGTCAAACAAGCCAGTCGCAATCGCGTCATCGTGGAACTGGAGAGTCAGAAAAAGATCGTCGGTGAAACGGCGTTTTTTAGCGTCGGGCGAAAAGGCGACACTGAGTTCCTGAACCTCGCTGCCGCCGGAGTAGAAGTCGACAAACGAGAGCGAGTCAAATGCAATGAAAACTACGAAACCTCGTCTCCGTGCGTCTTTGCTGTCGGTGATGTGATCGGTTTTCCGGCGTTGGCCAGCACTTCGATGGAGCAGGGCAGGCAAGCGGCAAGTCGCATCTTTGAGCGTAAGAAAGTTTCGACGGGTGAGATTCCTTACGGACTGTTCACGATTCCGGAAATCGCGATGGTGGGCAAAACGGAGCAAGAACTAACCGCGGAGAAAATTCCATTCGAAATCGGCGTATCAAGATTTGAAGAGTTGGCGAAATCGCAAATCTGCGGCGGCCATGACGGTCTGTTGAAACTGCTCTTTCATCGAGAGTCCCGAAAACTTCTGGGAGTCCATTGCATCGGCGATACGGCAACGGAAATCATCCACATCGGTCAGACCATCATGGCATTTGACGGCACCATCGACTACCTCGCCAACGCAATTTTCAACCATCCTACGATGGCCGAAAGCTACAAAGTGGCTGCGTTTGACGGTTTAAACCGATTGTGCGCCGACGTCGATGATTGCCTTGGCACGCTCTTTGAAGATGCCTCCGAACACGATGTTGATCCCGTCGCAATTCCAGCGACAGTAGTCGACACAACCCTGGAAACGACCTCAGTCAGTTAGAACTTACGTTCAGGCAGCGCCGGACTTTCGGTTGATTCGACTGACGTAGTTAATGATCTCCGCGACCGCCTGGTAGAGTTCGAACGGAATCTGATTGCCGACTTTTGTGTTGGCATACAGGAACCGGGCGACTGGTTTTCTTTCCACAACCGGGACGCCGTTTTCTTTGGCGATGGCAATGATTTTTTTGGCCAGATGATCCGCTCCTTTGGCCAACACAATCGGTGCGTCCATATTGTCGCCGTCATATTGAACGGCAACGGCGAAGTGAGTCGGGTTGGTGATAACAACGCTGGCTTTGGGGACGTCTGCCAGCATTCGGTTGCGGCCCATTTCAGCCTGCAGCCTTTTGATCCTGGCTTTTACCAGCGGGTCACCTTCGTTTTCTTTGTGTTCGTCTTTGATCTCCTGAATGCTCATCTTCAGGTCCTGGGACTGTTTCCATTTCTGGAACGCGAGGTCCGCGACGCCCAGCACGGCAAGCGTCGCCGCAATTGCAATCGAAGCCTGCAGCAAAATCTTGCACATGACGAACATCATGCTTTTGAATGACGTAAACGCTACCATCTCCATCGCGTCAAACTGGGATCGCCCCAAGTAGTACAGGATTCCGACGATGATCGCGGCCTTTCCGATCGAGAATGCTCCTCGAACCACGCTGCTGATTGAAAAAATTCGTTTGAACCCCGAAGGCACACTCATCTTTTCCCATTTCAACGTCATCGACTTGAAGGTCACGTTGAAGTTCGTTTGCAAAGCGCCACCCAGCAATGCCACGATGAACAGAGGCAGCATCAATCCGAGGACGACCATGCCCGTCTTGATCACGTCGGAGCTGAGCGCGTCCGCGATCGAAAGCGGATCCTCAATCATCGGTCGGAAATAGGTGACGCGGAACCGAATATTGTCGCCTAGCGAGCCAAACATCCATTCGCCGACCATCCAGAAATAGAAAGCTCCAACAGCCAACATCACGCCGCCGATTAGGTCTGCGCTATAGCCGATCTGGCCTTCTTCGAACGCCTTGCTAATGCGTTGCGGCGTTGCCTGTTCTGTTTTTTGATCGCGATCCTGATCAGCCATTTTTCAATCGGACGTTCAAACGTGTTTCAATGCTATTGCGACGCAATCGTGGTCAGGACTTCTTCCACATCGGCCTGCATTCGATAGAAGTAGGCCTGAATTGCACCGAAAATTACCGGGCAAAACACCAGCAGGCAGAAAATACCGAATCCGCTACGTATCGACATGCCAACCGAAAACAAATTAAGCGTCGGTGCTGCTTTGTTGAGATACGCCAGCCCAAGCGTCACCAGCATGAACAGAATCGCAACCGGCCCAACGATCAAAAACCCGTAGTCATTCACGCGGTTCAACAGGGCAACCAGTTCTTCAGTCGGCAAACGAAGAACATCGATTTTCCCAAACAGTTGATCAAACGATCCGTGGATGACCAAAATCAGAAAGTGATGCATGTTGATGCCAAAGAAAATCAGAATGGCAAACGCTTCGCAAACTCTTGAGATCAACGTCGACGAATCCTGCGATCCCGGGTCGGATATTGATGCCAGTGACAGCCCCAGTTCCTGACCGATGTACGATCCGGCGATTTTGGCTGGAAGAAAAAACAGCCCAAGCGCGATCGACAGCACAACTCCAATGGTGACTTCTTGCATCATCAGCAACGTACTGGAAACGATGTTCAAGTCGGTCACCTGTTGTGGATTCAAGTTCAGTTTCGCTTCCACCATCCCGTACCAAAACCACGTAAGCCCAACAGCCAAGCCGACTTTGACAGTGTTTGGGATTTGACGTTTGGCAAACAGCGGAAAGAACGCAACGAAAGCGGAAACCCGGGCGAGTACCAAAACGAAAGCAACGACTTGAACTTCAGAAATCATTTCGCATAGCTAACCATTTCAGTCAGCACTCCTTGCGTATAGTTCTTCAGCGTCTCGATGTACCACGGCAACAGCCAGATCATCAGCAGCACAACAGCCACGATCCGGGGAGCAAACGAAAGCGTCTGTTCCTGAATACTGGTCACCGTTTGGCCAATACTGATTAGCAGTCCGACGGCAAGGCTGACCAGGACGACGGGGGCGACCAACAGCAATGCGATTTCGAGGAAGCGTTGCCCCATAGCAACGACGTCATAAAATTCCATTTTCAGCTCCTTAAACGTTACTTGGCCTTTGGCGGTACTCGCAGCGCAGTGACCAATTGCTCTACCAACACCGGGTCGGCGAGTTCAGCCAGAATTTTCGATTTTTGCCGAGTCGGCATTTTGTGCAGCAAACCGGCTGCGAAATCGAGTTTGCCGTTGTTGGCAAACTCTTTGAGATAGTCTGCCGCCTGCTGTGATTCAAGGTTCTCGAACCAGCTTTTGACGAAGTTGATCTTGTTATCCAACTCTTCCAACTTCGACTCTTCATCGACTCCGACGTCTTTCTCCATCGTCGCCAACTCAGCCTTCTTCGTATCAAGCGTCGCCAACAACTGCCTCAACTCCGCCGTCATTTCAGACAACGCCGCGACTTTCGCATCGATGCCTTCGCTGAAAGCCTGCAGTTGATCCTGCTCAGTTTCGATGTCCACGAACAGCAATTTGACGCGCTGTTCTTCCTTGGCCAATCTCATTTCCCGGAGACGAAGATTCTCCTCCATCTGCTTGACCGAATCGCTCATCTGCAAAACGGCTTCGAGCGACATCGAGTTTTCCGGGCGGTGAGCAACCGGCATCTGATCGACCTTTCCGATCTCCGATTCATGCGGCGGCAAAGTCGACGATTGATCAACCGTTTCCTCTTTGGCCACGACAGCCTCGTCCGGTTCTGAGGCCTCCATGTCCATGTAGTATTTGGAGGCCGCAAACGAAACTCCAAACAGAATCATGCAAGTGATTACTGCAGCAACGACAGACTTCATTTCGTTCTCCTCTGATTCGCGGACAGCTTCCCAAGGACTCGATCGTCCGCTTCAAACATGGCTTCCTTTTGCATCGACGCCATTTCTTCGGCTTCGATTTTCTCCAACAGCACGGTCCAACCCTCGACTTTGACTCGCTGTTGGCGAACCTTCTCGAGCAGCTGACTCCGCAGCTCATCCAACGACTCAAGATGTTCATCGAGTTGAGCCAACGTTGACTGCATCCTGTCAGCCCACTCAACGGTATGATTCTTTAGCTCCAACGAAGCCGAATTCTCAAGCTCGGTCAGCGACTCGCGCAAACGAAGCAGTATCGAGTTTCGAATTTGCTTACGTTGCTCGATTGTTTGGTAGCATTGCCGAAGCTCGTTGATGGATGCGTCGAGTCGTTTTTGGTCGAGTGATTCGATACGTTGAAAGCGTTTCTTGCGTGCTTTTTCCATCTTCATCTACGCCGCCCCCATTTGCTTCGACGCCATCAAATAGGCTTTGGCGATGTCGCCAAGTCGTTGCGTGGTCTCGTCAAACCCTGACGGTTGGCCAACGGCCTGTTGCAGGAACTGGTTGACTGTCGGCAGTGCCGCGACCGCAGCGTCTGTCGCGGGGATGGCACCTTTTTGATATGCGCCAATCTGAATCAGGTCCTCGACGTCTCGAAAGCTGGCCACGATTTGTCGCGCGGCGATCGCTGCCTGCTGGTGTTCGTCGCTGGCGACTTCGGTGAACAGACGACTGGCGCTTGCAAGAATGTCAATCGCTGGAAAGTGACCTTTGTGAGCGAGCTTTCGATCGAGAACGATGTGACCGTCAAGAATCGAACGGGCTGCGTCAGCGATTGGTTCATTCATGTCGTCGCCGTCCACCAGAACCGTAAGAATTCCGGTGATCGAGCCTTTTTTCGAAGTACCAAGCTGTTCCAACAGGACAGCCATCTTTTGAAAAACGCTTGGCGTGTAACCGCGGGCCGTTGGCGGTTCCCCCAGCAACAATCCGAGTTCGCGTTGCGCGTTCGAGAGGCGAGTCAGGCTGTCCAGCATCAACAGGACGTCCTTTCCCTGTTCGCGAAACCAACTGGCAATGACGACTGCGGTTTCGCTGGCACGCACGCGAGCCAATGGCGATTGGTCAGAAGTCGAAACGATCAGAACTGATTTCTTTAGCCCTTCTTTTCCCAACGCCTGTTCGACAAACGGGCGTACTTCGCGTCCGCGCTCTCCGATCAAAGCGACGACATTGACGTCCGATTCCGCGTTGCGAGCGATGTCTCCCAGCAACGTGCTTTTGCCGACGCCGCTTCCTGCAAACAGCCCAACGCGTTGCCCGCGGCCCATCGTGTTCAATCCGTCGATCGCACGGACACCGGTCACAAAAGGCAACTCGATGTTGGTGCGATCAAGCGGATTGGGTGTTTCAAATTTGACGTCAACGTGATCGCTGACTCGCAGTTCTCCCAGTCCATCGATGGGGGCGCCGACTGCGTTTACAATTCTTCCCAGCATCGAAAAACCGACTGGAATTTTCATTCTGCGGCCAAGCCCAATGACCTGATCGTCACGCTGGACGTTGTTGTCAGGCTCGAAAGTCATAATCTGAATCTCGTCGCCATCGAAACCGATGACTTCGGAATCGATCGACTGACCATCCTGTGTCTTGATCGTCACCAGTTCGCCGACAGACGCCTTGAGTGACGCACGGATCATGCCCTGAGCACTTCGAAGCCGTCCGATTTCCTGATACATTTCACCTGGCGAAACGTTGATCATGACAAGCCTTCCTCACGTTTGGCGCGGACGGTTTGCATCAGCCTTGATTCCACCAGTTGCAACTGCTGCTCCAAGGAAGCCAGCCGCAGGTTTTGGCCGACATCAACCGAACAATCACCGGGCGAAAGTTGATCATCGACAAGGACTTCCGGAGTGCAGTTGAACCTGGTCGGAATATCGCTTTCGAGAATCCATTTCTGCATTGAGCTGTGACAGCTTGAATGCACTGAAACCTTGAGCACCTCCAATGGGCCAGGCTGATCGAGCATTCGCAGGACGTTGTCACGAAGCCGCTGCTCGATAACTTCATCCGACGAAATCAGGAAAACACGCAGGATTTCCACGGCATACCTCGCCGCAAACTCGTGTAGTTCTGACTGTTGAGCCTTGAGTTGGTTCACCACTTCGCCCAACGCGGACTCGACCGCCTCGGTTGAGATCGTAGTCACAGCGACGGGCTCTGGCTCTTTCCTGACCGCTTCTTCAATTGCTTGAGCAGTCTCGACCGGTTTACCCACGCGGCAGCCTTTGCCAACTACCTGGACGGATTGCACGGGAGCAGTAAATTGTACTGAGAAGTTCGTCATGCTATTCCAGTGTGATCGTTCCAGCTTCATCAAGCTCAGTCAGGGCACGCACGACTTCGGCGCGTCCCATATCGATTTCATCCTGCTTGACGTTTCCTTTGAAACTGAGTTCTTCTTCGAAAGCCGCTCGAGCACGTTTCGACATGTTGCCAAGGATCTTTTCCATCAGGTCGCTGTCGATTCCCTGAACTGCCGACGCAAGAGAATCCGTGCTGGTCTGGCCAAGCACCTGCTGGAGGTCTCGGTCGCTCAATAGGCTGAGATCATCGAACTGATACATCTGTGCCTTAACTTTGTTGCTCAATTCTTCGTCTGTCTTTTGTAACTCGTCCAGAATCGGGCCGCGGATGTGTTTCGGAACCGAGCGAATCAGCGTCACCATTTGCTCCGCAGCGTCCACAACGTTTTCGCGTTTCTCGACCCGTTTGGCGATCTGAACAGCTGTTTCCAAAATTCGTTGCAACACTTCGTTAGAAACCGTGCAAGGTTGGGCAAGTTGCAGGAATACGGCCGGACGGAGCGTGTCTGGCAGGAATTCGAGCGTCTTCGCGGCATGCTCAGTGGCCAGGTTCCGGATCACGATCGAGATGATCAGAGCGTCTTCGTTTCGGATCGCATGGGCCACCTGATACGGATGTAGCCGCGTCAAATCCTGAATATGATTGCCTGTTTCCTTCAGCGGCAGAAACTTTTTCTCCGGCTCGATCTCGACTTCGAAATCTTCTTCAGCCAGTTGCATGATTTTGGGAGCCGGCGTTTCGTCTTCTGGCTCTTCGGAGTCCGCGGAATCGTCCTGAGCCATTTTCTGGTCCACAGTCTTCATCGCGAACCGAAAGTACTTCACAAAATCGTCGACCACGTATTCGACTTCGTCCTGGGTCGGCGGATGAGTCTTGAACTCCTCAAGCGTCGCTTTGACCTGTCTAGAAGTCTCTTCAGGGATGCCTGAGAGCGCAGAACTTGCTGCTTCTCCCCCGACCAGATTCAGGAGCACAGCCAGCATTTCGGATTGCGGAAGTGAATTCATCGCTAGGCCGCCCGCTGATCGTCTTGATCATCTGAACTACCGGCGGCTCCGGCCCAGCTTTGCACGATCTGTGCGAACAACTCAGGATTGTTCTTCATCAACGATGTCAACTGATCCACAGTTTCTAAACGGTTGTCATCAAGACGAACGACGGTTTCGGAAACCGTGGGGGCAGGGCTGACTTTCCGCAGCACCATGAATCCAATCACAAACGCGACGATCGCACCGATTGCCAACGACGCGTTTCGCACCAACTCGTTCCATTGAGTCCAGTCGTAGGGCGGCACGTACGTGTCCTCAACCAACTCTTCTGTTGGAAAAGGAAACAGCTCAACAGATATCGTGTCCGTTGAATCCTTGTATCCGACCGCGTTCTCGACGATGGCCTTCACGCGATCCGAAATGCCAGGCAGCAGAGTTCCGTCTGCTTGAGTTAGAGCTTCCGCGTTTGAGTTAACCAAAACGCTGACGGTCATAAAGTTACGAACTGGCGTCGTGTTCGACTGGGTTTCTTCGGTTGTCGGAACGAGGTAAGTCGTTTTAATGTTTTCCATTTTGCGTTCAACCGACTCGTTCTCGCGACGGCCTTGCTGCAAGTTCGCCTCGACACCCGCCGCACCACCGGGACTGGAGTTGGTCGTCGTTTCCGTATTCAGGTCTTCTTCCGTCGGCACTTTGCCTTCACCGTCGTACTTCGTGACTTTGGTTGAGCCATTGGTGAACGTCAGGTCGAGGCTCACTTGCACGCTCGCGTTCCCATGGCCAAGAAAATGCACCAGCTGGGTTTCGGCTTTGCGAGCCAGCTTTCTCTCGTTCTCGGTCGTGTATTCAATCTGGCTGCTAACGTGTTGCATGCCCTGATCCGAAATCGTGTAATTGCGCCCATCTTTGTCGGTAATCTGCACGGCTTCCGGTGCCAGATCTTCGACCGCAAAGGCAACCAGCGACGCGATCGACGACGCCTGTTGTTCGTTCAGCTGGGCACCGGGAGAAATCGTCAGCAAAACGCTGGCTGTCGGTTTTGAAGTCTTTCGCTCGAACGGGCCCTTGTCCGGCACGTTCAAATGGACATCCGCGTAGTCGACGGCGTTGAGTTTGCGAATCGTTTCGGCGAGGCGTTGCTGCTGCTTTAGCAACGCAATGCGACGGCGATCGGAAGGGCTGCCGAAGGCTCCAGTCATCCCAAACGCTCCTGCCGTTTCCGATTCTGCGACGCCTGCACCACGAGCCAGCATTCTCGCTTTGGAGAAATCACTTTTGGAAACTCGCAAATTTCCGCCTGCACCGGAAAGGTCGTAGCTGATGTTGGCTTTGTCGAGCGCATCGATAACGCGATCCATTTTCTGTGGGTCGACATCGCTGACCAACGTCACGTACGTTGGCTGAGATGACCAATAGCCGACTCCCACGATCGCGGTAACGCAGATGACCATCAACAGCGCGATCCCGATACGTGCTGCCGGCGCAGCATCGTTCCAGATCTCGATGGAGGAATCTACAAATGTTCGAAACGTGTTCAAGCTACTCTCATTGCCAGACGATCAATCGCGCGATAGCGACTAGAAACTCATTCGCATCAGTTCGTTGTAAGAATCGATCAGATGATTTCTGATCTCCATGAACAACTGAAACGACATCTCCGCTTTGGCAACCGCCATCACGACTTCCTGAACGCTACCGGCTTTACCTTCAACCAAATCTTTGACAGCCTGATCGGAGCTCTGCTGGTCGAGATTGGCACTCTCCAGAAAGCCTTTGAACAGGTTCGATCCGCCTGATTCCTTGACGCTATCGTTGCCCGCTGGCGCAACGCCAGACGGCTGAATTGGATTGACATTTCCAAAACCAGAAATGGGTGGAATCGGTGAGACAGGATTCACTAGCTACCTCCTTGCAGCAGGCGAAGCGATTGTTCGACCATTTCCTGGAACATCGTGATCGAACTCAGGTTCGCCTCGTACGATCGGCTGGCCGTGATCATGTCCACCATCTCAGTCGGTATTTTCACGTTCGGCATTCGCACCATTCCGTCTTCGTCGGCATGGGGATGGCCGGGGTTGTGGACCATGGGAAAGGCCGTGTCATCCGATTCAATGCCAACGACTTCCACGCCCGCAAACCCACTGGCAAGCGTATAGCGTCCCTCTTTCTGAAGCTCGCTGGAAAACACAACGGACTTCCTGCGATACGGATCGCCGTTCTCTGTTTTGGTCGTGTTTGCGTTTGCAATATTGTTTGCCGTGGTTTCCATCCGCAGGCGTTCGGCAGCCAAGCCCGACGCGCTGATGTCCATTGCTGAAAATAGCCCAGACATGATTAATCCTTGTAGTTAAAGATTGGGTGATTGCAGAGGAAGTTTTTTGGTGTTTCGTTTTATGAAGGCCGAAACGGGATCCGTTAGCCTGTCATGGCCTTTCGCATCGTGGACATCTTTGCCGCCAACAGCTGGGACCAGGACTGGAACAACAACGCGTTCTTTTTCAGGTTGGCAACCTGTTGGTCAAAGTCCACGTTGTTTCCGTCGACGCGTTCGACAAGCCCTTCGACCAGCGTGGTGGGAATCTCGTCGATAAATCCCTGATTAGATTCACCGCTTTTGACTCGCTTCATGTAGTCCTCGAACGACAGTTCACGCGTCTGATATCCAGGCGTGTTCACGTTCGCGATGTTTTGGCTGACGACGCGGTGGTTCTGTTCCGCGTTGCGGAGCGCGTTGCCGAGTAGGTAGTACTGTGAAGGTATTCCGGTCATGCCAGATTCATCGGTAAGCGAGGTTCTACCTCTTGAGCGACGAGCATCGACTTCTATCGCTTTGCTCCGCGAACAGTAAATTCCCCGGGAAAGGCCGGTGGAGGGTTTTCCCTTTCCAGTAGCATTTCACCCCATCAAGAAAGAAAAGAGAGTTTGAGCGCCGCAGCTGAAACCTACTTTTAATCGTCAATGTTGTTTCCCCTGAACGTCGAAACAGCCCACGTTGTTTTCACCCCGTTTCAACAACAAGCCCAGATAGAAGAATGGATATCGCAACAATCATCGGACTGATCCTCGGATTCGGTCTCATCTTCGCCTCCATAGCAATGGGTGGCGGCGGCTTGTCTCCCTTCATCGACGCCCCGTCCATGATGATCGTGTTTGGCGGTTCGATCTCTGCCGCATTGATCAACTTTCCGCTTAAAAACGTGCTGGGTTCATTTAGCGTCGTCCTAAACTGCTTCTTTCAGAAAATCCCGGAACCAAAAGCACTCATTGGCGAATTCAAGGAACTTGCTCAACTGGCCCGCAAAGACGGTCTGTTGGCTCTGGAACAAAAGTCGGACAGTATCGAAGACGACTTCATGAAACGCGGAATCGAATCATTGATCGGCGGAACACCTGCCGACGAACTGCGCGAAACCATGGAGACGGAACTCGGATGCATCGACGAGCGACACTCGATGGGAAAGAAATTCGTCGACGCGATGGGTGCTGCCGCCCCCGCCTTCGGGATGATTGGAACGCTGATCGGCCTGGTTCAAATGCTTCAATCGCTGGATGACCCCAGCAAGATCGGCGGCGGTATGGCTGTTGCTTTGTTGACGACGCTGTACGGTGCTGTTGTGGCCAACGTTGTCTGTATTCCGCTGGCCGGAAAACTGGAAGCTCGTGCCAAAGAAGAAACCGTCGTGCGTGAGATGATCATCGCAGGAGTTGCCGCAATCGGCGGAGGAGCGACACCGCGTGCCGTTGAAGAACAATTGGCAACTTTCATGGCCCCGAAAAGTCGTGCGGACGTTGGCGCTGAGGCAGCATAATGGCGAGGGAGAAACCACCCGAACCACCTCCGGAAGACATTCCTGTCTGGTTCATGACCTACAGCGACGTGATCACTCTGTTGATGACATTCTTCATTCTGTTGCTGACGTTTTCCACAACGGAACCAGAAAAGTTTGACAAGGTGCAACCCAGTTCGTTCGGTTCGTCCGGAGCGACAGGCATCGTGGGACACGTGCACGAACGCATGGACAACAAGTCGTGGGTGGAACGAATCCGACCACGAGCAGCACGCATCGCGATCAACGGTTCGGAGATTCCTCCAATGAATACGGCTCCACAGGACAGAGCATCCGGGCTTGGCATCGAATCGGCTTCCGAGGAAGAGGCAGAGAAGGATGTTATGACGACAAATTCCTTCAAGATGAAGTTCAATCGACTGGTCAACAATAATGGAAACGTAACGCCGCGAGGAATTGCCCTGGCTTCACTTTTGACACAACAACTCAGATCAATGCCGGTGCACTGCTCCATTCGTTTTGCGAATCAGGGCGATTCCAAACGGGCGACCGCGTTCCTGTTACATCTTTACGAAGTCCACGGAGTCCGGCCGGGACAGGTCGGGATCGGTTGGGCGGACAACCTTCAGTCTGACTTGGTTGCATTCGACATGGAGAGGTACGAGCAGTAGTCATGGCGAAAAAGCAAAAGAAAATTGATGCTGGACCGAGTAAGGCGTATCTACTGTCTTTCGGAGACACGATGACGGCGTTGCTTGCGTTCTTCATCGTTTTAAACTCGTTGGCGGAGGACCAAACGGGAGCCAACATGCATGCCGGCACTGGTTCTTTTGTCAACGCGTTTGCCAAATCCGGAATGCCTGGCGGCAACCCTGGCAACCGCTCTTCGGACATGATTCAACAAGCCAGCCAGGCTCCGATTTATGCGTTGGGCAAGAACCTGGACAAGAATGAAAAGCAAGGATTGAGCGAACCGGAAGGCAAAATCGGACCTGACGACGCGGACTCAAAAGACCGAGTGCTCGATCGGGAAAAAGAAGAGTTCCAAAAGTTCCTGTACGCCATGGAAAAAAAGTTTGGCCTCGAGACGAAGCCCCCGATCTCCAACCAGGTCGTTTTCGATTCGTTCCAGCGGTTCAAGGAAAAGGACGGAACACTTGGCGATCACGCGATCAAACTGGCCGCCGAACTGATCCCGAAACTTCGTCAAAACGGTTCGAAACTTGAAATCATCATTTGGGCAAGAATGCCCAGCAGCGGCGAAGTCAATCGCGAGCTTTCGAAAAGCTTCGACGTCAAGAAAGAGATCGAAAAGCTGTTCTGGCTCACGCCGGCGATGAAAAACCAGATTCGATACACCGTAAAACCATGGCTGTTCACGGACGCAAAACGACCTGTAGTCTCGTTCGTCATGTCGGAAACCGAACGATAAACGGAAACCGAACGATAAACGGGAACCGAACGATAAACGGGAACCGAACGATAAACGGAAACCGAAGGTTAAACGGAAACCGCAGCTTAACTACAGCAACATCGACCCAAGCTTCCGCGACGTGGGCTCTGGTGACCGAGTGTGACCAAACGAAGTTTTAACGCAGAAAATCAAGCAGCCCTAACGACGAGATCTGAGCCGTCACTGCGTAGGTGTACTGCAGCAAAGCACTTGAGTTCTCCATCTTCAAAATGGCTTCCGGGATGTCAGTCGCCTGAACATCGGCCAGTTGAGTCTGCACAGAGATCTCCAGGTCTTCGAGGCGATAGTTGAGATTCTCAAGCGTCGACAAAGAAGTCGATTGCTCGCCAAGAATCGAATAGGCATGGTCGCTCATCGCATCGAGTTCCCCGAGTCGACGATCGAGCGAGTCGGTCAAATCACCGTTGCTCAAACCTCGCTCATTTCTGAGGTCGATCGCCAGTCCATGCAACAACTGAAACGCGTCAGACGTTCCAGGAAATTCGAGACTGTTCGTGCCGACAGAGTTTACGTCACTTGTATCGAGGATCGCAAACCGTCCCGAGTGCGAATCTGTCACGATTTGATCCGCCGAAAAATCGATTGGCGTTTGGCTAGCGCCACCGTCAACGCTCAAATTTCCAGTCGCTCGAACATCGACCGTGCCGTTAAATCCCGGAGTAATCGCCGAAGCGTCCACGTAAACCAGTTCTCCCGACGATCCGGTGATCTGCAAGTTCGTGTCGGTATTTGTGTAGTCGACTGGCGGACCTCCGTTGAACGAAATCGTTCCGGCCGACCCGTCACCAGATGTGTCAGCGATCGAGATTGAGTACGTGCCAACGTCCGCGATGATCGTGTCGAGCGACTGTGAATCGGTTCCAGGCAGCAAGCCAGATCCGCCAAGATACTCGGTTGTATCGTGAGTGATTTGCAATTCGGCGCGACCGATCAACGTGTCAGTGCCTTGCCCGGATTTAACTCCCGTGTTACCGAAGACAATTGTTTCTCCGCGATCCGGGTTGGAGAAAACTTCTTGCCCTGAATAGTAAGTATCGACCGAAACAGCTTCGCCAACGTAAGCGCGACTATTATTTTCTGATCCATGGTAGGTCACCGAAAGCGGGCCGCCGTCGGACGTTGGTTCACCAAAACTAAACGGCGTATGGTCGGATCGCGTGCCTCCGTAAATAAACGCGGCGTCGAATGTCGCCTGAGAAATATCTTTTAGCTGATTGAAGAGTCCGTCGACTTCCAAAGCCAGAGCTTCCCGCTCGTTGTTGTCGAGCGCTTGAATACCCTGCTGAGCCAAACCTTTTGCCTGAGAGATGATGCTGCCGAAGTCCTGAATCTGCACCACACTGGCGCTCAAAACGGATTTCGCACTGCTAAGGGATTGTTGGTCAGCTGCCAGTTCCGTCAGCCGGGATGTCAAACTGGTGACCTGTCGAAATGCGATCGGATCGTCGGACGGACGCTGAAGCTTGACTCCTGATGAAATCTGTTCCTGATACTTCAGAATCGCTGCGTTGTGCTTTGCCTGAAACTGGATCGCACGTGAACCGATGGCAAAGGAGGTAACTCGATAGTTCATCTGGTTGTTCTTTCAGGAAAACGACTCGCCAAAGTAAGCGGCAGAGGTGGGGCGAAAATCGATTGATCAAGCGGCACCGGAACTATCGCAACACCGCAAACAGTTCATCAAGCATCGCTTCTGCAGTCTGGATGACTCGGACGGAAGCTTCGTACTGCTTCTGAAACTGCTGCAAGTAGACAAGCTCTTCATTTAAATCGACGCCGGAAACGGCATCGCGTTCCTGTTCGTATCGGGTTTGAAGATTACCCAAACTGGAGCTCAATTGTGTGCTGTTCTGGACTTGTATGCCGATCGTTGTGGTGACTTCGTTCACGAATTCTCCAAACGATCTTGTTCCATCGGACATGCCACGAGACTGTTGCAGCTCAATCATGACGAAAAGGTTTGAGGTGTCGGCAAGATCCGAAGAAGTTCCAGACGCGAACCGCTCTGAATCTTCCAGGATCTCGTCATTGACAGCGATCGTTGATGCGTCGACGCCCTGGAAAAAACTATTGAGCCCCAGCGATGCCAGGAACCCTGTCTCGTCCGGAGTCGTCACAAGCTCCGACTCGAAGGAGTCTGAATCGACGACGGTTCCCGATGCGAATGAAAGTTTCACGCCCTCAACAACATCCAACTCGCTTCCTGCCTCGTATCCTTCTCCGATATTGAGTCGAGCCAATTGTGTTCCCTGTTCGTCGTAAACGTTAACGAACAGGTCATCAGAGACACCAACGTTTCCGGATCCTGAGATTTCGTAGCTTAACGTCTGACTGGTGTCGCCAAGGTAGCGTCCTGAAAACGCAGGAACTGACGTCCCGGAAACGTTGTCGAGATTTGGCGTCGATTCGAGGCTCCCGGAAAAGTCAAATTCATATCCCGGCGTGGCGATAACCTGAAACTGATTCGTTTGAGAATTTATCGAGGCATGCAGATCATCGAAGGCAGAAATCGCTGTAGCAACGTCTGTCAGCGATTGAGTTTCCGGATCGATGTAAACAGATTCGGTGCGCCGATTGCCATCCGGATCGGTGATCGAAATGTGCAGTTCGCCGGCTTCGATCGGAAACGGCACTCCGGATTCGCTCAGCGGAACATCAGGATCGACAACGTTGCGAGTACCATTTAGCAACGAAAATGATCCGCCAGGCCCGGTTCCAGTGGCATGCACCTGATCAAACTGCTGAATCATTCCGGCGGCAAGTTCGTCCAGTTTTCCCATAAATTCAGGGATAACATTGTTGTACGCGTCAAGCAACGCCGGGAGTCGCCCACCTTCGAAAACAGCCGCTTTGTCTGAATCGCCAACAGAAACCGCGAGCTCGCCGCCTTCGGTTGTGAACGTACTGTAGAGCGTCGGGCGGATTCCCTGCTGGATGACGGAATCGCCAAACGCGAGTGTGCTGCCAACACGATATTGCTCGTTGCGTCGCACATCGACGACTTCTGCGATTTGATTCACCAACGCATCAAGCTCGTCTAACTCATGGCTGACATCTGTAGAATTCTGATACTGATTGATGCGAGCGTTGAGGTCACTCATCGCAACCATCTTCTCGTTCAACGAAGCAACTTCCTGCTCGACCTGATACCCAATCGCGGTTTTCAGCTCCGTCAGCTGTCCTGCAATCTGCGAAAACATCTGAGTCATCTGATCGGCTTGTTGGACAACCGCCGTCCGCTGAGTAGGCTCGCCCGGTGTCGATGTCAGTTTCGTCAGCTCTCCAAAAAAGTCATCGATCAATTCATGAATCGACCCTTCGCCTGACTGAAACAGCGATTCTACCTGCCGCTCGATCTCCAACGTTTGATCGACGCGACTGACGTCCGAAATCGCAAGCGTCAACGAAGACTCGGTAACCTGATTTCGAATTCTTTCGATGTAGTCAATCGAAACGCCTGTTCCGATCTGCATCTGACCGTAAGCGTTGGGAGTGTTCGCCTCGAGATGCACACTACGACGGTGATAGCCCTCGGTATCAGCGTTGGCAATGTTGCTGGAAACGACTTCCATCGCGTATTGGCTGGTGCGCAGAGCAGACAACCCTGTCATGAAATTCGTCATTTCAGCAAGCCTTTCGAACGAGATTGCCAGGTTTGACGCCCGAAGCCTGCCCGGTCATCGAGTACTGGTTTTCATCGGTTTCGCTATTAAATAGTCCGGCAACCATTTTTCGGTAGAAGTCGAATGAGTAAAACATGACCGCCTGGTTCCCGATCAAAGTCGCGTGAGCTTCGACCAGCCGATCGAGTATCTTCATGCGTAGATTCTCAAGCCGTTGTCCACTCGCAGAGTCCAGCGTCTGAATGAACTCTCGAATTGAAAGCGTTGGCAGTCCGTCATGCAACGAATTGACAGCAAGCAGAACGTTCGTTCGCCTGGCCTTCAATCCTGCCGACGTTTGCGACAGATCTTGAGCCATTTGATCAAGCAAATCAGTTTGCGACGGAGACAGACCTTTCGATCCAGATGCTTCAAGCGTTTCTTTCACCGTCTGGTTGAGCTGATCGAGCTTGTCCATCAATTCCAACTCAGAACGCAGGTGTCGTTCAACCACCACGATCAATTTTGGCAACTCGACGGCTGCCGCATCTTGGGTTCTGCTCATTTGAAGTGCCTTTCTGGCGACTAAATGGTGATTGAAATTGGGACGGGAACATCAACGGATTCCCCGTCTGCCGATTGGGCGGGATCGACTGATGTCGATTGTTCGGCGACGGGATTGGACTGTTGTCTGGAGTAATTTTTCACGAGCATGTCCGCGATCCCGAGAGGACTTGATTTGGCCATATCCTGTCCGACGAACATGTCAAACATTCCGCCATAGGTATCGCTGGTTTCTTCACCGAAGAAACCGCCGTCTTCGAGCGTGTTTCGCATTTCTTTGAGCATCAGCGACAGAAATACGCCTTCGAACTCCTGTCCCAAAGACTCCATCTTCGCAAGCATCGCGTCCGACTCCGATGACTTGCCGGCGGAATTTATCGAGGCATACTTTTCGATGCCTGTACCAACGAAATTGGCACTGCTGATGAGGCTGGACGAGTTTCCGATTTGATTCATGGACCTCTCCTATTCGATTACCAGTTCGGCCTGCAAAGCGCCCTGGTTTCTGAGTGTCGTAAATATATTGATCATCGAGTTCGGCGAGACTGCCAATGTGTTTAGAGCCTGTGCCAAATCGCCGACGGTGAGTCCCTCTTGCCATACGTTGTATGTACCTCCGGACTCAAAAATATCCACCGCAGAACGAGGAAGCACGACGGTTTCTCCTTGGCTAAACGGGGCAGGCTGGGAGGCAACCGGGGTTTCCGCTGTTGAGATTACGATGTTCTCGCTGGCGAATAGAACGCGTGAAATCTTGACGTGCTTGCCCATTACGATCGTCCCGGTTTTCTGATTGATCACCACGCGAGCCCGTTGATCCGGCTTGATCCGCAGTTCCCCAACCATCGAAATAAACGCCGGCAGAGACCGTTGAAAACTACGCGGCACTGCAATCTCGACCGTCCCGGCATCCAATGCTCGAGCGGTGTTCGGAAAGACCATATTCAGCGCGTTGGAAATCTGTGTTGCCGTGGAATACTCTTTGTTTCTCAGCACCAATCGAAGGCGACCGTTGACCAACAATTGTTCCGGACAGATCTCTCTCTCGACAATCGCCTCACAGACTCCGACGGTAGGATGATTCTTGGTAACCGATGCCGCGGCTCCTCCGGCAGCGACTCCGCCACCGATGATTGGGCCTTGTGCGATCGCATAAATTTCATCGTCGATCCCCCGCAACACAGCTTGATGCAGCGTACCGCCGCGCAGACTGGTCGCGTCGTCCGCTACGGAAACGTTGATCAGAATCGTCTCTCCCTTTCTGGCGTACGGAGGAATTTTTCCCGACACCAGTACGGCCGACATGTTCTTTGTTTCCGCCTGGTCGACTCGAATTCCCTTGTGCAAGAAGTAGCTGCTGGCCATCGACCGAGTTTGTTCGGACTTGCCACCCGTACCGCTGAGACCAAACACCAGCCCGTCGCCAGAGACGTGATTGTTACGATCACCGTCGACGAAAGTAATATCCTTAACGCGTACCGACGGATCGAGCTGACCGCGAACATACGAGTTACGCGGCGCTGCCGGCGCAGGAGCAACCACTTGCGATGACGCTGTTGTGACACTGCAGAAGCAACAACACAGGACTATCAAAATATCAGGTATCAGTTTCACGGAATCACGAAAAGTTGAGTGGATGAGGACGCACTAGAACGGCCACAGTCGATTGATTCTTCTGCTGAAAGAACCTTGCTTGTTAAACTTTTGCTCGGTCCCCTTACCAGACAGTCGAATGTCGAGATTGGCGACAAACCGGGACGAGATCGAATTGTCAGGAAGCAAATCAATTTGCCGCACAACGCCCGACAGACGCAGCGTTCTCGAATCACCCTGGACAGAGATATTTCGCTCGCCGGAGATCACAAGATTGCCATTGGGCTGGACGTCAATCACCGTCACGGTGAATCGGTCTAGAAATTGGCGCTCGCTGCGGAACTCCGAATCTCCCGTAAATCCCCGACTGCTGGAACTGGACTGATTCAATGCTCCGTCGCCAGTTGCACCGCCAAGTCCACCGCCAAGGCTGTAGCTCAATCCACCCGAGATATTTGAGTTGCCGGATTTGTCCAACGATCGTTCGTCGCGATTTTCAACATCAGTGCTTTCGCTGATCACCACAGACAGCAAATCGCCCCGCTGCCGGGCCGCGTAGTTGCGATATTGATCAATCTGGTTGGCGGAACGACGCTCGAAAAGACTTTGGGCTTTCGCAGTTTCCGGGCTGGTCGTCAGCACGAACAGACTTGCGACGATCGCCATTAGCAGGATGGATTGTTTTCGATGGTTTATCATTTTTACTGTTCGATCTATTGAGTTACCACAACGGTCGTCCTGTCATAGACGACAGCGTTGATTTCTTTGTTGCTGTTGGTGTTGAGCACTCTCACCATTTCGCCTCTGGCACCACTGGTCATCACCTTGGCATTTTTGACTCGCACTCTTAACCGCCCCTGCATCAACACGATGTCAACCAGGTCATTTCGTTTCACAAGCACCTGTTTCCGAACCGGGCGACGACTGAGATGACGCGAGGTAACGATTTGATGCGGGGCAATATCACGGCTGGCAACACAGCCAACGCATTCGGCGCCGGCAAGTTCAATTTTGCCATCCATCAAGGGCCGTTTGATGTTCTGCACGTGTCCGGCAGTGATGACAGTTCCTTTTGATATCAGGCCTGAGGTGACGAAAACGTTCTGCATCACGACAATTTGAACGTGCGTCCTGTGCGTCACACGATTCCCACTGGAGTCCGAGTATTCGACCTGAATGTACTTGTCACCCAAAGGTAGTTGAGCAGGAAAGAAGGCGAGGATTTCGAAGTCGCCGGTGTTTATGGAGTCTCGCAATTTGGCAATTACGTCAAGGTTCAACAGTCGGACGCGAACATCGTCGACACCAATTCCGAATTGAAAACTCAAGTCGTGGCCAAGTTTTGCTTCGAGACGTTCCTGTAACTTTTCGTTTGGAATCAAATTAACCGTGGTCTTTTCAGGTCCGGAAAGAGAAATAGACGTTCGGGCCACGCCGTCCAACGCAATCCGAATCGCGACCTGTTGCCTGGATACAACCGTCGACTTGCCTGCAACGACCAAGTCCAGATCCAGCGTCTTGATCCTGTTTCGCAACAGCGGCGATCCGCCTCGAACATCGCAAACGTCGCCGATTGAAAGTTCTCCATCGGCAACTGTCAGTTGGTTCGAACGCACGATGACCTGAACTACTTCGGAAGCATGCAGCGAAGTCGACAATGCGATTAAGCCGATGATCGCAGCAAGGATTCCGGTTTTTGCTTTACGGATCATTTATCGCACCAGGTCACTAGCAGTTGACAGCATCTCATCGCCGGCCCGAATTGCGCGCGAGTTAATCTCGTAGGCTCGCTGGGCAGTAATCAGTGAAACCAGTTCCGAAACGACCTCGACGTTGGCGCCTTCAAGGAAGTTGTTTCGAATTCGCCCCAGCCCGTCGACTCCAGGCTCTCCTAGCGTTTCCGCGCCTGAGGCTTCGGTTTCGAGGTAGAGATTGCCCCCGAGGTTCTGTAGCCCCGCAGGATTGGTGAACCGGGCCAACTGGATCGAAGGCCCTGTCGTCGATACACCGTCCAACTGATAAGTCACGATGCCTTCGCCCGAAATGTTAATGTTCGTCGCCAGCGGTGGAATGGTGACTTGAGGGTCCATCAGATAGCCGTCTCCGGTAACCAATTGCCCTTCCGAATCAGTTACAAAAGAACCGTCGCGTGTGTATGCTGTGGTGTCGCCGCGAGTTACCTTGAAGAAGCCATCGCCTTCAATCGTCATGTGGGTCGCGATGCCAGTTTCCGTGGGTGGCCCCTGGCTGAACACGCTGGTCGTGCCGACCGCTCGCACCCCGCTACCAATTTGCAATCCGATTGGCTTCGTTTGTCCATCAACTGCTGCCGCGCCCGGTGCAGCAATCGTGTCGTAGATCAGGTCGGCAAAGTTGATATGCTTCTTCTTGAAACCCGTCGTGTTCACGTTGGCAAGATTGTTGGCCGTGTTGTCGATCAACAACTCCTGAGCCCGCATGCCGGTCGCACTTGAATAGAACGCTTTTAACATATTGAATAGTTCCCTGTTGGATTAGGCGTTAAGCCCGAATGTGCTCGCGCATTGCTTCTGAAATGGCTGTCGTGGCTTTCTGGACGGCCTCGTAATGCCTCGTCCCAATGACCATCGCGATCATCTCGGAAACTGCATTTCCGTTCGAATATTCCTGGTTGAATTGAGTCACGACGGCCGTCGCATCAGTCTGAACCGAGTTCTGTCCAGCTTTGAAAAACGATTGGCTGACGCGTTCCAGCGACTGATTGTCCCTAAACCCGACGACAGCCAGTTTTCCGAATTGCTGGCCTTTGCCGCTGACAGTTCCGTCTTCGCCGATAACGATTTCGCTGTCGGCTATGTCAGCGGGAATATTGATGGGGCCAGACTCGCCAAGAACCGGGAGGCCTTCATTGCTGACCAAAGTGCCTGAATCGGGACTGCGGTAGAAGTGACCTGCACGTGAGTACAACGTTCCATCCGGACTCTCAAAGGAGAAGAATCCGTCTCCGACCAAACTCGCATCGAGCGGCCGATCGGTCTGGTGAAGCCGTCCGTTCTCAAAGCTCGTGAGAACCTCCAGACTCTCCGGTCCAAGCTCATTTCTGGGGTTATTGGGCTGAGGGTTTTCCCTTTGGTTGACGACCAGTTGGGCGCTTCGATAGCCGCTCGTATTGAGATTCGCCAGGTTTGAGGAAATAACTTCCTGTTGCCTCGTGATCACATCGAGAGCGGCTGCACCGTTGTACAAACCACGAATCATTGTTGTTCCTCCTGACCAACAAACCAAATCGCAAACCAAATTGGCACGGGAAATTGCGGGATCCTCGGCCGAACCGAATCAGTTCCGCAAACAGCATGCCAACCATTTACAGTTCGCCGTCAGTTTTTGCTGCGGCAGGCGAACCGCGGCGTGACAATTCTTCGAAAGCGCGAAAACTCAAAAGTGGTAGCGATTGAACCAGGAAATTATTGCGTGTCAGTGGCAACAATTTTCCGGTGACGCCTCTCAAGTGCCCAAGGGGCAAGGCCGATAGGCTTTAACGACTCTAACAATTATTAGTGTCAGGCGAACTCTGCACCAATGTAACAATTTAATTGCACTGAACCAGAAAACGAAACTCGCCTTTTATCCTTCGTTCAATCGACATCGCAGTGAACCACCTCGCTTCCGGTGTCCAACAAAGCACATTCAGGTATGGCTGAAGAAAACGAAACACAAGACACACCACCGAAAAAATCGGGATTCCTCGGAAAGCTGATCGTGTGGGGCATCATCTTCGTCATAGGTGCAGGAGCAGGCTTTGCCGTCCCCATGCTCACGGGTCCGGGAGAAGTTCCGGACAAGGGGGTGAACCCTGGCGTCGTTGGCGTAAAGCTAATGGACTTCCCGGAACCGGTTGAGGAGAAAGCTTTCATCGATTTCGATGAAGTGGTTGCCAACTTGAACGACCCGCGAGCATCACGATACGTGAACTGCACGTTGACGCTACAAGTTTCCAAGTCTCAGGAAGACGCTTTGACCAAACTGGTCGAAGAAAAAAACGTCCTGCTGAAGAACTGGCTGATCGCACATCTTCGCGACAAAACGCTTGAAGAAGTACGCGGCAAGTACGGCCACAATTTGCTCCGTCGTGAAATCCATGGCAAGTTCAATGAGATGCTGTTTACCGATGGCATTGAGCGGATTGAAGACATCCTGTTCAGCGATTTCAAGATTCAATGAGTGATCCTCAATATACTGTTTACGATTTTCGCCAGGCGGAATCGACCGATGAATCGGCGAACGCGTTTCGACTGTGGATCGCAAAGGCTTCACAAGCGTTCTCGGACCATTGGGTTGGCATCGCGGGAAGTGAAGGCAGTTTGTACGCCAACAACATCCGTACTCAATCCCTTGAATCCGCGGTTGAAAATACTGCCGCGTCGGATTTCTGCTGTACGTTCAACATCACGGACGAAAACACACAGTCTATCTGGTACATCTCGGAGCACGATGCTCATCAGATCGTCGCCGAGCTGCTTCATGCTCCTGAAGGAGCTGAAATTGCGGAGCGACCCCTGACCGATATCGAATCGGTGGTTGCGAAGACTTTTTTTGAAACGCTTGCCAAGTCCGTGCGACAAGGCTGGCTCGGGACGCTGGCATTGAATTGCGATATCGAAGCGATCTCTACCAACCCCAAGCGAGTCCGACTTTGCCGCGGCAAAGACCTCGTGATTACGGGCAGCCTGCACATGCAACTGGCACGTGGCGAGACAACCGTTCATTGGATTTCGAAAAAGCAGGAGATGTCGGAATTGCTCGAGCAAGTTGTCGATCGCAGGGCGTCTACGGGAACGAGCAACGATCCGCGGGCGACAGTTGAGCGGCTTCCAATCGAAATCGTTGGCTTGTTGGGACAGGCCAGCATCCCGATGCGACGTTTGGCCAGCATCACAGTCGGTGACATCGTACAACTCGACCAGAGAATTGACCAACCGATTGTGGCCTCTGTCGCCGGCCGTCCGTTCTTTGAATGTTGGCCCGGAAAAATCGGCAAGACAGTGGGACTCGAGATCTCAAAGTGCATTGGGCCCAACGGCAGCGCGAGCTAACTGACCAACCACGTTTCATTTGCAAACGCAAAGAGAAAGCACCCCCATGGCTGACGAAAACACAGAAGACGATTCTCCAGAAGTCGAAGAAGCAGGCGCTGCGGCAACTCAAACCGCCAACGCGCCGGCTGATGCAAGCGAGGACGACGTACGCACTCCCGAGTTTCCAGACTTGAAACAAACGCCAGTTGTGGCCGGTGCTCCAGGAGAACTGAATCGCCTTTACGACGTTCAGGTTACGGTTGCCGCTGAGCTTGGACGGACCAGCGTTCCAATCCAGAAACTTTTGGGACTGACCGAAGGGTCTGTGTTTGAACTCGATCGCAGCATCAGCGCTCCTATTGAACTGGTTGCTCAAGGCGTTCCCCTGGGCAATGGAGAGGTTGTCGTTGTTGATGATTCCTTCGCGATTCGTATCAAAGAAATCTACGCCAATCCGTCGTAAACAAAATGCGAACTACTGACGCCATAGCAACATGATGTTGCTTTAGAGACGAAGGGATTCAGTCAAAGTGTTGATCAAATCAAAAACTCGTGCTTCGAACCAGCAAAGATGTTTTGCACCGCGGTTCCGTTCGTCGACAACAACAACATTCGCATCTGGTTCGTTTCGTGCACTCGCTGCAATGTTCGTCGTTGCGTTGTTGCTGGATTCGTCTGCGGTGGCTCAGACGTTTCGGAATAACGACTATCAAACCGGCAGCGCAGTGGATCGACTGATCGGGTCTGAGCCAACGAGCCTGAGAAACGCTGGACTGCGACAAGACCGACAGGTTGTCCCAACGGCCTACGACCAATCGCCGCCTGCGAGAGTTATGCCATCGGAAGCTTTCAACGGTGGCGATGCGAATGAGATTCCGGGATACTCCAAGGTCCCGCAGCGTCAACGAGATTCGGAGATGCCGAACTTCATCGAACGGGAGAAAGAAGCTGATAGTACTGCGGACGCGACATCAGAGACGCCAGCGAAGAAGCAACATTTCGGCCAATTGATTGCCACCATGGGCATGAATCTGGCTTTTGTCCTGATGGTCGGAATCGGATTCATCGTGTTTGCCAAGCAATGGATCAAACCGCAGGGAACAAACAAAAAAGAAACGACGAACGAACGATCGTCGTCGCTCAAGATCAAGGAAGAATTGGTACTTGATGACAACAGCACGATTCGTGTAATCGACTGGAAGGGTTCGGAGGTACTCGTGGCAAGCGATGCCAACGGAGTGAAGTCGATGATTGCGGTGGCGCCAAACTTCGCTGAAACTCTTGACCAAATCGCTTCAGACACCGAGCCTCGCGAGATCGAGGCTCCTCCCCAGCGGTCAGATCGCCCCAAAAAGAAACGTACGCCGACTGTCTCACAGACGCAAGAAACCGACCACGGTGCGGTTGACGATCGCTTGATCCAGATGTTGTTGGATAGTGCCAACCGTTCGGCTGCTGCCTCAAAGACTTATTCAGCCAAGGACAGGGCATGAACATTCTGCTGTTGGCACAATTAGCTGAAACGCCGGCGCAGGATCCGGGAGCGTTGTCGAATCTGACACCGCCGATACAGATCGCATTGCTGCTTGGCGCGATGAGTTTCGCGACGGCGCTAATGGTTTGCGTCACCGCGTTCACGCGAATCATTATCGTTCTTTCGTTCGTGCGACGAGCGCTATCGACTCAAGAAATTCCGCCCAACCCGGTGATGCTGGGGCTCGCGTTGTTTCTGACTCTGTTCGTCATGGCGCCGACGTTTGAGTCGATCAACGAGAAAGCCATCCAGCCGCTGCTTGAGGCTCAGGAGATTCAAGCCAAAGATCCAACTGCGACTCCCGAGTTTGATTTCCAGCAAGCCTGGGACATCACGGTTGTCGAGCTGAAAATGTTCATGATGGCGAATACGCGGACGGATGACCTGGAACTGTTTTTCGATCTTGCAGAGACCGAACCTCCGTACGAACGACTGGAAACGCCGCTCAAGATTGCCGTTCCGGCGTTCATTATTAGCGAGCTAAAGACCGCGTTCATCATGGGTTTTTGCATCTACATTCCATTTCTCCTGATCGACCTTGTCGTGTCCACGATTTTGATGTCGCTGGGAATGATGATGATGCCGCCAGTTGTCGTTTCAACGCCGTGCAAAATTCTGCTGTTCGTTTTAGTCGACGGATGGCAACTGATCTGTAAGTCGCTTGTTTCCAGTTTTGTCGCAGTCTGACGTCCCGCCGAATGAGCTCCGCAATTACATCTCAAGACCCCAACTATGGGTTCATGCAACGAAGCGAAACGTGGCTGTCGGCTACGTTTCTGCTGACGCTTGTCGTCTTGATCATTCCGCTGCCGACGATTTTGCTTGACATGTTTTTGGCTTGCAACATCGCCGCCGCGGTAATGCTGTTGCTGATCACACTTGGCGCCAAACGGCCACTCGACGTATCGGTATTTCCATCGATGCTGCTGTTGCTGACGCTGTTTCGACTTTCTTTAAATGTCGCGACGACGCGTCTGATCCTGCTTGATGGAGACGCGGGAAAGATCGTGCTTACGTTTGGCGACTTCGTGGTCGGCGGCAAGCTGATTGTCGGAATCGTGATCTTTCTGATTTTGGTGACGATCCAGTTTATCGTTATCACCAAAGGTGCGACTCGTATCTCGGAAGTCAACGCAAGGTTTACCCTCGATGCGATGCCCGGCAAGCAAATGGCGATCGATGCGGAGCTCAATGCGGGTGCGATTAGTGAAACTGAAGCCAAAGAACGCCGCTCTACATTGACTCGCGAAGCCGAATTCTACGGAGCCATGGATGGTGCCAGTAAGTACGTTCGCGGTGACGCGATTGCTGGCCTTGTGATCATGGTCGTCAACATCCTTGGTGGCGTCATGTTGGGAATGGGTAACGGTCAGTCGATGATCGATGCGCTGCAGATCTATTCAATCCTGACGATCGGCGACGGACTGGTTTCGCAAATCCCGGCTCTGATCATCGCTACCAGTGCCGGTATCCTGGTCACCAAGTCCGCTTCCGAGTCGAGCCTCGGCGACGAAATCAACTCGCAGGTCAAACGGGGACACCAATCGCTGTTTGTTGGAGCGATCATCATGTTTCTGATGGCGTTCACGCCCGGATTTCCCAAGCTTCCGTTTATCGCCATTGGCGCCGGAATTTTGATCTTTGTTTCGCGCACGAAACGTCAGGAAGAAGTTGAAAAGCAGGAACAGGTCCGGACGGAACAACAGCAAGCGGAAGAGAGCGAACCTGGCGAAAGCCTCGAACAGCAGAGCTTGAATCAGTTTTTGCAAAGCGATCGAATCGTGATCGAGATTGGCGCCGGGCTGATTCCTTTGGTCGAACCTGAAAAAGGAAACGGCATCGCTGCCAGAATCGCAAAAATGCGGGAGGACGCGGCGAAAGAACACGGGTTCTGGATTCCACAGGCTCGGATCCGCGACAATTTGCAAATCAATGTTTCCGAATATCGATTTCTGATCTCAGGGCGAGAAGTTGCGCGGGGAGAGCTGATTGTGGACCAGTACCTCGCCATCAATCCGGGCTCAGTCAACGTCGACATCGAAGGCGTCGAAACTCGCGACCCGGCGTTCGATCTTGCGGCAAAGTGGATTGGTGAAAGCAACCGGCGTCGGGCGGAGATGGTTGGCTACACGGTGGTCGATGCTCCAACAGTTCTGATCACTCACCTCAGCGAATGCTTGCGATCGCACGCTCATGAGCTTTTAAGCCGTGAAGACTTGCAGAAGATGCTGGACAAACTAAAAGAGATCGCGCCGACGACGGTCGACGAATTGAAACCGGACACGGTACGACCATCGGTGCTTCATCAGGTGCTCGTGCGTTTGCTGGCCGAAGGGATTCCGATTACTTCGCTGCAGAAGATTGTCGAATCAGCCATTCACCACGGCCCGACGAACAAGGACCTGGTTCAGCTTACGGAAAAGATCCGAAGTAGCATCGGCCATTTGATCTGCGATCGTTTCCGCGACGCTCAAGGGCGCGTTCGTGTCATCATCCTCGAACCTAGACTGGAACATCAGTTTCGCCAACTGAACCAGAACAATGCGATCGTGCTTCAGCCGAAAAGCCTGGAGCGACTGGTGCAGAGCCTGCAAACCAAATGGGAAACGTCGCGCATCAAGGACGAACCCGCCGCGGTGCTGGTGGATTCCTCAATCCGCTACGCGTTGCGTCAAACGATCTTTCGCTCCCTTCCTGAGCTTTCGGTGATCGCCTACAGCGAGATTCCGAACGGCTTGCTGATCGAGTCCACGAACATCGTTCGCTACAGCGAAGTTTTGGAAGGGACCGAACCGGAACCTGACCTTTCATTCCTTTCCCAAGCCAACGAGAACTCAGATACGCCGGAGGTTGAACGATGAATCAACTGCTCGCCGAAAGACGACAGCGACATCGTCGCAAACAACGGCAACGTCCCTATGCAGTTCTGGCCGCCATGCTTACGGGCTGCATCGTGACGCTGATTGGCGTGTTCTCAAATGTTGAACCGCTGGCAGTCCTGTTTCGAGCAACGCTCTCTTCGATCCTGATGGGCGTGCTCGTTGCCATCGGCATCGGCGTCATCAAAACTGCGAACAAAGAAACCTGAATCAACCAGAACCACAAATCCAAATGGCTCGTTCGTGACGTCTATGGCGTTTCGAAGGCGAGCCTCCATAGAACCAGAGACCTGTTACCAGATCGTCAATGAATTCCGCATCCAACACTTACAAACGAACAGCATCCGGCGCCGACCGCGAGCGCCTGATTCTTGATAACGTGGACTACGTTGGAAAAATTCTCAGCACGATTACCGTGGCGACCAACGATCCGGACGAAAGAGAAAATCTCAAATCTGCGGGTATGGTGGGCTTGATTGAATCCGCTAACAGCTTCGACATCTCGCTCGGCATTTCGTTTCGCACGTTTGCTTTCCCGAGAATCCGTGGTGCGATCATTGATGAACTGCGAAAGCTTGCTCCCGTTTCGCAAAAGATGCTGCATCAAATCGGACTGATCAAAAAAGCCTGGCAACTGCTTCAGCCACCGGTAACGCCGGAACAGCTGGCGAAAAAAACGGAACTGAGCCTCGATCAAATTGAAGCATCCTTGGAGGCAATGCGATTCCTTGAACCCGAAGACTGGAACGACTTGTCCTGCATTGTGCATCAGAGCTGGAAGTCGGATGAGTTCGCACCGGAACACGAAATTGAAAAGCTTGAGATGAAGGAACTGCTCGCCGAATCGATTGGCGAGCTGCCTGAAAAAGAGCGACTCGTCGTGACGATGTACTACTCCGACGAGCTAAACCTGGCAGAAATCGGAGCGGTTCTGTCGCTGTCGGAATCGAGAGTATCGCGAATCATGGCGGCGGCGAAGTTCCGGCTGAAAGAGCAAATTCTTGCTCGGCTCAAGTAGTAAACGAGTACCGTCCAACATTCCACTATCCCGAAACCACATCGAGCAACTTTCCATCCACTGGAAGCGATCATGAATCATCCAACTCAAAACAGTGCCTTCTCAAGCACTCGAATCGACCCATCCGCGATGCTTCACTCCCGAGTTCGCGTTGGCCGCGACGCCAATCACAGCAAGGAAGCCACCGTCAAATTGAACAAGAATGGCTCGACGATTGAGTCCATTCATATCACCTGCGCTTGCGGCGAAGAGATTGTCGTCAACTGCATTTACCCGGATGACCAATCATGATCTTCACATCCACGCGACTATCGTTGCGATACATGCACAGCGGCGCGAATCAAGTTTCGCGTTGCGCGCTCGTTTGCCTGATTGGCTTCCTGGTCTCATGCAACGTCGCCGTCGGACAGAACAGCTACCAGCAAAACCAACAGCCGGCCAAGAAATCGGCTCTGGAGAAGCTTGCTGAGCTGAACCAAAAACTGAAACGCAGCGTGAAGCAGAATCTGTTTGGCGGGGACGACGCTCAAGCTTCGCAATCACGAGAGATCGCTGAACGTAACGGCTATGAACGACCTCCGGCACGTTACGAATCACGCGGGCAAGAAGTTGATCGACGCCAGGATGACTATCATCAACAGCCTTACGACCCCCGCACTCGTCCACCGGCCAGCAGGCACGACGCCACTCAGGCTCAGTATCAACAGGACGTCGACTACCCGTCGGACGCACCCCCGTACAACAATCGCCAACAGAATCCGTACCGCGATTCCGCTCCCGTGAATCTGGACGACTACCAGTTGCCAGCGCGTGACTACGACGAGCCAACGCCACCAAATGGACAGTATCCGAACGAGCGCCAATATTCAAATCAGAATCAGCAGCGACCGTACAACGACATGCCTGACATTCAACCTCCCGAACCTCAGTACTATCAGCCTCCGCAACGGAATCAGAACCAGCACGATTCGCGTGGTCCAATCGGTGAACATTACGGAGCACGTAGCGGGATGCAAGCTCCGCCACTGCAGCAACCGTATCAATCTCAGCCGGCGTATCAATCTCAGCCGGCGCCTCAAGCTCAACGCCAACCGCCAATGCAAGCGGCGGCTTACCAGCAACCCGTTCGTCCAAATCGCGATCAGGATTATCGCTCCGGTCACTACCAAAATGCGACCGGGATGACACAGCAGCAATTTGATCGACAGGAAACTGCGACGCAGCGGCTGTTGAGAATTTCGGCCGAGAACCAGTCGTTGCTGCGAGCACGTCAATCATTGACGGCCGAAAACGCGAGGCTGAAGACGCAATTGCAGGAAAAGACCAGTTTGCTGGAAGAGATCGAAGTGGCCATCAATACGGCTCGATCCGAGATCCAGAACGCCAACGCGAGAAACGCAAGCTTGAATCAGCAAATCGTGACGCTGGAGTCAGAGAAAGCGTTGCAACTTCGTGATTCGACGCGTCAACTGAACTCGATTCGCAAAAAACTGGACGACGTTTTGATGTTGGAGATGACCAGCAAATAGTCCTTCGGGGCAGAGCTGAACGGATCAAGTCATGATTAAAATCCAACGAACGAAATGGATGATTCACATCCTGATTGCCTCGATGGTTGCCATCGGAGGGCTTGCCGGCTGTCGATTTATTCCGTCACGCCGCGCCGCGCTACCAGTCGCCGTTCCGCAAGAACCCGCTTGCTCCACGCCAGCGAACGTTTTGGTTTCGCGATACTACCGACAACTAAAACCTCGCCGCATCGTGATTGTGACTCCTGTCAGCCGCACGAATCGGCTACAGGAACAGACAATGTTCGCCAAGTCGCTTGCCGAGTCGCTGCGTCAAGCGGGTTTTGCTGACGCTGTATTGGCGCCTCCGTGTTCTTGCGACACGCATTCAATTCGCAAAGGAAAGTTCAACCTGCAACAACTGGTGGACCTTTCGACCCAGTACTCTGCAGACGGAGTTCTATACTGTGACGTCGTTTCGCTTTCAGCCTACGCACCACTACAGGCTTCTGTCTCAATGACGCTGGTCGACGCCCGCGAGTCAATTGCGATCATGGCGGTCGATGGAAACTGGGATCTTCGAAATGGTCAAACGCAAAACGCTTACCGGAAATACCTTTCGCGTGTTCCCGAAAACAGCGATTTCGAGAGTGGCGTTAAATTCCAGTCGCCAATGGAGTTTCTGAATTTTGTGTCTGTTGATATCGCGAACTTTATGCGTCAACAATAGCCGCAGTCCTCGCTATTTGGGACACCTGAACACTTCATTGAGCGACCTAAGCCGCATTGCTTTGTTCGTCGTTCAACGTTTCGGAATCGAAATCGCGTTCCGTGATCAACCGAGCCGAGCGGTTGAATGTAAAATAGTTCCAGGCCCACTGGAGGAACACCAGTACACGGTTTTGAAACTGAGCCAGCGACATGATGTGTACGAACAGCCAGATCAACCACGCAAAAACACCACTGAACTTCAGCTTGCCCAGATCGGCAACTGCGGAACTGCGCCCAATCGTCGCCAAAGCTCCTTTGTCGAAGTATCGAAAAGGCGAAGCTTTTGACTTGCCATCCAGTTGATTCGCGATCGACCGCCCGACGTACTTGCCCTGTTGAATCGCCACTTGAGCGACTCCCGGCAAAGGCTTTCCCGATTCGTCGTGGCTCATCGCCAAATCACCAACCACAAAGATTTCTGGATGGTTCACGATCGACAAATCTGCCTCGACCGGTATTCGCCCGCCACGATCGACTTCCACGCCCGTAACCGCCGCAATTCTTTTCCCCAACGGGACTCCTGCAACACCCGCGGCCCACAAAACCGTTGGCGTACGAATCTCTGAATGCTGATCGTCAACCGAAACCGCGACCGAGTTACGATGGATGGCGGTGACATGAGTTCCTGTACGAATCTCGACGCCCAAACGCTGCAACGATTTTTCGGCTTTGCGCGAGAGCTTTGGATCAAATCCATTGAGAATTCGTTCTTGCCCGTCGACGATGATGATGTTCGCATCGAGCGGATTGATGTTACGAAAATCGTTCTTCAGCGTTTGCCCGGCCAGTTCCGCAATCGCCCCGGCCAATTCGACGCCGGTCGGCCCGCCTCCAACTACTACAAATGTCATGAGCTCGCGACGGCGGGCCTCGTCAGACTCCTGCTCCGCAGCTTCAAACGCACCGAAAACTTTCCCGCGAATTTCAGTCGCATCTTCAACTGTTTTTAATCCGGGTGCCAGTTTTTCCCACTCGTCGTGCCCAAAATAGCTATTTGTCGAGCCGGCAGCAACGATCAGCCAATCGTACTTGATCGTCGCCGCCTGTTCCTGTTCTTCACCCGGTTCAATGTGATGGACGACGAGCGAACGCGATGTCGGATCGACCGATTCGACATTTCCCAGCATGACGCCGACGTTTTTCTGGCGTCGAAAAATTGAACGTAGGGGCGACGCGATATTGGCCGGCGATAGCCCACCGGTCGCCACTTGATAAAGCAACGGTTGAAACAGATGAAAATTCCGACGGTCGATCAGAGTGATGTCCACCGGAGACTTTCGAAGCGCCCGAGCGGCATTCATTCCTCCGAAACCACCACCAACGATGACGACATGTTTGCGTGCTTGATTCAAATTCTTACCCACTAAATTTCGTTCTGAACTTTAAAAAATCAAGTTCGGTTTTCGTAAACCCAGTTTGCCAGACCCAGGAACACCGACAAACTGTCAGGATTCAATTCGGTCCTGTCACTTACCTATTTATTTCAATTTGAGTCCAAATTTTCGACAGCCGAAAGTGTGTTTGCGAACTCACAACCGTATCCATTTTTCTTCCGTGGTTGAGCCGTTTTTTCGCCAGCTTTGAACCTGCCGGCAAGAGTTGCCGTAAACCGGGAGAAGCGGTTTGGCACGACGCTTGCGATGTCAGGCCGTTGTCCGCAAGACACGTTTTGGGCCCATCTTTCGTGCGATGCACGATCCCATTTCGACTCTTCGGTTTTAACAGAAGGTGTTTTAATGAAGACTCTTTTAAACAATACACGCCTTGAGAAATGGATCGCATTGCCGATTGTCGCAGTGCTAATTCTACCTCAATTGGCTTCCGCTGATACGCTGACTCACCGTACGAATCCGTTTCTGAACAGCGCGCAGACTGCCGGTATCAATCAACTCGATCCCGACCAATCGGTCGCCCGTGCGAAGGATCTGTCAAACGCTTTTCGAGCCGCTTCAAACAAAGTCCTCCCATCGCTTGTCGCGATCGAGACTCGCGTTGAAGCTTCGAAGTCATCTCGATCCGGACGCCAGAATCCGTTTGCGCAAAAACCATCTAATCGACCGGCGACGGGAATCGGATCTGGAGTCATCATCGATGAATCGGGTGTCATCATCACCAACAACCATGTCGTCATGGACGGCAAGGGCGAGGTGACCGTTCGCCTCAATGACGGCCGCGAATTCTCTGCTGCGGAAGTTTTGACGGACCCCAAAACTGACATCGCGGTCATTCGCCTTGAAGGAGCCAGCGGTTTGACGGCGACGCCAATGGGTGACAGTGACAGTGCTGAAATCGGTGACTGGGTGCTGGCTTTGGGTCAGCCGTTCGGTCTCGAAAGCACCGTGACCGCGGGCATTATCAGTGCCAAACAACGCGGGATCGGCATGAACGAGCGCGAAAGTTACATTCAAACGGACGCTGCGATCAATCCCGGCAACAGCGGCGGTCCTTTGGTAAATCTCAATGGAGAAATTGTCGGAATCAATACCGCGATCTCTTCACGTAGCGGCGGCAACGAGGGAATTGGATTTGCCGTCCCGATCAATCTGGCTCGCTGGGTTGGCGGTCAACTGATGAGCCATGGAACGGTAAAACGAGCCTACATCGGCGTCGGAGTTCAGGAACTCGATGCGACGTTGGCGAACCAGTTCGGAGTTTCTCCCAGAGGCGGCGTGGTGCTGACGATGGTCCAACCGGATAGTCCAGCCGCGAAAGCCGGACTGAAGACGGGTGATGTTCTGGTTTCTTTTGACAACATCAAGATTTGGGAACCCAGCCAATTGCAATTGGCTGTCGAGCGTTGCGAACCGGGCCAATCGAAGAAACTGAACGTTGTTCGCAACAAACGTTCGATCAAGCTCTCGATTGTTCCCAACCAGATTTCGATTGGCAGTTTGGAGATTGCACCGAAAGTTAAACGTAAGGTTCCAGTTTCGAAAGCAACGTCGAGCCTCGGTTTACGAGTTGAGTCGCTCGATGCTGAAACCGCAGAACGACTTGGCGTTGACGATATCGACGGCGTCGTCGTAACGGGAATCGCACGAGGCGGTTTGGCTCAGCAATCGGGACTCAAGCCCGGTTATGTGATCGCGGAAGTTAATCATCGTTCGGTCAAGAACATGGACGAATTTACGGACGCGATGAAAAACGCCGATGGCAAGGACGGTATCCTGCTGCTGGTTCGAGCCGGCGAGGGAAGTCGCTATTTGGTCCTCAAGTCCCCGGCCTAGAACAACGGCATTCCAATTCTCACAAGCCGTCGCGGCTCAAACTGCGACGGCTTTTTTCGCGAACGACGGTACGTTGATCGTCGACTTTCTCAATGGCGCGGTTTCCGTCTTCTGATACTTGGATCGTCTAACATTTCGATACTTCGCACTGGAGTTTCACTAACTCAGTTCGTGGTCAATGTGCAAATGTGAGCGGTCCCTGCGCAGCCGCCCATCGGTCTAGGCGTCGACGCCTCGGAGCATTCAGCCAAACCTTCGCACTTTTCCGCAGGAGTGATCCCGCTATATGCGTCATAGCGCTGCCGCGTCGCACAGTTTTGGCTCGCATTAAGATTCAATTCGCGGTTTTGAGCCAAAGTTTCGACTTGGCACGGCGATTGCAACGGAAGCTGCAGCCTGCAGTGGCTGACGTCCGAGTTGAAACCGAGCTGATCACTGCCCGAGGAAATTTCACTTTTTAAACGAGCTCCAGCAATGAACGAAGTACTTGCAAACGAAGAAATGCCGAACGGCGATCCAGCTGTTTTCATGAACAAGGTTGCCAAATGGGGAACCATCATTGGCGGCGTGTTGTGTACGCTGGGCCTGTTCAGTTTGCTGCTGCCGACCGTGATGGCAATCGCGATCGAGATTTGGTTGGCGGTCACGCTGTTGTGTGTTGGGGCGTCGCTACTGGCGTTGGCATTTCAAAACCGCGGGTACGGCTCGGTGGCGTTCGAAGCGATTTGGGGCACGATCTATGTGATTGCCGGATTGGCTCTGCTGCTAATGCCGATGTCCGGCGTGATCACGATCGCCTTGATTCTGGGCGTTGTCTTTATTCTCGATGGCATTGGACGAATCATTTTTGCGTCTCAGGCTTTTGCTACCGAACGCAAAGTTTGGTGGATTTTTGACGGCGTAGTCGCAATCCTGCTCGGCGGAATCATCCTCGCCAACTGGCCAGGCGACTCGGCATGGATCGTTGGAGTGCTGGTTGGATTGCGTCTACTGTTCACTGGAGCCATCACGATTCTCGTTTCGAGCCTACTGCGAAAGTGACGCTTAGCACGCTTTCAAGAGCTCGACCAGGTTTACAGGCGAATCGCAATTGCTAGTCATGTGATTTCGAGGGCAGGAACCAAACCGCCAGCCCTTCGGCAACCAACAGATGGCCGGCGTAGTTTGGGTGGTTGCCTTGTGACATCAGGTCTTTGTATCCGTCACGCCGCGTCGCGTGATCGCGGAAGATTTGATAGCTATCGACGATGCCGACTTCATGCTCAGCAGCCAGTTCACGGATCTGTTTCGCATGTTGACTGAGCGGGTCCGATTCGTCAAAAATGTTGGCGTTCAGATCACCCGTTGGCGTCATCAAAACTACCTTTACCCCGTTCGACTTGGCCATCTTGATCATCGAAGCCCATGCTTCACGCGTCGCTTTAAGACCAACGCGCCGATCATTCAAACCATAATCAATGGTCACGACGTCAGGCTTCAACGCCAGCACGTCGTCCGCGAAACGTTTGACTCCTACGACGGCAGTTTCGCCACCGACACCAGTTGGAATCATGTTGACGACCGAATTGGGATAGGCCTCTGCGATCTTCTGATGCAGCAAATGCGGGTACGCTTTGAACGTTTCGACTTTGCCATCGCGAAAGTAGCCAGTTGGCACACTGTGACCGTGAGCGACAATTCTAACCGTTCGGTTGTTTGGCCAGCGACGCTGGAGCTCGGTTCTGAGCGGTTGGAGATAGGTCTCAACGTTTGCGAAAGACTTCGCGAGCGCGGCATGTTCCGGGGAGTTCATTGAACGCATTTGCTTCAAACCCGTGTCGCCGGTTTCCTTGAGCCATCTGTCCATTTGCTGGCGAAGCGAGCTCAATTTAACCGCGTGTTTCGGGTCGTCGGCGAGGTTTTTGACTTCGTGCGGATCAGACTCAATGTCGTACAGCTCCTCACGCGACTTGACGGTTTTCAAAATGAGTTGCTGAGCCGGCGACAATTCCCCCAATCGTCCAAGCTCCTGAATCGCGGCGAGCATTGGGCGATTGTGCTGAACGTACCAACATTCACGGTATCCATTTTCCGGATTGTAGTTGCGAATGTATTTGTACTTCTTTGTCCTCACGCAGCGGATTCGATCCATCACTTCGTCGATGAGGTCGCGAGCACCAAAGATGGCTTTCCTCGGTTCATAGTCTGACGCGACCAACGAATGACCGTCCAGATATTTTGGAAGTTTTACTCCGGCCAAATCCAAAACCGTTGCCGAGATATCGATCGTGCTTACAAGATCAGAATCGGTTGAACCAAGAGCTTTATCCTTGAGCCTTCCCACGTATGAGGCAGGCAATTGCAGAATAAAAGGCACCTTCAGTCCCGCATCGTAGAGCCAGCACTTTCCTCGCAAGTGACAGCGACCGTTGTCTCCGATAAAAATAACAACCGTGTTGTCGGCAATGCCTTCGGACTCAAGCCGGTCCATCAAACGCCCAAATTTGGCGTCAATCGATTGAATGGATTCGAGGTAACGCGACCAGTCCTCTCGAACGGTTGGATGATCTGGAAAGTAGGGCGGTAACTGAACGGCGTTGCGGTCGATAGGCGCCGTTTGCGCTTCGGTAACCTTTTGCCAATTGTCCGCATGCCGATGGGAATCGTAGAGCGTTATCTGAGCGAAAAACGGTTGGTTCGGCTTCCGATGCTTCCAGTCTTTACCGTCGAAGAGGCCTTCTGTTTCGAAGTTGAGATCCAATTTCCGACTGAATCCGCAACCGAGTGCCGTGTAGTATCCGCTTTCCTGCAGCAGTTTGGTAATCGGCCTGATCGGAGACGGTAGCTTGATCCCGCGGCGGCGCTGATCCTGCGTGTCAGTTCGATTCTGATAGACGCCCGTCATCATCGCATTCCGCGACGGCGTACATGAAGCAGCCGTACAAAACGCGTTGGTGAATCGAATCCCGTTACGAGCGAGTTCATCAAAGTTCGGCGTTTTCACCGCGGGATGGTCGTAGCACGAAAGTTCCGTGCTCATGTCTTCGCCCATCACCCAAACAATGTTTGGGCGTCTGGCACGCGTGCTGTCGTTCGAATCGGTAGCCTGTAAATTCGACGTCGTGATTAGCGTCGACAGAACAACCAATGCAACGATCAGCAGCAAGTTTGGAAACCGGACAGCCGAAACCGATCGTCCAGGCAGAAACGTTTTAAGGTACAAGCGATCGCCCTATGAAGTGTTCTCAGAAATTTAAAGCTCAGCCGCACTCACCATCGGCGGCTTGGACCAGACGCATCGCCCAGAGGCAGAAGAAGCTGCTGACTGGCTCAGGAAACGATGCCGCGAACGACGCTGGCGGGCTCAACTCCGGTCAGGCGTTGATCGAGTCCCTGGAACGGGAACGTCAACTTTTCATGGTCGATTCCCAACAGGTGCAACATAGTCGCGTGCAAGTCACGCACATGGACCGGGTTCTCAACAACGTTGTATCCGAACTCATCCGTCATTCCGTACTCGATGCCACTTTTGACGCCGCCACCAGCCAACAAAGCGGTGAAGCAACGAGGGTGGTGGTCGCGTCCATAAGTCTCATTGGTCAAGGTGCCCTGGCAGTAAACCGTTCGCCCGAATTCACCGGCGAACACAACGAGCGTGTCCTCCAACAGGCCTCGTTGATCGAGGTCCTGAATCAGTCCCGCTGTTGGTTGGTCGACGTCCTGACACTGAGCCGCAAGATTTTTCGGCAGGGCAGTGTGATGGTCCCAACCGCGATGAAACAGCGAAACGAAGCGAACATTTTCCTCAGCCATTCGACGCGCCATCAAGCAATTACGAGCAAATGAGCCGGGCTTGGTGACTTCCGGCCCGTACAGGTCAAGTGTCTCCTGTGTTTCGTTTTCAACGTTAATCAACTCCGGCACAGACGTCTGCATTCGAAACGCCATCTCCTGCTGGGCAATCGTTGTCAAAATCTCAGGGTCATGCTGTTCCGAAAAATGTTTCTGGTTCAGCTGAGCCAACGAGTCCAACATTCTGCGGCGAACTTTTCCGTCGACTCCAGGTGGATTGGAAAGAAATAGAACTGGATCGCCGGCGGCCTGAAAACTGGTTCCTTGATGCTTCGATGGGAGGAATCCGCTTCCCCACAACCGGGAGTAGAGGGCTTGAACGTTGACTCGTCCGCCCCAATAAGCCGAAGGCATCACGATATAGTCAGGTAAATCCTTGTTCATCGAACCCAAGCCATAACTCAACCACGCTCCGATGCTTGGCTTGCCAGGAATTTCGGATCCGGTGCAAAAGGATGTTTTGCCGGGGTCATGGTTGATCGCGTCGGTGCGAAGCGACTTGACCATGCAGAACTTGTCAATCTGGCCGGCAATATTCGGCAGAAGCTCGCTTACCCAAATGCCATTTTCGCCATGCTGATTGAATTTGAACTTCGAGGGCGCAATCAGCTTCTCTTTCCCCTTCGTCATCGCCGTCACACGTTGGCCATCACGAATCGACTCAGGCAACTCTTCGCGAAACCGCTTGGCCAGATCGGGTTTATAGTCGAACAGGTCCAACTGGCTGGGCGCTCCGGCCATAAACAGAAAGATGACTCGTTTGGCTTTCGCCGGCAACGACTTTGCGTCCGAAGCTTTCGCGAATTGCGGCAGCAGCCCCGCCATCGCAGACGCTCCCAGCCCCATTCCGCTGTTGAGCAGGAAACGTCGCCTCGATTGGGCAAATTCCGGATGTTGGTTTCCAGCCATATCAGATCAATCTCGATTCTTGGTAATGTCCATATTGAAAAGCGTGTTCGCCACAACGGTCCACGCCGCAAGCTCAACATTCGACTCGACGTCGTCCGACGCGGCCTCGATCTGTTTCGCCAATTCGGGCTCGCTGGAATACGTTTGGCTCAGATCGTCCAACAATTTCTCCATAACAGCGACCTCATTTTCATCCGGCAGCTTCCCGGTCACGGATTCCCAGGCGAATGCAATTCGCTCGTCTTCCGGTTTCTGAAGCACGCGACGCGCGAACTTTCCGGCCGCTTCAAAGTAGGCTTGTTCGTTGAGCAAAAGCAAAGCCTGAGAGGGCGTGTTGGTGCGTTCGCGGCGAGCCACACAGGCGTCGCGCGTCGGAGCATTGAGAATCGTCATCTGTGGAGGCGGCATTCCGCGTTTCCAATACGTGTAGATGCTTCGACGCTTCGTTGCATCACCTTGGTCGGCTTTGTATCGCTCACCAATCATGGTCACGGACTTCCAGAGCCCGTCAGGTTGCGGCGGTTTGACGCTCGGGCCGTACATCTCATCGCACATTTCACCGCTCACGAACAGCAATTGATCCCGAATGACTTCCGCATCAAGCCGATGTCGACTGGCTCTGGCCAAATCCCGATTGCCAGGATCTTCACGGTACGCCAACTCGTCAGCGACAGACGACTGTCGATAAGTTTTCGACGTCACGATCAGCTTCACAAGTCGTTTTGTATCCCAACCGTTGCGGCGAAAGTCGTCAGCAAGAAAATCCAACAGTTCGGGGTGACTCGGCGGTGTACCTTGGGCTCCAAAATCTTCCGTCGACCTTACCAGGCCGGCACCCATCAGCGATTGCCAGATCCGATTGACAGCGACTCGACTGGTTAGCGGATGATCTTCCGCGACAAGCCATTCGGCAAGATCGAGCCGACTTGGATTCGACGTTCTTGAATTCAGCGGAGGCAGGAAACCTGGCGTATCCCGCGGAACTTCATCGGAAGGCTTGTCGTATTCGCCTCGATCCAAAAGATACGTCTTTCGCAACTGTTCACGCTCTTTGGCGACCAATGCGTACGGCACGTTTCGATCAAAACGCTTCCGTTTGGCTTTAAGTTTTTTCAACTGAGCTTCCCGATTTCGTTTTTCGGCTTTTAAATCCTTGCTCTTTGCCTTGAGCGCGACAGGCTTTGCTCCCGAAGCCGTTTGTGCGTCGACCTTCGCAATCTCGGCGACCAATTCATTGATTTTGGTCTGCGCAGATTGAATCTCGCGATCAAACTTCTCCAACGTTGATTTCTGCTCGGGCGACGCAAGCGAAATGTAGGGCTTCTGCAAACCGTTTTCCGGCCAGCCCGGCGTTTCCGGCTTCACATCGAAATTATTGAAGAACGCGTACATCGAGTAAAAGTCTTTTTGCGTGATCGGATCATATTTGTGATCGTGACACTGAGCACACTGCATCGTCAGGCCGAGAAACGCTGTGCTCACGGCGGTCACACGGTCGACCACGTTCTTGTGATGACTTTCTTCAGGCAACGCTGTGCCGACGTCAATGATCAGATGCAGCCGATTGAATGCCGACGCGGTCAGCTGATCTTTGGTCGGTTTGTCCAACAGATCACCCGCGAGCTGAGCGGTCAAAAACTCGTCGTAGCCCAGGTTCTCATTGAACGATCGGATGACCCAGTCGCGATAGGCAAAGTGATTCCTGTAGAAATCTTTATGCATTCCGTTGGTGTCGGCGAACCGAACGAGGTCCAACCAGTACCGCGCCATGTGTTCGCCGTAGCGAGGTGATTCAAGAAGCTGATCAATCCAAGTTTCCCACGCAGCCTCGCGTCCGATCTCTTCCTCAAGTCGCAGTTGTTCCGCGATTTGTTCAGGAGTCGGCGGCAAGCCGATGATGTCGAGACTCGAGCGACGAACCAACTTCCGGAAGTCGGCCTCTGGTTGTGGATGCTTGTCAGACTCTTTCAGCGCCGACGCGACAAACGCATCGACCGGATTGTTTTGCCATTGAGCGTCGACGTCTTTCGGCACCGGAGCTGGCTGAGGTTTTTCAAACGCCCAAAACCGCTCATACTTCGCTCCCTGCTCGATCCATCGCTTGAACAAATCAAGCTCGGCTTCGGTGAACGGTGGCTTGTGCGCATGCGGCGGAGGCATCTGATCGCCTTCGTCATCGGAAATGATGCGAGCCCAAAATTCGCTGTCTTCCGTCGAACCCGGCACGATCGCTGACTCATGTGCCGGCTCTTCCAAATCCAGCCGCAAGTCTGCTTCACGAGAATTGGAATCCGGACCGTGGCAAGAGTAGCAACGGTCCGACAGCAGAGGTCGAATGTCCTGGTCGAAAGAAACCGCATCGTCATCTTGAGCCGCGACAGGCATCGCGACCAACAGTGACATGACGACCGGAACCAGTCGGCAGAATTTGGTAACTAACATTGTAAACAACCGTTTTTGCCTCATTCAGGTTTCCGATTTTGCAGATTCAGTTACGGCACTCACCGAAACACGCTCGCCAACTTTTGCTGTCCCGCAAGGCAACTTGCTCGCGAACAGAACATTTGTTTTGCATGGAAGCACGGGCACGTTTGCATTCTGCCTACGGCTACGCCGACTCAATTTTGCAAGCGGACCACAGTCTGTCAAACCGCAGCCCGCAAGCCAAGTTTCGTTTTAGGCCAATGTTAAACCCGACGCCGACGCGTAAACGCAGCCAATCCAAACAACGTGATGCACGCCCCAGTTGCAGGCTCCGGCACCGCTGAGATTTGATTTTCGTAGCCGATACCTGTGATTGCAAACTGTGCTCCCGCCTGATCCGTGTCCGTCACCGACATGGAAAGCAGCTGCCCATTGCTCGATGCAGCATCAAAATTGATATCCACATCGTTACCGTTGAACAAACTGCCGGGAATATTGATTCGAACGCTTCCAGCTACAGCATCATACTCGGCGAACAGGTTCGCGTTGGAGACGCTAAAAGTCACTCCCGGATCAGACAGAAAACCCGAGATGATTACACCATCTTCAGGCCCAGTCCCATCCGCTCTGGAGAAATCGTAAGCGATGCGAGTCAATCCGGCGTTGGCGACAAAGCCGAACGTCAAACGTTCTTCATTGCCGTTGCCAGGATCGGTATCGGAGTCATTGAAAGCATTCGCGTTTGCAGTTCCGGTTGAGTCAATTCCCAACCGAACCGCGTTGTTGTTGAACGTATCCTGAGTGTTCCCGATGAACGGAGTGAGCGAAATTGTTCCGTCGGTGAAGAATGACGTATCCGTGCTGCCTTGGCTAATATCGCCCGGCAGAAGGTTTACTTCATCAGCCATTGCTGCAACGGCCATCGACAGCGTCAGCAAATAGGCCAGCGCATATTTGAACGTGATTTTCATAAGCTTTTCCTGATAGAACGAGGTGTGGAAGTCATTGGTGAAAGTGGAAGTTTTTGTAGCGAGAGCTACCTGGATTCAAGTTCGAAAACGAAGTCGTTGTCTGATCCGCGTGCGACCTCGACTTCAAGTCCGGATTCTTTCGGCTTGCCGTATTTTGCGGGGATAGGAGCGACGTACTTGCCTTTCTTTCCTGGCTCCGCACCTCCCGGACTTGAGACTTCATCGCCCGGCATCGGCGGAGGAGTCTTGGGCGTGATCGCGACATAGTGCTCGCCGATCAAGGCACCGTCTCCGGAAGAAAAAGTCGTTGCCGAATCAAATCTTCCGGTCTCATCGGTGATTGCGTTGGCGACTCGTCGGTTGTCCTTCGGCATCAGCGTAACTTTGGCGTCCGCAAGTGGCTGACCATCGAGAGTTACTGTGCCGCTAACCGGCAACCGAGCCTCTTCACCGTCGCTGCAACCAGGCTGCAGTGAAACCAGTAAAAAACAAATGGCCAGGGGAACAAAGAATTTCATTCGGGATTCCAAATTGGTGTTCGATCGATGCAGGTCCGTCAACAAGGACCCGCGCGAATGATGATGGATTTCGAAACAGGGCTTCATCAAAACGTTTCGACTTCGCCGCCTTGAAGCGTCCCCATTGCGTAGTAGACGTCGGTCGCAACCGAATCGGCAACGAACTGGGTGCTTCCGTCGCAACGACCGAACACAACGCCGCCCGGATGACTGGAAGCAAATCCATATGAGACTCGCCAGTCGCCTGCAAACGGGTCACGATCCTCGACGGTCTTGTAGAGATTCAGCGGAATGGCCATCGTCGCGATAGTTCCGTTGTCATCTACCCATGCCGAGTCGTCACACCACTGAGGCAACGTCTCTCCGATCGCAACTGTGTTGCTGGAACCATCCTTCATGTCTCCGAATCCCGTGTCCACGTAATCTGACGGACGGGAAGGGCGGTTGAATTTGTTTCTTGGGAACACTCCATCACCCCACTCAAGATCGATCATCGGACCGTTGTAGCGACCGACGCCATCGCGTTGATAGGGAGCACCAAGCCAGTTGGAGCCGTTAACGCCTTTATAGTTCGTGCATCCGAGCGATTGATTCCACCACCATCCCGCTCGAAGAACATTTCCTCCCGGAATCAGTTTTCCGTCGTATCCCGATGAGTCAGCCGGACAAACGAGAAAGCTCAATGCGTTCTGGCCAGCCGGCACCTGTGCGGCAGTGAAAACGTTGCGTGGAATCATGTTCGCAACATTTTGTTGCTCGATGAATGGCAGGATTTTGATAATCCAGGTCGTATGCTGGCCCCACGTAAACTGCTGTCCATTTGGAAAAGCCTGATGAGCAGAATCGTAGTTGTGCATCGAAAGCACAATCTGTCGCGTGTTGTTCATGCAGACGGTGCGACGTGCTGCTTCACGCACTTGCTGAACCGCAGGCAATAACATGCCTATCAAAATACCGATGATCGCAATAACGACCAACAACTCTACCAGGGTAAACGCCGAGCGGTAAATTCTGTTCATAGGACAAGGCTTCCGAAATGGTGATGGAATAAAGTCGCAGATAATGACTCTGTGCTTGCCCACAACTCAGGACCGAAGTCGCGAAACAGGAGCAACACTTAAGAGATAATAATGAGCCACAGTTCAGCCCCAATGGGCAGATCGCGCCTGTTGGCTGGACTATCTGACACTCCGAGCTTTGGCCAATACCATGAAATCGGTTCCAGGCGAACACTTGCTTTTCCGAATGCAGCAAGTGTTAGTTTCGAGAATACTGCAGTGGAAGAGGAGCCCTGGCTCGCTTCGTTGCGAATGCTACTTGAATAGAACTTCAAGCTGAGACTTTGTTATTTCGTCGGCGGGATCGAAAGCATCACCGTTCATGTAGTTATGAATTGCGTTTCGCAAAGCTGCAGCCACGGGTCGTCGATCAAGATCTTTTTCGATGTCGAGCGTGCAAACAAAGAGCTTGCCGCGACCAATTTTTGCTTCCCACAGAATCGCTGGAAGCGCGTTGCGGTTGAACTTGTCGATGAACCTCATGATCGGAAGCGAACGCCCTTGGGCGACTTCAGTCATGTCGACCGATGTCGATTCTGACAACAGCTCCCACCACTGCCAATTCGTATGGCTGTCCGTCGGGAATCGATCGAAAACCGGATGATCGTTTTTGATGATGGTGCCGTGTGTCGGCGACTGTTTCGGAAAGTGAAGCGGGCTCCAGAAAACCGGCACGAATCGACCGTCGATTGGATGACGAATTGATTCTCGCTGTGGCAAGAGAAGCACAGACTCACCACGTTCCAATGCCTGCAACATCTCCGAACCGAGCTGATTGAAAACTTTGACCTCCTGAACCCGTTCTCGTTCACCAGGATACACCCAAACCGACCAGCGGTTTTCGAGGTCTCGTTCCGGACAAAGGACAGAAATTTCCAGCTGGCTTGGACGAGTTATCTTGCCAAGAGCAAATTCGATTTGGCCAATGTCAATCGCATTGCCGATAGCAATGTCCACGCCTGACCACTGCTTTTGAAACAGTGTTTCGTCTTGCCGCTTGATGATGCACATCCAGTCCGTGTCCTGCATCGGCTTTGCACCAAAATGCCCAACCTGAACTTTCGCACGCAAGGTCTCCGACGCAGTAAAGCTACGTTTCTCGAGCCGTAACAACGGAACACTGACGCTGCAAAAGTCACGGAACGTTTCAGGTTCTACCAGTCCTTTCGAATCCCAGAACGCATCCAGAATCCCAACGGTTGCCGTGCCCTGGCCAGAGAAATCCTGCAGACTGAGCAACTGAAATCCATCCTGGCCGGGAGTGCGGATCGCTCGTTCAATCTCTTCCTTGTAAAGCGTTAACGCAAGCTTTCCAGAATTGTGTGTCGCAAGTTTGGCGTCAGACACCCGGCCTTGCGATTCAAGATTCGCTTGAATGGCTTCCAGAGCCAACGGCCGAAGGTTGCCATCGTACTTTCCAATCTCTTCAAGGTTCGGGAACACAGAATACTGGCCAATTTCGTGACTGATCAACGGCTGCGAAACGGGAGAGACTCCGGCATTGAAATCGCCAACAGTCTCTGGCGCGTTCTGATTAAAAAATCCCTGGCCTCGCACCCAACCGGACTCCGTTCGCTGCGAAACGAAGAACTGGTCCTGTGGCCCCGGAACTCTACCCCGTCTTGAAAACGAAAACGAAGTGCTGGTCATCAGGATGTGTTCCGCTTTGGTTCGAAAGCCTGACAACATCTGATCCATCAGTTTGAAATCACCTTTAAGCTCGTTCCCCAAACTAAAAAACATAAACGACGGATGATGGGAATAGCTGTGAAAGATGCGTTCGCCTTCCGTTTGAAAAAAGCGATTGACTTGCGGGTCCTGTCCCATTTGGTTGGTCCAGCAAGGCAGTTCGACCTGCAAGTAAATGCCCAACCGATCTGCCGCAGCGAAGGCGGCTTCGGGCGGACACCATGAGTGAAACCGAACGTGATTCAGGCCATAAGACTTCGCGACTTTGAATTGCCTGGTCCACGACTCCACGTCGGTCGGCGGGTACCCTGTTTTTGGAAAGATGCAGCAGTCCAGCGTGCCGCGCATAAAGCTTCGTCGTCCGTTGATCAGGATTTGCGAGTCTTCAACAGCGAGCTTTCGAAAGCCAGTCGTCACGGCGACTTGTTGCGCGTCCAATTCGCAAACGACTTCGTACAAGTGTGGTGAAAATTCAGACCAGAGCTGCAAATCCTTCGCAGGAACCTCGACGTTGACGGTTTGACGCCCCGCAGGAATCTCCCGGCTCAAATCGATCTGTGTCTCAGACTTTGACGATTGCGTTGAACGCACTTTCACGGACAACGGCAGCGACACCGTTTCGCCAGTTCGATTGTCGACCTCAACGGAGACTCGAATGGCATTTCCTACCGGAGTGGGCGTCACACTCAATCGCTCAATCGATACCGAGGGCTTGGCACTGAGCTGTATTTTACCGATCAACCCGTTCCAAATCGTTTGGGTTTCCTCAGTGTAAGCATGGCTAAGAGTGCCCATCGGAACTTGCTCGCGATTGTCGACACGCACAACGATCTGGTTCTTTCCAGCGCGTAGAACATTGGCAGCCGAAAACTGATGAGCAGTCGACAGCGACGATTGCGTCCCGAGGCACACGCCGTTGACCCACACTTTTGACTCCCACAAAACACGCTCCAGAGTCAGCGTGGCATCGCGATCGGTGAAGGTTTCGGGCAGTTCAAACTCTCGCTGATACCACGCCGCACCCAGATAGCTTCGACGTTGATGCAGATGCTGATAGGCTTTCGGCAGCCGAACGATCTCCGCATCCAACGGCTTTCCCAATCCAGCTTCCGTGCAAATTCCAGGCAGTTCAATTTCCGTTCCGGTGAACCCGTCGAACCACTGCTCCTGTTCGCCACGGTCGTCGGGATCTAACTTGACGGACCAACGCCCCGCCAAATCGATGGGATCCACAGGCTCACTGGCCGCCAAAATCAGCGGCAGCCAACTCAACGCGATGACTGCGAGAACGAGTTCAACGATGCGGGATTTCATAATTCCAACTTTGCCTCCAGCATTTCAAGCGACTTTCCTTTCGTCTCCGGCAGCACGAAAAACATCAGGACCGCACCTGTCAGGCAGATCGCACTGTAGAGCCAAAACGTACTGGCGATTCCCATCGCTACGCTCATTGGTTTAAACGTGATTGTGAGCAGAAAACATGCGACCCAAAGCGCTGACACGCTCCAGCTCAACATTTGACTTCGATGTTCAATCGGAAACAGTTCCGAAAGTAGAACCCAGGTGATGGGCGCCAACGTCGCTGCGTAAATGGAGATTGAAACTAAAAGAAGCAGCAGAAAAATGACGCCAGCCTGCTGGCTGAAAAACAGGAAACCCAAAATGGAAAACGCAACGAACAAGCCCATCGCTCCGCCAATCATCAAGGTCCGCCTGCCGATTCGGTCCACCCAACGCATCGCCAATATCGTGAACAGCAGATTTACAGTTCCCGTTAAAACGATACTGAACATCAACTCGCCGAGCGCGAAATTGGCCGCTTGAAAAATTTCATCCGCGTAATTGAACACAATATTGATACCGCACCACTGCTGAAAGACAGCCAAAAATACGCCCAACCACAATCTCGCACGATGGACAGGGCGTTGGTCAATTTTGACGCTGGACCGTTGGTCGAAAATGTTTGAAATTTCCTGCAGCGTAGCATGTGCATCACGGCCAACAAGTTTGTTCAGAATCGACTCCGCTTGTTCCTTGCGACCATTCATGTAGAGCCATCGAGGAGATTTTGGAAGCATGAAGCCCAGCCCAAACAGCAGCACGGCGGGCACCGATTCCGCTGCGAACATCCACCGCCACCCTGCTTGCCCAGCCCACGTTTTACCGACCGCTGCATCCGTGTATTCGATTGGAACGGGCGAAGATTGATAGATGCACAGGTTGACGATCTGAGCCAGAAGAATGCCAACCACAATCGCCAATTGGTACACCGCGACCAGTGAACCCCGGTGTCGCGCCGGAGAAATCTCGGCGATGTAGAGTGGTGAAATTCCAGACGCGATGCCAATCCCGATTCCCCCGAAAACTCTCGAGCTTACAAAGCTCCAATACTCTCCGCTGACCGCGGTCCAAAGCGATGACGAAAGAAAAACTAACCCGGCAACAACCAGCAAGTTCCTCCGCCCCCAACGCTGTGCAAGTTTTCCGGAACTCAATGCTCCCAACAAACATCCAACCAACGCGGAGCTGACCGCAAAACCGGATGCCCAAGCTTGCTCGGAACCCGACAGTCCGAAGTACGGTTCGTAGAAGGGCTTTGCACCCGAGATCACGACCCAGTCGTAGCCGAATAGCAACCCACCAAGCGACGCGATCGCAGTGCATTGCAGCACGTAGGGCAGGTTACTCAAAACGCTTGTCCCGGCTTTGTTCGCGTTTGCCCTGTTCGCGTTTTATCACAGAAACCTATCCCATTTCGATGTTGTCGCCGCACACTAAACGACCTGAAAGCGAAGTCAGCTCGCCAGAACCGGGGATTTCCGGCTGCCGGCTGACTTGAATAAGCGACTATTTGATCTGAAAAAACTGTCGGGCAAATGTACTTAAACCGCCCAATGATGGATTATCTTCTTCTTATTGACCTGATCCCGAACACTATGAATAAAATTCGGGTGCAGATTTCCCGCTACCAAATCGTCCTATTTTAATGTGCGGATCCGCCCAACGGGCACGCAGAGCGAAAAGAGATTCAATTGCGAGTTCGAGAAGGTTTTCCGAATCAGCGTCTGGTCGTTTTGCCGGCCAACATCATTCAGCGATGCCGCCAGTTGCCTCTGGTGAGTCAGCTTTACGTGACGGATATCGGGGCGTATCCGACGGCTCCATTTCACTATGTGAAAAGAGAACAAGGCATCTCTCAGGTGGTAGTTATCGGCTGCCTTTCCGGGCTTGGCGAAGTAGAGATCGAAGGGGAGTCGCATCGTGTGCTGCCTGGTCATGTGCTACTGATTCCGCCCAACACGCCTCACATCTATAAAGCTGACCCAGTCGATCCGTGGTCAATTTTCTGGATCCATTTCGGCGGTCTGCAAATTGACGCCAGTTTGCAAACGCTGAACGTCAACCGTCAACGTCCGCTCGTTTTCGTGCCGGATATCGGCAAAGTCAAAGCGACTTTCGAAGACGTTTACGCGTGCCTGAATTATCACTATAGCGACAGTGGACTACAGGCAATGTCCGCGGAGTTGCTTCGACTGCTCAGCCACATTCGATTGCTGCGCGGTCGCAGTGAGCCTCGTCATCAATCGGCAGATGCCAAAATTGTGGAAACGATAGAGTTCATGGCCGAGCACTTGAATATGCCGATCAAGCTTAAAGACCTTGCCGCGCATTCGGGTCATTCGGTCAGCTACTTTAGCAAGTTGTTCAAGCTTCGAACGGGTCAGTCGCCACAGAACTATTTCATTCAGCTAAAAGTTCAAAAGGCGTGTCAACTTCTCGACGATACGGATATGTCGATTCTTGAAATTTCGGCACAGCTCGGATACGAAGACCCATACTATTTCAGTCGGCTATTCAAAAAAATCCAGGGCCACTCTCCGGCGAACTACCGGAAGATGATCAAAGGTTAGGACTTACCGTTCCCGACAACGGCTGACCTCGAAAGGCACCGGTTTCATCGCGTTCCATTCGATCGCCCAACGTGACTTCGGTCGATTTCTCGCGCTGAAGAGCCGATTAAAGAGCCGATAGGCCTCCAGTGCTCATGACGAGATTCACGACGCGGCTGAAGTAAAATGTGCCGCAGCGTGCGCCAATTTGATGCGCGAATCGCGAAGCCGTTCAAAGCAAATACTGCTACGATTTGATTCGCCCCAAAACCGATAGAGACTCGGTCATTCACAGGGCGCCGAGAGCCGTAATGTCGTTGCCGATCGCTCTTCTTGCGTCAAACGACTTAATATCAACTCAATCATCGAGCTTCCAGAACATGAAAATTTGGCCCCAACGAATCTTGCTGCTTGTTCTCTGTGTGTTGCTGTTCGCACCAGTTTCGACCGGCGCAACCAACGTGGGAAACGGCAAGCCGAACATCATCCTGGTCATGGCAGACGATCAGGGCTGGGGCGACACGGGCTACAACGGTCACCCTTTTGTGCAAACACCAACGCTTGATTCGATGGCAGACAATGCTTTCGTGCTGGATCGTTTTTACGCGGCGGCTCCAGTGTGCTCTCCCACCCGAGCTTCGGTCATGACGGGCCGAGCTCCTGTCAGAACCAAAGTCACCAACCACGGACGGTACATGCGTCCTCACGAACAAACGCTTGGCGAGACTTTGAAAGCTGCCGGTTACGTGACGGGCTTTTTCGGCAAGTTTCATTTGGGTTCGGGGCAGCGTGATTCGCCTTGCAATCCAACCGGCATGGGATTTGACGAATGGTCGATGGGATTGAACTTTTTTGACAATGATCCGTTCCTGAGTCGAAATGGAAAGATCGAACATCGGAAAGGGAAGGGCTCCGTGCTGGCGGTCGACGACACGATCGAGTTTCTTAACAAGCACAAGCATGGAGAGCATCCGCTGTTTGCCGTGGTCTGGTTTCCGTCACCGCATGATCCGCACCAGGAAGTTCCGGACGGTGAGTCACTTTACGATGGCAAGAAGCACGCGGGATACTATCGGGAAATCACGTTGCTCGATCAGCAACTTGGACGATTGCGTGCGGAACTGAAAAAGAATGGAATCTCCGAGAACACGATTCTCTGGTACTGCAGCGACAACGGTGGACTCGTTGAAGAAACTTCTGGCGGACGCGGCAGAAAAGGAAGCATCTACGATGGCGGTCTACGCGTACCTTCCATCATCGAGTGGCCTGCCCGAAAACTAAAAGGAAGATCGGAGGTTCCGGCATGGACATGTGACATCTATCCGACCGTGTTGGCGATGGCAGGCGTTGAGCACGACGCTCCTCACCCGCTCGACGGAATTGACATCAGCAACATCTTGTTCGACAACGCCACGACGCGAGAAAAACCGATGGGTTTTTGGCACAAGTTGCAGGACGGGCAAACGACCTGGAACGACCGAATTCTAAAATCCGTGATGGAAAAGCAGAAAGCAAACGCACCGTTGCCTCACAACGAGCATCGCATTCGCAAAGACGTCGATGAGTTCCCTCAGTTTGCTGAAGATACTTCCAAAGGTCATGCTGCGTGGATCGCATGGCCGTGGAAGCTCCATCGAATCAATGGCAACACGTTTGAGCTGTACAACCTGACCGACGATCCGAACGAGGCCACTGACCTTTCCGCCGAACCCGCACATCAAGACCGTCTGGTCGATTTGAAAGCGGAGCTGAACACCTGGATGAGGTCTGTGATTGGCAGCCTCAACGGGCATGACTATGTGAACGTCGGCGCCGACGCGTCCCGTGAAATTGAACCGTTCATCGCCGACTACAGTACGTTGGCTTTCTACCCAAAACGTTGGAAGGAAGCGGGCATCGACTTTGAGATGTTGGCGTGGGAAGGCGAAGATGTCGTTCTCCTGACAAAGAAGGGTGAATACGACGCTGCGGAAATAACAGCTTTCGTCAAACGCCTCGATGATGGCTGGACGTGCTATGCAGAGCTAGTCGGTCGAAAGCCTCGTCGATTCAAAACGATCAACGACAAAGCAGTGATATGCGCACTCCCAAAATCAGACCTTTCTTGTGGATACGGCTGTGGGTTTGTCGGCGCAACCGGGATCGAAGCTTCCGCTTTCTATCGCGTTGACTTGCCGAACTTTCGCAAAAACCCGAACAGTTTCCAGGACTACTATTTCTACGAAATGGGCCGCAATTACTTCGTGTTTGGAGACCGGCATTCGCTGTTTACAACCGGGTACGCGGTGTTTATGCGTTACGTTTGCATGGATCGACTTGAGCTCGATGGTCGCAATTCTCAGACTCGTCGAACGATTGAAAGTTGCGAGGTGATCTACGCGAATTCCGACATCAAGTTCTTCGACGCGTTCACCAATCTGGGATCTGGCGAAAAGAGCAATCGACTCAAGGATACAGCCGGACGGGCCATCAGTCCGAGCGACCAGCCTGTCATGTACGCGACCGCGATGTTGAAATTGCGGCGCGATTTCGGTGGTGACGAATGGGTCAAAACGTTCTATCACACGCTTCGCAAATGCCGACGGTCGAAAGCCACCGACATCAAGTCGGCCAAAACCCAAGCCTTCAACTGGCTGGTATGTGCCTCCGTCGCCGCAAAAAAGGATCTCACATTTATCTTTGCCGATCGTTGGCGAATGCCAATGACCGCGAATCAACGCAGCATCATGAAGGAACAGGATTGGTCAGCAGCAGACCCGGCAGTTGCTGAACTTGTGGCTGACCTGATTGCCGACAAACCTCTTGATTAACCTCGAAACGCCGCCTGGCAGGTGGACCTATCCAACACACAGCGCGAAAGAATCAATGACGAAGAAAATCTGGCATGTCGGAAATTGGTGCATCCACACGGGCAACGAGTATATCGAATCTCCGTTTCTCTCTGCGAAGAAGAACGTTGAAGTGCTCAACTACGGCCGTCCGATCGTTGAAGCTGTACAGACGATCGAAGGAGCAGAAGTCGTCAGCCAACCATCATGGGAACTTTATAAGTTGTCCCCCGAGGAATTTGAGTCCCGTCTCGACTGGGCGACCACGATCATTTTTGGCGACGTGGAAACGAAGTGCATGATGCTGCATCCAGATTTCTTCAACCGGGCCAGGTGGGAAACCGGATACGTAACTTTTCCTGATCGGTTTAACGTTCTGCGACGCTGGATCGATGCCGGCGGTCACTTTCACATGAATGGAGGCTGGTATTCGTTTTCAGGTCAGCTTGGGAAAGGTGGCTGGGGGCGAAGCCTTCTCGCAGACGTCTTGCCCGTTGAATGCCTTCAGACAGACGACCTGTTCGAATCGACCGAAAGTTTTCCAATCCAGGTCAATCAGCCAAATCATCCGGCGTTGGCTGGCATTGACTTTAGCACATTGCCTCCGTTGCTGGGATTCAATGAGACGCGACCGCGTGAAGGTTGCGAAACGATCGTCGATATCCAGTTCGCCGGGAAGTGGTATCCACTTTTTGCATCGATGAATGTTGGAAGCGGGCGGGTCACCGCATGGACCACCGGCGCGAGTCCGCATTGGGGAATCAATTTTGTGAAATGGCCGCAGTACAATCAGTTCTGGAAACAGGTTTTTGCTGCAGAGTACTGATTGATTGCGCTGTATTCGGCGAACTGAACTTGTTGAGCAAACAGATATCACTGTTGCGGATGGTCACGGACTTTCAGTTTTTTGACGTCACATTTCCCACGCGAACCCGCTTTCCTTTTCCGATCGAACCCACAATTTTTCAATGACTGCTTTGTCGTAGGCATAAGGTTCCAACGTGCCTTTGCCGACCGGCCCGACAAACTCCATACGACCGGTGGGGCCGTAAAACGCCCGCTGTTCCAGGCCATCTTCTGTAGCACACATGACTTCCGGATAAGCGCCTTTCTCGGCACTTTGAACCATCGGCGACATCATCATGAGTCGCCAAATGACCTTCGTCACAAAGCCACCGCTTGTGCTGATGAGAGACGTTGCCGATGACCCGGGATGGCAGACATAGACTTCGACTTTCTTACCGGCTGCCTTGATTTTGTCCTGCAACTCATAGGCGAACATCATCTGCGCCAGTTTACTTTGGCTGTATGCAGGATTGGCGCTATAGTTCTGGTCCCAGTTCATATCGCCAAACTTGATCGTTCTCAGTCCCATCTTGTAGCCAAGACTTGAAACGACAACGATGCGACCTGCTGATTCTTTGATGCGACTGAAAAGCGCGCCGCACAAAACGAAATGCCCGTAGTGATTGGTGCCAAGCTGGCTTTCAAAACCGTCAACGGTAAGCTTTTGCGAGGGAACTTGAGCGATGGCGGCATTGCAGATCAAGGCGTCGATATGCGGGACTGTTTCCAACACTTTGGCCGCGGCTTCGCGCACACTCGCCAGCACCGCGAGATCCATGTGAACGAAAGACACGTCGGCATTAGCGCCGAATTCCTGCTTTAGCTGCGCAATCGCAGCGGTTGACTTGTCCGGGTTGCGGTTCAGCATCACAACCTTGGCTCCTTTCGAAAGCAGGATCCGACTGGCCTCAAACCCCGTACCCGAGTTGGCACCGGTAATGATATATGTCTTGCCGGCAAGAGATCCCAATCGCTCCGGCGTCCAGCCTTGCTTTCCAAATGTTCTATCTGCCACTTTCTTTCTCCCACCAGCGTTGCCTGGCTGTTTGAATTTTTGATTAAACCGAAAGCGCTTCATGCCATTTCCTCGCCCGGAAACAAAGAATTGACCGTTGACTTGAAAAACGCCGAACCGCGAACTACGATTACCTACTGACAGTCGCTTATTAATCGACCAGTGGTAATTTTTAATCGACCACTGGTAGGCTGTCAACGGCGATTGGAATACTCGGAAAAATTGATGGCTACCCAAAAGAAGAAAACCTGGAAACGCGCCCGAAACCCGGAGCAAAAGGCTGAGAGAGTCGACGCCATTCTGGAGGCTGCAGGAGTGCTGCTCGAAGCGGACGGCCTCGATGGCACAGGCCTTAATGCGATTGCAAGGCAGGCTGGCCTTTCAAAACCCAACCTCTACGTCTATTTCGAAAGTAGAGAAGCGATTCTACTTCGGCTATTGCTGAACGAAGTCAGCTTATGGTCCAAGTCGCTCAAGAAAAAACTGGAACAGGTAGACGAGCCGGGCGACGTCGACGCTGTGGCTCAGGCGTTTGCTGATTCTCTGGCCAGACGCCGTCGGTTTTGCGTGTTGTTTGGAGCCATGGCATCGACGCTCGAGCACAATGTCGAGTTTGAAACGGTTGTCGAGTTCAAGAAGGAATTCCTCGCAATCGTACAACCCGCGGTAGTGGCTTTGGCGACAGCGATGCCGCCGATTTCGGAAGACGATGCGTTGGAGATTCTCGCCCTCCTGGTCATGTCCGCCGTCGGGATGTGGCCTCACTGCCATCCTTCCCCGGTCGTCAAAAGCGTGCTCGCACAGCCGGAGTTTTCCAGCCGAAAACTTGATTTTAAAGCGTCAACGTTTGATCTGGCATCTAATTATCTTCGAGGTTTCATGTCAAGCTTGTAGAGCCGAACTGTCTTCGTGCGACTTGCTTCGACCAAACCGGCGGCGTAAACTTCCCCAACTTTCATCTCGATTCTATTCGCCACCGAGGACCGTATGGCTTCCGGGTTAACAGTGAAGCATTTCAAGGTTCATGGTTCTGCGGATGACAGGATTACGGTGCATCAATGGGAGTCGGTCGAACACACTTGGCCGAATCATTCGCACCCTGAATACAAGCTGGGCGTTTCCGAAGGCGGGACGGGAACGTTTTTCTATCGTGGCCAACAATACTTCACCGGACCGGGAAAGCTGCTTGTCATTCATCCCAACGAAGTGCACTCGTGCACAGCGACAGGTGCGTGGCGATATCTTTATGCGGCCCCGAACGTCGTCGCAAAAATCGTCAGGACGTTTGACCGCAACGGTGACATCGAACCGTTGCTGCTGCCTCCGGTGATCGACGACACGCAACTTGTGGATCTCGTTTTGCAGGCTCACCGGGCGATGGACGAAGGAGATCCGCAGCTGGATCAGGAATCAGCCTTCTATGAGGCCATCTGCGAGCTGTTGGTCCGGCACGCATCGTTGCCGGACACTCCGAAGAAGCTTGGACGTGCCAACATTCGTAAAGTCAAAGAAAATCTGGAAGCGAAATTTCGCGAGAACGTCTCGCTTCAGGAGCTCGCCAAGCTGGCTGGCACCTCCGCCCCATATCTAAGCCGCGTTTTCTCCAAAGAGGTCGGCATTCCCATCCAGACCTATCTCTCTCAGATCCGGGTTCGTCACGCGCAGCAGATGCTGATGGCCGGTGAGACACTTTCCAACGTCGCCTACGCTGCGGGCTTCTCGGACCAGTCGCACTTCACGCGACATTTCAAACGATTCATCGGCGTCGCGCCGGGAGCGTACTCCAGGGCGGTGAATCCGTCGCGCAACACCTGAAATGCCGCATTTCATTGCCGAAGCCGCCCGAGCCTGGCTCTGCCTTCCCGGCAAACTTTGGCCCGGCGACAGGGCTTTTTCCTTGAGTTGCTTTCTCTTGCCAGCGCGCAAGATCGTTCAAGAAGCGTCCCGGGCGCCTCCCTAAACTCATGGCATGGAAGGGCTGCATGTCAGCCCCGCCTGCTGAGGCACAGGCCTAAACGAAAACTCTTCTACAACACAAACAGGAACATTCGATGAACCTTGAACTCAACGATAAAACAGCTTTGGTCACTGCATCAACTGGCGGCATCGGTCTGGCGATCTCGACTCGCCTGGCGGCAGAAGGAGCAACCACCATCATCAACGGTCGCAGTGAATCGAGCGTTAACAAAGCCATCGAAACCATCCGCAAAAGCAATCCAGATGCCGATCTGCTCGGGCTCGTGTCCGACAACGGGACGGCTGAAGGCGTTGCACGAACCATCGCCGAACATCCGCAGATCGATATCCTGATCAACAATCTGGGAATATTCGAAGCGGTGGATTTTTTCGACCTGACGGACGAAGCGTGGCAGCACATCTTTGACGTCAATGTGATGAGCGGCGTGCGTCTTGCGCGGCATTATCTAAAACAGATGTTGGAGCAGAACACCGGACGCATCATCTTCATCAGCAGCGAATCCGGCGTCGTGCCCGCTCCGGAAATGCCTCACTACGCGATGACCAAGACGGCACAACTTGCCATCTCCCGCAGTCTGGCTCAACTGACCAAAGGAAGCTCAGTCACGGTCAACACCGTGATGCCTGGGTCGACGTTGACTCCAGGCGTAAAAGAGTTCGTCGGGAATCTGTTCCCTGACGAAGCATACGAATCGGCTGAGAAACGATTCATGGCAGACAATCGGCCGACTTCGCTGATCCAAAGATTGATCCAACCGGAGGAGATCGCCAACATGGTCGCGTTTGTTGCCAGCCCACTGGCATCAGCCATCAACGGAGCACCCATACGAGTCGACGGAGGACTCATTCCAACGATCGCGTAAAATGATTCGGCAGAAACGCTGAGATAGATACTGGAGCCGCTGAGTCAGTTACGTCGATAGAAATCGACGTGGGATCAGCGGCATCTTGCATTGGAACGGCTGAGGGCATGATCATGATGCGGCAGCTGAAGCGATTTGCTGGCCGCTTGTCGAACGAACCATTCGAATGAATACGGTTAAGCACGGCGGTCACGTACCGCGGATCGTCTTTGGAAGGATTGATCCCGGGAAATGATGAGGCAAACGATGTACTGCCTGCTCTCGACGAAGTCCCCATGGCTCTTGAAGCTCGACTAAAGACATCGTTCGGTTACTGCTCGACAACCGGGCAGATCCCAATATCCGCAGCCAAGATGAAGGGGTGGGGCATGAAGGTGAAACGGCATTGCTTCAAGCAGCCTTTCGGGGGCGTTTGGAGATTGCCAAAATGCTTATCAACAGCGGGGCAAGCGTAAATGCAGAATCAGCCCGTGGCGTTATCGCTTTACGTAAGGCAGCACGTATGCAACACGTCGAACTGGCCCATATGCTTCTGAAACATAAAGCGGAAGTGAATGCAAAGGATGACAGTGGTAAGACTCCGCTCGACTGGGCCGGTCTGCATAGTCGGACTGCTGAAATGTTGAAGTTGTTGCAAAATCACGGTGCGATTTCCGGAAAGCCACAATGCCAATCCGAGCCCTGGACCAAAAAGAAGAAAAGCCTCAGGAAAAACCGTGTTTCCCAAAGCTTTCGATAGTCGGGCTGACTGGATTTGAACCAGCGACCTCTACACCCCCAGTGTAGCGCGCTACCAACTGCGCTACAGCCCGATGGCAAGATTGTAACTTCATTCTGGCAGTCGGCAACAGCCAGGTGGCGACTTCGAATCGAGAGTTTCGAACGCAAAACGCCAAGCCACTGGGCGTGGCAGATCTTGACTCGATGGCGAAACAAATCCCCTTCAGCTAAGATCCGTTGCATGGATGGGGACGAAACAATTCCGAATGATCACGAACGGGAAACGACTCCGTCAGCAGGATCAAACTCGTCGTCAGAGGCGGACTTTACGCTCAACGCACCGTCTTTTGAAGAAGTGGCCAAGACCAACATTGTCTTCGACAATAACGCGGCGCCGATGCAAATTTTTGACCGCGCGAAGCTGCCACAAGTTTTCGGAAACTATCGGTTGGACGAAATCGTTGGGGAAGGCGGTGCTGGAGTTGTCTTCAAAGCCACGCCGCTCGCAGAAGTCGATTCTTCATCGCCAACGTCAGTTGCCGTCAAAGTCATTCGGCCGGCGATCATGGCGAACTCTCGAGCCGTTCAGCGTTTCGAAAAGGAGTCCCGTATTCTGGCTTCGATCAACTGCCGCTACGCGACACGATTTATTGAGTTCGGCAAAGAGTCAGGCGTTTACTTCATCGTTAGCGAATTCGTATCGGGCGTGACGCTGAGAAACGTCATCGCTCAAACGAAATTGTTACCAGGCAAAGTGTCGCTTCGGCTGATCGCGGACCTGTTGAAAGCAATCCAGGCGATCCATGACGCAGGAGCCATTCACCGAGACGTCAAACCGGGAAACGTGATCGTGGCTTTCGACGAAAGTCCGTTGTCCCAAACACCTCAGATCGAAAATTTCTCTGTCGCAAAGCTAACTGATTTTGGGTTGGCCAGAAACCTCGATCAGACCGAGTCGATGGACATGACCCGGCAACAATCGATGATGGGTACGCCGCTGTATATGGCTCCGGAACAGTTCACCGACAGTCGATCTGTCGATGCGCGGGCCGACATCTATTCGGTTGGCGTTACGCTTTACCAATTGCTTGCGGGCCGCCCGCCTTTCGTTTCCGAAGAGGCAATTGAATTGGGCGAAATGCATCGCCGCGAGTCTCCCATGCCGCTGACGATCGTTCGCTCGGATATCAGCGAAGCCATCAGCCAGGTCGTGCTCAAGGCACTCGAAAAAAGCCCGGACATGCGTTACCAAACGGCCGAGGAAATGCTCGCCGATGTCCAGCGAATTCTCGATGGCCAGCCAACGGTGCTGCACACTCTGCCGCAGGTCCCTGACAACCGCGTTTCTTCGGTGCGACGCTACGCGTTTGAGTGGACGTTGAGTGCGTCGGCCAAGCAGTTGTGGCCGCTGGTTTCAGACACTGATCGGTTCAATCGCGCGATTGACTTACCGGCTCCGGAGTTTTCCTTTGACCATTCGGGGAAAGAAAAACAGGTCTTTGCAACGGCGAAATTCAACGGCATGGCAGTCCGTTGGCGGGAGCACCCGTTCCAGTGGAATTCAGGTCGCGAGTTGAGCGTCCTCCGCGAATTCGAGAAGGGTCCATTCGAATGGGTCACCAGCACGGTGGAACTGCAACCGTTGACTCAAAATAGAACACGGGTCGTGCACAAGTTCGAAGTCCAGCCCCGCGGGCTGTTGGGGAGGATGTTTACTCCGATTCAGTTCGGGTTGCTGACTGGCAAGGGGCTGAAGAAAGCCTATGCTCGCATCGACAGGATCGCCCAGAATGAAAGCTGCGGATACGCTTGCGACTTTCCGTATGCTGCGGCTCCGAAATTGACTGCCGGCCAACGGAAGCTGATCGAAGGCAGAACGATGGCACTTGGGCAAGCGATCGGAAACGTTTCGCGGGCAGAATCATTTACGGATTATTTGGTTACGGTGGCCGATCCTTTCGTGGCCAAGATCCGCCCGATCGTTCTGGGCAGGAAGCTTGGTTGCTCCACAAACGATGCGTTGGAACTTTGCTTTCGCGCGGTTGAATCGTCGCTGATCGGCCTTCATTGGGATATCATTTGCCCGGTTTGTCGGGTATCAGCCGGTAACGTTTCAGTGCTGGAACAGGTTGACCAGCACTCGCATTGTGAGGCCTGCAATCAGGGTTTCGAAATTGACTTTACGAAGACTGTGGAAGCCGTTTTTTGTATCAATCCGGAAGTCCGCCACGTGGAGCAGAAAACGTTTTGCATCGGTGGCCCGTTTCACGCTCCGCATGTGCTGGCTCAAAATCACCTGCTGCCTGATCAGCAAGTTCAATTCGAAGCCGATGTCGCGCCGGGCCGTTACGAGGCCAGAGCTCCCCAGTTCGATCGGTCGCCATCGATGGATGTTTCCAACGAGTCCGAGCGACGTCGTGCAAAGTTTCTGTTCGGTAGTGAGATGGAACAGCCCGCAAGTTCAGTCGGTGCAGGGCAGGTCGTGATCTCGATCGGTAATCAATCCGACCGTGAAATTCTGGTTCGCTTTCAACAGCAAGCCGAAACTGGAGACGCTTTCAGTGCTGCTGCCGCGTTCGAGCATCCGCTGTTTTCGAAGTTGATGCCGGAGAGATTGCTGCAACCTGATCAGTTGGTGGGCAAGTCGAATGCGTATCTGTTGACCGTTGGCTTGACTGATGCGGACGAGCTTGCCGAACAGGTTGGCGAGATCATGATTCGAGAGGCATGGAAGTCGATTCAGAATCGGTTCTCGGAACCAGCGGCAACCGCAACCGCAGCAGAGTTTTCCGGAGACGTTGCCGTGATCGCTTTTGACAACGTGTTTGACCTCGTCAAATCGCTGCTGGTGTTGCTGGACAAACTCGGTGACACGAATCCGGTTTTATGCGACGGATGTTTTGGAATTTCATCTGGCCAAATCATGTCGGGCTCACAAACAAATCAGCCGGCGATTTTCGGAAAAGCCATTCGCAATGCCAAATCACTGGTCGCAAGCCAACCGTGCGGAACGATGTTGGTCGCCGCGGAAATTTGGGAGCTGCTTACGTCTGAACACAGCGACGCGAGCGGCGTTCTGGCCAAGTTCACGAAACACTCAGATCCAACAAATGTGAACGGCAAAGCTTTCGTGCGATTGTCACGAGCGTAAAGTACGTTTCAGATTAGACCGGGCGCCAGCGATCCAATCGGCGTTTATTGGAACTTGCGACACGTCTCAATCAAGAAACGATGAGCTTTTAATAGTCGGCTTTCCGCAGCCTTCTACCTTCGAGTCAGATCCGTCGTGAACGTTGGGCTCGACGCGACCGCGAACATCGGTCGAAAACGGTTGCTTCTGCTGTGAGCACGCCGAATGCCGCGCGCAGAAAACTCCAAACCCAAGAACGCATCCACGGCACCGGTATCTGCGGGCATCACCAAATTGGTTTGACCGTAGATCGCCATCCACGAATTCAAAGGAGCAAAAAGTTCTGCTCCAAACAGCAACTGATTATCTTTCGGTGGCAACGTTCCTGTAACAGCGTTCTCCTCCGAATGTCGATCGGCGACTCCCAGCCAAAACGCCGTCACGGTGCCGGTATCCCAATGCTGACGCACGAAAATATTGAGCTGTTCTACTGGATCGAGTTGCACTTCTTCTGCATTGAAGAAACCTCGATCGCTTCGGTTCGCGATATGCAATGTGGTTCCAATTTCAACGCTGGGCGTGATATCAAAACTTGCTTTGGCTCGCCATTGGCTCAGGTTGAACTGATCGAACGATTCCTGTGACAGCCAGTCATACGCCACGCCAAAGTTGAACCCTTGGTCTGAACGCCGAAACACACCGACGGTGGTGAAATTCTGAAAACGATCTTTCGATTCGCCCAGTAGCTCGAACACCTGAACCGCGTTGGCGGAGAACGTGACGCGAGATCCGATTTGGTATCCGATGCCGTGTGATTCCGACAGCGGCGCCGACCAAGCGATCCGTAGCGCGGTTCCAAAGTTTGCGTTGGCTCCGAAATCCTGCGGTTGTTTCGAGCCATCAATCCCGACCAGCGAAGTCAACGTTCCACGCTCAATCATCGGTTGCAAACCACCGCGGCTGGCTGGTGCGATTTGCGGAAGACACAACTGTTCGTCGCAAACCGTGTCGCAGTGTCCAAGATTCGAGCAGACTTGCGACGCCCCGTCGGTGGGGTGGGAGCAGGCGAAGATCGACAGAACCAAACACGCGATACGGAGAAACTTAGACATAATTCCTCCCGTATTTGCTTTGCCAAACCGATTCCACGCAGCGTCTCTATCGTCAACGAAAGGTGTAAAACTTTAGCAATTAGCGCGGTTCTGCGGGCAAGTTGAGTCCCAAATCACAACGAATTCGGACTTCGGCTCTCAAACTATTCTGCGGAATTGCTGTCACAAAACGGGGCCGCATCTGTATCAGGGGTGTCCGGCGAATCGTCTCGGACAGACATCATTTCAATTAATCTGCTCTGAGCCTTGAGAACCCAAATGAAATCCATCTCCTTGCTGGCGGCGATCTCCATGCTGATGACGGCTGCGAGTTTCGTGACAGCATCCGATCACCTGGACGCTCCTAATCTGTCCGGCGACGGTCAAGCCGACGTCAACGACCTTTACGCGTTTCAGGCCCCAGAGAACAGCGGCAATTCGGTCTTCATCATGACCGTCAATCCGTTTGCCGGATCGATGAGCCCGACTGATTTCGGCACGGACGTGAGCTATCAGTTTCAGATCGACAACACGGGTGACGCCATCGCGGATTTGACTTACGAAGCGACATTCTCTGGCTCAGGCAACCAGGGATTCACTTTTCGCGAAGTCGGTGGATCGACGTTGGCTACTGGAAACACTGGTGCGAACCTGAGCACTTCGAACGGCGGGACCGTTCATGCTGGAGTCTTCGATGATCCATTCTTTTTCGACCTTGTCGGCTTTCAAAACGGATTCAATTTCACGGGCGAGGACACCTTTGCTGGCGCAGAAGTCAGCGCGATCATTTTCGAGCTTCCGAGCCTGGAACTTGGTGGTCCCAACATCGGAGTTTGGGCTCGAACGCTGCGAGATGGAGTTCAAATCGATAGAGCAGGGCGTCCCGCGATCAACACAGCCTTGATTGCCGACGACCGAAAGCAGGATTTCAACGAAGGCTCGCCCAACACCGACTTCGATACGTTTGGAGCCGAAGTCAATGCAGCGATCGCAGGCTTGAGCAATCAAGAAAATGCTGACGCGTTGACTCCAATCCTGCTACCTGACGTGCTCACATTCGACACCTCAAGTTCAGCCGGCTTCCTCAATGGCCGTGGCCTTGCGGACGACGTGATGGACGCGGAATTGAATCTGCTTTCCGCAGGAGCAGTAACCGGTGATGGCGTCGACGGCAACGACGTTCCGTTCTCAAGCGTGTTTCCTTACCTCGGTGTGGCCGCCGTTCCTGAACCAACAGGTTTGGTTCCGGTTTGCCTGTTGGCGTTCGGAGTGATCACCCGTCGACGTCGCGATGCGAAGGCATGCTAGAGTGCAGATGGTATCGCTCAAAAATATTATCTCTGTGAACAGACTGGCGTCCCTTATCCGCGCCGGTCTGTTCCTGTTGATAGCTCTGGTCGTTGGTTCGACTGTTGGCGTGTCAATGGTTCACGCTGACGATCCTTTCGTTCCGGATTCCGATGACACGGTTCTGGTTGTGCTGCCGAAATCCTTGCTGGTCGAACGTGACATGTTGCAACGGCTAAGAAGTCAACTGACGGCCGACCCCGACAATCCGAAGCTGGCAGCAACGGTGTCTCAGCGTTACCTTTCGATTGGAAAACGCGGTGGTGATCCTCGATTCTACGGCTATGCGAGAGCAGCTGTTGCGCCGTGGTGGGAGGACGATTCGGCTCCGGCTGAAATTCTGAAGGTACGCGCCAAACTGAAGGAAAATGATCATCAGTTTGAAAACGCCGTGACTGATCTCAAGTTGGCGTTGAAACAGAAGCCGAAAGACCCGCAACTTTTGCTGGAGTTGGCCAACGTGTTCCGCGTTCAGGGCAAGTTTACTGACGCGTTGTCAATCGGAGACCGGCTTGAGAAAGTCGCTGGACCGGTGCCGGCGGCGCTGGGTCGAGCGCCGCTTTACGTGATGACGGGCAGGGCGAAAGACGCCCGCAGCTTACTGAAACAGATTCTTCCTGCAGCCAGAGCAGATTACCCTTCGACGCTTGGTTGGATTTCGACGGTGCAAGCTGACGTTGCGCTTGCGTTGGGCGAATCGGATACTGTCGAACAACATTTTCGCGAGGGGTTGGGCGTGAATCCCGCCGACGTGCAGCTACTGCATCGCTACGGAGACTTCCTGCTTGACCAAAACCGCAACGAGGAAGCACTGGAACTGCTTCAAGACCATGTTGCCGACAACGGAGTGCTTTTGCGGGCTGCGATTGCTGCGAAACGCTGTCAAGACATCCGTGCTGACGACTGGAGCAGGCAGTTGGAACGGCGCTTCGAGGAAATTCGTTTGCGCGGTAGCGAGCCACACGGCCGGTTCGAATCCCGTTTTGCATTGCAAGTCCAGGAAAACGCCGACCGTGCCTTGCAACTGGCGACCAAGAACTGGAAACGTCAGAAGGAACTTCGCGATGCGCAGAATTTCCTGGAAGCCGCGATTGCCGCCGGCGATTTCGACGCAGGAAACCCGGTTCTCGATTTTCTACAGGAACACAATACGCAACACGCGCTGCTTGATCCGCTTGTTGAGAAATTGAGGCCGACTCAATGATCGATCGAAACGTGACTTCTGGCTTGCGTCTGCTGATCGCGATTGGCTTGTTGTTCGCATGCGGTTCGTCAGCTTTGGCTCACAAACCGAGCGACAGCTATTTGCGAATCAACGCTGGCGAAGAAACGCTTTCCGTCGAGTGGGATATCTCCATCAAGGATCTGGATTACGTCATCGGGCTGGATACGGACAACAATGGCGAGATCACCTGGGGCGAAGTCAAAGCTCAACAGTCCGCGATCGTTGAGCATGCATTGAACCGTTTGTCGCTGACGGCGGATGGAACGCCGTGTGACCTGCGATTCACGAAAATGTTGGTATCGAATCACAGCGACGGAGCCTATGTCGTGCTGGATCTTCAATCCGACAGCCCCGGACAGATCGAGCAGTTGAAAGTCGACTACAGCCTGTTCTTCGAAGTCGACCCGACGCACAGAGGTTTGGTTTTGCTGCGAAATGGAGACAGCGAATTGACTCGAGTGATCTGTTACAACGATCCACCGCTGGAAATCATGACTGCGGAAACGGGCTTTGCTCAAACGCTAAAACATTACATTCGCGAAGGCGTTTGGCATATCTGGATCGGCTATGACCACATTCTATTCCTGGTCTCGTTGCTGCTGCCGGCGGTATTGATTGGGTTTGGCGAACCGACGGAATCTGGAAAACGCTGGGAACCCGTTGAAAAGTTTAATCCTGCGTTTCGCAACATCCTGAAGATCGTAACGGTGTTCACAATCGCGCACTCGATCACGTTGTGGCTGGCTGTTATGGGCTACGTTTCGCTTCCATCGTGGATCGTCGAAGCCGTGATCGCGTTTTCGATTGTGGTCACGGCGTGCAACAATCTGTATCCGATTTTGCCGATCAAAGGATGGGCTTTTGCCTTCGTTTTTGGGCTCGTCCACGGATTTGGTTTCGCGAACGTGCTAGTCGACCTTGGTTTGAGCAGCATGACGCTGGGCGTTTCACTGCTCGGATTCAACATCGGTGTCGAGCTTGGTCAGCTGGCGATCGTCGTTGTCGTGATGCCGCTGATTTGGTCCATCCGAAATACCCAGACATATCGCTATGGAGTCTTTTGCGCGGGTTCGCTTCTGATCGCCGTGCTGGCAGGGATCTGGACGATTGAAAGAGTGTCCGACGTTGTCATTTTGCCAATTGGCTAGGCAGGCCTGATGCGACACGGGCTTTGCTTCGGCAATGCAATGCAATTCAATTCAAAAAACAAAAAACGTGGCCGCATTGAATCCAATGCGACCACGACTCAAAGCTGCCAATCAAGAGGTGCATCCGCGTGAGCTGACCAGACGCCCGGCTGCTCCACCGCCGCAAGTCTGCACGGACGTTTCACCGCCTCGCATACTTTTACGCAGCGACGTTGATTTTGTGACAACAAGAAGATTTTTTTTCGAATATTGGCATCTGCGGATACAATTGTGCCCAAGAAACCTCCGGTAATTTTATTCAGGTTTGACGTGAACTCATCATCGATCGAACAGCGACTAAGCAGAATTACGACGAACTGGGATGATTTGATTGCGGCGCATAAGTCGGACTCGTTTGATCCCGCGGCGGCGGAACAACGAGGCATCATCCTGAAGCGGTACGCGGAGTGCATCTATCAGTACATCCTGGGAGCAACTCATTGCCACCACACGACCGAAGATCTTTCACAGGATTTCGCGTTGCGTTTCGTGCGTGGCGATTTCCGAAACGCGAATCCGGACCGCGGAAGATTTCGTGACTATCTGAAACGGTCGTTGCGGAACCTTGTGACTGACTTCTTTCGTCGAAAGAATTCCAAGCCAGCAGGTGTGGATCTGAAGGGTGCGGAAGCCAACGCGATTGGTAGCCTCGACACTGCGTTCACTGACCAGTGGCGACGACAACTGCTTGGCATCACTTGGGAGTCGCTCAAGGAGCACGAGTCGAATTCCGGAAGCTTGTACTATTCGGTGCTCTATCTTCGATCCCAGCGCCCGAAACTGAATTCGCAGTCGTTGGCCAAAGAATTCACGGAACAATATCAGCGCGAGGTGACGGCGGATTGGTTCCGACAAACGCTTCGTCGTGCGAGACGCAAGTTTGCGGACTTGTTGGTGCAGGAAGTCGGCAAGACGATTCAGAGTGATTCGAAACAGGAGTTGGCAGACGAACTGGCAATTCTTGGTTTACAGAAGTACGTCGAAGAAAGCGAACCTAGAGCTCGTGATCAGAGCTAGGCGGCGAAGAACTGTTTAAGGATCCTGGCGGACGGCAAACGTGATGATTTAGGGCTGCTTCTGCAGACCGATTTCCCAATCGCCGACTTGTCCTACCGGCTGCCAGGAACCGAACAGGGCTTGCTCTATCGCAGGTGCGTAATCCGAAAGACGTATTCGTTCGTCGTTGATTTTGACAACGCAAATGGACTCTGCATCTCTGGCCGCGGATTCAATCTTTGACTTTTGCGACTCCGTTAACATCGCTGGCCAGAAAGTTGGGCTGGTCGATGTCAGCGGCTTCTTTCCGGTCCAAAAGAAAAACCGGTTGTGGTTATGTGAGTCAAAAGCCAGCCAGGGAGAATCGATCGAACGGATACATTCCGCAATCGCTCTCTCAGTTTCGACTCGACCAGCCTCAAGTCGAACCAATCGACATCCTGGTTGATCAAGTGCAATGTTGGCGACCCACCGATAGCCAAAGACGCCTGTCGAAAACAACACGACTGCCGCAACCGCCAACGTGGATCGCCGGAATACGCTGGGTGAGTTGATGCGGTTGGAGCTTCGATTCGCAATTTCAATCGCATCAGACGTCGAAATAACTAACGCGATAAGAATCGGCAGTGTGCCAAGACTGACCTGGGTTCCCGGAACTGGAAAAGCCAAAACAGGTGACAGGCAACCCAGCATTGCCAATGCCAAACGTAGTTGTGACGGCTGTTTCTTCAACAGAAGAACCGGCATCATCGCTGGCCCGACCGTGGCCAGAAAAAATGCGGCTCCGCGCGGATTCAATCCGTGATCGAGAACTTTACAACTGTCGACGCTCATTTGAACAAAAGCAATTGCCAGCACGATTGGTGGAAATGCGAACAGGACACGGTCAATCGACGCCACCTGTTCTGCCGGTCTTGTAAACCTCAGCAACAGCATCAACACGGCCGGCACAACAAACAACATTCCAAATCCATCGACCTGAATTGGGTGATAGAACGAGTCCGCCATGAATCCGTGCTGCAGCACAACACCGTGCAAGATTTCATGGAGTGAGTTGCCATGCAGCATTGACCATGCGATGACCCAACTTGATCCCACAATTCCACCAGCGGCAATCGCGAGAAAACTGAACGACTGCTCACCGGGCTTTGACGCAACTTCCGCTTGGGCTTCTGGCTTTCCAAACCAAACCTGGGCGCAAACCAACAGGCATGAGCCAAAAATGATCAACGGCCAGATCGCGGTCGTCCATTGAGCACTCTCCATGCTTCGCTTGGCGATCGTTGCAAAAACTCCACCAGCGACGGCCGTTGCGATGACGCATCCCGCAATGGCGGACATTCGACTGACGCGACGCGAATCGACAGAAACCATCCCGGCGGCAAAAAGACATGCCGCGGCGGAGGTAGCTCCTGCATTGAGTTTTGCGAGCCCTGCGAACGCGGCGCATACTCCAGCCAGAAACAGCAACGAACGCTTGCGAGAACCCATCATCGCGAGGCAGAGCATGGCCAGGACAGTCACCATTTCCTGCGGGTGAGCGGGCTCAAGTCCCAGTTTCTCCAGATGCAAAACCGCCAGCATCATCGCGGCGATTCCAACGAGCTGTTTTCCAGTCACCTTCGCGGCCACAAAACCGCAGAGTAGCCCAATCAGAACCCAGGCCGCTACGGTTTTGAACCGCACGACGTCATGAGTGATCGGGACTCCGAACCAGCCATGAAGGGGTTGTTGAAACATGTAGTAAGCCGGGCCGTACTGCGTGTAAGTTTCGGCGTACAACCGGTCGCCTTCGAGAAACGTCTTGATCGTCATCATGACGTAGCTTTCGTCGTCGTACATTGCCATCGACGAAAAACTGTGCGACAGTGCGAACAAAATGCAAAGCACGGTGGCGGCCAGCCACGGCCAAATTGCCCGACTCGCTGTCGCTTGGTCGGATTGCAGATCGGAATCCATCACGACCTACTTTACCTCAGAAAGTTGATTCTTCTTGGTCGTTCGCAATTGTCCAACTTCGCGACGCAGCGCTTCCAGTTCAGCAAGCAATTGCCCCTCCTGAGCTTCCGTCGAAACCAACTCGCCGCGAGAAAGATTGCGAGTTTCGTTGACAACGTAGGCCGGTCGATTGCGAACCTGATCGTAGATCCGGGCAACGTATTCTCCCAGAATCGCGATCCCGAGAGCATTGATTGCGCCGAAGAACGCACTCACGCTGGTGATTGATGCCCAACCGGGAATCGCTTCGCCAGTCACAAGTTTGTGCCACAACGCCCAACCGATGCAAATACATCCGATCGCCGCAGAAAGTGCGGCCAGCCCGTAAAACGCGAGTAACGGGACCCGGCTGAAGCTGAACATCGCAGTTTTGGCGAGCGAAACGAGCCCTTTAAAAGAGACTCGCGGCGTATCGTCATGTCGCTTGAGTCTTTCGACAGGCAATGCACATTGGCGAAAGCCGACCCAACTGCGAAGCCCTGGAAAATAACGATCCGTTTCACCGAGAGCCACTACCTGTTTGACGACGCGAGCGTCCATCAAGCCAAAGTTTCCTGCGTCTCGCGGCACGTCAACCGACGCCATGGCTTCCATCAAGCGATGAAAGCTGCTGAACGCAAAACGCTTGAGAATATTTTCTTTCCGTCCAAATCGAACCGCGTAGACGACGTCGTAGCCTTCCTGCCATCGATCGACCATGTCCGAAAGCGCGGTCGGATCGTCCTGTGCATCGCTGTCCATCAGAATGACGGCATCGCCAGTGCAGTGGCTCAGACCAGCGTGAACAGCGGCTTGGTGTCCGAAATTTCGTGACAGATGCAAAACCGTGACTCGATTGTCAGCCGCAGCCATTTCGTCGAGCACGACGTCGCTACCGTCAGTCGAACCGTCGTTAACCAAAACGACTCGCCATTGGACGCCCTTGAGCTCCAGCGTCTCGGTCACCTGTTGAACGACTTCACGAATGACCGCGACTTCGTTCAGCAGCGGCATGACGACGGAGATCGTACTGTCTTTTATGCTTGGACGGCTCACTTGCTGATGACTCCGACAAGAGACAATCCGAATGGGATCGGCAGAGCATTGGCGGCGCCCGATTCGATTTCCGCAGCACGGATCAGAGCGTTGTTCGTGAAATCACTGACCCGTGGAAACTCGGTTCCCTTTTTCGAGGGGAACAGTTTGCGAAACGAACGAATCGCAACGGCTGCCGGAAACGTAAATGAATTCCAATATCGAAGTTTTTCGACCTTCAGGCCGGCTCCGGTAATGTGTTCTCGCATCGTCGCAGGCGTGTAGCGACGATAGTGACCAAGCCGTTCGTCCCAATCTGAAAACAGAAATGGAAACGCGGGGACGGTAAAGATGATTTTCCCAGAATCCGTCAACGTTTTGGCGGCTTCTTTGAGTGCCTTCACAGGGTCAGCGAGGTGCTCGAGAACGTCCAGCAGCACGATTCCACTGACTGAGTTTTCTTCGAAAGGCCACGGCTCGTGAAGGTCGTGTTTTTTGACTTCTTCGATCCCCAGCGATTTCGCGTGCGCCACCGAGTGATCCATAATATCGAGGCCAGCAACTTCGTAGCCTGACTTTTTCCAGTTCAACAGGTTGCCTGCCGCGCCGATACCGCCTTCAACGATTTTTGCCGGCGAGGGAACGTAGCTGTTGAGCAGCCCGGTTGCGATTTTCCGCTTGGCGACGTGCCACCAGTAGCGATCTTCGAGCTCGATTAGCTCGTCAAGGTGCGCGCTTTCCATGATCTTCGTGTGGGTTGGGTAGGGGTTTCGATCCTGCGTTGCGTTTTCGCAACATGAAACTGTAGGACGCGTTTCACGAGCCGCATGCAAGATTTCGGACATCGCCTGAATTCGCCAACCCCACACATGGTCGCGAATCGCAGGTACCGGTTGTAGCGGTTAATCTGTCCAACCGCCTGGCGAGGGGCTACTGATTCTCACGCAACACTGGCTGCAAAATCGTGACATCACCACTGCGCGGCCGGAGATCTGAACGGCCCGAGCTTTTGATAAACCAGATCAAAAGCAGTACACCCAGCAACGTCATCGCAATGCCTGGCAGAATGGAGTATTGCCAAATGGTGCCGTCGTTGGTGTACAGAATCCAGGGAAGTACGGGCGAGCCGTCCACGGTCGCAGCGTCTACTCGCGGCAGCAAAACCGTGATCGAGTTGTGTGTCGCGTGATAGATCATGCACGGAATCAGACTGCGAGTCTCGATCGCAATGACTCCCAAAATCATGCCGATGACAAACGTAATTATCGCTTGCTGGATCGCAAAGTGTGCGACTCCAAACAGGATGCTGGTAATCAGGATCGCTTTCCAGCGGTTTCTCAATCCTTCCAGACCAGACAGAATGAAGCCTCGATATGCGAGCTCTTCAATGATTGCCGGAGCTACGGCCATCAGCAGAATGATTGCCCACAAGCCCGGAGCTTGATCGACCAACCCACTGACGAATTCAGACTTGCCTGTTGCGTCACCCTGAAGCGGATAAACGTACAGCACGAAACCGCTGAACCACATGATCAGAGGATGAAAGCAAAGAGCCATCAATACTGCGGCACAAGCGGAAGGAACCGAACAGAGATTCAGACGCAATGACTTTCTCGGATTGCGAGTCAGGAACATCGCCATCAGGATCGCTGGCATGCCAATCGTGGCGATCAAAACAATCAGGATCGTCTTGACCAAGTCCAGCCAATTGACAGGCATACTGCTTCCGACAGCCAACTGAACGAAGAAGCCAAGCACCAGAACCATGACTCCCAACAGGAACGCGTTTCCGACTGATGGAAGATCGTGGCGGTCTCGCATCACCTGTTGCAACCATGCTCCGATCGCGAACTTTTCGCTCGCCCTGAACAGTACGGACTCGGAATTGAACTGACGCACGACCCAGCGAATTGCGAGGTAGCAGCAAGTAAATGTGACCATGCAAACTGGTGCTGCATACGGCAAGACTTCGGCGTACTGTCCCTCGATCAGTCCTCGCAACAGCAGCATTAAACCGCTGACGGGAATCAGGCTGGTTCCCAAATCCAGACGAGCTCCCGGAAGCATCGGCACCATCATCAATGGCATCGAGATCATCATCAGCGGGATCAAATAGTATTGTCCTTCCTTGCTGCTTCGCGCGAACGCGGCGGCAGCAAGAGCAATCGCACTGAACAAAGCCGAAATCGGAATGAGCGCCAACAGCAGCCACAACAAGGAACTTGCCGGTGGGATACCAAGTCCGCCAAGACCTGCGGCACCACCCATTCGCGAGGCAACAAACAGCCCCGTGAAGGCCATGCTGAGAAGATTCAGCAGCGAGGTCACCATACTAAACGACATGACGGTCAACAGTTTCCCGATCGCAATATCGCTTCGGCCGGCGGGACTGCTGAGAAGCGTTTCGAATGTCCCACGTTCTTTCTCACCAGCGCACAAATCGATGGCCGGATAGAATGCTCCGGTCAGCGACCACATGATTACGATGAACGGCAAGATCTTGGACCAGGTCGCCGCCTGACGTTTCGATTTCGCAGAAATATCAGCACGTTTTATAGGAATGCCCGCCACCAACGACGACGGGACACCATGAGCCTGCAATGATCGGTGAATCGCATCGGAACGCCATCGCCCGATAATTTGCGTCACTCGATCGGCAGCAATATTGGATCGGTCGTTTGCTGAGTTGTGCAGAATGTGAACTGTCGGCCCTATTTTCAGACCGGAATCGTCGCTGGAACCTTCATCGAGGGTTGGCTTCGTAAACACGATAGCCAGATCGACACCACGAGCTTTCATCTCGTTGTCGATCATTTGATTGGCAAGGTCAGGATCTCCCGACCAAGATTCGTTTTCGTGGAACTGTCTAAAAAGATCGTGGAACTTTTTGTCGGTCTCCGCTGGTGACTCAACTTGCAGCAACTCCGCTCGTTCACCATCGAACCACTGAGGATCGAGCGCACCGTCGGTGAGCAGGACTGGAGATTCCGGAAGATTCTCAGTGCCCACAATCCAGATTCGTGTTGGATGCTCGCGAGTGAATTGGGCCACCTGAAGCATCGCCATGCCCATCAGCGGATAGAGCACCAGCGGCATGATCGCGATCGTAAACAGCGTACGGCGATCCCGCAGTTGATCTCGTGTTTCACGCTTGAAGATTAATTTGACGTTGGACCAGGTCATGTTTTGGACTGTTCGACGCGTTGAGTGTTGAGGACTTGGGACTGGAGTTTATGGACGGCGTTGAGCCGAACAGTTGGTTATCTGGAGAGCTGCGTTTCTGCTTCGGACGACGAAATCAGTCGATAAAACAACTCTTCAAGGTCACTTTCGTCATGATCTTCTGTCAATTCGGGAATCGTCCCTTCGGCGAGGATTTTTCCATGATTCATAATTGCGATTCGATCGCAAAGTCGGCTGACTTCCGACATGATGTGTGTTGAGAAGATGACGCATTTGCCGTGGTCCGCAAGTCGCTCGATCGTGTCGAGGACCTCTCTGGCGACAAGGATGTCCAGCCCCGAAGTGGCCTCATCGAAAACGAGCACTGGCGGGTCGTGGATGATGGCCCGGGCGATGGAAACCTTTTGTTTCATTCCAGTCGACATCTTGCTGCACAGCATGTTTCGAATGTCGTTCATCTGAAACTTGGTAAACAGTGACTCCATTCGAATCTGCAGATTCTCAGGATCCATCTGGTAGAGAGCCCCGAAGAACTGCACCATTTCCCAGGCCGTCATTCGGTCGTAGATTGCCGTATTGACCGAAACGAAACCGATCTGTCGTCGGACTTGATCAGGAGAGGCAGTGACTTCGAAACCGTTGACGATGGCCGTACCACTGGTTGGTTTCAGGACCGTACTGAGAATTCTCAACGCGGTTGTTTTTCCAGCACCATTGGGACCGAGCAGTCCGAAGATTTGGCCGGGCATGGCGTCAAAGCTGATACCTTTGAGCGCGAGATGGTTGCCCGACGAAAGTTCGTTGTACTGTTTTGTTAAATTTCGAACGTGGATCATGGATCATCCTGCGGGCGATTGCACCCTCATCCCGGACAGCTGGCTTACTGGGCAGCCCGACTTGCGTTTCAACATGACATAGCGGCTGCGGGCAAGCGTAGCTCACGGTTTGAGACAGATCCTCAATGGCTGCGAATTATTCCGGTTGTTCCGACATTTTCTTCGTCAGGAGAAGGAGAAACCCGTCTGGGCGTCAAAGTTAACAGCCGGGTTTTGTTTCAATCACGGCACCGTTCTATTTTCTGGATTGGCCGAGTCTATCCGCCGAAGACAGATCGCATTGAACCAGTTGGATCCTGTAATTGGCGAACGGCAATGGACACGCAAAATTCCTTCGACACGATCAATCCGCAAGTCTCAGCAGATGGATATCTCTCCGCGGGAGTGCCTCCTCAATCGCAAGAGCTTTCCGGATCGGTCATCAACGGCGAGTACGCGCCGCCGGCGCCGACGACGCTGGAGTCCGCTGGACTGCACCCGAATGACCTGTACCCGCTGGTGCTGAAGTTCCTGTATCTTCACGGGCAACGAACCGGAATTCGTATCGCCGAACAGTTAAAACTGCCGTTCCACGTCGTCGAACCTGTGATTCAGTCCCTCAAACAGGACTTGCTGATCGCTCATAAGGCCGCGGCGGGAATGTCGGATTACAGCTACGAAATTGCGCCCGCAGGTATCGAGCAGGCGAAGATTCATTTGGCTCGAACCAGCTATTGCGGAGCGGCACCAGTCAACATCGAAGACTATCGCAAGGCTGTGACAGCTCAGTCACTGAAGCGACTGCGGCCGACTTTCGAAGACGTAAAACGGGCGCTCGCAGATTTAACGCTGAACGATTTGATGTTGTGTCAACTTGGGCAAGCGATTAACTCTGGCAAAGGCATGTTTCTGTTTGGTGCGCCGGGCAACGGAAAAACCAGCATCGCGAAACGCGCCGTCCGAACGGTCGCAGAGTTCATCTGGATCCCTCGCGCTCTGACCATCAGCGGCGAAGTGATCCGGCTGTACGATCCAATGCAGCACGAAGAGGCTCCTCTGGAAGAGACCGGAGAGATTACACTTCGCAACATTGACGAACGCTGGATTCGCATCAAGCGACCAACCATCATTGTCGGTGGCGAGTTGGAGATGAAGCACCTGGAAGCCACGATGAATCCCACCACAGGAATTATCGAAGCGCCGGTTCACGTGAAAAGCAACTGCGGCTGCATGGTTGTCGATGACTTTGGCCGGCAACAAATATCGACAACGGAATTGCTCAATCGCTGGATCGTCCCGATGGAGTCCGGACACGATTACATGAATCTGCCTTCTGGTCGACAAGTCTCGTTGCCGTTCGAACAGCTGTTGATTTTCTCGACCAACCTGGATCCTTCTTCACTGTGCGATGAGGCATTTTTGCGAAGAATTCCGTACAAAATTGAGGTCTTCGATCCAACGGAAGAGCAATTCAAACAGCTTTTCCAGCGAACGTTGCAGGCGCTGAATTTCCAAACGGAAGAAGGCGTTGTCGAGCACTTGATTGAGTATCACTACAAGCGACCGGGCAGACCGTTCCGCTTCTGCCACGTCGGCGATCTGTTGGGGCAGGCGAAAGATTTTTGCGAGTTTCATCGCCAGCCCCTGGTGCTGGATCGCAACATCCTTGAGTTGGCGGTACTGAACTACTTCAGTGGCATGGACCCGGCAAAGGGATAGGCCATACTCAAACAGTTGAATAACGAAAAATGGCAGCGTCATGTTAGTGACGCTGCCATTTTGTTTTTGTGTGTGAAGTATCGATTCAAGCGGCTGCCTGGATCAGCCGGCGTCATCCGGCGTCAGTCGAAAATCAGACCGCGACGCCTTCCTTGAGCAATCCATAGGTGCCCAGAGTTTTGCGAAGGAAATCCAGCTCTGCAGCCGTTAGCTGAACCATTGGCAAACGCAACTCGCCTGAATCACGACCAAGCTCTCGCATCGCAGCCTTGACCGGAATCGGGTTCGAGTTGATCCCCAGCAGGTCGCGGCACAGTGGAAACAGTTGCATGTGCAAACGCTGGGCTTCCGCGACGTTTCCGTCACGGAAAGCATTCACCAACGCGATCATGTCTTGCGGCACAAGGTTGCCGACAACGGAAACGACTCCTTCGCCGCCAACTGAAAGCAGTGGCAAAGTCAGGCTGTCATCGCCAGACAACAACGTCAGGTCTGTCAGCGACAAAACTTGTGACGCTTGATCAAGTGATCCAGTCGCTTCTTTCACCATCACCATGTTCTTGCATTCAGCGATCCGGGCGATCGTTTCAGGTTCGATATTCTTGCCCGTGCGACCTGGAATGTTGTAAATGCAATGAGGAACGTCAACCGATTCCGAAATGGCTTTGAAGTGCTGATAGAAACCTTCCTGCGAAGGCTTGTTGTAGTAGGGAGCAACCTGTAGCGTCGCGTCGGCACCTTCTTTGGCCGCCCATTCAGAAAGACTGATGGCTTCGTTGGTGCTGTTGGAGCCTGTTCCCGCCATGACTTTACAACGTCCAGCAACAGCCTGAATCGTCTCCGAAATCACACGCTCGTGCTCAGGGTGAGTCAACGTCGGCGACTCACCGGTCGTGCCGCAGGGAACGAGGCAGTTGGTTCCGGCCGCAATTTGAAATTCGATTTGCTGTTTGAGCGTATCGACATCGACTTTACCACCGTCCTTGAACGGCGTCACAATGGCGACAGACAAACCAGCAAAATCAGTTCCACGACGGCTCATAATTGACCTCGAAAAATGGGGTGAGTTTTAACGGCACAATCGTAGAGCACGACTCGCGAAAAGGCCAGAGTCAAGCAAGGTCTGCGCCGTCGTTAAAGTCAACTTTGGTTTAACCAACTTCGACTAGCGAAGGCAAAGCTGTTTCATCTCGGAGACCGCATCCTCGAGCCCAACAAAGACGGCCCGCGAAATGATGCTGTGGCCGATATTGAGTTCTTCCATGCCCTCGATGTCAGCCACGTCGGTCACGTTCAAATAGTTCAGCCCGTGCCCGGCGTGGAGGATCATTTGATGCTCCAAAACGTGTTGACTGGCGTTTTCCAGCACGATCAACTCGCGGGACTGATCCAAATCTGTCGGGGCGTCGGCATAGCTTCCCGTATGCAGTTCCACCGCTTCGACGTTGAGCTTTTTCGATGCAGCGATCTGGCTTTCGACGGGGTCGATAAACAGGCTGACAAAGATCCCGGCGTCATGCAGCCGTTTTACCGAATCGCTGACCCGATCAAAATTGGCGACGACGTCCAAGCCGCCTTCGGTCGTGACCTCTTCCCGTTTTTCAGGCACCAGACAAACGCGTTCCGGCTTGGTGTCGCAAGCGATCGTCAACATCTCGTCGACACAGGCACATTCCAGATTCAGTTTCACGTGCACGGTTTCTTTCAGCAGCCTCAAGTCACGATCCAGAATGTGCCGCCGGTCTTCACGAAGATGAACCGTGATTTGATCCGCACCGCCGAGTTCCGCTTTCATGGCTGCCCAAACTGGATCGGGTTCGATGCCGCCGCGAGCCTGCCGAATCGTGGCGACGTGATCAATGTTGACTCCGAGTTTTGGCATTGGATTTCTTTCAGCAGCGGACTAATGAGATTGGCGAACGACCATTCCGTCGTTGTCTGCAGATACGATTCGAGTTTGACAATCGACATCTTCACCATGTTCGCGGATTTTTTCAACAAGCCATTTCGCAGCATCCGCCGAGGGTCCGATCGCAAACACGGTCGGCCCCCACGAACTCTGGCCAACCGCGAACTCGCCCAAAGACGAAACAAGGTCCACGATTTGCTGGGCTGCCGGCGTGGCGTAAGCTCCGCCCTGAACTGGAGCGTAAAACATGCCACTTCGAAACCCAAACTCCGTCACAGCGTTAGCAAATGACGAGAAATCCTGCGACAGGATTGCGGGCACGATCGACTGCTGCAAAAGCGACTTTAGTTGATCGGATTGAGCCTGTGTTGTGGAAGGCAAATTCCGAAACGCGTCTCGTTCTGCTTCTCCAAAGATCGTTTTGCCTTTTTTCGACGCAGGCTCAATCAAAACGATCTTCCACGGTTCGGGAAAGTCAATTCGCATGTCCAGCGGGGCGATCGGTTCGTCGCCGATCCCCCGGTCGACCAGAAACCCGCCCTGGTGAAAGCCGTAGCTTCCGATTGCCGAGCGTTTGCCGCGGCCCAGTGCCATCGCCAATTCTTCGCTTGATGGGAGCGGCTGATCAAAGGCAATCTGAAGTGCCGTGGCAATCGACAAAGCCAGTTGTGTCCCGGATCCGAGCCCGCTGTGCCGCGCTGCGGATTGCACTTCGATGCGAACCGGCAACGCGGTGTCAGATTTCGCTCGCAAAGCGTCGGGAGCAAAGTGCTTTCTCCAATCGGCAACGATCTGCAGAATGGTTTCGCTCAGCTCCGCTTCCGACACCAGCTGAAAAGTTTCCGCGGGCTGAACAAGAACTTCGGTGCGAGGCGAATCGATCATCAAGCCGGCTCCACCAAACTTTCGTGTCGTCACGTCACCAATCGACAGCAGCCCAAAATGCAGGCGACTTGGCGAGGAAACGGATATTGCTCGGTTCGGAGAATCGGAATTCATGTGGAAAGCTTATCGCGGGCTGCGTTCTCCGCAAGTGAATTCCGACACGGACGCTTCCCAAGTCGATTGTAGATTTTTTTCGCCAAGGTTGCGGCATCCTGACACGCAGAACTCAACGCCGGCCAATGTGTCGTTAATATATAGAGACCAAACCGCCATAGCATTGATGCCCACACGAATCCTACAATTTCAGAACCACTGGTCACGCATGATCGCGGCGACACTCGTCGCCTGCATGCTGTTGATGGCGCTGGAAGTGCCGATCCCGGTCCGCGTGTCAAAGCTTTCTTCGGCTCCGTTCCCTTGCCAATCGCGCCCCTGTGGGTGTCAGTCTGCGGACCAATGTTGGGAAGATTGTTGCTGTTTTAGCGACGCGGAGAAACTGGCTTGGGCGAGCGTCAATCACGTTCCGCCGCCGGCCTGGTTCGTCCGCAAGATGGAAGCCGGCAACCACGATCTGGCTAACGAAAAACCGAGTTGTTGCTGCTCAACGAAGAATTCTACCGAAAGTTCTGTTTCCACGATTGAAGCGAAGACAATTGTGCGTCTGGTTTCGATTGTTCGAAAGAAAAAATGTGACGGCCAGGATCAGATGATTCAGAAGCAAGCTTGCTTCGCTCTGGTCAGGCGCAATTTGGTCCAGCGATTTGAGAGCTGGTCTTTGGAAGCATCTCCGCTTCCGTTTTTCGTCGCGGTATTTCTCCAACCTCCGACGCCGCCTCCGCGCACGGCCAACGGCTGCTGAAACTCACAATCAAATTTTACCCCGGAGAGCGCTCATGCAATGGCGTACTCAACGCGGGTTCACTTTGGTCGAGTTATTGGTAGTGCTTGCCATCATCGGAGTTCTGATCGGTCTGCTGTTGCCCGCGGTGCAATCCGTGCGCGCTGCGGCTCGCGATGTCGTATGCAAAAACAACATGCGACAGATCGGTCTGGCAGTACACATGTACTCCAACTCCCACAGTGGCAATTTTCCATGGACCAGCCATGCCGGAAACAACGAGACATGGCTGGAAACTTTAAAGCCGTATACGGAGAGTGTTGAGAGCATTCGGGCATGCCCGAACGATCAACGCGCTGCGGAATGGCTGGCGAGTGGAATTCGTGGAACGAGCTATCTAATCAACGACCTGGTTTCGAACCCGGCGGTGCAGGAAACCGTTGACAACATCAATGGAATTCGCAGCACCAGCACACTGATCATTCTGTTCGAAGGTTCGGAGCGAACCGCCGTCGGAGACGATCACGTGCATTGCTCTGTGTTTTACGACCCGTTTCGAATTGAACGAGACCGGGTTTGGGACTATCTGCAGCTCGAAGTTGCCACGTCCCGACATTTTAACTTTTCAAACTACCTGTTTGCTGACGGACATGTTGCCGCAATTTCCGAGACGACGCTGAGAAGCTGGACGGTCCAGGACATTGACCAGGATACCAACTTCGCAGATCCGAACAGCACCGGGATTTACCAATACTAGAATAAAAATACTGGAACAAATTGATGAACTACAAGTTAACACTGACAGCTTTGCTGCTGACGACTTTCTTTGCTTCGACGGACCTCGTGAACGCTCACGACGGTCGACGGATGAAGGTGACTGTCGTCAACAATCAGCTTTTTGGACAAGGCTACATTAGCGGAGAAACGCCAACGGATGACGGAGGTGGTCTTGTTCGACCTTACTACAACGCGGTCCACGGGCACTTCAATAACGTTGGAAGCAGCGCAGCTATCGCGACACTTCCAGGGTTTGACATTCTGACTCCAGCGGAAGACGGTCTGATCGGATTCGACGTGACGCTGACGCTGCTGAGTGGTGGAAAGTGGGCAGGCGCACCGACTCAGGATGGAACTGGGCTGGCTCAGGATTTCGGAACGCCAGAACTTTCCAATCTGACAGCAGCCGAGACTTTGTTTCTTGGCATGAATGGAGCAGCAGGTGGTTTTAGCACGGAGTCTCCGGGAGCGTTTACGATCGGAGAAGCATTGTCGGGCCCAGTCGAAGACATTGATCTGACTTACGAGATTGACCTTCAGCCTACGGACACGATTTACTTTCTGGAGTGGCAGCTTTCGACCGACAACCCGGGGATCGCGTCGAGTGAGAGCCTCTACACGATTCTGTCTCCTGACGGTGCCAACCATGTCGAAAAAATGCACTTTCAGGCGCTGGCTCTCGAGCGTCATTTGGGCATCAGCGCGGTTCCGGAACCGGGTTCGATCAGCCTGCTTGCGTTCGGGGTTTTAGCGTTATTTAGCGGAAGAAAACGTTCCAGCTAGAACAGTGAGACTGCCGATCTCCTCATCTCTCGCACGAGAGGTGAGGAGAGGTGGCAAGGATTCCAGCTTGTGTTCGAACAGTTTCTTGATATCGCAAACTGCATCAGGCCCTGACGAACGCCGATCTACTTGACGAACTGCTCCAGCATCTCCATGGCTCCGTCCTCGACCGGACTGCCTGTTTTGTCGACGATCACGCGTAGCGATTCGTACTGCCGAAGGATCTCTTCGATCGGCAGGAAATCAACTCTTGTCGCCAGGATCGCAGCCTCCAAAACCGCATGTTTCGCCCGGTTGAAGCCCCAGAAATCTCGCTGACGTCCGGCAGAAACTACCTTGCAACGAATACTCTTCCGCGGCTCGGAAGTCTCAAAGTAAACGGCTTCAAACTCGTACCAGCGACAAGCGTCCTCAAGAACAAACGCGGCGTCGTTGTGTTCTGCCGAACGGACTTTCGGCGTTTCAGTCAGCTTTCCGATCGCGGCTTTGGCAAACAACATCGCATCGTCAGTCACGTGTAGAACTCCGAAAGGACGCTGCTGGAGATTTGCAAACGTTCGCGACGTTTCAAAAGGCCTAAGCTCGAACCCGTCAGCGGGATCGTTTTCGACAAACGGGCCCATCGGCGAAACGTTCACGCTGCCGTCCGAGTTGGTCGTCGTAATAATGGCTTCGAGGATCATAAAGTTGGGTTCTTTGATTGCAGATTTTTCACAGCCGATTCCATTCCCGCGATTGAGCAAAAGTTGGCTAACATCTGATGTCCAAACTCCGTCAGAATAGACTCGGGATGAAACTGTACGCCGATCACGGGACGCGAACGATGCTGGACCGCCATGATCGTTCCGTCGTCGAGCCGGGCTGTTACTTCAAGGCAGTCGGGCATGGATTTTGACGTTGCGATCAAAGAATGATAGCGACCAACCTTGAAATTTTCCGGTATACCACCAAAGAAAGCTCCGCCATTGTGCTGCACTTCGCTTTGTCGACCATGCATCGGCTGACCACTGCGGATCACGTCGCCACCGAAGGCTTGCACGATTCCCTGATGGCCGAGGCACACTCCCAGAATCGGAATCGAGTCGGCGAAATCTGTGACACAGTCGATTGAGTATCCAGCTTCGCCTGGCGAGCAGGGACCGGGCGAAATCACGATTGCTGTGGGCGCGAGTTCTTCCACGACCGAGCGATCAACATCGTCGTTCCGCATCGTGACGGTTTGGCAACCGAGCTGGCGAAAGTATCTGGCAAGGTTGTGCACGAAGCTATCGTAGTTGTCGATGACGAGGATCAAGTCACGTTGCTCCGCTGGTCAACCGGATGCAAACGCGTCGCCGCCAGCATCCCTGCGGCCTTGGTCCACGTTTCTTCGTACTCCAATCGCGGAATTGATTGGCTAACGATGCCACCGCCAACGGGAATCTGCCACACGCCCTTGGATGCTGTGATCGTGCGAATCAAAATATTCAAATCCGCATCGCCGCTGGCCGCAAAATACCCCAGCGAACCGCAGTAGGCGCCGCGAGCGTTGGGTTCGAGTTCGGCAATGATTTCCATGGCGCGAACTTTCGGCGCGCCGGTGATCGATCCGCCTGGAAAAATGGCTTTGAGCAAGTCCGAGATTCGGCACGGGTGTTCACGCAACTTACCTTCGACAGCGGACACCAGATGCATCACGCTCTGGTACTGTTCAATTTCGCAAAGCTGAGTCACGGTCACGGAGTCGTCGGTGCAAATCCGTGACAGATCGTTTCGCATCAAGTCAACGATCATCGTGTTCTCGGCACGATCCTTCTCGCTGGCTTGCAGTTTGCGTCTGGCGTTGATGTCTACCACCGGCTGACCGGTGCGAACACGGGTTCCCTTGATAGGTCGCGTTTCAATTTTCCTATCGCTGATCGAAACCAGACGCTCTGGTGAAGCGCTAACAATCTGACCGTGACCAAAATCGAAGTAGCCACCGAAGGGAGCAGGATTGCGTTGCCGTAGCCGCAAATACAGATCGACACTTGAGCCGTCGGCTTCCATGGCCAAACGCTGAGCAAGGTTGACTTGAAAGATGTCGCCCGCGTAGATGTATTCGATCGACCTGGCGACCGCTGCAAGGTAGTCGTCTTTCGAAAAGTTGCTCAACAGACCGATTGGGCCCGGAACGGGATACTGGTTTTGAAGCTGCGCGAGTTCAATGCGGTGACCTTCATTCGCCGGGTCCTGCGAGTCATCCGTCGAAACGTTTTGCGAAACTTCAGAAGGCTTCTGCGGACCGCTGGCGGAATTCAGAAGATTCAGATAGTGTTCCTGTCGCTGCGTGGCATCGTGGTTCCAGTGTTGCGTGATCAGCCAAGCTTTCTCCTGCTCGTGGTCCCAGGCGAGCACGACATCGTACAGCCCGACAGCGATCAACGGCGTTTCAAACTCATCCAGCTTCGCCGCTGGCACTTTCTCAAACGCGCGATTCAGGTCATAGCTGAACAGCCCGGCGATTCCACCTTGCATCGGCGGCAAACTTTCAACCGCAGCAGTCCTGTGCTCTTTCAGTAAGTCGTCCAATCGAGCCAGTGTCAAATCAGCGTCGTCAACGCGACGGCATTCAATCCACTGCATCGGATCGGCCATCAGAAACGAATAGCGTCCCAGCTGCTGACCACTCGCGGTCACCGTACGTCGCGAGCTTTCGAGCAACAGACAATGCGGCTGTTGTGAAAATTTCGCCAGCGCATCGGCAACGTCGGGACTGGATTCAAATTCATGAACCAGCGGCGTTTGGAAAATGGATGTGGATTCGGATTCGGAGATATCAGTGCTCGGAAGGCCCGGATTGCGAAAATGGAGGCTCGCAATTTTTGTCGCGGATCCACCCTCGGTCAACCGCCGCGAATTATCGCCCACGCCCAAACCAAAACGCCAACAGGACACCGATGACCAGCATCACGATCGTCATCTGGTCATCGACTTTGTGCAGATGCGTCAGAAAGTAGGTAAAGCTGTTGTCATCATTGAAAGGTCTCTCATTCCATTCGCAGCCCACGGTAACAAAGAACGCAACGACGGCGCAAAAGATTCCTCCGGCGAACATCCGGCGACTTGCCAAAGCCGAAAAGCCCAACCCGACGGCGGCTCCGGGCAAAGCCAACACGTAGTAGCCCTGACTGAAAGCCCAGCGAAAGATAAACCAACCTGCGGCAGCGCCCAGAAAGGCACCCAAAATCCCTAACGCCCAGCTCTTTCCAATCGGATCGCGACTGGCGTCAAGAATGGCTTTGCCTTCATCCGAAAGTTCACTCTCATTGATTGTCATGACACATCCTGATCTGGGTTTGAAGCCGGCATTTCATCGATTCTAGCGTCCGCGGCCGGGAAATTGGTCCAATTTTGTTTTTTTCTGTAACACCGCCGACGTTGATCGCACTTGTTCCGCACGCTTCTCTTTCGCGCGGACTCATCATGAACCACGAACGCAAACGACGAACCAGAAACCCAAAACTCAACTACGGTACCCTGGAAGACAGGCGACTTCTGGCAGCGAGCGCCAGATTCAAAAATGGCTTGCTCAAGATCCAAATGGACGCCTCCGGCGACAGCGTGAAGCATGACGTCGGAAGTGACTCTCAAGTGCTGGTCAATGGTTCGACGGTTGAACATGGGGCATCCGCCCTGGAAATCGATTCAGTGAGGCATATTCAGGTTTTCGGCACCATCCGAACAGCGACAACGATTTCGAACGCCTCGAACTCGTAGGAGACAGCTTTTAAATCAATGATCGAAACTCGATTGAAATCGGTCTGATCACGACGACTGGAAGCGTGGAAATAAAAGCCGGAGGCGACATTACGATTCCCTCAGAGAACGAATACGAATTCACCAACAATCTGGCCAACTCGAATCCCAATGGAATTGCACTTCAAGCCGTCGGTACGATCAACATCTTCAATGATGGCGACTACGGAACCTATAGTTTCGAGGGAAGCGACGGTTTGATTTTCGATACTCAAAGCGTTCAGGAGAACTACTCTATCGAAATGGAAGTTCTGTACGAATATGATGAGCGTTTCGTCTCACCTAACAAATTACTGGACTTCAAGAATCGCACGAGGAATGATGGCTTGTACCTCATTGGTGGCTCGATTTCGTTTCCGGGAGCAACAGGTCTTGGAGACTCGGGCCTAACTTCAGGACAACTTCACAGGATTGTACTACAACGATCCCAGGGCATCGTGACGATCTATCTGGATGGCGAAAAGCAGTTTGCGTTTGCTGACAACGACAGCATCGCAACCTACGAGCGGCTGCACATTTTTCTCGACGACGTCCAGACGGTCAATTCTGTGCTGCCAGGCACGGCTGACTCGCTCCATATAACGCAGCGAGAATTCTACGTGGGCGACGACCTGACGCTGGAGGCAGGAGGCAACGTCGACACGAGCAGCGCCATTCTTTCGATCCCCGGAAACCTGTCGATCAAGGCAGATGATGTGAAAATTGTCGCAACAAGCGACGTCAAGCTGGCTGACGCTTTTGTTCATGGCGACACCGAGATCAGTACTGTCGGAAGAATCATTCAGACGAGTCCAGCGCTGAGGTTCACCGGCACATCCAGCTTCAACGCCTCGGGTAACATCAACCTCGGTCGCCCCGACAACAACTTCGTCGGCGCCATGTCTGCGACAGGTCAAAACGTCGTGCTGTCTGATGCCACTCACATTCGCCTTGATGCAGTCAAAGCAGGCACTTCAGTCGTCATCGACGCCGGTGGATACACTACGAACACGGCAAACGCAATCGTTCTGGGGCTGCGAGGAGATTTCTTTGCCGACGAAATCAGATTGGGAAATCGAACCGGTGACGACGTTCGGTTCAACGTAACGACGCTGGATTCGCAAAGTCGCACGGAATACTATTCAGATCAATCGATTCGCCTGCTGAACCTGTCTGCCGCCAGTTCTCTGGTTGCGTCAACGGTGTCCATTTTTGATTCCGCCACCGCCACGATTGATGCTGAGTTCAACGCAAAGTTTACAGCTCCCCGCTCCATCAGTCTCGGCGACACGAACACCGATTCGGTGACGACAGGCCAAGTGACCTTGCAGAGCGACGGTTACGTTGGTTTTGCCGAAGATGGCGATGCTCGGTTTGTCGGAAACAGCATCGGACAGTTTCTGTTTGTCTCGGCCGACGGTGCGCTCACGGATACTGACGCCGCCACAATCAATGCTCGAAATGGACTGCGCATCGAAGCCGCTTCTGTTCGACTTGGTGACGCGGAGTCCAACAAATTCAAGGCCAGCGCTACGACGCTTCAGATCAGAGGCGATGCCTTTCTGCGTCAACTTACCAACGTGCTGATGACTGGAAACTCAGTCATCGACGGCGACCTGACACTGGCCAGCGAAGCTCAAGTGCTCGACACGTTTTCATCTTTCCTGACGGTACCGGGACATATGCATGTTGAGGGCAACCGAATTTACATTGGCGATAGCCTGACTTCGCACCTTTCAGCAAAAAGTTTCTCGTTCGACAGCAACACCAGCGCGACGGTTCTGTTTAGCGGCATGTCCAACTTCGGCGGCAGCAGCCAGGCAAACGACGCGTTCGTGTTTACCAACGGAGCTCTGGGAAGCCTGGACAGTGCGTCGCTCAATGTCAGCGGCCGTACGAAACTTCAGGCGACGTCGATCCAGATCGGAAAGAAGGTCCAGGACGATTTCAGATCTACTCAGATCGAGTTCGTGTCGCGCGGGCGAGCCGACATGGAATTCGATCGTGGTGTGGTCATCGCCGGGACCAATGAGGCGACTTCGCTCAGGATCGCAACACCGTTCTTCATTACAGACGCTGACTACAGCATCCTTGAGGTTCAAGGACACTCGCGATTCATCGGCACAAGCATCGCAATCGGTGAGAAAAGTACGGATCTGTTCGAAACCGGTAGTTTGTCGTTCGCAGCAACGGGAAGCGTCACGTTTCACGAAGACAACAACATGCGGTTGTACGGCACGAGCAGCGCGAACCGCTTGAATCTAAAATCCCCTGGATCCATCACCGACGACCAGAACTCCGAAGTCGTGATTGCAGAATCGGCCACACTTCGAGGCGTCGACTTGATAATCGGCGAACTGGCGACAGACTGTTTTGACATCGCGGCCGGTCCGAGTGGACTGGCTACCTTCGGCACCAACGTGAATGTCACGTTGGGTTGATAGCAGAGCCGGATTCCGAGCTCCGATATTTCTTCTCCAGGCGATGACGATTCTCTTCCTCGACGGTCAAATGTCCCCAGCGAAGTGCTTCGTCCTGCGTATAGTTTTTCCCCAGCTGATTGGCGATCATGGCTTTGCACATTTCGTAGCCCAGATAAAAAGCATGTGAAGCATCGAGGTTTTTCGGGTTCGTTGCCGCTAACGCATCGAAGACCTTGAAAGGGTCGGCGTCGTGCCAGTGAGTCCGATTGCCAAGCACGTGAACTTCGCCTTCTTCAGCGAGGATTCGATAGTTGTGGTCCTTGATGTTTCCGGCGAGAGTCGCGATGGCTTCGGCGCCAAAACTCAGCCGCTGTGGATCGCGCAGCGTTACCAGGTCGTAGCCGAGGTTCTTCGGCGGCACATTCTCTTCGATCGCATATCGAACCAAACGCCGCGCGATGTCGCATTCCTTGACGCTCGAACTGGCCCAGTTGATGACTTGCGTCGTTAGCACGCTGTGAATTCGAAGCTCCTGGCAGATCGCCAACAACAGAAAATTGACGCCTGCAGAATCAACATCGGTAAGCTCAGTCAGATTCCCGATGCCCATCATCATTTCAGCTTCCGGCCAGCGACGCCGCGCGTCCATGTATCGCTGCAAGCTTGCCGCGAACCCCATCCCGATTGGCTCAAGAATCGGATCGAGCCGCAGCGGAACGTTTTCACCAGCCAGCAATTCGATCGTGTCCTGCATCGAATTTACATCGCGGATGTCGTCCGGGATGACGACGACCTCACAGCCCCAATCCAACGCGGCCTCCCGGTTGGAAGCGTTCACCGAAAGCACCAGTTCCGCGCCGGCGGCGACAGCAGGAGCAATCTCTTTCGGATTCAGGCTGTCAATCGAAACGCGATGTCCCTCGTCCTTGAGCGCTTTCACATACTCCGCGACGCCCGACCAACACGCGTTCGGCTCACAACCAACATCGATCAACGTGGCTCCTGAACTGCGATAACTTTCAGCCAGCGCGACGACTTCCGCGATCGACATTCGCGGCGCGTGATTGATCTCCGCAATGATGTCGATGTCCCACTGTTCCAGCGACGGCGGATCCTGTTGTTGGCCAAAAAACTTTGGCAACTGACGTAGATCTTTCGGACCGACAACCAACGGTACACGGGTCACGGACTCGATCGGCGAAAGGTCTCCATCGCAATAGCCGGGCAGCACGATTTGCGTTGTCGCGGCGGGAACGTCGATCCGTTTCGCGATCCAGGCGGGCGTCATCAAGGCCGCGACAGTGATGGGCAACACCTGCAATGTCCAGCAAAAGTCCGCAGAAGTCTCCATCTTTTCCAGAGTCCGACGCAACGCCGGTTCGGCCAGCCGACCTGTGATAAAATGGATTTGCTGGTTTTCCATAAAAGATGCGTTCGCGTGAACCTGCCGCCAAAAGTCTTGTCAGTACCCGCTGTGGCGAATATCGTTGTGAAACTGTATCGCCCCGAATCACTTCCGAGAATGCCATGAACTCTCTGCGATCCATGAAAGCGCTCCGCTATGCAAAGCGGCTGATCGGATTCGATTCTACCAGCCATCTTTCGAATCGATCGATTGCCAAATACCTCGAGATGAAGCTTACCAAGCACGGTTTTGTTGTCGAGGTGGTCGAGTATGAGGATGCCAACAAACAGCGGAAGGTCAACCTTGTCGCCAAGAAAGGCAACGGCACCGGAGGCCTGGGCTATTTTGCACACTCCGATGTTGTCCCTGCCGAAAACTGGTTTACTGACAAGTTCACTCCCTTCCAACCAGCGATTGCCCGCGAACGACTTTATGGACGCGGATCGTGTGACATGAAGGGCTCGATCTCGTGCATGTTGGCAGCGGCTCAACGGGTTAGCTGGGACGACCTGAAGCAACCGTTTTACTTTTGCGTCACCGCGGATGAAGAAGTCGGCTTTCATGGCGCCCAATGCGTCGCAGAAAACAGCAAGCTCTATCGGGAAATGGTCGACGGCGGAACGAAGGGCATCATCGGCGAACCGACTTTGCTGGAGATCGTCCACGCACACAAGGGCTCTGTTGAAATTGTGGCCAAGTCAAAAGGGAAACTGGGGCACTCCAGCACGCACGTTCACGACAACGCGAACCTTGCGATGATTCCGTTTTTGACCGAGATGAAGGCCATCTTTGATGAAACGGAAACGGAAGACAAATGGCGCAACGAGCTATTCGATCCGCCCACGCTCAGCCTGAATATTTTGATGAAGGACAATTCTCCGGCACGCAACATTACTCCGTCCCGATCCACGGCCACGGTTTACCTTCGTTCGATGCCGGCGATCGATCACGAGCCGCTTCTGCGACGAGCGGCCGAGGTTGCGGAGGCGAATGATGTTCGGTTGAAAGTCATGCGTCAGGCGGAACCATTTTTTGTCGATCCGTCGTCCGAATATGTCGAAGAGATGCTCAAGATCGTGCACAAAAAACGTCCCCGCACGGTTTCGTACGGAACCGACGGCGGCGTCTTTTCTGAGATCGAAGAGAAGATCGTCTGCGGTCCTGGAAGTATCGAGCAGGCTCATACAGCCAACGAGTGGATCAGTCTTGAGCAGCTCGATCGCGGCACCGAGGTTTTTGAGAAAATGATTCGGCGCTGGTGCTGCTAACACGCTAACCTTGGGCACCTCTGCCCACCAAACGGGAATTCCATGGAAGAAAATCTGTCAGTACGCGCCGCGAAGTCCGAAGACCTGGCGGATGTGAGCGCTTTTCTGCAACCGTTCATCGATCAAAAGTTCATCCTGCCACGCACATCGCTGGAGATCGAACTTTTGCTTCGTCACGCCTTCGTGGCAGAGAATTCTTCGCGCATCATTGGCTTTGCGGCAGTTGAAATCTATTCCAAAAAGCTGGCCGAAATTCAATGTCTGGCTGTGTCGGCGGATTTTCGACGCAAAGGTGTGGGCAAGGAACTTGTGAATCGCTGCGTGGCGCGAGCCAAAGACGAAAAAGTCCGCGAGGTGATGGCGATCACCGCGACAGAGCAGCTGTTCCAGGAATGCGGTTTTGACTTCGCGTTGCCGGGCCAGAAACGAGCCGTGTTTTTGCAAACCGAAGAATCGTAGTTGGCTGGTTCGTGCATCATTCGGCGGACTGCGTTCGATCTAGCCAAACAACTTTGCGACCAGGAAATACCCGACTGCAAAAATCCCGGCGTCAACAACCATGTGGCTGACCCAGGACCACATCAGCGTTCCAGTTTTCTGATATAGCCACGCCCAATACGCACCTCCAATCGCGACACCGGCGCTACACAGCCACGTCATCGGAGAGGTCCAACCAAAGAAATCGCTGAGCAGCACGACGTGGTGCGCCATAAACCCCAGGCTGGAAATCGCGTTCGCCGCCGGAACGTTGACAAATCGCTTGAGTAAATCAAAGACGAACCATCGCCAGTAGTACTCCTCCAAAAAGCTGTGCACCAGAGCGTAAAACAATCCAAGCAGCGCGTACTTCCAAACGCTATCGATTCCCAGGTCGGAAACTTTCTCCTGAACCCGATCGGTCAATCCGGCTAACAATTCGGTTCCCGAAAGCACCCACAGTGCGACGACCATCACGATGCAAACGCTGGCACCAAAACCTACTGACCACAGCCAAGCCGGGATCGAAGATTTTGGTTCGGATTCAGGATCCGTTCGCTGCTGTTTTCTTTTGCCAAAACGATATCGAAAGAAGATCCCCACCCACACGACCGGCAGTGCGAATTGGACGAACTTGCCGATTCCGTAAGCTGACTGTTGAACTGAAGGATCGTAATCGCTGAGCCATTTGAAGTAAATTAAAGTGACGAGAGTAGGTAACGCGATCGCAAACAGAACCGCGATCAGGTTCAATGTCGTGCGTTCGCTTTTGACAGTTTTATTCATCGATGCAGTCCATCACTTTCTCAATCCCGGAAACGATCTGAGCCCTCGTTTCCGCCGGTTCCAGCAGGGCAGGGTGGTGCAGCAGAATTGTGCTGCTCGCGGCACGGATCGCATTCGGATATTCACCGACCTTGCGACAACGCCTCGCAGTCCGTTTCGCAAATCCGCGAAATCCAATATCGACTGGAACACCCTCGGCTCTCAACATCGACAAAACGACTTCTCGATCGATACTGTCTCGCAATTGCCACGGCAGCTTGTACCACGCGGAATCAGCTTGAGTTTCGGGTCGTTTCAGCTTTGTCCCGCAAACTTTGTCGACGGCTGCCGAGATGGCTTCTACTGCCGACTGACGCGCAGCGCTACGCTCTTGAAGTTCATCAAGTTGCGGAATCAGCACCGCGGCTTGCAACTGGGACAGTGGAAACGCGTCGTTTCCACGAGCCCCAAAGTTTCTTGCTTTCCCAATGACCAGTTCATCATTGGACAAAACCGCTCCGCCACGACCGGCGGACAGTAGTTTGCTGCCACCGAAGCTGAATGCGCTCACATCGCCGAAGCTTCCACAGGGGCGAGCTTCGATTCTGGCCCCGGGAACCTGGCAGCAGTCTTCGACAATCGAAATCGATTCTGGCAGCGCATTTCGTACGGCTTCGACGCTGAGCAACTGGCCATGCAGATGCGAAACGAGAACTGCCGAAGTGTTCTCACTGATCGCGGCGGCGAGCTGTTCTGTTTGCATCACCCAGCCACCGGGAACCACGTCGACGAGAACCGGTGTCGCGCCGATAGCTTCGATGGCTCGAAAATTTCCGGGAAAGTCATAGGCGGCGAGGATGACTTCGCTGTCCGGTTTGACGCCGACGCCGCGGAGCGCGAGTTCAACAGCCATGGTGCCACTACAAGTCAGCAACGAGTGTGTACAATCAAACAGACTTTCCATGCACTGTTGCAATTGGTTCGTCGACGCTCCATCGTAAAGTCCCCACGCGTTGGAATCGACCAACACACTGATCGCAGCTTTGACTTTCTCACTGGCGATGGGCCACGGAGAAATCGGATTGGTTACCGACTTCGGTCCACCATTGATTGCAAGTCGTTCGAGTCGCGTCATGAACGTATTTATTGAGGAAACAGGATGAACGAACAACTCACAGGCAAGCCGGTCCGATTTTTGATGGTAGGCGGTTTTCTGGGTGCCGGAAAGACGACGACGATCGGAAAACTTGCCGCACATTATGTTGCCCAAGGGAAAAACGTAGCTCTCGTCACCAATGACCAGGCCTATAACCTTGTCGACACCGAAACGTTGCGCCGGCAAGGGTTCCATGTCGGTGAAGTTCCAGGTGCCTGTTTTTGCTGTAAGTTCGACGATTTGCTGTCGACGGTTGACTCGCTGTCGGAAGATTCCGTTCCCGATTTGATCATCGCCGAACCAGTCGGAAGTTGCACGGATTTGGTGGCGACGGTGATTGAACCGATGAAGAGTCTTTTTGGAGACCGATTTGAAACCGGGCCGTTGGTTGTGTTGCTGAAACCGTCGCACGGAAAGAAAATTCTTGCCGACGGGGCTCGTCGAGGATTTTCACCGAAAGCCGAATACATCTTTTTGAAGCAACTCGAAGAAGCCGATTCAATTGCGATCAACAAGATTGACCGGATGAGCGAAGACGAACAGCAGGAATTGCTGAGCCTGACCAAGGAGCGATTTCCAGAGAAAAATGTCTTTCTGTTGAGCGCTCGCGACGGCATCGGATTTGAGGATTTGGTAAGCGCGATTGAGTCGGATCCAATTTCGCGAACCGGCATGATGGAGATGGACTACGAAGTTTATGCCGAAGGAGAAGCTGAGCTTGGCTGGCTCAATTGTCAGGTTCAGGCTGCTACAGGCAAAGACGACGAGAAGTTTTCGCTCGATGAAGTCGTACTGGCGTTCGTTCGAAACATTGGAGCACAACTGGCCGAATCCGGAGCCGAAGTGGCTCACTTGAAAGTCCTTGGCCAGACATTGGAGAATTCGGCGATTGCCAACATGGTAAGTTCCGACGGAATCGCGGAATTGAGTTTGCCGAGCGAGATCAATGCGGCCGCTGCAGAGTTGCTGGTCAACGCGCGCGTCGCGACGGCCCCTGAGACGCTGGCTGAAATCGTAAACTCGGTGGCTGAAGAACTGCAGTCGTCGATGCAGGTTAAGTTCTCAATCGGGCAGATGCAAAGTTTTCGACCCGGCAAACCAGAACCGACACATCGCATGGTCTAGCCGCCAGTTCGCCGCTTTCTTATTTTCTCAGGCCGAGATCAATCTTCGTCGCCAAAGTTTTCCATCAGCCATTTATGCTCGATGCCGAGGACAGCGGCAGCGAACGATTCGTTGGAATCGTGGTCTGACTTGCGAACCGGACATTGGTAGTCGAGTTCTTCCAGCATTTCGATCGCTCGGTCTTCCGGAAGTTTTCGCTTGATCTGTTTGAGCAGCAAGTGAAAATCTTCGTACTCCAACGCTTCGGTGAACGAATCCCAACGCTTGAGCATGTGGCCGTGGTTGCGTTGCAGGATCACAGAGCGACAGAATTTCTCGACTGCCTTCATCTGCATCATCGACGCGCAGGTGCCGCCGATAACCAACGCCTTGTCACGGTCCTGCATTTTTCGACGTTCTTTGAGCGCTTGCGACAGTCGTAGATAGAGGATCAACTCTCGTTTGGCATCAATGAACAAGGGCGGACTTTCGGTAAGTCATTTCAAAGGAGGCAAAATTATCTGTGCCATTATAGAACATCTTCGTGTTGCAGGCTAACATCGGAACATGGATCCTGACGCGTACAACGACTTTGTTTGGCTGACCTCTGAATCGGCGACTGAATATCTCGAAACTGCGCTGCGATTGTTCGAGAAGAACCTGAATCCGCTGAAGATCGCAAAACTCTTGCGCAAATCCATTTCGCCACAGCGGGCGGCACTTGCGATGGAACAGGCTCAACTGCGAATCCGTGGAAGACGGAAATTTGAGAGCGCCGATGAAATGTTTTTCACCGGCCGCAGCCTCGAACAGTCGACTTCTTCGCTGCTGGCGACCTATAAAGCCAAACGGTTCCGGGATTCGAGTCGCGTTGCTGATATCTGCTGCGGCATCGGGGGAGATCTGATTTCCCTTGCGAAGCGAACCGACAGCCCGGACTTCGAAACCGTCGGCGTGGAACAGGATCCAGTTCCGGCACAGTTCGCGAGGGCGAATTTGAAAGCTTGCGACGCCAAGTTCGCCAAAGTGGAGACCGTCTCTTTCGAGGATTTTGACCTAGAGCCTTTCGATGCGGTTCATGTGGATCCTGATCGGCGCGTAAAGGGCAGAACGACGACGGCTGACTTTTTCGAACCGTCGCTGCAGAGTGTTTTCGATCGAGTCTCGCTGGACCGGCAACGTGTCGCGATCAAAGTCGCGCCGGCAACGGAAATTGAAGACTTTGATTTCCCGGTTGAACGAGAGTGGATTGGCGAATGGCGGGAGTGCAAACAGCAAGTGCTTTGGGCCGGTCCAGGAATCGAAGAGGACGCCAAGGTTGCAACCGTTGTTGCGAGAGACGGCGCACGTTGCCATTTCCGATCTGTCGGAGCGGCACAAAAGACGTTGCCTCCGACGCGATATGCGGAAACGATCGGCCCCTACATCTACGAACCGCATGCTTCCGTTTTGGCCGGCGGACTGGGCGACGAGCTTGCCGGAAAGTACTCGCTGGAGTTTCTTTCCCGCGGCATTGCTTACATGAATAGCGAGCAGCCGCTGGAAGGAGTCGAGCCGATTCTGAAGGGTTATCGAGTCGACGACGTTTTGCCTGTCGATCTGAAGCAGATTCAGAAAAAACTGAAATCGCTTGATGCCGGCAGCCTGATCATCAAAAAGCGGGGCGTCGATCAGGTGCTTGCCGACAATGTCGGCAGACTCAAACTGGGCGGAGACCAGAAAATCACCATCATTCTCACCCGTCATCAGAAAAGCCGTCGGGCGATCCTGGTGACTCGCATGGTAGGCCCTATATAGCGATCCAGCATCGGTTTGTAGCGTCCGGCGAGCATCGGCGCGTCTGGTGCGATGGTCGGCCCGAAGCAAATTTACTCAGCCGTCGTACCTGATGGGCAAGCTCTACCAGCGAGACTGCATGTTGAGCTCTTTTTGCTTTTGCTCATTCTTGCGTCGGCGGTCACGGCGTTTTCTTTCGGCGTCAGAAATCTTGCGATTCATGTTGAACGAACGGCGAGGCGAACAGAGATAGAGTAGAGAATTCTCAAGCGTCGACTGATAGTTGTTCTGGCTGAATCCTTTGCCATGAACTTCCAATTCGTAAGCGCCGCGATATCCATGGCGATTCAGTTTGTCGATCCAACGATCAATCTGCAGACCACCGTCGCCAGGAATCCTTCGGTTTTCAACAATACGCCCCTTCGAACGCGATACATGCGGTTTGTCGATGTCGCGATCAGCGATTTGTACCACGGCCAACCGATCGACGTATTCGGAAATCCGGTCGTAAGCTTCTGCGAGATGGCCGACGTGATACAGGTCGATCGCCAAACCAACGTGTTCCGGATCAAACGCCGAAACAATATCCAAGTACTCGGAAAACCGACGATAGAAAGTCCACGGACTGGCCGGTTGATAGGGCATTGGCTCAAGCGCGATCCGTGTGCCAAAATCGGCTGCGGCCTGAGCAAGATTGTCGATTGCCGAACAGAAAATTCTTCTGGCGTGCCGATCAGTGTGCCCGTTTTGTGCTCCAGGATGAACAATCAGGCAATCCGCACCAACCTGAGCAGCCAGTTGCACGGCGCCAATTCCGTCGTCAACGGCATCTACGAACTTGCGCCCGTCCGCGCCGGTAAATCCACCGGCCCAATGAACGCTGGAGACTTTCATCTTCATTTCGAAGAGCAAATCGACCGCTTCGTCGCGATCAAAGTCATCCATCTTGGTCCGCCAGATCCCAATCTGGTTGATCCCTTCTGATGCGTATCGAACTACGTCCTGACAAAAGCTCCAACGATGTGTCGTAAACTCGCTGACAGAAAGTCGTTCAAGCATCGGGGGCCTCATGGGAGTGAATCGAGTTCGGCTGCTCACAGTATCCGGACATTGAAACTGGTTGTAAATATGCCTTGGTCACATTTTCGACTCAACAAGATTCAAAATGTTTTACAGACGACAAATGGCGCTTTCAAAAACTCAAAAACTTATTCGCGACTGCGATGCTATCAAAAAATAAAGCAGGGAATTTGTTTTGGTTTGCGAATCAAAAGCATTACACTGTTGCCAAGTTCGGTATGGGTAAATCTGACGCTGCCTAACTCGATTCTGATCTGCAACTTTGTTCCACATCTTCCGTCGTTCGTCTGTTGCCCAAGTTGGTAGTCGCTAGCCGCTTGATCGTTCAGTTTCGGGACAAAAAGGAGTGTGAAATGGGCAAGGGTATGGAGTTCGCGGTGGCATACCGCGACGAAGACATTACGAAACGAGTCCGGGATTTTCTCGCCCGGCAGCATTTTCCTGCGTTGCAAGAACTTGAGATTGAAACCGCGAGAGGAGAACTGACAGTGCGCGGAGAAGTGCTTTCGTTCTACGAAAAACAGATCGCGATGTCGATCTGCCAGCGTGTTCCAGGAGTCCGGGTCTTCGTTGACGAAATTCTGGTTGCGGAAAGCTAGTGGTCCGTCAGACAGACCAGTTTTTTCCCATGCCTCACGCCTGGCTGAACCTGCTTACAAAATCCTAGGCACTGAGTGGTGAATGTGAGCGCCTTGCCGCTCATGTTTGGCCGCGTTGATGAGATGAAAATCAATTTGTTAAACGGTGCCCAGGATGGCCCACGTCAACTCGGCTTTGACAAACCACCGGATTTTTCCGTCGCAACATCGGGCTTCGGCAAGAAAACTGACCCGTCGATCCACGAAACCTTCGTGTTCGAGAACCACAACGTCAGGCAACTATCTCAGCTTGTTAGGCCGCGTCAACTGCGGGCCTCGCGCTGTCGAAAGCCGTTTGCTGAGCCGATTGAGGCGGCTGTAGTTCGCTCGCCACGATTCATTCAAGCTTGCAATCCCATCGGTGATGCTGGACTTCAGTTGCACCAAATCGCCTTCGACGGTCTTGTTCAAACGGTGCTCCTTCTTCTTCTGCGCCAGTTGTTGGGCGTCACGGAACACGGACTCCAACGAAGCCGCAACTTGTGGCCCAAGATCACTGGCAAACGTCGTCGTCGGTTGATAGATCGTCCCGCCAAGCGTCGACGTGATTCGAAATGACTGAATCCCGCTAACCGTTTCGTTGAGTCGTGCTGCCGTTCCGGCGCCGCCCGCCGATTCATGCACTGAGTCTGCATGCAGCATGACATCCTCAAAAGTGAACGTAATCGAACCGCCAAGCTGGTCGTTGGCATCCGCGTTTAAATCAGCGTCGACGAACAGTCGACTGTCTCCCGTCATGGAAAGCTGGATGCTCTCATTTGAACCCAGCGTGTATGCAGGTTGCGGAATCGCATGCCCTGTGAAATGAATCGAGTCGACTTTCTTGCCCCTGGACTGGTCGACCATCCCGGAAACGATGACTTGAGGATCTCCCTGGGCGCGAAAGTTAAACGTTAGCGGATGCTCGCTCTTGGTTGGATCGTCCAGCAAATTCTCGATGGTTCCCGCGAATCGAAAATGAGAGTTTGCGAACTCGGCGGCTCCATCGATTTGCAGCTTCTTGATCTCAATCTTCGGCCTCGAAACCTGCCCTGCAAAATGGACGTCGCGTCCGCGCTTCAGCGGTCGAAAGTCAGCCTCCGGATTCGGCAGCGACGTACGAAACTCCTGAAACCAGTCCAGTCCGTTTGCGACCAGCTTCCGTTGAATGTCTCCGATCAGCAATTCGTTGATCAATTTGCTGTCAAACTTTTGCGTACCGCTACTGGAGACCAACATTTGCCGGTCGCGAACCTGGACCTGGGATAAATCGTAGATATCTTTTTGCGATTGCGATTCGAATTCGGTGATCGACGCACCGACTTTTTCAAGTGCTTTCCGAGACGAGTCGATGGCCGCAACGGCGTCTTTCAGTTTGTCGTCGCCAGACCGAAGCGGATTCAGTTGATCGACCGGCATCGAGAGAATCTCTTCGACCAGTGTCAATGACTTTTCAACGTGAGCCATCTGTTTATGTGGGTCGCGAAATCGATCGACCCAAAGCTGTGATTTTTGGGTCAGCGTTTTTCCAATCTCGAAAGACGAGACTTCCGAGCTTGCCGTTTGGCTGACATCGACGATCAAACTGTCTCGCCATTTTTGGGCCGCTGGATAGCCCGCAATTTGATCGTAGGATTGCGGAACGCCTGCGGGTGGCGTCGCTTCGGTGCTCGATTCGTCGACCAACGGAAGCGGAGGATCAAACAGTCCTCTCTCAAGCTTGCCCGACGTGGTTCTGGGAGATCCGAACTTGATCTGGCTGAGACGTCCCTCGTTGATAACAAGTTGACGCTTCTTTAACGCTTCCAGATCCACCTTGAGTGATGCAGCCTCAAATTGCAGCAAATTCTTTCGATCGTGCAGCGGACTTGCGACTTCGACCTGATTCAGAAAGACCGTTGCGTCCTCTGCGTTGAGATGAAGCTGTCGCGCATCGACGCGTGCGCCGACGTAAGACTGCAAGTGGTAGACCAGCGCCTGTTTTCCGAGATGTGCCCGGCCAACCCACGCCGCCAACGCAACGAGCGCGATGATCAGCAAGCGAGTGATAAGTTGATTGAGTCGTTTCATGGTTCTCGACCGGAGGTCGATTGCGGGGACTTTAGGTCTCGGTAATCAGCGACGGGTCTCGGTTGTCGCCTTCCGGCAACGGCTCTTCGGCTTCACCAAAGATGGCACGAATCAGTTTCGTATTCATCACTCGTTCGATCATGGCGATTCCCCACAGCCGAAAGAAGATTTGCCCGGCACAATAAATCGGGACGCAAATCAGGACCCCCAGGGCGAGCGACCCCGTAACGACGGTATTGTTAAACCGGGTCCAGCCGACCCACGGAATTTCCGTCCACGACGCGAAGGTACTCTGCAGGAATTCCGTAGACAGCACGGCCATTCCCAATTTGTCCGAAATCGCATCAAGCGATGGACTGACGATCGACATCCCGATCACGGCAACAATCCCACAAAGTAAGTTCGCGCGGCTGAGTAGAAAGACCAGGCCGATTGCCCAGGGGATTACCGAATCTTTCGGCATAAGTCCGATAACCACGCCAAACGCGATGCCCAAGGCAAGCTCGTGTGGCGAGTTGATTGCGGAAATCCGATTTTGGCTCCGTTCAAGCATCCTTGCGAATCCGGGAGTTTGAGGTGAAATGAGGGCAATCGCTAACAATATCCGTTGCTTCAATGGATAACTAACAAAATCGTTTTTCCATGTCGATACGATTTATGTAGCTGCTCTCAATCGTCTCAAACCAGTTTGGCTGGACAGTTTTGGGGAATCTCCCCGATGAAAATTGGGATGCCTGCTACTTTCGCCGGTTGACAGCAGTTTCCGCTGACTGGAAAACAGTTTTAGCGTTTTAACGGTTTTTTTTGGAACAGATTTGATGGCACGAATGGAAGAGTTTTTCGCAGACGGAATTGGCGAAATCACGCTTGCGGGCGGAATGGTACGGATGGACCTCGTTTCTCTCACCGGAAAACAGGGCGACGACGCTAACCAGCCGCGTCTTGAACCGACTCGCCGCATCGTCATGCCGCCAGATGGCTTTTTGCGAAGCTTCGGCGCGATGGAAAACCTTGTGAAGCAGCTTGTAGATGCCGGAATTGTCAAGCAACGCGAAGGTGCTGCTGATGGCGTTGCGCCAGCCAGCTCACCGACGACAGATGGTGGCGGATCAAAATCGCCGAATTTTTAGGCAATTTGCTCTCCTTTTTCGAAACGCAAATATAATAGGCGTTTGAAAATCCAGTTACCGACGCCGCCGGTTTGCGCAACTTTCGCAACTGACCGGCGTCAACATTCCTCTTAGCAACCCTGGAACATGTCATGGCGAACCCAGTCGTATCGGCAAACTTCACCCGCTTGCAGCTTGGTGAAACCGTAGCCCTCAGCTCGATGTTTGAATACAGCGACGCTGATGGTGATCCAATTTTTCAGGTCGTCGTATCTGATTCTACCTTTGGTGTTGGCCAGTTCTTCATCAATGGCGTGCTCCAATTGGAAGGCGTCGATTTGACGATCGATGCAATCGACCTCCCGAATACAACGTATCGCGCGGGATTTTTCGTAGGAGGCGAAACGTTCACCGTCACTGCATCGGACGGTACGGGCTTCAGCCCCGTTTCGACCAATACGATCCGCGTTGGTAACACGGCGCCGACGGTCGTGGCGTTGCCTTCGGTCGTTCCGATCGCCGGACAGATTTCGTTCCTGTCGATGATTCGCGTTTCTGACCTCGAGTCGGACCCGATCGTTGAGTACCGTTTCCGTGACAACGGTGCCGCATCGAGCTCCGGTCGATTCATTCTTGACGGCGAAGCATTCGACGCGAACGTATGGCACACCGTTACGGCTCAGGAAGCCCAGCGTGTTCGTTATGAGGGTGGCAGCGTCAAGAACGCTGAATCTTTCAGCGTGACCGTGGACGATGGTCTTCGCAGCGCTGTTTCAGCAGGTCGTGTCGTCACGGGCAATTCGCGTCCAGTCGTCACACCAGCCGACGACGTCAATGTTCTTGAGAACCGTCGCATCCTGGTGAGTGACACCGTTACTGTCACCGACGCTGATAACGATCAGATCATTCGCTACTACGTCGTTGATCGTCGTGACAACGCCGACAGCGGCTACCTCGAACTTAATGGCTCGCGTCTGGCGTCCGCCACGTTCCACTCCCTGACACCAACTCAGTTCGCGAACCTGATGTATGTCGGTGCTCCTGCCGGTCCTAAGTTTGAAAACATTGGAATTCAGGTGCTCGACAACAATTCGGCGCTCAGCCAAACCGTCGACTATCAGATTCGTACGACGACTCCTGTTGTGATCGAAGCCACCAACAAGACCGCGGTTCTGACGAACGAAGTCGTCGACGCGACTCGTTTGTTCAATGCTTACGACCCGGACGACACGACGGCCCCTCAAGACGACGAGATCAAGAGCTATTATTTCGTAGACCGACGTTCCAATGCGAACGGCGGCTACTGGCAATTCAAAGGCGAGAGAATGCCTTCGGCCCAGTGGTTCTTTGTTGCGGCCAGCGAACTGAGTCAGTTGCAATATGTAGGAGCAACGTTTGGCCCCGACGCTGAATTCATCGGCATCCAGGCACTTGACGATGGCGGCTGGTCGCAGCCAGTCGATCTTGCCATCCTGACCGACGCCCGTCCAACAGCAGTCGGAATCGACGCATCTGTTCTGGAGGCCTACTCAATCGATGTGGCTCCACTGGTTAGCGGCAGCAACAGCAGCGGTGCTTCCGCCGAAGCGTTCCGCCTGACGGACATCAAGACAAACGCAAACGGTGGCTATTTCGAATTTCAGGGAACTCGACTTCCTTCGGGCCAGTTTGTCGAAGTCACCGCCGCTGAAATTGTTGACCTGAAATACGTTGGCGGTGCCTACGGGCCTCAATCAGAGAGCATTCGTCTTCAGTCAATCGTTGGCGGCGTGCTCAGCGATCCTACTTTCTTTGAAATTTCGACTTTGCAGAATGCAAATGCTCCTGTCGTGACTGCTTTCGATGTTGATTCACGGGTCGGCAGCGTGATTGACTTTGCATCAATGTTCTCCTGGACCGATGCGGATGGTGTTCCGCCAACAACGATCAAGGAAGTTCGCATCTTTGATACGGGAACAACCGCCGACAGCGGCTATTTCTCGATCAACGGTGTACGTCAAAACGCGGGCGAATGGATTCCAATCGATTACGACTTGATCACCAGCGGTGAGGTTCGATACCACGTTGCAAATCGCAGCGACTCGGAGCTTTACCGTGTTACGGTTGACGATGGTCGCTTTCGCAGTGTTTTGGACACGGCGGAAATCGAAGCGGTCGCCAATCCGGTTTTGACAGCGCTGGAAAACGACTTTTCTGTCGACACGATTGAGCGTATTCCGATTGGCAACTTCATTACGCAAACCGACTCGGGTCCACCCTTGGTCGAGTATCAGGTTTACGATGAGAACACGGACACCCGTTCCGGTCGCATCGAACTGGATGGAGTCGATCTCCAACAGGGAATTGTCCATACGTTGACCGCTGCCCAATTTGACCGACTGGTATTCAAGGGTGCGGAAGCTGACTTTGGTCGTCAAATCGATGGCATGCTTGTTCGCGGAACGAACTCGGTTGGACTGTCAACTGAATGGACCCGGTTCAATGTCAACACGGATCCAATCGGTGCGGATTCTCTGACTTCCGGAACTCAGTTCCTGAATTTCACCGGTGATGAAATCATGGAGATTACCTACACGTTTATCGACAGTGGTAATCAGGACAAAAGCGGGACGCGAGCCGTGCCGCAACGGCCTTTGCTGCCATCGTATATTCCTGCTGGAGGTACTTGCGATCCATTCTTCGCTCCAGAATCTCTGGCGACGCTTGCGTGGAACCAACCACAGCGTGAAGAGACCCGGATCATGCTGGAAGGCATACAGCAATACGCGAATATCAACTTCCGCGAAGTCCCTTATGACGGTACGGCTTCGGACGCTCAAATCACGTTTGGTTCCTGGGGTGCGTTTGATTGCCCGGCGGGTGCTGCAGCCTATGCCTACTTACCGGCTGATGGCTCTGGCATGGGCAACCTCTTTGGCGACATCTGGTTTGACTGGACACAACCAGGCTGGGATTCGACTCTGTTCGATCCGGTAACTTTTGAGCCACTCACGGTTCAAGGACTGGGAACTGCCTTCAACTTTACGGTCATCCATGAAGTTGGTCACGCACTTGGATTCAAGCATCCGTTCGAAGGTCAGCCTTCGTTGTCGATTTTCAACAACTTCGACTACAACACGGTCATGGCTTACGAGCACTTCAACGGTAACAGCACCTTTGATGGTCCGTATCCTGAGCAGCCGTCATCACTAATGCTCTACGACATTCAGGAGCTGCAACGGCTTTATGGTGCACGTGAATCTTTCAACCCTGAGAACAACCATTACCGTTTTAACGACGCCCATCAACAGGCGATCTACGATACCGGTGGCATTGACACGTTGAATCTGACGCGGCACACGATCGCCACGACTGTCGACTTGCGAGAAGGCCAGCGTTCGACGCTGGAGAAGCAGGGAACTGACATTGATGGCAACCCAACGTTCACAGCATACGAAAACAGCGTGCTGATTCCATATGGAGTCATTATCGAGAATGCTCGTACTGGTTCGGGAAGTGACTACGTTGGCGGAAACGAAACGTCGAACACTCTGATTACGAACGATGGTCTTGACACCCTGATCGGTCGCGGTGGCAACGATGTCCTACGCGGCGGAGACGGAGCGGACACCTATATCTGGAATCTTGGAGATGGACGCGATACGATCGTCGATGTCGACCGCAATGTGAATGCAGATGTGTTGACTCGTGAGCGTGACCGAATCGAGTTGCATGTTCGCACCGGCGATCTCGACCTTCTTGAGGACGACATGATTTTCCGTCGCCTTGGCAACACGTTGCGAATTGACCTGACTCTGAATCGCGAAGAGGCTCAAGGTTCAATCGTGATCCAGAACTTCCACGAGTTGGCCAGCCAGGTCGAAACACTGGCTCTGTACGGTCCGCCCGCAACCACCGGTGGAGCTGACCAGCAGGTAGGCGACGACATTGACCTGATTTCTATCTGGACTCAGGCCGGCACGCTTGGCCAACGATTCCAGGCTACCAATGTCGATGGAGATTTCGGGAAAATCGCAACTCCGGTCTAACGCGAACGCAAGAACTGTCTAAGCCCATGTCATTTCGACGTGGGCTTTTTTTGTGCGCTGTCACTGAATCGAACGAGCGATCTGGAGGATTCGAATTGCGATCTACGGATTTGGCAGTCGGCGTCTTGCAATAGAACGCTTTGAGTTATCCTTCCAAATACTCAGCCCGACTCAACTCCCTGGTCGATCCAATCCGTTTGAGACCACGTTGGCCGACTTTGGAACTCGTGAAGTGCAGTTTGAATGGTTTGCCCCGGTTGTAACGTCGCCGATGGGTTCACGAACCGTTGATCAAAATTCGCATTTGTTCCGGTCACCCCATAACTGGAACGTACAATTCCCGACATTGTTCCAGCGAAAAACGACCTCATCATGAATCAGCCTAACAACGACCCCAATTCTCAAGAGAAGAAATTCTCTGCCGAAGAGCTGGATCGCATCATGGCTGAGTCTGGCGGCGGCAGTCCTGAACCCCAACCCGCTGCTGAGAGCAACCGCGCGGAATCCACGTCGTCACGGTTCGACAACCAAGACAGGAATCAAAGCGAAAACAGCTCCCAACCTCAGTCCTCAGCGGAACCACAGGAACGCGATCCTCGCGGAAAACACACATCCCTTCAGTGCCTTGCTTTGGTCGCACGTCATCACGGAATTGATGTTAGTGCTGATCGACTGATTCACGATTACTCGCTGGAGTTCGATGAACCGAGTCTCAAACGTGTACTCAGAATCGGCAAGGACACCGGGCTAAAGATCAGACACTCGCGCCTGACATGGAAACAGCTTTGCAAGCTCGACCAGGCGTTTCCGGTGATGATTCGCCTCGAGAACGGCAACTATGTTATTGCCGTTGGCATGCGAGAATCGGACGAGGCAGGAGACACGGTCAAACAGATCGCTGTTTTCGATCCACTCGCCGGCGACGAAGGATTCATTTTTCTTTCGCAGGAAAAATTTGAGAAATCGTGGAAAGGCGAAGTCATCCTGGCGAAGAAGAAAACTTCGCTGCTCAAACAGAATCAGAAATTTAGCCTTCGGTGGTTTATCCCCGAAGTCATCCGTGAATGGCGTTCATTCTTCAACGTCGGACTGGCCGCGATCTTCATTCACCTGATTGCTCTGGTCGTACCGCTGTACTTCCAAATCGTGATCGACAAAGTTCTGGTCAACTATGCTCAGGCAACGCTGCAGGTTCTGACCGTCGGAATTTGCATTGCGTTGATCTTCGATGCCATCCTTGGATACCTGCGCAGTTACCTGTTGCTCTACGCAACCAGCAAAATTGACGTCCGGGTCGCGACGCGAACATTCGGCCATCTGATGCGATTGCCGCTGAACTTCTTCGAACACATCACCGCGGGTGTGCTCACGAAACACATGCAGCAGACCAGTCAAATTCGCGAGTTTTTGACCGGAAGTCTTTTCCTGACACTGCTCGATTCGACCGCTCTGATTATCTTCATTCCGATCCTGCTGTACTACAGCGTTCCGTTGACGATCGTCGTTTTGATCTTCGCGGCATTGCTGGGCGTGAACATCGGAGTCCTGCTGATCCCCTATCGGACTCGGCTGGAAGCACTGTATCACGCCGAAGGCGAACGTCAGGCGATGTTGGTCGAAACGATTCACGGAATTCAAACTGTCAAAGCTCTCAGCATGGAGCCTGTGCAGCGAAAGCACTGGGACGACAGCTCAGCTCAGGCTGTAGCAATGCACTTTCGCGTTGGCAAGATTTCGATCGCTGCGACCACGATCTCCAAGCTGCTGGAAAAACTGCTTACCGTGACCGTCGTCTGGTTTGGAGCCAGCCTCGTACTTGGCAAAGAACTCTCGGTCGGTGAACTGGTCGCCTTCCAAATGATCTCTGGCCGCGTGACTGGCCCGCTGGTTCAACTGGTTTCGCTGGTCCACTCCTATCAGCAATGTGCTCTCTCGGTGCGAATGCTGGGGACTGTCATGAACCGGGACGAAGAGCCTGGAATTGGCCGCGGATTGCGTCCGATGATTGATGGAGAAATGCAGTTCGAAGGCGTCACGTTCCGATATGATCCAACTGCTGCACCGGCTCTCGAAGACGTCTCGTTCGATATCCCACGTGGCAAAATCACCGGCATCGTGGGGCGAAGTGGCTCCGGGAAAACAACGCTGACGCGCATGATCCAGGGCATGCATCAACCTCAGTCCGGGATCATCCGAATCGACAAACTGGACATGCGAGAGCTGGATATCTCACACGTTCGTCAGAACATCGGCGTCGTGCTGCAAGACAATTTCCTGTTCCGTGGTTCGATTCGCGACAACATCGCGATGGCCAAAACGAATGCAAGCTTTCAGGAAGTCGTTTACGTCGCAAGGCTTGCTGGCGCCGCTGAATTCATCGAGCGTATGCCGCAGTCCTACGATACAATGCTTGAAGAGAACGGGTCGAATCTGTCCGGCGGGCAGAAGCAGCGACTGGCAATCGCGAGGGCGCTTCTCAAGGAACCAAAAATCCTGATCTTCGACGAAGCAACGAGTGCTCTGGATCCGGAAAGCGAAGCGATCATCCAGCGAAACTTGAAACGGATCGCAAAGGGTCGCACCGTGGTCGTCGTTTCACATCGTCTGACAACGCTCACCGATTGCGACCAAATTATCGTTATGGAACGGGGCCGGATCGACATGATCGGGACCCATCAACAACTGCTGCAGTCTTGCAAGGTCTACCAGGAATTATGGTATCAACAAACGGGTCGGGGGTAGATCAATCGGCAACGCCGGATGATGTGACCACCGAAGACAATCAGGACCAGGGACTTTCTGTCCGCGAGCAACGTCAGATACGTCGTGAAAATACGCGTACCGAGGCCGTTCGGCAGCGCCGCAATCAGGACCGTCTACTGACCGAGTTTCAGCCCGACGCGGTTGAAATTGAAACGCGTTCTGTACCTTTCGGCGCTCCGCTGACGCTCTATACCGTCGTTGCGTTGATGCTCGCGACGGTTGCGTGGGCGTGCTGGGCAGAGGTCGACAAAATCGTCACTGCTCAAGGCAAGCTGATCACGGTTGATCCTCCTGTTGTCATCGACACCTCTGTCGCCTCGCAGATTCGAGCGATGAATGTCGAGTTTGGCGATCGTGTTGTCGCAGGACAGGTTCTGGCCACGCTTGACCCGACTTATCCGGAAGCTGATCTGAAACAGTTGCGAGGACGAATCGAATCGCTCGACGCGTTGATCGCAAGATTGAATGCTGAACGGGATGGACTGGAGTTCAACCCACCGCAGGCCCAAACCGACCCGAACTTTGCGATGGAGCGATCCGTTTTCGTTCGTCGCAAAGCGGAGTACGTTGCGAAGATTCGTGAGTTCGAAGCCAACATACGAAAGTTCAATGTCCAACTGGCCAACAACGAGACTCAGATCGATCTCGACCGGCAGGCCGTCGCCCGATACGACAGCATCAAGCAGAAAACAGAACGACTGGTTGAAAAGGGAGCCCGCTCACAGCAGGATCTTGACGGAATTGCACTCCAGATGGGCACCGCGCAGAAAACGCTTCGTGCAGCAATCGGTCGCCGCGAAGAGTTCGCAAAAGAGATCGACGCGATCAAAGCGCAAAGCGAGGCTTACGAAGCGACGTGGCAGGCTGAAATGATTGTGCAGCTGGCTGAATCAACACAGCAACGTAAAGACGCCGAACAGGAATTGGCCAAAGTTCAACACACGAACTCACAGGTTGAACTGAAAGTCCCCAGCGACCTGCCGCAAAAGGAATTCTTTGTACTGGAAGTGGCAGACGTTTCTGTTGGGTCCGTTTCGCGGCCTGGCGAACCAGTATTTCGACTGGTTCCGCTCGAAGGACTTTACGAAGCCGAAGTCGAGGTTCCGGGCAAAGACATCTCCTTGATCCGGGAAGGGACACGGGAACAGTTCGCCAACAGCACGCTCCCCAAAGGCAGCCAGGTCCGAATCAAGCTGGCTTCTTTTCCCTATCAAAAACACGGAACGATTGATGGTGTCGTGCGGAAAATCAGCGAAGGCTCATTCGAAAAAGACAAAAACGCGGCGTTGATCAATCCTGAAGCCGCCACGATGTACCGCACCCGAGTCGAACTGATCGATCCTGGCACATTAAATAACGTAGGTAAGTCGTTTCGTTTGATGCCTGGCATGACGGTGACCGCCGAGATCAAAGTCGGCAAGCAACGAGTCGTTCAGTACTTCCTCTATCCGCTGCTTCGCTACATGGACGAAGCCGCCCGCGAACCGTAAATGACGAGAGGCAGTTTCAAAACCTTGTGGCTGCGGCGTCTCGCCGCAGTTAATACCAGAAATACTGCGGCGAGACGCCGCAGCCACTACCAAGTGATCAGTTTTGAAATTGGCACTAATCGTAGCGTCACGGACGTCGGCACATCGCGCGCATTTTGCGCTGCCGATCGACACCGCTGACGTTACACCACGTCAATGCCAGGAATGGCTATCTCAAAAGTGCCTAACTGCCGACCGTCGGTGTAGTTTCCGAACTGGTCAACGACCGTCCCGTCGACAAGGCTGATCGTGTAAGTCCCGTTCTCGTTGTCACTCCAGAATCCATCGGCCGGGAGCGGAATGTAGGAGATCTCGAAGAACCCATTGGGATCCGCCCCGCCGCCTGCGATACCACGGCCGAACCCAAAATAGCCGTTTGGACCTTCGACCAAAATCCGATCTTGAACAAGGTTACCAAGGCCAATGTCATCGGTGTAAGTCACCGTAAACTGGACATCGTTGCCGCGGCCCCCTGTGGGAGGCGTCGTGATTACGCCGGGCGAAGAAACGAGTTCCACGACGGGCGGGGTTGTGTCGACAGGAGTCTGAATGTCAATCGAGAACGTCCCCAAACGACGCCCATCGGCGACGTTGCCAGCGGCATCCGAGAGCTTGCCCGGATCCAGTTGGACGACATATTCACCGTTGTCCTCGGACGTCCACTCACTTCGCCCAAACGGCGGCTCCATCGTGAAAACAAGCGTTTGGAAGGAATCCGTATTCGTCGGCGGACCAAACGCGATTGGTGGCGAGGTAACTCTTCCGTCCGGACTGATGACCAGAATCACGCCCCGGTTGATCGGTGCCAACTCTTGATTGTCGCTGAAATCCACCCCGAAATTGAGGGTCGTTGCGCCGAAGGAATCGAAGGTGAATGGCGTGAAACTGGCTTCCGGAGGCGTGTTGTCATCCGGAGTGACAGCATCGTCGACCAGCCAATCCACCGCAGAGATTTTTAGCGGGACAAACGTGTCATTGGGATCGTTGTAGTCGTCAATCCAAGCCCACAGAAAACCGGTCGTCGCACCTTCAGGGGCTTCTACAAAACGATCGCCATCGAAGCCCTGAGCTGTGTTGATTTCAATTTGTTCCTGCCCCTGCAATTGTCCGTTATTGTCATAAAAGTTAATCCCAACGGTCGACCATGGACCTTGGCTGGTCAGCCCTCCGCTGATGAACTCGCGATTCGCGTCAAGAGTCAGCCGATACTTTTCGCCACCGACGACTGCGAGTTCCGTCGATATCGCCAACGGTCCGCGTGCACCGCCAAGGGTCAATTCGCCAAGGTCATCAAGAAACAAATCGTCTGGGGTTGGTGAGCCATCGACAACTTCCCAGGTGCGACCGGCGAAGTCGATGCTGGTCAGCGGCGGTGCTGCGAATTCGAAATAGCCGCTCGCGTGCAGCGTGTCTCCCTGTCCATAACCGGACACGATTGCTCCGACTTCCGGATTCCAGACTCCAACCGACAGGACGCCTGGATCGTTCGTTGCAAAGGTCTGTCCATCGATGGTCATCAAAGCGACAGACAGGTTTCGATCGATGCCTTGCTCAGGCAGGTACAAATCATTGGTGAACGCAATTCGGACCTGATCGGGACTCAGGCTTTCCTCAGTTTCAAAATTGAACAGTCGCTCCTCAGTGCCAACGTTCTCCCAGGTCTGAACGACCTGCTGGTCGACCAACAGGCTCATCGTTTCTTCGCCGGTATGTCCGTAGCCAAGAATACTGACGCTCGAAAGCATCATGCGATTTTCGAGTGCTTCGACTTTCAATGAACAGGAAATTTCTGGTTTTTGGATCATGTGAATATTCCGTGACGTGGTCAGGCAGGGCGAGTCGCAAATGGTGAATTTTGACCCGCACATTGTAGTCGCAACCGCGGCCAATTTCACAACTGGCCAAACGGGCATTCCGACAGGATTTTGAATCGAAATCGCGTGTTTTAAGGAAGCTGCAACTTCAACACGACCCAAGTGGCTCTCTCGCCTTCTTCGGGATAGACGCACGGAAAACGCGGTTTTCCGATTTCAGGATCGTTGCAGGCCAGATCGTAGACCGCTTGGGGAAGCACCAGAAAATCGGCCTCAAACTTTTCCGCCAGCGCCGCCAATCGATCGTCGGTATACATCAACAATCCCAGCGTCGACCTCTGCTGCGGGTCCTGAATCTCCTTCAGTCGCTGATGCCATTGCACGATCGACTCCGCGTCCTGCGGAATGTCTTTCCATGAAACGACTTCTGTCCGCAAGGCATACCACTTGAAAGTCTGCTGTTGATACGGAGTCAAAAAAACTGCGTCCGCCGGAGTACTCGACTCGACCCACTGGCAGACTTTGACCCAATTTTTCCACGATTCGCGAAAGCGTTGATCGTTTTCCGGGTACTGCGGCAGGGAACGAACGTCCGCAAAAGGAATCTGCGTTTGATGTCGCTCAAGGAACAACAGCCCTGCCGCGAGAAAAATGCAAACCGTAAAAATAACCGAAGAGATGCGCCGAAAGATGTCGTTTTCCCGCTCCAACCAAAACGCGATCACAAAGCAACTTGCCAATGAGATTGTCGCCGGCACGGCAAAGTCGGCCAGCCGAAACCAGTAGAACTTCAGCAGCCCCGCACAGAACGTGCTGCCCGTATCCGCCAGTCCGCTGAGCAGCAATCCGCAGAACGAAATCAGCAGCGCACCGGTCGCAAAATCCTGAAGCGGTTCGAGCTTTCGATGAAAGATGACCGGGTTGAGCATCAGTCGATTTTTCAGCCACAGATACAACAGTCCCCAGAACAGAACCAGCGTTCCGAACCGAGCCACGTGCCAGGTGGGAAACGCAGCAAAGTTCAAGTGGTGCGAGATCCTTTGCCCAACGTAAACTTCCGCCGCCAGCTGTTTGGCTTCCGCAGAAGCACCCGCGTCGGCAATCAGCGGCGGCAAAATCCCGGGTAGTGCGAGAACGCCTCCGATCATCAGCGGCAGCCACCAATGGCCGGCTTGTGATTTCCAATAATCCAGCCGCGTTGATTCCGTGCTCGAACGGCGAACCTGAACGACAATCGATGCGAACATACAGGCCAACACGGCCCAACCGCCCACGAGAACGTGGAACGCCGACGCGGCTCCCAACAAAGGCCACACGTACTTCCAGTTGCCACGGACCAGAAAAGACAAGGCGTAGATCACAAAAAAGTATGCGATGCCTTTGGCTTCGAATCCTCCCACGACCCATTCGCCAGCGAGGTGGAATTTGTCATTGAGCAACAGGAAAAACAGCGCCGACAGAACCGACATAAACTTCAGCGGCACGATCGCCTGGCTGAGCCGCTGCCAGGCAAACGCCATCAGGGTCCACGTAAGAATTCGGCCGGTCCACGCGAACGCCGTCAGCGACATGAATTTCGTCAACCAGCCGAAACAGACGTAGAACAGCCAATGGGAAAATGCCGACCCGAGAAACAGGTCTCCCGGACAGTAGGTCGCGTCCCAAAAATGTTTGGCTTTGGTGAGGTAGTGCGATTCGTTGACGTCCGGAGCGGGCTGGCCGGCGTAGAGAAAAAAGCAGACGGAAATCAGTGCCGTTTCCAGTAGCCACTGATAATCGCCGGACGTGTTGAAGGCGCCCCGCGATGGTCCTGAGGAGCCCAATATGGCTCCGCGTTCCCGCCCTGTTCCCGCCGCGTCTCCTCGGCTAATCTTGAAGGCTGTTGGAGTTTTGGAAACAGCAGGAAACATCAGAGAAATCGCTCAATGGCATCGAACAAGGCTAAGCACACGGTTGTACTTCTTGGAGTCGGACACACCAATGCCCATGTGCTGCGAATGTGGAAAATGAATCCGATTTCGGACGCGAATCTGGTCTGTGTCTCGAACTTCCCGGTCGCAACTTACTCCGGCATGATGCCCGGCGTGCTCGCTGGCCAATACCCGGTCGAATCGATGCAGATCGATTTGGTGCGGCTCTGCCGTTCTGCGAACGCGCGGCTGATCCTCGGAGACGTCAACGGGCTGGACGTTGAAAAGCAGGAACTTCAGTTTTCCAATCGACCGTCGCTACGCTACGACCAACTGTCGATCGGAGTTGGATCTGTGCCGACGTTTAGTGGCGTCGAGGTGGAGTCGGATGAAAGCCTGTTGGCGATCAAGCCGATGCAAACGTTTCTGGCTCGCCTTGAGGAACGGCTGGACGAGTTCAACAAAAAAACGGAAATCCGCGTCGCGATCGTCGGTGGCGGAATTGGCTCGATCGAGACTGCGTTTTGCTTGCGAAAAAAGCTAATCGACGAAGGGCGAGCTCACAAGATTTCGCTGGTCACCCGCTCTGCCCGGGTCGGCAGCGGACTATCGGCATCGACTCAAAAGATTGTCGAGAATCAGCTAGTTGAAAAAGAGGTCGAACTGATCACGGGCCGATCGGTCGTCGGAATCCAGGCCGGTGCGATTCGGCTTGATACACAAAAGCTTCTCGACACCGACATCATCATTTGGAGTACGGGAGCGACAGCGCCAAAATTGTTGGACCTGTTGCCGTTGGAGAAAGACGATCGTGGCTTTCTTTCGACCAGCGACACGTTGCAGACGCTGACCAGCGACGCGATTTATGCCGTCGGCGATACGGGAACAATCGTGGGCAGCGAGACCGATAAAGCTGGTGTGTTCGCGGTTCGGCAAGGGCCGATTCTGTGGCAAAACATTCGCAACTTTCTGGACGGCGCCCGACGGATGGCTCCCTACCATCCGCAACAGGACTATCTGAAGCTGATCAACACCGCCGATGGGAAATCGATCGCCCAACGGAAAGGCCAGGGCTTCTACGCAAAGTGGTGTTTTTGGTTGAAGGATCGCATTGATCGTAAGTTCATGGAGATGTATCAGGACTACGCTCCGATGCCGATGGAGGATATGGCGGTCGATACCGAAGACGCGATGCGATGTTTGGGCTGTGGCGGAAAAATCGGTGGTCAGATTTTATCGTCCGTTCTGAGCGAACTTGAAATTCCGAAACATGACGATGTCGTGATCGGACTGGAGGAACCTGACGATGCGGCGGTGATTCGTACACCGGGAAAAGAAATTAGCGTGACGACCGATTTCTTTGCCAGCCCACTCGACGATCCTTATTTGACCGGCCGAATCGCAGCCTTAAATTCTGCTAGCGACTGCTTCGTGATGGGGGCTCAACCGAACGCAGCGTTGGCGATCGTTCAGTTGCCGATTGCCCACCCACGTCAGCAACTTCAGGTCATGCGTGAATTGATGACAGGTGCTGTCGAAGAACTGGCTCGCATGGGAGCAACGATCGTCGGAGGTCACTCGATTGAAGGACCAAGGTTGCTGGCCGGTTTCACGGTTATGGGTAATCAGGTCTCGGACGCGAAAACGAAAGGTCAGCTGGAAACGGGCGATCTGTTGGTGCTGTCGAAGCCGATTGGCAGTGGGATTCTGTTGGCCGCATGGATGCAGTGCTTGCTAGATGGAAAGTTCTATCGACCGCTTGTCGATTCGATGCTGCAGAGCAATCAGATCGCGATTGAGTTGGCGAAACGCAGCGACGTTTCTGCAATGACCGACGTAACGGGCTTTGGACTGGCCGGGCACTTGAAAGAGATGCTCGTTGCCAGCAACAAGTCGGCCGTGCTAAATGTTGATGCGATTCCGCTGCTGCCGGGCACGCGGGAGATGCTGTATCACGAAGTCGAAAGCACGCTGGCTCCCGACAATCGGCTGAACCTTGCGTCGATCAATTTCACCGGCGTTGACGTTGCCCATCCGAGCGTCGCCCCGCTATTCGATCCTCAAACAGGCGGAGGCATATTGTTCGGCGTCAATCCGGCGGCAGCTGAAGAGGTTCTGAGACTAATGCACGAAAGCGGATTTGAACAGGCGACCGTGATCGGTGAAGTCGTCGATGGTGGTGACGGAATTTCAATTGCCGTTTCGTAGACATCAGGTGACGGCTCCAGGCTCAGGAATCCAACCAGCCGTGGTGATGCATCGCAAAAACGTCGTTGAGGATCCCGATGCCCCAGTGAATCGCAAACACGTACCAGATTGATTTGGTATGCCAGGCGATCAAGCCAAATGCAAATCCGGCCGGGATTGAGGCCAATAATTCCGGCGTTGGCTTTCCGAAGTGGACAGCGACCGACATGAGGACATGAATCCAGATCGCGGCGGCGAGACCGAGTTCTTTTTCGAGCCGAAACAGCAGAAAGGATCGGTAAAAGTACTCAAACGCGAAATAGTAAATGGCGTAAACCGCGAACCACATCAGCATGTTGCCGATCGAATCCGAGAGCCACTTTCCCGGCCAGGGATAAGCCGCCTGAATCTCAGGATCGCCACTGCCGACGAACAGTCCGACAGCAACAATCGGGACGCCAAGGCCAACGATCAACAGGCCTTTTCGCCACTGACCGATTCCCAACTCTGAGTTAGCGGGTTTGATGCCCAGCAGAATCGCGCCGATCCACGGAATGAGAAACAGGCACAAGAACGAGGCCACTGCGGAACGGCAAGCGGACCCAATATTCAACTCGCCGGTTCGCAAAAACGGACCGGGCGAGGCGAAATGCCAGAACGCGACTTGAGCGATCAGAGCGATCGCAAAAATCGCATGCAATTGAGGCACCCGCTGCGTGGCGGAAACAACGATGCGCGTTTCATTTTTCATGCTGTCGTCATTCAAAACGAACTACTTCACAGGAAGCAATTGAATAGCGTCCGCGTGAACCATCCCGCCAGCATTCTCGGTAGAGATCTCAACTGTGACTTTCTGGTCCTTGCTCAGTTCAAAATTACCCAGAGGGTAAACCTGATCGTCGCTGCCCGGCGATTTGGTCATATCAACAACAAACCGTGTGCTTTCGCCATTAGCGTTCACGACAACGGGAACGCTCGTGCCCCGGTTTTCGTGCACGCCATACAGGATTCCGATACGGTGCTTTCCCGATTTCCTGACTTCTGTCTCGAACACGATCTTTGCGTTGGAGTCGGCAGCAGCGTAGGCATAGCCAAATCCAAAATAGCCTTTGACGCCCGAACCCGGAGTCCACTTGCCGGTCATGGTCGCACTCTGATCGTCCATCACCTGACCGCGGAGCTTCTTGTCACTACGTCCAGCTCGCGGAATCCATTCAGGGCCTCGCTCGGGAGCCAGTTCCATCGCGTCCGCCGGAACGGTGAACTCCTGGTCGACGCTGGCTCGATGGGCTTTGCCCGGAAGTTTGAGCAACGCGTCCATTTCGCTCCAGTATTTCTCGAAAACCTCACGCGGCGAGCAACTGTGCAACTTGCAAACACTTGCCGCCCGACCGACGACTTCGCCCATCATGCCGCAGGTCTTCATCACGCGAGTCGTGCCAAGCGCCTCATGCGTGACGCTCACGCAACGGCCTGCCATGAACAGGTTTTCGATGTTCCGTGAGTAGAAACTGCGGTAGGGAACCGGATAGCCAAAACTGCGGTCAACGCTGCGATCGTGCACGGCAATTGAGATGAACGGATTTTCAGGAAACTTTTTGGCATACTGCTTTTTCGGATAGTGCAAATCGATCGACCAGGTGCTGGGCACACAGCCATCTTTAAACTCTCGTTTGCCGACGATGTCTTCTTTCGTCAAAACGACATCACCCATCAAGCGACGTGATTCGCGCGGGCCACCGATGTAGGCAATCCAGGTCAGGAAAGCCGTTTTGTGTTGCTCGGCTCCGTCTTCGTTTTTCATTGCATTGAAAGCACCATAAACGGCTCGCAAGTTCCAATCGCGAATTCCTTCCGCGTCGCCCAGTGCATCTTTGTCGAATCCGCTTTCCCAAAACCATTGGCCGTGATGGTCGCGCGGGTAGGGAAAATCTTCCATTTTCAATTCAAGTGCCCACGGAGTTTCAGGGAACTCGACAGGCTCCTTGCCTTCACCCCACGCCCACATGTTGCTCATCCCCATGCGGCCTTCAGGAGTCATTTCGAAATCAGCGCCAGCGAGAAACCCGATTGTGCCGTGACCGGTACAGTCAACAAACTGTGTGCCGGAAAAACGCTTCTGTTCGCTGGTCCGAGTGTCGAAAGCATGCACGGCGACGATCCGGTTTTCGTCTGTTTCGACTTTGAATGCATGATGATTCAGGAACAGATCAATATTCGATTCGGCCCGGACGATGTCTTCTTTTTTCACATCGCCAAACTCTTCATACGTGCCTGGCGATTTCGTTGCTTTATCCGCGAACTCTTCAATCATCTCACCGATGCGTGGATATTTGCCGCGGCGAATGTGCCCCATGGCCCAAACGCGAACTTCGCTTGAACCGTTGCCTCCCAAGACCGGTCGGTCCTGAATCAAAGCGACTTTGCAGCCCGAACGGGCCGCTGAAAGAGCCGCGCCCATGCCGGAATAGCCGCCTCCGACGACGACGAGGTCGTAGCCGTCTTTTTCAGTCGGAGCTTCATCGAGCCCCAGCATCTTTCGCCGCCAGGCTGGCAGGATTTCAGATCCGTTTGGCGGCGGAGTCGCGTCTTTGGAAAACAGGATCGCGTCGCAACGCCCGTCGAATCCGGTCAGATCGTGCAACGCAATCTTTGCCGTTTTACTATCGATCTCAATCGTTCCACCGTCTTGCCAAGACCACTGTTCGCCCTCGGTCCCGAACGTTGTGTCCAGAGCTTGTCCGTCAACGATCAGCTGAAATTTTCCGGGCTGTCCGGGAGCTTTCCACCGCGCCACCCAGTCCTTGGTGCGCACGAAAACGTGATAAGTTCCTGTTTCCGGAAAGCTGACTTCGGTGACCGCGTCATCCACGGATCGGCCGAGGCCGTGAGCCAGCAAATAGGGCGACCCCATTTCGGTAATGAACTGCGTATCAAGCTTCCAACCGCCATGATCGGAGAAGCTTTCGGCTTCCACGAGCACAGACTGGGCTTCGGCGACATTGGCCGTCGAAAAAAGTAACGACGCAACTAACAGCAGCAGAAAAAATCGGTTCATGGTGGTTTCATTTCTGACAGGAATTCCCAACGCGTTTCATTGTAGGCCCTTTTTCCGATTGTGCATTCCGCTGGTGCCGCGATTGGGCTTTGCGGTATGATCTTCCGCTCAACAGACAGATTTGAAATGAAAAACATGCAACATCAATTTGGCCATCGCTTCGAAAACGGAAAAGTTACCTTTCGGGTTTGGGCACCGAAATGCAAAACGCTGGACCTGGAAACGAAAAAAGAACCAACGTTTCGCAGCATGCAGCGTGACGAAGATGGCTGGTTCGAAATCACTGTCGACGACGTTCAGCATGCCGACGCATATCGCTTTTGCATCGACGGAGAACGTTCGCGCCCCGATCCTGCGGCTCATGCTTTTGAATCATCGGTCCACGATTGGAACCTCGCCGTCGATCACGCGCAGTTCGACTGGAGATCGAACGATTGGAAAGGCATCGAAAAACGTGACCTGATCATTTACGAATTGCACATCGGCACGTTTACCAAAGAAGGCACGTTTCTGTCCGCGATTGAGCGTGTGGACGAACTGGTCGAACTTGGCATCACAGCCATCGAAATCCTGCCGGTGGCGCAGTGCCCGGGACGCTGGAATTGGGGCTATGACGGAGTCGGCATTTACGCGACGCAAAACACTTACGGTTCGCCCGACGATTTCAAGACCTTCGTCGACGCCTGCCACCAGAAAGGCGTGGCTGTAATTCTGGACGTCGTTTTCAACCATCTTGGGCCGGAAGGAAACTACCTGTCTGAGTTCGCGCCGTTCTTCACGAAGAAGCGGAAAACACCGTGGGGCGACGCGTTAAACTTCGATGGAAAACACAGCCAGCCCGTTCGGGAGTTCATGGCTCAATGCGGCGTTCACTGGATCGAAAACTACAGGCTTGACGGACTACGCGTCGATGCTGTGCATTTCATGTTCGACGACAGCGATTTGCCGATCTCGATGGCAGTCACGAAAGCGGTAGATGATTACGCTGCGACAGTCGATCGCCACATTCATCTGATTGGCGAAACGAATGTCCGCAACGCATCGCTCACCAAAGGCACTTCGTCACACGGTACAGGGTTCGATGCCGTATGGAGCGACGGAATGATGCACTGTGTCCTTTCGATCGGCCAGCCCGGACTGGACTTGTGTCATCGAGATCACGATGGCGCGACCGATCTGCAGTTGGCGATCCAGCAAGGTTTTCTGTACGAGAACTTTCCGTACGAGCGACACGATCGCGGGGCGCGTGCCGACCTGGATTCGTTTGTGATCGGATTTCAAAATCACGACACCGTTGGCAATCATCCGTTGGGGCATCGGATTCATCAACTTGCGTCGCGCGAGTTTCAAATGGCTTCAGCCGCGCTCTACCTGATGTATCCGGCGATTCCGATGATCTTCATGGGAGAAGAATTTGCTTCGGACGATCCGTTTCTGTTTTTCGTCGACTTCAACGATTCCTGGGTTCGTGATGGAGTGGAAAAAGGCAGGGCGGCTGAGTTTCCGGAGCTCAACGCAAAACTGGACGGACTTTCGCCGCTGTCGCCAAAGTCGTTTCGTCAATCCAAACTTCGTCCTCATGCGGATGGCGATGCGGGTATGAGGACGTGGTACCGCGATCTGATTGGGCTGCGAAAGAAATTGCGTCGGGAGGGATTGATCTGCCAATCGGTGCTGAACGTCGAATCGCGGATCGAGGACGATCTGTTTTTGCTGCACTACGAAAACCAATCCAGCGGCAGGCTCAGTGTCGCGACCCGTTTGGCTTGGCCGGGATCGTCGGACAAAAAGGCGGCCATTGAAATTGATCTTCCGGGAGAAATCCTGCTGGATTCGGAATCGAACGGGGTACTGAAATCGAACCAAGAAAAAAGTGTCCGGCAAATTAACGTCAATCAGACATTAATTTTGCATGATCCGGCTTAGAAGCCTTCGGTGATGATTGAAGATTGCGGCAGCAAGACTAGATTGGAGACATTGACCCATTCTCCAACTTGCCGAACAGCCCATGTCTCTCTTCCGCCACGCGTCCGTAAAGCCAATCCCTTCCAACGAGCCCGCCACGCTTGCGGCCGAAAGCCTGGAAGATCGCCAAATGTTATCGTCGGTCCAGATTATCGCAGCCGGCGTCGAGAACACGGAGAGCATGTCGTTGGAAATCTCTGGACAGGTCGTGCAAACGTGGAACAACATCGGCGGGGATGCTTACGCAGGACAGTTCCAAACGTTCAACTACAACACGCCCGATGACGTTTCGATTGGCAACGTTCGAGTTAACTTTCTGAACGACGTCTACGACCCAGCCAACGGAATCGACTCCAACCTGCGTGTCGACGCAGTGGTCATTGACGGAACTCGATACGAAACAGAAGCTCCAAACACTTTTTCGACCGGAACGTGGTTGCCCGGCGTGGGCATTGAACCTGGACAAACGCAAAGCGAGTACCTTCACGCGTCCGGATTTTTTCAGTACGTCGGGGGCGGAAACGTCCGCACTCAGATCAATGTGAATGCTCGTGGCACGACCGGGCAGGAATCTTTTGCCCTTCAAATCGATGGTCAAACCGTAGCCACGTTCGATGACGTCAACACCGTGTTCAGTGGCTATGACTACATCGCCGACGGCGAAGTCACTGCGGATCAGATTCGTGTGGTCTTCCTGAACGATGCCTACGATCCAGCCAACGGAATCGATCGCAATCTGATCGTCGACGACATCGTGGTCAACGTGCTAGGCGGGAGCAATCCCGGAGCGATTCAATACGAAGCCGAAGCCGCAGAGGTTTACTCAACGGGAACGTGGACTGCCGCCGATGGCGTCGTGCCTGGATTTGGCCGCGGCGACACGCTGCACTCCAACGGCTACTTCCAGTTCGCGTCTGATTCGAGCCCGGTCAACGGAGGAAACTTCTCGCTCGAAGCCAGCCAGTACTCGGTTGCAGAAGGCGACGGCAACGTGGAAATCCGCATCGTTAGAACCGGCGGATCCGACGGCGTGGTGAGCTTGAATTATTTGACGGGAGACGCGACAGCCACCGCGGGTCAGGATTACCAGTCGCGCAGCGGGGTGGTGACGTTCCAGGACGGCGAAACGTCCAAGTCCATCTTCGTCCCAATTTCGGATGATAGCCAAGGCGAACAGGACGAACAGTTCAGCTTCGCGATCGACAACCTTGTAGGCAGCGGCACTTTGCTGGCTCCGCGAACGGCTTTGATCACGATCGACGACAATGATTCCGTCCAGGGAACGGGCGATGGTTTGCGAGCCGAATACTTCAACAACGCGAACCTGACCGATCGGGTGTTCACACGAGTCGATCCAAATGTCAATTTCGATTGGGGCACCGGTACGCCGAACAGCCAAATCGGAATTGATACTTTCTCGATTCGCTGGACGGGCGAGATCGAGTCACGCTATAGCGAGACTTACACGTTTAACACACGCAGCGACGATGGGGTTCGGCTCTACGTTGACGGCCAGTTGATCATCGACGAGTGGAACGATCACGCAGCGACCAACCATACCGGCACGATTTTTCTGGAAGCCGGCGTTCGCTACGACATTCGACTTGAATATTATGAAAACGCGCTCGACGCCGAAATGCGACTTCGCTGGTCGAGCGCCACTCAGAATTTCGAAGCCGTCCCGACGAGCCAACTTTATGCGGCTGACGCGCCTCCTAATCCTGGCGAGAACCTGACGGCAGAAACCGTGGTCAGCGGACTGGCACAGCCGACTTCGATCGCCTGGTCGGCAGATGGCCGCAACATGTATGTGGCGCAAAAGAGCGGCATCGTTCGGGTCGTTCGAGATGGCGTACTACAGTCGACTCCGTTTGCCGACATCTCGGCTCAGGTTAACAACGTACGCGACCGCGGATTGCTGGACATGGCGATTCATCCGGACTTCGAGAACAATCCATACGTCTACCTGCTGTTCACGTACGATCCACCGGAGGTTTATGACAACCCAAGCCATGCGTTGGCCGGACCGGACAAACCTGGCAATCGGGCGGGCCGACTGCTTCGCGTCACAGCCGATGCCTCGACGCAGTATCGAACGATCGTCGAAGGCAGCCAACAAGTTCTGTTGGGAAGTGCCAGTACGTGGAACAACTTCAATGCTTTTGCCAACAGCACGAATGATTTCAACGAGCCACCGGCAGGCATCCGCGCCAACGGCACGAACATTCAGGACTTTATTGCATCCGATAGCGAATCGCACACGGTCGGAGCGTTGGCGTTCGGCAATGACGGAAACCTGTTTGTCTCGATCGGCGATGGTACGTCTTACAATCGAGTTGACCCAAGAACGGTTCGCGTTCAGGACATCGACAACCTGTCCGGAAAAGTGCTTCGCATCGATCCGATCACGGGCGAAGGACTTTCCGACAACCCGTTCTACAACGGAAATGCGAACGCAAATCGATCCAAAGTCTATCACTATGGTTTGCGAAATCCGTTTCGCATGACGGTCGATTCAGCAACCGGACAGCTGTACATCGGCGATGTTGGATGGACTCAGTGGGAAGAAGTTAACACCGGGCCTGCCGGTTCAAACTTTGGATGGCCATATTTTGAAGGCGGAAGCGGAAACAGCCTGCGTACGGATCGCTACGACGATTTGCCGGAGGCTCAAGCTTTCTATAACAGCGGCCAGTCCGTTGTCGCCCCGACGTTTGGGCTCAGCCATGGAGCCGACGGGATCAACGCGATCGTGCTCGGGTCGGTCTATCGCGGAACGACCTATCCGGCTGAATATCAAGGCAGCGTTCTCGTCAACGACTTGGGGCAGGGCATTGTTCGCGCAGTGCAGCTCGATTCGAACGGCCAGGCGACGACGGTACAGACGTTCACCACCGGCGCACGGATCGTGGTCAACATGGTCGAAGGACCGGACGGGAACATGTACTACGTCGATCTCGACGACGGTGAGATCGGTCGCTGGGTGTTCAACTAGTTGTAGCAGCCGAGCGGAGCAGGCAACTGCATTCCACCTTTCGATTGCCTCGCTCGCCTTGCGTTTTTCCAAACGTGTCGCAGCGGTCTCCACCAAGTGCAGGCGTCAGTCTTTCAGTTGAAAACACGCAACCTTGTTCTTGCCGCGGACAATCAGGTTTCCGTTGGTAACGACTGGAGCTGACCAGCAAGGATAACGAAGCTTGACCTCGCCCCCATAGCGAGTCACGATTTCAAACTTTTCGGGCGTCGCCCGAGCCAGGAACAGTTCGCCACGTTCGGCCATCACGATCAGATGCCCGTCACAGAAAGTCACTGATGTCCTTCCCAGCCTCGGGACGGACCAGCGTACTTTTCCGGTCAGGAACTCGACGCAGGTCAGCTGTGCGCCAGAAGTCTTTTCACCGTTGCAACCGTAGAGAAAACCGTCATGCAAGACAGGCGTGTTCCAGTGCGGCGCCAATGACTTGTTCCGCTTGCCATCATCGCTCCAGACAACCTTCGTATTCCAATCGCTGTCCACTTCCAGCAGCACGCCGCCTTTTTGGTATGACTCACCAATGAAAATTCTGTTGCCGGACACGACCGGCGTGCTCGCGTTGACGCTCTCCAGTTTCCGGGCCCGCCACTTGAACTCAAACAGAAGCTTGCCGTCTTGCGGCTGAAACGCGATCAGCTTCTCTCGCATCCACGCCAACGCAACTTTGCGGCCGTGCATTTCGACCAATCGCAACGACGTATAGCTGGCCAAATCGTCTCCGACGCGGTAGATCTCTTCGCCCGTCCTTCGATCAAACGCCACCACTGCAGAACCATTGGGCTTCACAAGATTCAATTGTCCACGCGGCACGTTTTTTGATTCCTCCGGGCTGCCGCCAACCATCACCAGCAGCAAATCCTTGTAGACGACGGGACTGCTGGAAACACCAAAAAAGTTTTGAATGACCCCGAACCTTTTGATCGTATCGACCTCCCACATCAGTTCGCCTGTTTCCTCGTTCAGGCACCACAGCATTCCTTCGACGCCGTAGACGTAAACTCGACCGTCGTGAATCAGCGGACTTGTGCGAGGCCCCGAATCGTATCCGTAAATATCGACGTAAGATGAAGGTGCGGTGAACGTCCAATCAATGTTGGCTGAATCCAAATCGACGCGACGGACGCGAGCCACATTGCCGCTCTCATCTTCGGTAACATCGAAATGAAAGTACTTTCCGTTTGAAATCGATCCGATCGCGTATCCTTCACCAATCGGCAACGTCCAATTCAACTCCAACTTGCCATCCGACCAGTCCTTCAGAATGTCGGTCTCATTTGAGATACTGTTTCTGTCGGGTCCGAGAAATTGAAACCAATCCCTGTCGGTGGCTTGCCCCTTGGCGGCAACGGCCAACAATAGAGTGACCAACAGCGACGCAGCAAATGCGACGGGTCGCGAAAGTTTTTTGAGACTGCACATGTTAAAGATTAGTTCTGGCATCGAAATCCCTTTGACTGAATTCAAGTTCAGCTATGCGCGATCGCCAGGGCCGGGCGGTCAAAACGTCAACAAGGTCAACACAAAAGTGACTCTCAAGTGGGACGTCAACAAGACGACCCGACTTCCGGATGCGGTGAAAGCCCGCCTGAAGAAAAAGTTCGCGCGTCGTATTTCAAAAACTGGCGAGCTTATTGTAACGAGTCATCGATTTCGTGATCAGGGACGGAACGTTGCGGACTGTCTCGCAAAGCTTCGCGAGATGATCGAGGCCGTACGCAAAGCACCAACGGTTCGAAAAAAGACTAAACCATCGAAGGCTTCGAAACGACGTCGACTGGATGCAAAAAAACAGAAGTCGTCCTTGAAAAAGGGCCGACGCCCGCCACGCATGGACGATTGATCGACGTTTGGCGGCGAGCCGAACTCCGTGACACCAAGTGTCGTCTGAGCCTTTGGGGCGGCCAAGAATCGGTCAATTCATTACAATCCAATTCAGTTTACGGCAACTAAATTTCACAGGCTGCTGAAGCGGCAAACAAACAAAATGCAAGCGAAACACGTATCCAATAATAGTTGGTTGGTTTCGTCCTCAATTTGGTGATCGACTATGGAAAAAAAACAAAAACAGAATATCGATGAACTACTTAAGCAGTGGCCGTTCGATCCGTTTGCCATCAACGTTCGTATGCTGGAGTCGCGCCAACGACAAGTGCTGCAAATGCGAGTCGACATGGGGGTGCTGCAACTGGAAACCGAAGGACGCCCCGACGGGATGACTCCTCACGGCGCGTCGACGTATTACGATTTTTTGAAAGCCAAATCGATCGAGGCCGATGGATTTTCGCTCGATGAGCAGAACTGCCTGGAGATCGATCGCGAGTTCGTTCAGTTTTACCATCGTCGCGTTTGCTGGTTGCAGCTCAAAAAGTTTCGCAATGCCGTTGCCGACGCGGATCACACGCTGGGCTTGATGGACTTTTGCAAGCGACATTCGCCTGATGACGAGTGGACGCATAACCACGAGCAGTATCGGCCGTTCGTAATTTATCACCGGACTCAGGCGGCGGCATTGGCGTGGCTTGAAGGCGACGAAGAGATTGACACCGAGCGTGCGATTCAGGAAGTCAACGACGGGCTGGAGCGAATGCGGGATCTGTTTATCGAATACGAAGCCGAAGAACAGTACGACGAAGACGACCTGGTCGTGCGACTGATCGAGTTCCGCGAAGGCGTTCGGGAGCGTTACGAAATCGGACTGACAATTCGTGAGCAACTGGACAAAGCGATCGAAGACGAGGACTACGAAAAGGCCGCAGAGCTTCGAGATCAGCTGGAGTCGCGCGAGTAAGTTCGGGTTACGCTGCCACGATTTGCGGACGGAGGGCGTGACGCTCTTCAGCAGCAACTCTCTCCAGTCGAGGCGTCCATCGCGTCCATTGGCCTCCGCTATGGATCGACGAAGTTCGAACCCTCGTCGATCAGGCCCAGAGAGTACGCGTTGCCTTGATAGCCATTGCCTCTCATGTAGTTCGACTGGGTACTGGGCGAGAAGTATGCACCGATGCCGCTGTTATTCGAGCTGTTGTTGAACTGGAACAGGTTCCGTTTCGCGTTGTCGAAAATCGCGCCCACGTTACCACTTCGCTCGACAAGGTTCTCCGCGAAATACGAATCATCTACGGCGTAGGCCAGCAGTCCAAACGTCGTGTTTCGATCGGCAGCATTGTTCATGAATCCGTTGAACCGGCTGTTCACCAGCAGGTACCCCATGCCCTGATTGTCGCTCGCGTAGTTATTCTGAAACCCGGAGCTTTCTCCGATGTAAAAGAACCCTGCACCGGCACGGTTTCCGATGGCGTCGCAATTGCTGACAAAGCCTCCGTTGGAAAACAGTTCAAACCCCGCGCCGCCGCTGTCGATCGCCGAGCAATTGGAAATGTAGAAGCCTTCGACGCCGTCGAGCAGAACGCCGCGTCCGTAGTTTGAGGTCAGCGTGCAGTTTTCGATCGAAACATTGCGACAACCGGTTGCCCGTATCGCGTCCCCAAAGTTGGTCGTAAAAGCGCAGTTTTGAATCTGCAGTTCACTGGCGGTACCGTAAGCTTCCACGCCGACAGATCCGCGGGCGATCTCCAGGTTCTCGATTTTCACGAACTCTGAATCCACCTGAATCACAGGCCGATCGCCCCTTGCTCCCATCAATTTTGAATCACCCCGACCTCGGATCGTCAGCGGTTTGTCGAGGTACAAGTTGTCATACCAGTCGGCGGAACCAGGCAAAACGGTGTCGCCAGGATTCGCAGCAGATACCGCATCCCCGACTGACGCGTACTGTTCCGGGACGCGCCGTTCTTCCGGGACAGAAATTTTAAAGTCATCGAAGAGCGCGTATTCGTCTTTGCTCGCTCTCCAGTCATAGTCGCCGCCGAAAAACGTACTGAAAAAGAATCGGTCGATCCCCAGATCCGCAGTGTTTCGAAACTTGACGTCGTCCCGATCGATTACCAGTCTCCCGTCGATCCATATCCGCAGCAAACCGTCTCGCTGCCGTGGCGTATTCATTCGAACGTGTTGCCGAATCGTATACCAGACGCCTGCCTGAAGCACGGGCTCCGTTCCATCACGTTCAACAAAATACTCGGTGTCTTCCTGCTTGCCGTTTTGATCATAGCCAGAGTTCACATGCTTCGCGTAGGAAATGGCTTTGGTCGAAGTTTGCTGTGGCTGGCCTTGGACCGATTCGAAGTCCGTCCGCCACATCAATCGTCCAGTCCAACCGTTCCACCCGTCGGCAGGCACACTTCCGCTCGGCGCCTGACCACCGGCGAGTCCGGGAAGTTTTCCACCGCGGACGAAGTCGAAGTTTGATCCAAACTTGACTCGATAGACCAACCAGACTTCGTCGTGCTGTTCGTCCAGCTCAACCAACCACTGAGCGCCACCCGCTCCGGGTCCGCTTCCTCCAGCCGGATAGTTGACTCGCAAACAAGCGCCGCTGCCGCCGTAGGCCTGTTCGCCGCTCACGATCTGGACGCGTCCCTCGTCAACGCCATTTGAAAATGAAAGCGTGCCGAATTCCTGAGTGACATCGGACTCTGTCGAAGTCCCGCTGGATCGCTGGTCGAAGTTCACATCCAATAACGTTTGGGCCTGCAGTGCATGGCTGGTGATGAGCGTTGCCAGAAAAATTGCGCAGGCGACAACCGATCGGGGAGGCTGAAATGGCATGGGAGTTCAGTGTTGCGAGTCAAAGATGACGAATCGCGGCCGTTGTTGAAACGCCGCAATAACATGGTGGTTAACTGAACATCTTAATTGGCCCCCGCTGGCCAACACGCTTTTTATGCGGTTTTTCCGGCTTCTGATACGCTGAAATCAGAGCGAGCCCGATTTTCAACGTTGCGTTGCGGTCGGCTCAGCTCAGGCCAGCGTCGCACCGGCGGGCTACGGTTCAGCAGTGGCGTTATTTGAACTGGCCGGACTCGCGCAGATCTGCAGTAAACTTTTTGAATCCGTCTTTGACGACTTCTGGCACTTCGAGCCAATCGACATCGTGGATCGCGCCGTAGAGCGCGTATAAATAGGCAGCGTTGCAGGCGTTCCCGCTGCGGCCTTCTTTCTTTCGTCCCAGCAACATACGCAGAAACGTTTCCTCGGCTCCAAGATCGATCACTTGCTGAGCCACAATGATTCCGACGGCCGCCAGATCTCTTTCGATGGCAGGGCCAAGATTCCGCATTTCAGAGATGGCTCGATCGTCGGACATCGTCTACTCCAGAATCATCTCATCGCCCAAGGCTGGAATGATGACCGGCTGTATCTTGCGTTTTGCAAGTTTTGACTTGAACTCCTCAGCGGGTTCAAGTTCGCAATGCACCAACGCGATCTTTTTAACGTTGCCTTTGTCGCAAGTATCTTTGGCCCAATCCAGTAGCTCTTCCTGGTCGGCGTGACCACTGCTGCCTTCGAGCTTCGCGACCTTGCAATTAAGTTCATACTCTTCGCCGTAGATCCGGACTTTGTCGAGCGACTGATCGAGAATGATTCGGCCGAGGGTATGCGGAGCCTGATAGCCAGCAAACAGAACGGTCGTGTTTTCTTTTTCAATATTGTTTTTTAGGTGGTGCAAAATTCGACCACCTTCACACATCCCGGAAGCGCTGATGATCACAGCAGGCTCCTTCAACCTGTTAAGCGCTTTGGAAAGCTCAGTCTTGCGAACGTAGATCAGATCGCGAAACATCAGCGGATCCTGATCGTCTTCTTCGAGGATGGCGTTAACCATGTCATCGTCAAAGCATTCAACATGTGAGCGAAAAACGTCTGTCGCGTTGACTGCTAACGGGCTGTCGACGAAGACTTTGATCTTTGGCAGTTCGCCATTTTCCGCCAACAGGTTCAGGCGATAGACGATCTCCTGCGTCCGGCCGACCGAGAATGCCGGAATGATCAGCTTGCCGCCGGCGTCCCAGGTTTCCTGTACCGCTTTCTTGAGCACTTTGGTCGCGTCGGCGCCTTTTTTATGGTTTCGATTTCCATAAGTCGATTCCATGATGATGTAGTCCACGTTGGCCACGGTTTCCGGATCGCGAAGGATCGGAACTTTGGCTCGACCAATGTCACCACTAAAGACCAGTTTCGTTGGCTTGTCTTCTGGATTGTCTCGCAGGTCCAGTTCGACAGTTGCGGCACCCAGCATATGTCCGGCAAAGTGAAATTCACAGTCCACCCCTTCGACAGGCGAGAATCGCTGCATGTATTCGACGGTGCGAAACTGCTTCAGCGTCTGTGTAGCGTGTCGCTGATCGTAGAGCGGCTCAAAGAGAGTCTGCTTTTTCCTTTTACGCCTGCGGTTGACGTATTTGACGTCATTGACTTGAATCTTGGCGCTGTCGAGCAACATGAAGGCAGCCAAATCACGTGTCGCCGAAGTCGAATAGATCGGCCCACGGAAACCACCGCGAACCAGCGATGGAAGATTTCCGCTGTGGTCGATGTGCGCGTGCGAAAGTATCACGGCGTCGATAGTCTTTGGATCGAAAGGCAACGTCTTGTTACGTTCGAACGCGATTTTTCGCCGCCCCTGGTACATGCCACAGTCCAGCAAAACGCGTTTGCCGGCGACGTGAACCAGATGCATGGAACCGGTAACGGTTTGAGCCGCACCCCAAAATTGAACTTTCATGGGAATCCTTGTTTTGAGGGACAGGCTCGGTGGCTGCCATCGCTGTGTAGCGGAACTTTAAAACGCGCCGAAATTGCAATGTCGGTCAATGCCATGACGACTTGCAGTGACTTTCAATCCTAGGACTTTACGCGTTCGACATATTCGCCGGTACGAGTGTCGATACGAATCACGTCGCCCATGTTGATGAAAATCGGAGTTTGAAATTCGCCGCCGGTTTCAGCTTTGATAGGCTTGCGAACGTTCGTCGAAGTATCACCCTTGGCTCCCGGCTCGCAATACTCAACGGCCAGTTCGACGAAGTTCGGCGGAGTCATCAGAATCGGATTGCCATCAAAGAAAGTCATTTGGCAAACCATTTCGTCTTTCAGATACTTCCAGTCGTCACCAATTTGTTCGGCCGACATTTCGTACTGCTCGTAAGTTTGGTCGTCCATGAAAACGTAAGTGTCGCCGGACTTGTAGAGAAACTTGACGTTGGTCTCCATGATCTCTGCTTCTTCGAGCGTATCGTTGCCCTTGAAGGTACGGTCGAGCGTCGTGCCACGAAGCAGGTTCTTCAGTTTGCAGATGTACATGGCGTTGCCCTTGCCGGGCTTTTTGAACTCCATGCTGGTCATGACGTAGGGCTCGCCATTGATTTGAACTTTGAGTCCTTTTCTGAAATCGCTTGATTTGTAGGCCACGTCCGGTCTCGCTCTGGGTCTGATGGTTTGATCTGGTATAAAGTGCGATTCAGTTGTGACAACAAACGGCGATCGCATCGAAGTGGAAATTTTAGCGAATCCTGACAATTCTGTAACGGGCACCTGGAGCTGGCAGCAGCACATGAAACGGGCAATTCGCTCGGTCAACACGCTGTTGTCGATGATTGAGCTGGAATCAAAAGTCCAGGATTTGACCGATGAAGCCAGTGACTTTCCTCTATTCGTGCCTTTGCCGTACCTCGAACGAATCGAAAAAGGCAATTCTGACGATCCGCTGTTACGGCAAGTTCTACCGGTCGCAGACGAGAGAGAATCCCCAGAACATTTTTCGATCGACCCTCTCGGCGAGCAGTCCGCGACGCTTCGCGATGGCCTGATACAGAAATATCAAAAGCGCGTTCTGGTGATCGCCAGCCGAACCTGCGCGATCAATTGCCGATACTGTTTCCGGCGTCACTTCCCCTACGAAACCGCTGCGCTGGGCGACCAACGTTGGTCCGAGACGATTGATTCGATTGCTGCGGACGACACGATCAACGAAGTGATTCTTAGCGGCGGCGATCCGCTGACGGTTACCGACGAGAAACTCGCAGACGTTTTTAACCGACTTGAAGCCGTAGAACATCTGCAAAGAATCCGTTTACATACGCGATTGCCGATCGTGATCCCTCAGCGCGTGACCGATGGGTTGCTGAAGATGATCGGAAAGTTTCGCCGATCGCGAACGGGTCGTCAGGTCGTGATGGTCGTGCACTCCAATCACGCCAATGAGATCGATGACGCCGTTTGCAGATCGCTAAGTCGGCTATCGGATTCAGCGACCCAACTACTAAACCAGTCAGTGCTGCTTGCTGGTGTGAACGATGACACAGACACGCTGGTCCGGCTAAGCGAACGTTTGCTTTCGGCGAACACGTTACCGTACTATTTGCACCAACTTGACCCCGTCGAAGGGACGGCTCATTTCGAAGTCCCCGTGTCGACTGGCTTGAAACTGATCGAAGAAATCCGGGCACGGCTTCCGGGCTACGCCGTTCCACGATACGTTCAGGAACTCGCCGGAGAACCGGGCAAGACGGTTCTGGCCTGATTCCAGAACGGGCTTTTTAATCGTATAATTTGCACTCGCCAAATCAACTTCAAGACCACTATCCGCCATGGAAACATCTCAAACCCACCGCATCCTGATCGCCGATGACAATCAGGCGAACTGCGAATTGCTCGAAGCCTATCTCGCCAGCATGGATTGCGAAACGGAAATCGCAATCGACGGGCAGGAGGCGTTCGACAAAGCGGTCTCGTTCAAACCGGACCTGATTCTGCTGGACGTAATGATGCCCAAGCTTTCCGGTTTTGAAGTTTGCCAGAAGATCAAATCGGATCCGGCACTCGCGGGGATCATGGTTTTAATGGTGACCGCGCTTAACGAACTTGGTGATATCGAGCGGGCGGTCGACGCGGGGACGAACGACTTTTTGTCCAAGCCTGTGAATCGGATCGAGTTTCTCAAACGAGTCGAAAATCTCTTGAAACTCAAAGGCGTCACGGACGAGAACGAACGCTTGCGCCAGTACATCCAGCAAATGGAAGAGTAGAGCCGAACGCCGGTTCGATTTCGGCGATCTGCAACTGACACACAATCTCGGCCCGAAAGCCAAAGCCATCTAACAACGTCGCGCGACAATGCTTTGGAACAGGATCGGGCCTTTTTTAGCGAATCGAAAATATTCTGTGTGCTCCCAATTGAGCCCGGCGTCGCTGAAGAAAGCCGGGTAGTCGTAGTTCTCGTGCCACGGCACCAGTCCCATCAACCAAAACGATCCCATCGCCAACTTCAGATAGAAAATATTGAAGGCTTTGGCCAGCGGATTTCCCTGAGCCGTCGAAACGTCTGCGATCAGATACTTGCCGCCGTCGCGGACAAACGTCGCGGTATGAGCCATCATTTTCGCCATGTCGTCGCGTCGAAACACGTTTAGAAAATAGTTTGCGGCGACAACATCGTAGTGTCCGATCCGATCGTGATCGTAAGCGTTGACACAGACAAGTTCGGCGGACAGATTTTCCTCATCAAGCTTTTTCTGCACCTGTTCCAGCATCCCCTGCGAGATGTCGATGCAAGTGACTTTCGCGCCGTGCCTGGCCGCCATCACTGCGTCTTCGCCGGCTCCAGCGCCGAGGTACAACACCGTGTCGCCGGGCTCGATGTGCTGCATCTGATACTGTTTGGTCTTTCGAATCTGATTCGTCGAATAGATTTTGGCACTTTTTTCATAGAACCATGCGGCCCGATCGTAATTGCGGCCAAGCGCTTTGTCTTTTTCCGATATCTTCGATGAAGTCACGCGACGGTTCCCGGTAGGTTGAATCGTCTGATATCGTTGCGGATGTTTAGCGACATCGCAACAGAGCTTCCCCGGAGAACGAAATGCATTCTGATTCACGAAACTGCCGACCTGCGATCACGATGCTAATTGCTTTCACACTCGTCACCGCTCTAGGAATCGGCTGCGGCCCAGACGAACAGGCGAAAAAGGCGAAAGCCAGGCCTTCTGCTCCGCTCTCCTCCCGTGAGATTAAATTTCCGGCAATGGCCGTGGACGGGGGAACCGTCTACGTCGCCCAACAGCCAGATTCGTCGGATGAACTTTCGATCGACCAGCTTATTCTGCGAGCGGATCAGGAACTGGCCAGCGGCAACATCGACGAAGCACTTTCGCTGATTGCCAAAGTCCGCGATCAGGAAGACACTGCGATCTATTTCAAACAGTCGGTCGCCCGAATCCTGTTCGGTGCCGGAGAGATGGACGCCGCAGTCGAAGTCTATGACGAGATCCTGAAAGAACGTCCCGATATGAAGCCGCAACTTTGGCAACGCGGTTTGGCGTTGTACTACGCGGGGCAGTTCGAGAAAGGAGTCGAACAGTTTGAAACGCACCAAACCTACAATTCACAGGACGTTGAAAACTCGGTTTGGCATATGCTTTGTCAGTCGCAGTTGTCGTCGGTCGAAGAGGCTCGCGAAAAGATGATCCAGATCGATGAAGACACCCGGATCCCGATGAAACAGGTTTTCGAAATGTTCGCCGGTTCAGGATCGCCTGAGGCCGTCTTTGAGGCCTGTAGCTACGATCCCCAGAACCCTCAACGAAACGGTTCGATTTATCACGGTTTGCTCTACGTTGGACTTTTTCAGGAAATGAATGGCGACCAGGAAGCGTCAAACGAAACGATGCGAAAGGCGCTCAAGTGCAAGCCGTTGATGGTTGGCCTGATGGCGCATGTTGCGGAAGGGCATCTGCGAGCCCGCAAGGCTTACCCAGTCGACGCGAAAGAAGACTGACGCTGTTGTCAGTTTGATCTGACCGTTGCTCTTTTGACAACACATCTTTCGGATCCATGTGCGAAAAACCCGGATTTCACCGCGTCTCAGGGTTTGGCACGGGAATTGAAATTACTTTCTTGCATCAGCGAATACTTCTCCCCCAACACGACAGGTGAACGCGATGAAGAACATCCAATCGTCCAAGAGCTACGACGTACAACGACCGTATCTGATTCTGTTCTGTGCCACGATGCTTGGTGTCTTGACCAGCACTCTGATTCAGTAAGCAAAACCCTTGGACCGGCGGTGGTCATTTCTCAGGGTCAAAAAAAAATCGCCGGGCGATTGATATCGCACGGCGATTTTGCTCGCAAGCTTCCGGAAGAAAACGGATTCGTTGTCGTCGCTACCTTTTGGCCTTGCCGAAACCTTTTTCAGCAAGCTGCTTGTCGATCGCGAGGCAAATCGCATCCCCGAAGGTATCCTTTTTCTCACCAAGCTTCTTACGTTCAGCCGCCAAATATGCTTCTCGCTCTTTGGCAACCTTTTTGATCTCAGCCTGGACTTTCGCTCGTTCGGCCGCCTTTTCGGCTACGAACTTTTTGCGTTCCTCTTTCGACATCGTCTGCATCGCATCGGGCAGCTTTTCCTCTTCAACTTCTTCAATCGATTTGGCGTCAGCCTTCATCGCGTCCACCAGGTCCCGACTTCGGTTGTCGTAGATCGTCGTGGCCTTGGAAGCAACGCGACTTCCGAACGCCGGAGCAGGAGTTCCCATGCCCCCCATTCCTCGTCCTCCGGCAGCGTTGGTATCCTGAGCCAATTGGTTTTCACAGTACAGGTGACGCGCAGTTTTATCGCCGAACCACAGATAGGTCTTGTTCAGTTTTGTATTGAGTTCCAACAAAATCTTGTCTTGTGGGCACTTGATCGTGACCTGCTGACGATCCTGATTGATGTTAAAGCTTTGTCCGCCGCCTTTTTCAGCACCATCGGCCCACTTGCCTTTAACGCCTGTGGAATGGTCGCCGCAATGAATTGTGTTGACGAGAATGCCTTTCTCCCTGGCATCCGCACAAGTGCTCAAGTAGGAAATCTGGCCTTGTGTGAACGCTTCGTTGCCCGCAATAAAGATTGACTTATAGGCATCGTCATCGCTGCTCCAATCCAACCTCGCGATGGCTTCGCCGATGACCGCGCCGCAGTACTCATCGCCACCGCGAGTCGTCAGCCCAAAGAGTGCTTCGGAGACCTTGTCCAGGTCATCAGAAAGCGGCAACACTTGACGAATGTAGTTCTCGGTTGCCGGCAGGTTTGTATTTCCGTACTCGAATACGCTGACGCGAAGTGCAGGTTTTCGGCCGTCTTTTTCGGTCACGGACAGCCGTTGGACGATCTGCCAAAGTTGGTTTCTGGCTTGATTAATCAGCCCGTCCATTGAGTTCGACGTGTCGAGCAGAATCGCCACATCGACCGGGACTCGATCATCCTTGGCCGCGTCGTCGTCGCCTATTTTGACTTTGAGTTCTTCACCTTTCCCGTTGGTCAGCGTGACGGTTTCCTGAGCCTGATTATGCTTGGCAAAACCTTGTACAATGGCAAAACAGAGTGCCAGCAGAAATAACGGTTTTGCAAAATTGGCAGTTCGTAGCATTTCGATTCTCCGAAAGAATTTGGTTCGTGAAACCCCCACGGCTTTCGGACGCCGATTCGCATGCAAAGTTCCCAGGAAGTTCAAAATTCGTCTATGTCCAATTACACCGCGATTGATCCCGAAAAGATTATTTCGACTATCGAGCGATTGAAGGCGCGAATCGAAGAGCGTTTTCCCAAGTCAGGGCTGCGGAACGTTTGCGATCAGCTTCATGAAGTTTCGGTTCATATGAAGGAACGTTCCAATTGGATTGCGCGGCCGGTGCACTGGCTAAGAATTTTGACTTGGGTTGTGTGTATCCTGATCGTGGTTGGAACCGTAGGAGCGATCTGGATGATCGGCTCAGATGCTTCGATCGAGCAACAGTCGACCAGTTTTTCGGACTTCGTGACCTTGCTGGAAGCCGGAATCAACGATGTTGTGCTGATCGGAGCCGCTATCTTTTTCTTGCTAAGCTTCGAGACCCGATACAAACGGTCCCGAGCCCTCAAAGCACTGCACGAGCTACGATCGATTGCTCACGTGATCGACATGCATCAACTAACCAAGGATCCGCACCGAATTACGCAGCAGGGAAATTCTGTTTTCGTTCCCGGTCTCATGTCGCCCAAACTGAACATGACTCCGTTCGAGCTTCGTCGTTATCTGGACTATTGCAGCGAGATGCTTTCACTTACGGGAAAAGTGGCAGCGGTTTACAACCAGGCCTTTGATGACGGAGTCGCGACAGCAGCCGCGTCGGAACTGGAATCGCTAACGACGGGTCTTTCCAGTAAGATTTGGCAAAAGATTCTGATTTTGGAGTCATCTGGCGATTCCGGAACGACACCGCGGATTGAAACCGAGGTTTAATCAACCCGTCGCGAGATATTTTATTGCAATTTGCAATGAAATAGAGGTATCCTCTAATAGAGTAATCTCCCGACTTCAAAGTCCCGATTGGATAAATGTTGACAGCGACATACGCGTGGCTGCTGACATCCAACTTGCGTATTCCTGGCTTACATCACGCATGAAACCCGACCGAACAAAATTGAAATTGTGGATCTTCAGCTTGCTGCTGGCGTTCGCGACTTCGTTTGGCCCGGCTGTCACGCTTTCAATTGCTGAGTCATTGAGTTCTGAAGAGTCGAATGTCGAGCTGACCGAACTGGTTGAGTTCGAAGTCGACGGCGAAGAGAAAATCGTTGAAAGTCGTCAACGTCGAATCTTTCGCAGATCAATCGTGTGTCGCCGCTCTGACACCGGTCAACTTCATAAGCCATCCAAATCGGAGGTCGCCGATGTGCCGCCTTCCGCTCGCAGCCGCCACAAGGGATGCGGCAGCCATCTACGGATCTAGTCAGCTGAGCTAGACGAACTACCGCTACGTTTGCTGCCGTCAATCGCTGCGCACTTTGCCAGCGAGACTCTTCGAATAACTCCGTCTGTTGCGTCGTCGAAACCGTTACGTTTCGATCCCGCGCCGATGCGGTCACCCAAGGGATCCGATATGAAAATACGCGAGGGCTTTGCCCGATTTCAGGCATCGATTCAACCGACGATGCAACCTATCTACTCCGAACTGGAAAACGGTCAGTCACCTGAGACGTTTTTCATCACTTGCTCCGATTCCCGCATTTCCCCAAATCTGATCACGCAGACCGACCCTGGCGAAATTTTTGTCATCCGAAACGCAGGCAACATCGTCCCCAAACCCGGGACTGGTGAACTGTCCATCGAGGGCACTATCGAGTACGCCGTTCAGGTTCTGAAGGTTAAAAACATCGTCGTCTGCGGGCACTCACAGTGCGGCGCCGTCGGCGGATTGCTGGATCTTGAGTCCCTGGAAACGCTGCCAGCGGTGCGAGACTGGGTAAGCAAAAGCGGCGCCGTTCTGGCAAAAATCAAAGACTGCGACGCGGAGTCAAGATCCGAGGAAGCAATCAAAGCCAACGTGATGCTGCAACTGGATCACTTGATGGAATACGAATATGTGAGATCGGCTGTGGAACGAGGAGACCTCGAACTCCACGGCATCGTCTATCACTTCGGCAGCGGACAAGTCGACTATTTGACTGACGGAACCTTTTAATAAACAACACGAGCCTTGAGGCAACAACAGCGGCTGGGACTTCCCGGGAACAAGACAGTCTCGCGAACCCGGCGCTGGTTTAATAACGCCTTCAAGCCTCGTGGTTGACAAGCGCAGAAATACAAAACAACAGGACGAAACGATGGCTAGCGACAATTCCAACAAAACTCCTTCAGGCGGCCCGACCGTTGGTGGCGCGAACAAACCGACAGGTTTCTTTCGAGCATTCCGCGAGGACTTTCTGGCGTCCATCGTGGTCTTTCTGGTCGCGCTTCCGCTGTGCATCGGCATCGCGGTCGCGGTTGGAGTCAGCCCGACGCGAGCCCTGATTACAGGGATCATTGGCGGGTTGATCGTTGGTTTTTTCAGCGGTTCGCCTTTGCAAGTCAGCGGGCCGGCGGCTGGTCTGTTTGTGATCGTCGCCGATTTGATTTCCAGCGGCAAAGAAAGCTTCATCGCGCGAGCCGGATCAGGAGAAGTCGTCGAATCCGAAGCCGTTGCCTATTCGTTGATGGTGCTCGGGACGGCGGTCTTTCTGTCCGGCATCCTGCAAGTCATCGCCGGAAGATTGAAGCTGGGTCAGTGGTTCCGCGCCGTTTCTCCCGCGGTGATCAAAGGCATGCTGGCCGGGATTGGCTTCCTGATTTTGGTCAGCCAATTTCATGTCATGCTGGACCACGTTGCTTTGTGGCACGGTGAAAAAGCCCACGGCGGTCTCCAGTACCTCGCGACCATCCCGGAAGCGATTATGAAGTGCTTCTCAACCGACACGACACACAACCATCATCTCGCGGCGCTGACCGGCATCGTCACGATCGCGTGCCTGATTCTATGGCCGATGATTCCAAGCAAAAAACTGAAAATCGTTCCTGCGGCTCTGGTTGCGATTGTTGTGGCGACCGTTTTTGCGAACGTCAACGGCTTGGAGATCAAGAAGATTGAAATCGCGGGCAACTTGCTTTCCGATACAACCTTCCCGGTCACGGCCACCTGGTTTCAACTGCTGCTCGATCCGTTGGTAATTAAAGGAGCCATCGTGATCGCGTTGATTGCCAGCGCGGAAACGCTGCTCTGTGCAACGGCCGTCGACCAGATGCACACCGGCGAACGCACCAACTATGACAAGGAGCTTTCTGCACAGGGCATTGGTAACATTCTGTGCGGACTTGTAGGGGCACTTCCAATGACGGGTGTGATCGTACGAAGCTCTGCGAACGTGAACTCGGGAGGTAAAACACGGCTTTCCACAATCCTGCACGGCGCTTGGCTGCTGCTTTTTGTGGCGTTGCTGCCGCAAGTCCTCGGGTTCATTCCTCGAGCCGCGCTTGGCGCGTTGCTGGTTCACATCGGTATCAAGCTTTTGAACTTGAAGCAGATTCCCGAGCTTTGGAAAACCAGCAAGAGCGAAGTCGGAATTTTCCTGGCGACTGTTCTGGTGATCGTCGGCGAAGACTTGCTCGTCGGAGTCATCGTGGGCATCATGCTTTCTGCGATCAAACTGCTCCATCGATTCTCGCATCTGGAACTTCAACTGAACGAAAACGAAGATGTATCGACCCTTGAAATGCAGGGAGCAGCAACTTTCCTGCGTCTGCCACAACTGGCTGCGACGCTGGAAAAGGTGCCCGATTCGTCAGAGTTGCGAGTTGACTTTCGCCATTTGAGTTACATCGATCACGCCTGTCTGGACTTGCTGATGAATTGGGAAAAGCAGCACGAAGGCCAAGGTGGAAAACTGATGATCGACTGGTCTTCGCTACACGGCCGTTTCTCGGAGGCTCCGGATGAGAACCTGAAACGCGTCAAGCTTGCCAGCGCCGGCAGTTTGGACGTCGCTCCGAATTTCCCAACAGCGGAATCGTTGGCAGACACTGCGGCCAAACATAAATCTGACCCTCGAACCGCTGCGACGAATAGCAACGGCGAGGTGGCGAATCCCCAGCGGTCGTTGTAAGGTCACTGCAATTTGCAGCCTGACACTTTCAACGCCCGGGAATCTTCATGCCTTCGGTTAGAGTTATTTGCGCCAACTGGATTTTGCCCGTTTCCAGCCCTCCAATCCGCAACGGTGCAGTCGCGATCACGGCAGATCAAATTGTTGCCGTCGGCGATCGCGTTTCGGTATTGGATACTCTATCGACAACCGGTTCGGATTTGGCCGTTGAGGAACATCCTCACGCGACGATCATTCCTGGATTGATCAACGCGCATACCCATCTGGAATTCAGTCACCTGCAGGCACCGCTCGGGCACAAAGGAATTTCGCTTCCGGATTGGATCGCACATGTGATGGGCGTCCGTGGCGAAACGGATGCTGATTCCAAACGCGATTCCATTCAGTCAGGGCTGAAGGAACTGTACGAAACTGGAACAGTAGCCGTCGGGGAAATTTCAACTTTCCCGACCACTGCAGTGGCAGACTATTCAATCGACGCTTGCCAGTTTCATATTCACAAAACATTGTTTCTTGAGCAACTCACGCGGAATCTGGAGCTGCTGCCGCAACGAGGCGCCGAGGCAGCTGCTCATCTGAACCAACGGTGCATCGGATTGGGCCTGAGCCCCCACGCTCCCTACTCAACGCATCCGGATTTGCTGAAGCAGATCGTGGATCTTGCGATCGAAAGAAATGCGCCTCTCGCAATGCACGTCGCGGAAACGAAAGAAGAGCTTGAGCTATTGGAATCACGCAGCGGAAAGTTCGTAGAACTGCTTCAGAAACTAGGCGTCTGGAAGGCCGATTCGTTCGGCGACAAAGACTCAATCGACAACATCATCGAACAACTTGGACGCCACAATCGTTCGATGCTGGTTCATGGAAACTACCTGAATGACAGGCAGCTGCAACGAATTTCCGAGCTAAAAATCACAGTTGTTTTTTGTCCGCGAACGCACGCCTGGTTTGGTCACGACCAATATCCGTTGGCACGAATGCTGGAACTGGGCATCAACGTTGCGATCGGCACCGATTCGCGGGCCTCAAACCCGGACTTAAACCTGCTGGAAGAGCTCAGATTGATCTCCCAAACGCACCCCAATGTGTTACCCGAAACCATCCTCTCGCTTGGAACACGCTGCGGCGCGATAGCTCTGGGAGTCGATCAACGATTCGGCACCCTCGAAATCGGAAAGGGATCGGCAATCGGCGTCATCGATTCGGACAAAGATGAGCACGATCCGTGGTGGTGGCTCACAGGCAAACAAGCGGCTTCTGTCCTGAGATAGCCAAACTCTGAAAACGTTTTCAACAAATACAGTAAGTAGCTGCGCAGCCGTGAAACGTATGGCCGCTACCGGACGATGAGGCCGTGAATTTCAGATGACCAAGTTCATCCGAACTGCGACACCACGCAAAACAGCAATCCGTTGTTGAAAGCGGTCTCGACGCTGAATCATCAGCGCATCCATCTCGTTCTGGTGTCACTCGTAAGCAACGACACGATGGCAACGACGACGACTCTGTTAACGTACCCGAACCCTCTTGAGAAAGCGGCCAGCGGAATAACCTGAAAAACATCCGTCCTTCAGAATGAAAAGTGACCAAGTGTCGATGCGATCAAAGTTGCGTTTGAGCAAACTCACATTCTCCAACTTCGTGAAGGTATCGAACATGATTTTTCGTATGCTACTAACCCTATCAGTTTTTGTAACATTTCATTGCAACGCAAACGCCGACATCTTCGTGTTCACCAATCAAGCCGATTGGCTTGCAGCAACGGAATCGGTTGTGACCGAGGAATTTTCCGACGGCACTCTGCTCCCAGACTTGAGCGTTGTATCGGACAATGGAGTAGTCGCTCTCGGAACGTGGACTGACACCGTTACCGACCCGTTGATCGGTTCATCCGCAACGACAACTTGGTCGTACACCGGAGCACCTACTGCGTGGGCATCCGAAATCGATTTGACGCCAGGAGGTTTGGGAAGCGGATTGAATGTCGACGTCGACTTTACTGACGCAACGTCTCAAAGCTTCGACACAATTGATGCCAGTGGTTTCTGGGGCATCGTCTCCGATGACAAAGCGATCTCTGACATCACGTTCTCCACCACGTCACTCCTTGGGCTGGGGTTGGATCAGGAACAGTACGCGATGGACAATGTTTCCAGCGGATTCGCAGTCTCAGCGGTTCCTGAACCTGGAGCAGCAACTCTGCTGTTACTGATTGGCGTCGTATTGGTCAAAAGACGCCGGCGATGAATTAGGGCACATTTCCCGAGATTGGCCATGATTGTCAGAGCAGAGCGAGGCATCAGCAAGTTCTCCGTCTGGCATGTGGCCTGCGATGAGATATTGAGCCCGCTTAAAATTGCGTTGTCCAAAATTTATTGCAAGATTCACCAGTTGTGACCGAATGAACCGTCGTCATGCGTTTTTGCAACGACTTTGCCATTTCCTAAACAGGTGTATCAAGATGAATGTTTTCGGGCTCAACAGGTATTCAAGGGTCGCGGTGATGCTGTTGACCGCAGTTGCTGCCAATATTTCGATCGCTCAAATCTCTGACGATCAGATTCCGGAAACAGCCGCCAGCGGCACTCAGCAAAACGTCGCGCAGGACGGAGCAGATTCCGGTACGCCAAGCGCTTCGCAAGGCTCCGAAGTCGTCGACAAAGTTAAAGACACGGTTGTTGAAACAGCGGGCATCGTAAAAGACAAGGCCAACGAAATTGGCCAGACGCTTGACCAAAGCCAATCTGTCGTCGATGTCAGCAACAGCATTCTGAATCCGATTTACCAGGCAGCGGAATCGGCTGGTCAGTATCCAATGTTCTACTGGTGTGCCTTTACGTTGATGGCGGCAGGCGTGGTCAGCTTTCTGCTGCAGCTATTGCTTACGAAGCTGTTCCTGCTGTTCCGCATGCATCTCAATCTCGAAGAGATGATCATGGATGGCGTCGGATTGGCGATCAGCGTTGTCGGACTGATTCTGACCACACAAGCCGCTTCCGAGAACTCAGCATCGTTCGTGCAAAGCCCATCAGCAGTTTTGTCTGCTGTTGGAATCGGCGCCGTCCTGGGCATTGTGTTCTACATCTGGGGACAGCGTCAGGAATTTCAGGCAGCAGAAGGCTACGCCGCGGCCAAGGCAAAAGAAACGTAGTCGGCAACAACGCCAGGCCCGAAAGCGAACTACGCAGAAAGCAGTTTCTTCAGTTCGTTTTGGGCATTGGCGGATTCGGCCGCCAAAGCAGGATCCGCGAGCGCTTCCAGCGTCAACGTGTCGCGATAGTGAGTCTCGATCCAGTTCCCAAGCCGTTCGGCTTTGCCATCATCCAGGCGATACGTCGAATCCAACAAGCTCAACTCTTCCTCGGTGACCACCACTCTTAGCCGCAAACAAGCGGGACCGCCGCCGTTGTTCATGCTTTGACGCAAATCGAAAAACTGAACTTCGTCGATCGGACAATCGTCTTCAACAAGCCGCTGAGCACACTTGAAGGCGGTCTCCGTTTCTTCAACTTCCTGAGGACAGATCAGCGTCATGTTTCCGCTGGGTCGCGACACGATTTGGCTATTGAAGAAGTAGCTATCGATCGCGTCCTGGATCGGAAGCTCCGAATCGCTGAACTCAACTGGAAAGAACTGCCCGCCAGACTGTGCGAAAAACTCTTCAACATGTTTGACAACCAGAGGCTGATCCAAAAACGAATGCTCATGCATCAACAACACATTTTCGTTACCAACGGAGATCACATCGTTGTGAAACACTCCCGCGTCGATCGCATCAGGAGTTTGCTGAACCAACATCGCGTGTTGAACTCCGTGCCGTCTTACAATGGACTCGCTTGCCAGTCGCGACTGCCGGGCCGGAAACTTTTTCGGTTTGGCGAGGTCGCGATTGAACGGATCGAAACCGAACACAAACAGATGCAAACCCTGATGTCCATGTGACTTGCACAGACGGGTGTGATTGGCGGCGCCTTCGTCACTGATGGCAAACGGCGATGGAAGTGCATGATGAATGGTAAACCGACCTGCGTCACAGAAAATCTGGCTCATCACGTCATGCATTTTCGTGTGATCAAATGCTCGGTGCCACGTTCGAGAGAGATTGGCTGGCGTGAAATGTAGCTTGCCGTCGGCTGAGTCTATCGACGGCGTTACCGTTCCCGCATTGGCGGTCCACATCGTTGCGGCACTGTAGACGGAATTCAGCAGCGTTGGATTTTGAGCGGCGCAATCACGAATCATGTCGGACTCTGTTCCGCTGAAACCGAGCTCTCGCAGCAACGCAAAATTCGGTTTGTCGATTGGCGGAAGGAAGAACTGCGGCACGCCGAGGCTGGCTACACTGCGCATTTTTTCGAGCCCCTGCAACGCTCCTTTCTTTGGAAATGAAGGCTGATTCTGATGAATCTCCGATGCCACATTGCCGTGAGAAAGGCCGGCGTAGTTGTGCGTTGGGCCTATCAGCCCGTCAAAGTTTATTTCGATCGACATGGTATTCAGTTTAAGTCATTGAGAAGCTGTCGCCCTGTCATGCAAACTTTATCGGAGGCTGGTTGTGACGCGGCGATTGTTTGAATTCATCCCCCCCGCGTGTCGCAAATCAGCCGATACCGTCAAAATTCGTGCGCCGATGGCGATACAGTCCAATTTTCCCATGTTTTAGTGAAACTTGATACCATGGTTTGTCGTCTATAATTGAATAGAGGACGAGATAGACCTTTGCCCAGGAACAGCAAATGGCCACGAGCACAAGTAAGCAGCAACGCGTCGCCGGCAAACGAAACCAACGAACGGTCAAGGTTCAGGACTACGTTGCGGAGAAGCTCAACACGACACAGCGACAGGTCCGCCAAGTCGATGTCCTCTCACACGTCATCGGTCTGATTTCGATCGTGTTGGTCTTTCTTCTGACCGTTGCCATCATTGATGCTTGGATCGTACCGCTAGGAACGCTTGGTCGCTGGGCGGGATTCCTGATGCTGGTCGTCGGCACGCTTGCGTTTCTTACGATGACCGTTGGACGCGCGTTGATGCGTAAAGTCAATCCGGACTACGCGGCTCAGATGATCGAAGAGTCACAACCTGGTTTCAAGAACAGCCTGCTCAACTACGTCTCTCTCAGTCGAAAACCGCAGGGCACCAAAGCCGCCGTGATGGACGCTGTTTCCAGACAGGCCGCGACGGATATCTCGACGGTCCCGATGGAAGCCATGGTCGACCGCTCGGCCGTAATTCGGGTCAGCATGATTTTGGCCGGCGTCATTTTCTTCGGAGCCATGTACACGCTGTTTTCGCCAAAGAATCCGTTTCAGTCGATGGCTCGCGTTGTTTTTCCTGGTGCCAAGATCGCGCCGCCGTCGGTGGTCTCGATCGAGAACGTGAAGCCCGGAGACGCAGAAGCTTTCTTCGGTGATGAGATCGAAGTCTCCGCGACTGTCGTGGGACGCCATGCGCCTGAGGACGTCAAACTGATTTACTCAACACAGGATGGCCAGATTGTCGATCGCGTTGTTCCAATGACGGTCGAAAGCGGATCAACCGATCAGTATATGGCGTCGCTGTCGACCGACGGGGCGGGCATTCAGCAGTCGCTGACCTATCACATCGTTGCTCGCGATGGAATCACGCCGGAGTATCTTATCGATGTTCGGACGAATCCTTCGATCGCGATCGAGAATGTTTCGTTGGAGCCGCCAAAGTATTCAAAGCTGGAGAAATGGAGTCAGCCGCAAGGCAACCTTGAGGCTCTCGAAGGAACACGCGTTCGCATCGACGCAAAAGCGAACTTGCCGATTGAGTCAGCAGAAATTGAGTTGCTGCGAATGAGCGATAAAGGTGATTTTTCGACGGCTCGCAAGATTCGAATGAACACTCAGGCCGACCAACCGCGGCACGCTGTCGGCAGCTTTACCGTGGCGATGAATGGACGCCGCACTCGTCCCGCGGCAACTCACTACCGTCTGAATTTCATCAGCGACGAAGGCCACAGGAACCAACAGCCGAACAGCTTTTCGATCAAAGTCATCCCGGATCTGGCTCCGGAAATCAACATCGTGAATCCGCTGGAGAAAACGACTTCGTTGCCGATCAACGGCCAAATGACGATTCGTGCACAAGCCAACGATGCTGATTTTGAGATTGCGAAGATTGAACTTCAGATCGAACACAATGGTCAGCGAATCCATCGCCAACCAATGCCACTGGCTCCTGTTCAAGGAATGCGGCGAGTCAACGGGGACTACGTTTTGGATATCACTCGTCAATTCCCCTTTCTGGAGGTCGGTGATCAGCTCGTTTTTCACGCGTCGGCGTATGACAACCGGGTCCTGCCGAGCGGCAAAGCTGCTCCGAACATCACGGATAGCGAAAACTACGACATCGTGATTACGGAACCACAGGCGGAACCGGATCAGAAGAACGATCCCGATCAGCAAGATCAGTCTCGCGATGCGAAGAACACGGACGGTCGGGGTGAATCTCAGGAACCCAACCAGTTCGATCCACAGGAAGACCGCGACCAGCAAGACCCTGAGAGGCAACCTGGAGAGCAACCAGATCGGGATGCAGAAAATGCGCAGCAGAAAGACGATGACTCTGATGAGCAGGAAAATCCAGGCGAGCAAAATGAGCCGGGCGGAGAAGACTCTGGCAAGCAACAGCCAGGAGATCAGGGTAATGAGAAAGGTGGTCAAGGCCAGCAGGATTCTGGAGAACCGGATCCTAAGCAGAACGGCGAGCGCAGTGACCGCAGCGATTCTGGCGAGCAAGAAGGTGGCGAACAAGATGGCGGCATGGATCAAGGTGATCGGCAACCTGGTGAGGGAAGTCAGCCTGGATCGCAGCAACAATCTGGTGATCGGCCACAGAACGACCAACCAAAAGGAAACGCACAGCAACCAGAAATGGAGCAGGGCGATCAATCAAATTCTCAGCCTGGAGGAGAAGGTTCATCCCAAGGCGGCGGGGGCGAAAGTGCTCCGGAGAATGACGCGGATCGAATGGCGAAGCTGGCCGAAATGATGGGCGATCCTGAAGAAGATGAGTCTTCAGCGGAAGAACCCAACGAGGGCGGCGAGCCTGGTGAGCAGAGCGAGCAGGGGCAACCTGAGGAAGGACAAGGTGAGCCTGGAGAACAGGAAGGGCAAGACCAAACACAAGAAAGCCAGAATAAACCTGGTGAGCAAGGACAATCCCAACCCGGTGAACAGGGACAAGGCGAACAAGGACAGCCCCAACCTGGTGAACAAGGGCAGGGCGATCAAGGGCAAGCTCAACCTGGCGAACAGGGGCAGGGCGATCAAGGGCAAGCTCAACCTGGCGAAAATGGACAGTCCGAAAATGGACAGTCGCAACCCGGTGGTGAGCAAGGTCAAAGCGAACAAGGTCAAGGTAATCAGGGCCAGGCGGGCCAACCTCAATCGAGCCAACAATCGCAGGGCGAGGGAACGGGAGAACAAGGTCAACCTCAACCGGGAGAAGGAACGCCTCAGCAGGGTCAAGGCACGGGCGAAGCTCAGGGCCAGGAAGATGATCAGCAAAACGGTACGCAACCGCAGCAAAACCAGAACAGCTCTCAAGGCGAAGAAAACGGAATGGCTCAAGGCAGCGCCGGAAGCGAGCAGGGTGCTGAATCACCCAACGGCGCTCCCGCAGAAAGTTCTTCTGAAGGACAAGCTTCCGGTCAAGAGAGCGGCGAGGGTAATGGCCAGGGAGAGGGAGAAGGCCAAGGTCAGCGCGAAGGAGAGGGCCAAGGTCAGGGACAAGGCGAAGGTGAAGGACAAGGTCAGGGTGAAGGTGAAGGTCAAGGCCAAGGCCAAGGCGAAGGACAAGGACAAGGCGAAGGACAAGGCCAAGGCGAAGGACAAGGCCAAGGCGAAGGACAAGGACAAGGCGAAGGACAAGGCGAAGGACAAGGCGAAGGACAAGGACAGGGACAGGGACAAGGACAGGGACAAGGACAGGGACAGGGTCAGGGTCAGGGTCAGGGTCAGGGTCAGGGTCAGGGTCAGGGTCAGGGTCAGGGTCAGGGCGGCGGACAACCGGGGACGCAACAGGGCGGTCCCAACGGGGCTCCGTCGAACGGCGGCGGAGGCGGAAACTTCGCTGGCGATAACGAATTGAGCGAAGAGGAAGCCAATCTCGAGTTTTCGAAAAAGGCCACCGACATGATTCTCAATCGCCTCAAGAAGCAGAGAAACAATCCTGATCAGGAACTGCTCGATGCAATGAACTGGACCAAGGACGACATGAATCGCTTCATCGATCGTTGGGAAAAAATGCAGCAACAAGCCAACAGTGGAAACGAAGCCGACCGCAAACGATTTGAGAAGCAACTCAAAGGACTGGGACTGCGTCCACCCGGAGCCCGAATCCGCTCGACACTAGATGGCGATGGCAAGGACAACTATCGCGAAGACAGTGCTGTCGACATGATCATGCCCGAACTCCGCAGTGAGTTTCAGGCCTTTCAACGCGAGCAGAGCAGATCTGACCGGTAGTCCAAGGATCGTTCACGGATTGCCTGGTCTGCTGTGACTCCGGAAAACGCTCGCGGCGTTACAGTTCCATCGCCACGAATTTGACCACTGCTCCAAAGTGAATTGCACTGGCTGCGATGACGCTCAAATGCCAAGCCGGATGGCACCATTTTGCTTTTTGATCATTGAGCAAAAAGATCGTACCGAGCGAGTACACGATCCCCCCAACAAGCACCCACAGCATGGCTTGTACCGGCCAATGCTCGTGGAACGGAAGGCCGACGATCGGCATCCAGCCCAACGCGACAAACCCGATGACGGAAACGCGATTCACGCGATGAGAAAAAAATACTTTCGCGACGAAGCCGGAAATTGAAATCGCCCACATGATCAACAACAAACTGTTGGCCGCGAATGTGTTCCAAAAATGGACCGACAGCGGCGTGTACGTTCCGGTGATCAACAGAAAGATACTTGCCTGATCGAGGGCGCGAAATCGACGCAGTTTGTTTTCTTCTGCAAACGAATGAGACAACGTCGACATCATGTACATCAACACCAACAAACTGGCGTACACAACGCACGCGAGCGCCGGCACAGACGGCCAACTTTCTCGCACCAGCAAGCCCATCCAAACCAACCCGGCAAACGCCAAAATCATTCCGAAGAAATGCGTGCCAGCGTTCCATTTTTCTTCTTTCGCGTCTCGCCTAACCATCCCGTTTTCGCTTCATATCAAGTGACAGCTTGTCCGGACTTCGGTTTCCAGCATGCGAATCTTTAGTCATTTCGAGATCAAACTGTGAAAACATTACACACAGTGCATGCGTTTCTTCATGGTCCTTTACTGCCATCATTGTATCGCTAGCGTTGTGCCGAGTCGCTAATTGTCGAGCGAACGTGTTGTCGTCGGAAAAGCATGCTGATTCGTCCACCGTTTCCAGTTTTCGGTACACCGTCTGCAATGCACTCATCTGAACGAGGCTTTAACTTTTCAAGGAACGAAATCATGCTGGTACTTTCACGGAAAATCGACGACGAAATCATCATCGACGAAAACATCACTGTCCGCGTGCTGAAGGTCAAAGGAAACACCGTCCGCATCGGAATCTCTGCCCCTGGTGATGTGAGCATCATGCGTGGCGAACTTCCACGTCGGGAAATCGAATTTCAAATCGAAACTGAATCAGACCCGGAGCCCGAGCCGCATACTGAAATCCGTTTTCAACGCTTCTCACCAGAGCCACCTTCACGCAATCGATTGACGGAAATCGCAGAGCGAATCAATCGGGTGACTCGGTAGCTGGCGATTCCCACGCTGCCGGGATCTCCGGAAACTTGCGACTGCGAATCAGGTTCTTTTCGACGAGGTTTTCCGTCAGAATTTTTCGGACTTCCAGAATGCAGCTGGGATGTTGATGAATTTTGGAATGCTCTGAGTTGACCACCACTTCGGAATCGGCGAACTCACTCTTTGCACTCTCGACCGACACCACTCCATCACCGTCACCGGGCTGCGATGACGCCAACAGCAACCCACGTTTGGGAACTTGGCCAATGATATTGTGGAACTTCACGTCGGCTGGACGCTTGCCGCGATTCATGACGTCGAAAATTGGACAGTCTTCCGCGAGAGCGTCCACACTAGTGTTGGTCGTCAGCAATTCCCCGTCTCCCAGCACGTCAGGATTCTCCCTCACGAGCTTCTCAAAATCAGTTCCCAGAAATGCGGGCAGTGTAAAAAGCTTCTGTCCCAACCAACGAGTCGTCGCATTCGCAGTTGAACTTCCATGGTTTGGCGTTCCAATCATGACCACGCGATCGACGCTTGCATTGGCCTTGAAGAAGAACGTGTCGCGGAGCCGCTGAACGGTTTCCGGATCACCACCAAGTTCTTCAAATGGACGCTCGCTCACGAGCTCGTTCCAGAACTGATCACCGCTGTCGATGACTTGCAACTGAGAGACCAGTCCACCCATGCTGTGCCCAACAAGAATCATGTCGTCGAGGACTGGCGAATCCTGCCCCGGATCAAGCTCACGCCGAATCGTCACGAGGTCTTCCCGCATCTGCTGCGCTGAAATCCAGAACGGCTGCCCCGTCGGATAGGCGTAAAACCAGAACTGATAGTTTTCATGAATCTCCGGAATGGCCCGCAGGTCGTTGAACATGTGAGCCCAAGTCACCGGGCTGGACCAGATTCCGTGCACCATCACGACAGGAATTTTTGTCGGATCGTATGGAGCCATCATGTACATGCCATGGATGCCGTCAGCCAGTTCACCGTTGATCAACGTTGCTGTTGCCAACAATCCGGAATTCAACAACGGGTCGTTCAAGTGATAGGCCAATGGAGTTGTCAGATCGCTTTCGAGCGGGACCGTAACATCGCGATGATTCACGAATGTCGTTTCCAGCGGATCGTAGAGCTTGACGACAGCTTTGCGAACGTTGGGGTCACCGGATTCCGTAATCTCGCAGAAGGCTGTCAGAGGCAGCGTCAACGATGGCGGATAATACCTGTCTTCTCGCGCTCCGGTTTCTTCCGTTTTGCAGATCGCGATCAACGGAACGCCCAAGCCATAAGTTCGGTACTGGTTGTCGATGCCGGACGTCTCATAGTCGTTGACCAGTTCGAAACGTTCGAAGTGCTGGTCCTTCCAACGGCCTTCGACTTGAAACTCGATCTCGCAAGCAAGCTGATCGTCGCCGATTCGAAAGCGATGTCCTGGCAACAGAGTGCTTTCGCTGCTGCTGATTCGCAGGATGCCCGCCAACGATTCGTTGTAGACGTCGCAGATACTTCTGAACTGCGGATCGTATGCATTTCGCTTCAGATTCGGATTCGTGTCGAAGAGAAACTGGTGAGCGTGAACAATTGCGTAGGCGTACAATCCGGTCGCGTTTGACGGATCGCCGGTCGCGATCAACCAGTCGGCTCTCAGCTTACAAATTTCTGCGAGCGCATGGACCTCTTCGAGAGTTGGAGAATCTTTTACCAGTTCCCCCAGCCACTCGATCACTTGATCCGGATCGGAATAGAGTCGCTGTTCAAGATTGTAAGTTCTCAGCAAACGAATGGTCCGCTCGCCGGGTTTCTGCGGACCCGAAACGTAGGAACGAATCTGCGTCAACGGGCTGGTTCGCTTGATCGGAGTCACTTCAACGATCGGCCCATTTCCAAGCCGTGAGATTGCCGCAACCCGGCGAATGACATTTTCCTGATTGAGCTGACAGCCCGCCAGCATCAGGCACCCCATAAATGTGACAGCGCACATCCACCCCGCAACGCAACTCTGGCGTTTTGCACTTTGGGATTCGAGTAAATCTGGGGGTTGCATGGGAAACTGAATGCAGCTGTGGTTCTTGCGCAAACGCGCATCGTGTGCGAAGTACCCAATTCCCCTCGCTAGCGTCAACGTCAGTTCATTGCCCGCAAACTTTATCTCACCGCCAGATCTGTTTTCGGAAGACCTTGTTTTACAACGGTCGCAGTTAAACGACGTGACGCGCGCCAAGCAGCAGGTATTTTTCAGAGCAGAGGATTTTTCAAGGATTTACAAATGTTTCGAGCCTTCATATTGCCGGTGCTACTGATGGGATTGATCGGCGGGCCGATGCTGTACTCCCACCACCAGCGTCACACCGCGAGGAAGCAAAGCGGCATGCAAAACCCGGCTGGAATGCAAAACCCGGCAGGATTGCAAGACGCTCCCTGGCAAGCGGCCAGCTATCGCACCAACGCCGCCGCGACACAGCCTTCATTTTCGCAATTCAACAATCAGCCCGCACCGACGTTTGGCAGTTCGCTTCCACCGACACGTTTTCCACAAACGAACAGCCTTGGAACTTTGCAGCCGCCGACGGGGATGACGGCTACGCAAGTTGGCATGTCGTCAGCAAACAACGGGCAAGTCACTCCGCTGGCTCATGCTACAAACAGGTTTTCGACGCCGTCAATGGTCGCAAACCCGGTACCAAACCCGGCCGCTTTCCCCGCGGCAGACGATCAAGCATGGAGACAGACTGGCATGGTGCCGGACTATGCCAAAGCGGAGACCGTCGTGTATCCTGGCGATGCAAACGGGCCGGACCTGACTGCGCAACCGATGAGCTTTACGCCGACGACGGACTTGTCATCGCTGTTTCGATTTGACGTGACAGAACAGTGGATCACATCGCGTTGGGATCGCGTTTCGACGAGCCCTGCAGATCAAGGTTTGCACGGAATGCGAGTTGCCGTTGTGACCGGCACAAACTCGTGGGACTTGCACGGTTCGCTTACTTATTACTTTGACGCCAGCCATCGCGTTCAACGCATCACGTATCGCGGTTGGACAGGCGATGCATCCCGGTTAATTCAAACGCTGCAACCTCAGCATCAGCTTCGTCCTCAACCAACGCATTGGGCAGGGCTGTATCTGTCACGTCGAAGCGGTTTATTGATGAAGCGTCCGGCCGTGATCGACAAAAGCAACCCCGTTCAACAGTTGGCTTTGATTTTGGAAATCAACAATCCGTCTGGAAAGACTCCGTTGAGCAACGATTTCCAGTCTCTTTTGCCGGCGGCGATGGCAGCACAATAAATCGAAGTTTTTTGTCACCGAAATCGCATGCGATTTGCGGACGCGTTATCCACACGCGACGAACAGTTTTTGCGAAACGTTGCGTGTTGAAATTTGACAGGAAATTCGAAAACGTAGGCTCTTAATTTCTGTTTTGTGTTTTCTTAACGCGAAATTCAAATACGCCTTTGACAGCGGTGCTAGCAATCCTAAAATCGCTGCTCGTGACAGGAACTGATGGTCGCAATGACGCGGCTTGCCAGTTCACATTGTAAAGGAATTGATGCGATCAATGATCCATCAAGTTCGATAAGCCTCAGGATGTGACTTTGTCGAAGCAGGACCCACCAGTACTTCCCTCCAACCAGCGTCAGCTTCAGGTTGCCCAGGCAATCACCGAAGCGCTCGCAGATCAAATTGGACAGACGATCTTCGAAATGTGGTTCGAAGGTTCAGATCCAATCGTGTTCGATGGACAACAGGTACAGGTCTTCGCTCCCAACGCATTCAGTCTCAGTCGTCTACAGTCGCGTTTTTCTGGCGACGTCAAAGAAGCCGTTCACCGCATCGCCGGACCGGAAACGTCAATCCAATTCTCAACTCGAACTTCGGCTTCCGCAGAGTCGCTGTTTGAGAGTGTAGCCGTTGATTCAGATGACTCGGTTGAGACTTCGGCTTCTCCAGTTCAGGGTTCCGATTTGCCATTGGAAGCTCAGGAAGATGGCTTCATCGAAGAGAAGGATCCTCAAACTTACTTTCATTTTCATCAGCCTTCCGAAGCGAGGACTCCGTCGCCAAAGTCGCGTCCGAAGAATGCAAAGTCGGCTCGCTATGTAAAGTCGTTCTGGTTCGGTGACGAAAACCGTTTGGCTCGCGCTGCCGTTGAGCAAGTGATTGACTATCCGGGTGAGTTTTCGCCGCTATTGATTTATGGATCAACGGGAAGCGGAAAGTCTCATTTGTTGGAAGCCGTGGTCAACGAGTTTCGCAGACGTCTTCGCCGCAAACGTTGCGTCTATCTTTCTGCTGAGAAGTTCACGACCGAATTTATTGGTTCGCTCCGCGGAGGAAGCGGATTGCCGATGTTTCGACGACGGTATCGCGATCTGGATATTCTTGCGATCGACGACATTCAATTCTTTTCCAGCAAACGTGCGACGCTAAGCGAATTTTTACAGACGGTCGATCATCTTGCTCGTGCCGGAAAACAGGTTGTCGTTTCAGCGGATCGGCCACCGATTGAACTCGAAGGCATCGGCACCGATCTGGCTGCACGATTGACCGGCGGATTGACGTGTCCGCTGCAGTATCCAAGTTTCGAAGGTCGTGTTTCGATCATCGAAAGCATTTGCCAGCAGCGAAACTTTACACTTCCGCTGGAAGTCCGTGAGCTAATCGCCCAGCACATGACACGCGACGTCCGCCGCATCATTGGTGCGATCAATCGCCTGTTCGCGGTCTCGTTTTCGCTTCAGGAAAAAGTCACCATGCATCTGGCTCAGGATGTTCTGGGCGACTTGCTGGCGTTCTCATCGATCGGTGCTTCGATCAAGGGAATCGAACAGGCCGTTTGCGATTTCTGTGGTGTGAAACCAAACGAGATTCGATCCTCCAGCCGTCGGAAACGGGTTTGCACGGCTCGCATGCTGGCGATGTATCTTGCCAGACGCCACACCGGTGCGGCGTTCTCTGAAATTGGGGACCACTTTGGCAACCGCAAGCACAGCACAGCGATCGCAGCAGACAAGAAAGTCGCAGGCTGGGTTGAGTCGAGCGAGAATATTTCGCTGCCCAACGCCAGCTACCCGGCAGACGAAGTGATTCGACGCATCGAGTCCATTCTTCGAGTTGGCTGAACCAGTTTGGGCTTGGCGGCCACGCACTACGACGACGCCGCTTCCAAGCGTGACGGTAAAACGTCAGCGATCAAGCGGTTGAGCATTTCCAACGGCCCCAACTTATCGAGCAGAGACAGATGGGTGCATGAGTTTCGCGTCGCCGAGCGGCTGCCCTGGCCCTCAAGCATGCTTCGTTTACCCGTCCGGTCTCTAAACTACGACCAAGCATGCCTATTCTTCGCAGCTTCCCTGCTAGCAACACAAAAACGGAATCGCGTTCTGGTCTACAGCGGCAGATGGCCGATGTGATTGTTGTTGACGGCGCTCTCAACGGTCGCCAACATGCCTCCCGAAATTGACGCAAAACCAGATCAGCTCTTCCTGACACCTACGAACTGACAACCTGATGAAGCCATTCTTTCGCGCAGTCTTGATGTCGCTACGTTACAAGTGGTCGATCCTTGGCGCTGTGCTGTGCGCCGTCATGATCTCCGTCCTGTGGTCGGCAAGTATCTCGACCATTCTTCCAGTCGTCCAGGTCGTCCTGCAAGGCGAGACGTTTCACGACTGGATCGACACCGAAATCGAAAACTCGACCGCAGCGATTTCCAAACTCGAATCAGAGATCCAACGTTCCGAGCTGAAGATCTCGGTTGCGCCAATTTCAGAAGACGAACTTCATCGGACGCAGCTTAGCCTCGACATCAACCGCGACCGGTTGAGCTCGGAGCAACATCTGCTGCGCCGATACACCGAATCGCTCAAGCCCTTCATTACGAAGTGGGCGCCAGACAGTCCCTTCGAAACGCTTTCGATGGCCATGGGTTGGCTGTTGGTTGTGACCTTGCTCAAAGGCTGTTTTCTGGTCGCGAGCGCGTATCTGACCGCCCGGGTTGCCAGTAAAACCGTGATGGACTTGCGCCGCATCTACTATCGCAAAGCGCTGGAACTGGACCAACAACGCATCGACAGGCTGGGGACATCGAACATGATGACTCACCTGTCGCACAACATGCTGATGGTCGCCGGTGGACTGAAGGTCTTCTACGGGAAATGCCTGCGAGAGCCGCTCAAGATGGTCACCTGTCTCGCACTTGCGGCCTGGATCTCATTGCCTTTGTTGCTGCTGTCGCTGATCATTCTGCCCGCCGGATTCTTTCTGGTTCGCAATGTTTCGGGACGCATGAAGCGATCGACCGAAAACGAAATGCAGGGAATGGCGGACGTTTTCCAGACGCTCATCGAGACGTTCCAGAAAGTGAAAACAGTTCGCATTTTCAATCGCGAACGTTCCGAGCGACGAAGATTTCGAAGGAATGCCCAAACCCTATATCACATGAGTGTCCGGATTTCGCTATACGATTCGCTGCTCAAACCACTTTCCGAGTTATTGGGAATCATCTCGATTGCTGTCGCCATTTTGGCTGGTGCGTGGCTGGTCCTGAATCGTGAAACGAGCCTGTTTGGTATTCGCATGAGCGAGACTCCAATCCGGCCGGTAACTTTGTTGTACTTCTACGCCTTGCTGGCGGCTGCCAGTGATCCTGCGAGAAAGATGACAGAAGTAATCAACGTGATCGTGCGAGGCAACACGGCATGCGAAAACCTGTTCCGAACTTACGATGTCGACAATCGGGTCAAGACGCCAGAGTTTCCTGTTCCGGTTCCCAAACACAGTGAGGCCATCGTTTTTGACGACGTGCTGTTCTCGTACAAGCCAAAGCAACCCGTTTTGCGACGCATCTCGCTGGAGATTCCCTACAAGCAAACGTTGGCGATTGTGGGCGGCAACGGTTCCGGAAAATCGACGCTTATGAACTTACTTTGTCGGTTCTACGATCCCAATCGCGGTCACATCACGATTGACGGTGTTGACCTTAAAGACGTCAGTCCGCGTAAGCTTCGCCGTCAAATCGCGTGGGTGACACAAGACTCGGTTCTTTTTCACGGCACGATTCGTGAAAACATTCTTTACGGCAATCCGGACGCCACGGAAAAAGATCTCGACGACGCCGTCCGAACTGCGCGGCTGGGGGACTTCATGGATTCGATGCCTGAAGGAATCGACACAATGATCGGCGACAATGGCAGTCACCTTTCCGCCGGTCAGCGACAGCGTGTTGCGATCGCCCGAGCCGTTCTTGCCGATCCCCGAATCCTGATTCTTGATGAAGCAACCAGTCAGGTCGACGGACAGACCGAGACGCTAATCCATGGCGAGTTGGAATCTTTCATTCGCGGCCGAACAACAATCATTGTCACTCACCGGGCGTCGTCGCTGTGCCTCGCAAATCGGGTTATCGTGATGCGACTGGGGCGAATTGTGAGTGACAGCACCGTTGAAGAAGCGATGGAAAGCAGTCGTCCGTTCCAGAATCTGTTTGCCCGTTCGGCGTAGTCGTTCCGTTGCAAATTCGCGCCTGTTCTGCTGCCAGATCCACCCCATTTCGGCTCTCGATTTCCCAACCCCGGAACGTGCTAGCGACCCAATACCTTCAGTCTGTTGCAGGACTGAAAGGCCTGCTAAAGTCTGCCGCCGGATGAGGGTTACTTGCGGCAGAATCGACAAAAGTTAACAAGATTTCGGCTTTAACTGCCGATTTTACCAGTGTCGTTTGACTGTTGATTCGACAAGGAACCAGCCACGTCCTCGCCTCCTCGGCTCGCCATTTCAGGATAGACCATGAGACTGTTTCGTTCGCGGAAAAAGAAAAATTCCAACTCGGAAACCAAGCGACGGGTGCTCTTCGTATCTCACGAAGCAACTCGCACCGGTGCACCGAAAATCATCCTGAACGTGTTGAAACATTTTCACGCTCAATGCGACATTCAGTGTGAAACGATCCTGCACAGCGGGGGGTTCCTGGCCGCTGAGTTCGGGCAACACGGCGTTGTCGACTGCATGAATCTGCCACGAGAGCCTGGCGAAGAACTGACGAAACGCGTGGACAAGTTCGTGCACCGCGAAAAATCAAACATCCCTGTGATGGCTGTATGCAACAGCATGGAGTCGCGGTTTGTTGCTGCAGAACTTGCGCGACACGGAGTTCCACTGATCTCGCTCGTTCACGAACTGCCTTCGTCTTACACGCACCAGGACTACACAACGGTTTTCGATGCCTCTCATCGAATCGTTTTCCCGGTACACGCCGTCCGCGAAGCCACCGAAGCGTTTACCGACGTGCCGTACGGAAAGGGCCTCGTGCTTTCGCAAGGTCTGCTGAATCCGCAATTTGGAACAGGCATCAGCCGCGATGATGCTCACAAGCGAATCCGCAAAGAGTTGGGGCTTCCCGAGAACGCATTCATCGTGCTTGGGTGTGGAACGTTGGATCTTCGCAAGGGCATCGATCACTACGTCAATATTGCACGGGCCACTGTTGCCCAAAATCAGTCAAACATGCCGATCCATTTCGTGTGGGTTGGTGAAGGGCCGCGCTGGACGCATTCGCCGTACCACTACATCCAGCTGGATCTGGAAAATTCGCCGGCTCGCAACTTCGTCCATTTCATTGGCGAACGTGAAGACGTCGAGCCATACTTCATGGGCTCGGACGCGTTCCTGCTCACGTCGCGAGTCGATCCGTTTCCATGCGTCATCCACGAGGCGATGGCGTCGAGCCTGCCAGTGATCACGTTCTCCGACTCCGGCGGTGCTCCAGAAGCCGTTGGCAACGGGTCGGGCTTTGTTGTTCCTTACGGCGATCACAGCCACGCCGGCAACGTGATTCGAATGTTGGCAGCTCAACCAGAAGTCGCAACCGGAATGCGAGAACGTTCTTTCGATCGCGTTCACACTCGCTATCGCTTCGAAGACTACGCGGATAAGTTGATCGACGTTTGCGAGTCCATCATGGGCTACGAAATTCGTAAACCAGTCGCAGCTCCAACGGTTGCTCCGATCGCCCCACCGCCGGCTGCGATGTATCCGGAAACAATCCCGATGCATCCTCCGCAACCTCCGCAACCTCAGCCGATCGAGCAATACTCTCCGGAACAACGCCGAGTAGCCTGAATGGAGCTTGCCTGAACGATGCGAAGCTTCGGCTTGTAGCGGTCACGCCGAAATTTACGGCGCTCAGACAGGCCCGATTCTTCTCTACAGCACTCTCGTTCTTCATGCGGTTTTTCACAACGTACGATTTGAAAATGCGTACTTTTCTGGAATCCCGCCGTGATCATAAAATCATCTGACCTTGAGACAACTCTGGGTTCGCCTTCTAGCACACAAACCACTCGCGTTCTTCATTTGATTAATGGCGAGCACTTTGCGGGTGCTGAACGAGTCCAGGATTTACTTGCGATGGCGTTGCCTCAGTTTGGCTACGAAGCCGGATTTGCGTGCGTTAAAGCGGACAAGTTTCCGAAAGTTCGGCGCTCCAGTTCCCCGCTGTACGAGCTAAACATGAAGAACAAGTTCGACCTGCTCTGTTATCGGAACATCGCGAAAATTATCTGCGACGAAAACTACAAACTGATCCATGCTCATACTCCAAGATCGCTGCTGATTGGAAGCCTTGCCGCACGAGCCACTGATTGCCCGTTGATCTATCACGTTCACAGTCCTGCGGGCCGCGACAGTGAGCGTGGCCTCAAGAATTGGATCAACACGAAAGTCGAAACATGGGCATTGAGTCGAGTCGATCGGATGATCTGCGTATCGAACTCGTTGATGGGCTATATGGAATCACTTGGCCATCCGGCGGTCAAGCTGAATGTTGTTTCCAACGGCGTGGCAGCGATCGATGATCTTCCTCATCGTGATGCACCGGGCAAGAACGACGTTTGGACATTGGGAACGATGGCCCTGTTTCGCCCTCGCAAAGGCGTCGAAGTCCTGCTCGAGGCATTGTCGATTTTGAAGAATCGTGGCGTCAAGACTCACCTCCGTGCCGTAGGTCAGTTTGAAACTTCAGAGTACGAATCTGAAGTCATGAACCTAGTCAATCGACTAGGTATTGCGGACATGATCACGTGGACCGGTTTTCAAACGAACGTCAATGAGCAAATCCGAAAGATGGATTTGTTCGTGTTGCCGTCGCTCTACGGAGAGGGGCTTCCGATGGTGGTGCTTGAGTCGATGGCGAATGCGGTGCCAGTCGTCGCGAGCAACGTCGAAGGCATTCCGGAAGCCGTACGAGACAACGTCGATGGTTTGATTTTTAAACCAGGAGACGCGAAAGATCTCGCAGCGAAGGTCGAATCGATGGTTGGTGATAGCGAGAGATGGAACTCAATGAGCCAAAGCGCGTATGTTCGTCAACGCACGTGCCTGTCTGACATCAGCATGGCTGAGGGAACGAGCGAAGTTTATAGTTCGTTGTTGAACTAATTCGTTGTTGAACCAGTTCTTACTGACTGGAAAGTCGACTCAAGTACTCACCGGATCTCCAGAGGCAAACTCTTAAATAGAAGACTCGGCACTTGCCCACTGCCCGTGGTTCTCGTCCACCGAAACGACGACTTTGTCCAGCGTCGCTTTCGTTTTTGCGTCCAGTCTGGCAATCAACTGATCAGCGATCCACATCGCCAACAACTCGGCTGTTGTGTTTGCGATTGGAAGCAAAACGCAGTCTTCTTCGGGAAACACCCATCGCTTTTCTTCAAACCGGGCAATGACTTCGGCATCCTTTTTTTCAACCGAAATCGTTGGATGATTGATTGGTAGCAGGACGTGATGATCGAGTTCACCGACGATTCTCTGCAGAGTATCTCGCAGCGCGATGAAATCGATCACGTATCCGTTCTCGTCCAACGTCCCGATAACACGGCACTTGCAGCGGTAGTTGTGGCCGTGCAGTCGTTCGCAAACATTTCCATTGAACGTGATGAAATGCGCAGAAGAAAAAACGAGGCTTTCTTTCTCGAGAGAAACTTCGAATACATCTGATGTCATGAGGGGTCCAGCTTGGGAAAGGAAAGACAACGGTTCACGATGCGAATGGCGGCTTGGTAAACGGCGGAACAATGTCGCCATTATAAAGGCCGACAAACAATCCCGCGGCAATCATGTCCGCAGTCGTTCCAGGATTTCTCCGATGGCCGTCGGCGCGAAGCCAGAAATCAAGGTTCGCCACCGCCGCGAAAAAAGACTCAGGTCCATTTGCCAATGACTCGATGGCTGTTGATGCCATGGCCTGGCTTTGTTCAGCCACAGCACTGCCGCACTTGCGAGCAATCAGGCTGTCAGGATGCGTGGCCATCAAACGCACATGTGCCCAGACAATTCCGTGCACGAGGTCGTTAAATTGGTCGCGGCCATCCAAAATCCAGGGCAGAATTTTCCTAAACACGTCGGCGAATCCGTTGGTGAACTGAGCCGCGATCACGTCACGATCCTTGGCCGCGTCCATGGCGTCTATCAGCGACGCGGGTGCCGAATCGTTGACGTCATGAACCTCCGTCTGTCCGATCCCACCAGGACTCATCTTTCGAATTGCGGCATAAACATCGGCCGCATCTGATCCATCAAGCTGATTCAGGACGCTTTTAGCAGCGTCAACGTCAAGAGTTTCTGCCTGACGACTGGCTTGAACCAGCAGACTCAGCAACAGGTTGATTCCAAGGTTCGTGTTGGATCCGGCAACCGCGAGAGTGCGATTCGCGACGGCAAGAACCGTTTGTCCGTATCCCTTGCCTGCGCTTTCATCAATCGCCTGGCCCATCGCGACTGCGCTAGTTGCAAAGTCAATAAACGAAACGTCTTCGAAATCGGCGCCGCGATGCACGTTACCAGGCTTGGACGCCGTAACTTCCAACAAACAGGCCAGCTCAACCAATCGGCCGCGCGACAGACCGTGGCACCATGACAGTGAGTTGCTCATTTTGCGGCATCCAAAAATTCCCGGACCAGCGAAACGATCTTTTCCGGTTCGTCTTCGACGATGTAGTGCCCGCCGTTCTCAAATTTGGTGACGACTGCATCAGGCCAATGCGACTCGAATCGGTCCAAACATTCCGGGCGGAAGCACCAGTCCTTCATTCCCCAGATCAGGCGAATCGGCATACAACCAAGTTCCGGCAATCCAGCTTCGATGCGTTCGAGGACTTCCCACGTTTTGTGCGATCGCGAAAGCGGGATGTCTTTGACGAATTTGTAAGTCGCGATTCGATTCGACCATGAATCGTACGGAGCCAACAAGCCGTCGGCTACATCCTGGGGCAATCCGTCTGGACGTTCGGTTGCCATCGTCACTGCGGCTTTGGCGAACAGATTCATTCCCTGTAGACCAACTTTCCCGAACACCGGCCAGCGACAAACGCGAATTCGAAACGGAATGAAAGGTGGCGGGAAAGCCGCGGTGTTGAACAGGACAATCTTCGAGAATCGTTCACGAAGTTTTTGTAGCGCCCCGAGCCCTATCGCTCCACCCCAGTCGTGCGCGACCAGAGTCGTATTCTGCAGGTCAAGTCTTTCAACCAGATTGCAGACATTGTCGATATGATTCTGCAGACAGTAGTCGTAGTCTTGAGGTTTGTCGCTCAAGCCGCAACCAATATGGTCGATGGCGATCGTTCGAAAGCGATCCGAGAGTCCTGCGATCAAGTTTCGATAGTAAAAAGACCAGGTTGGATTTCCGTGCACCATCAACACCGGCGGCGCATCGCGCGGGCCTTCGTCGACATAGTGCATTCGATGCCCATCAACGTTGTGAAAATGGGACTCGAACGGATAGAGCTCACGCCAGGATTGCGAAATAGAGTTGACCAAGGAACCGAATGCAGAGTGCGACAGGAATTGAATCGCAGCATTCTATCGGCCAACGCTGATTTTCTGTAGCCGTGAACTAGGCAACTGCTCGTCGTTGCCGGTTCGCCGCATCCCGCCAAAGGACAAACTGGAACGCCAGCTTTTTGTTGATCATCGTCGGTTGGGTTTGCACAAACCCGACACTGCGGAACGCTCGCTCCGACGCGACGTTACCCGGGCAAATCCGTGCAACCACGGAATCCATCAGTGGATTTTCTTCGAAACCCAACTTGCAGGCTCTTTCAATAATCGTTCGCCCCAGCCCTTTGCCACGGCGAGTATGGTCCAGCGTCAACTCAATCACCGCCTGCTGCGGATTTTCGAATTCGAGGCAAACTTGACCAATCGGCAAACCATTTCGGGTCTCGGCGATCCATCGACGAGTCTGTTGATTCTCCATTTTCTTCTGCAACCAGATCCGAAACGTCTCCAGAGACATGCGATCTGAATTGAACGAGACCGATCGGACTTCGGGATCATTTCTCCACGCAAGTAAAACTTCCGCGTCACTCATTTCGGCTTCGCGCAGCTTCAGTCCCCAGTTTGCCATCTGCCGAGCGATCCGAAAGGCGCCTTTCCCGTCAACGAGCGTCCTTCCCGCCTGTGACATTCGGTCTCGCGTCACTGCATCAAGCGAAAGGTCGCGGATCATTCTGGTCAGTCGGCTTGAGCACTCCTGATCCTCCCCATCCGGATCGAAGGCGGTGAGCGTTCCGTACTTTTCCAGTGCTTCGACGATTGGGATCTGATTGTCGGCGACAGGAATCGCCAGCGAAGGGACGCCACAGCGTGCCAACTCATAGCACGTCGACCCTCCGGCCGTGATCGCAAAATCGACTCGACGCATCACATCGACCATTCGGTCAACATTGCGATGAATGCGAATCGTAAAGGGAAGCACTTTTTTCAAATCCATCAGAGACTGAAAGTGTCGATAGCCGGCTCCGACGACAACATCAACGATCAGTTTCTGCGAACCGCCGAACGACATCGCCTTGAGCACTCGCATCGTCCAGTTGGCGTCATCGCATCCTCCCAATGTCACCAAAATTCTTCTGGCAGTCTGCCGAATGGACTTCGGCTCGGAAGCGGAAGCAGACAGAAATTCTGATCTCAGCAACGTGAACTCGCATCCGGCGAGCATTCCTTTGTCACCAAGTTCCGCGGCCGCGTAAGCGTTTTGATTTAGCACAACGTCGACGGAGTTCCGGTCGGCAATCTCACCATCGTCCATCATCATCAGAACCGCTTCCGATTTTGACATTGCGTGCTGATACTGACTGCAAAATCCGTATCCGTCGAGCACGATCCAGTCCGCAGACTGCTGTCGGGCGAAAGCCATTGTTTCCGCCGCGTCGTTCTGATCACAAGTCGGACTTTTGAGTTGATGCACGTCGATGCCGCAGCGAATCAGCCGCTGCACGAGGCCGGCCGGGATTTGGCCGCAGAGCATTGTTACGCCAGCGCCGAGCTTACAACAAGCTTCGCCCAATGCCATCATCCGCATTACGTGGCCAGTTCCAATCGCGGGGCCAGCGTCGGCCCGGATGACCACATTCATTAACTCTGTTCGGGTCGGAGTCAGAGTCCTGCTCATCGTCAAGCTGCCTTTTGGAGAACTTCCCGGTTAATTTGGCACCAGTGCCAGTTTTGGGTTAACGCCCGCATGGTTTCCGCATAGCCGAACGACTCGACAGCCTGTTCGGCAAAATGTTCGTAGATTTTTCGCACCAGCATCAAGTCCGCTTCGGTATCGACGGTCCAACGCAAATGGGAATGGTCCAGACGATTCGAAACAGAAGCAATATTGAAGCGCGACGCATTCTCATAAATCATCAGCGTCACATGTTCGCGATGCCGCGGATCGGTCGCCTGTTGGTTGATCTGTTGCAACGCCCGCACAGTCAATGCTTCGGCATCCAGCCCGCGTGGAAACAGTCGTTGCGGGAAAAAGTTGCAGGCGTATTGAACGCCTGGGTTTTCGGTGACTTCGGTGACAACCTGATCAATAATTTCAGGGTCGACAAGCGGGCAGTCCGAAGTGATTCGAACGATCGTCTCGCAGTGATACTTTTCTGCAGCCAACGCATAACGAGAAAGCACATCGTTCTCGCTTCCGCGAACGACCGGAACTCCCAGATCACGACAATGACTGGCAAGGACGTCATCGGCAGTGTTGGTCGACGTCGCCACGATCACTCCGTCAAGTGATTTGCAACGAGCGACCCGTTCCACGACGCGATCGATCATCGGCTTTCCCGATATATCCTGCAGGACTTTCCCGGGAAGTCGTTCGCTTCCCATGCGGGCCTGGATGACGGCAGCAGTCCTCATCACGCAGCTCTCCGTAGCAATTCTGTTCCAGCCGCAACCGCGTGTAGGCTTTCAACAACGTAGCCGATCTCTTGCAGCGACATGGTTGGGAAAACCGGCAGCGAAAGGATTGACTGATAGGCTTCGTCAGCAATCGGGCAATCCGGCGTCGCGATCTCTTCCCGTGAAATCAGGCCTTGATAGTACGGCTGCTGGTAGATCGGTTGGTAGTGAACGTTGACGCCGATCCCGCGATCACGCAGCGCTCGAAACGCTTCGTCGCGAGAGATTCCGGATGCTTCGGCGTTCCATTTCACAACATAAAGATGCCGGGCATGTTGAACGCCTGGAACCGTCTTGAGCGGCTGCAGAAATTCGCACCCCTGCAGCAAGTCGTCATAGACGGCAGCCACTTCGTTGCGGCGGCGAGTGAATTTCGCCAGCTTTTTCAGCTGCGAAAGGCCCAGAGCGGATTGAATATCGGTCAGCCGATAGTTGTAGCCGAGGGCTTCCATGGTGTATCGATGCGTCGCCTGTTTTTGACGCTGGCGATGATTGGATCCAATTCCATGGTTGCGAAACGCTCGCATTTCCATAGCCAGATCCTGATCGTCAGTCGTGACCATCCCGCCTTCACCGCAAGTGATCTGTTTGGCGGGATGCAGGCTGAAGCAGGAACAATCGGCGAGGGAACCGACCGGGCGAGCACCAAGGCTTCCGCCGAGCGAATGACAGGTGTCGGCGATCAGCATCAGGCGATGTCGATCTGCGATTGCCCGAAGCGCGGCGTAGTCGCAAGGCTGCCCGCCGTAGTCCATTGCAACGATGGCTTTGGTTCGAGAGGTCACCTTTCGCTCCACGTCTTCCGCGTCGATTCGAAGCGTATCTGATTCGACGTCCGCGAACACGGGTCGGGCGTTCTGATAGAGCGCCACGTTCGATGTCGCGACAAAGCTGATCGCCGGAACAATCACTTCGGCGCTGGAAGAACTCTCGTGATTGATGCCGCAAGCGTGGACGGCAGCGTGCAGTGCTGCGGTTCCTGAACTGACGGCGACTGCGAATCGAGTGCCGACGGCTTTTGCAAACGCATTCTCGAATTCTTCGACTTGAGGTCCGGTCGTCAGCAGACTTTCTCGCATTGCATCTGCGATCGCCTGGACGTCGTCCTCTTCGATCGTTTGTCGGGTGCCTGGAATTTTCACTTCAGAAACTCCTCGGCGAAGGGGAAGAGGTGCTGAGCGTCGGTTGCCCGAACCGGTTTGATGCTTTGTGGAGCCAGAACATCCTTGTCCCCGCTAATTGACTGAAATCCAAACTCTAAAGCTATTGAACGTGCCTGCAATCAACAAGACGAATCAAAAGTGCTGGCATGAATTCGGGATAACCTGCGGCAGCGAGATCATTGAGCGATTCGCTTCGGACGGCCGTTGATTGAGTTAGCGAAAAAGCGACATTAACCCGCGGTATTTTCTCGACTCCGCCCTGGCAGCTTCGCGATCGTGCACGACCTGTCCCTTGAACGTTCCCTCAAAAAGATCTTTGGCTTCGAAATACTGATATCGAATTCCGCGAGACTGAAACCAGTTTCCGTACATCAACGCGCCCGTTTTGTCACTGGCAGGTTGAAGGTCGCTGCAGAGCAATTCAATCGTTTGCTGGTGAGAATGAGACCGAATTGGCCCGCCAAGATTCTGGTACAGGCACGGCCCCAATAGAACCGAAGGCCTGTCCCAAAACACGGCTTCCATTCCGACGCTGGAGCCAAACGTCACCGTCTGATCGCTGGCTTTGAGCAACGCGTACGTGTCGATGGAAGCCTCCGGCGCGATCACCGTCAGGTTCGAATAGTCCAACGCCATCATGCTGCGTTTCCGCGCATTGTCGACGTCCTTGAGGTTTGGGTGGACTCGCAGAAACAGCCTTGTCTCCGGAGCGGACTGAAGCATCGATTCAGCAATCGCAGCGATGGCTTCGACCTGATTCGGATAGAGCTCGTTCTTCCAGGCGTCTCCGATGGCCACGAACTCGTCGTCGGAGGAACAGAAGATCGAAATGTTTCGCGCCGCAGGCTCGAGGTTTTCCGGCAGTAAACCGGCTTGCTGTTCTTTCGTAAAAGATTTCCAACTTCGTTCGACTTTGGAGATCCTGTCTTCAAACCACGACGCCCCAACTGCGCCGCGTTTGTCAGAATCAGCTCGATCCCAAAGCTGACGAATGACGTTTTCGATTCCGACAAGATCGTGCGGAAGATGGTTTTCCAGCAAGTCGTAGTGGTTCAGGTCACACCCGCGTTCATGCAGAAAACAGGCGACGCCCAACTTCTGTGAAGCCCGGAAAATGGCTCGCATCGCGGCAAATCGACCGTTGTACACGTAGATGCGGTCAGGCCGATGCTGCTTGATAAATTCCAACGTTTGCTGCCACGTCGCAAGGGCTGATTCAATAAACCGATTCAACAACGCAGCATGTTTCTCAAGATCGGGCTCCGGGTCGCGCACAACCGACACCAGTGACGAGAGCGCGGCATAGCCGACGTCGAAGTTTTCAACTTTCCAGTCCATCAGATGCTGCATCGATTCGAACTGCGGAATGGCGATGAAGTTCGATGCGTCAATCTGATACGTGGCACAGTTGCGATCCAGCAACTCCATTCCATGCTCGCGCCGCCCCCGACAGTTCGCACAGATTGATGGGTCGCGATCGACGTTGAAGTCGCAGTTCGCGAGCTGTCCTTCGCAACTGAGAAAGACGACTTCGTCTCCGGCGTCGAGATGCTGCTGAGCAATCTCAAGTTCTGCTTCGAAGTGCGGCGCGACGGTGCGATAGGGCGAGATGATAGCGATCTTCATGATCAGGCTGCGTCCGTGTTTTTCTTTCGTGGCCGGCGACGAAACAAGCCAAGCTTTTTCCAATACGGAACTCGTGGCTTGGCTCCTTCGGCAGTTGGTCGGAAAACTGTTTTCCAGGTGTAACGATCTGCCGCTTCATTGACCACGATGTCGATCGGATGAAGCATCGGCCCCAAATCGCAAGCCGGAATGTCGGCGAGTTTCGATTCGGGGTCGATTGTGTGAGTTGCGTCGCTACCAAAGCCAATGTTGGTGACAAGGTTTTTCTCGGGCAGGATACTGAGTCCATTGTTGGCCCACACGGCGTAAGCCCAGGGAAAGTCCCAGGTATCGATTTCGCCTGCGTGCTGCATGTCGAGAGTTCGCGACCAGTGTGCGTACTCGGCGGAGTCCGGGAAAATCGCCTGCAACTGTCGGGAGCGTTTCAGCTGCGGCCAGGACGAGACATCCACGTCAAAATGCTGCCAAGCTCGTTTCCACGTGGCCCATCCCCAGATATGAGTCCAGCGGGAAAAATAATAGCTGGCGTCGCTTCTTCGCGAACGTTGAAAGTTGTTTCCGCTGACCATCATGACTTTTTCAACGTCACGATATCGATCAAGCAGGTTACTGCAGTAGCCGTAGAACGACGGGTCAGGCAGGCAGTCGTCCTCAAGGATAATCAGCTCTTCGGATTGTTCGAATGCCCAGCTGACAGCTGAGGAAATGGCATGCTTACAGCCCAAGTTGTTTTGCAGGAACCGCGTTCGAACTTCACACGGCCAGTCGATCTCGCTCACAATTTCGCGAGCCGCTGCGACCTTCGCATCGTCGCCAGGGTGGAGCGCTCGTGGACCGTCGCTGGCAATGTAGAGCGTCGCTGGGCGACGTTCTCGAATCGACCTGAAAACCCGGGCCGTGAGCTCCGGTCGATTGAAGATGCAGAAGAGGATTGGAGTGCTGTTTGGTTCCATGATGGGGCGGTGATACCGAATTTTCAAAGTTCGCTCAACCCGAAGAAAGCTTCACCAAACTGAAAAATTCCATGACGAACAAGCACGGCAAGTCTGTCCGATGCAAAATGATGTTTTCATCCCCATCGATTTCGTCAACAACGACTTTAAGTTCCGTTCTGGCGTTTACGGACTTTAGCCGTTTTGATAATTATCTGGTAAAGCACTCATCTTTCTGGCATTGCTGTGAACATTCTCACTCGTCCGTTTCGAAAACCCAAGAAAAGCCACGTTGAAGTTCCGTTCATCGATCAGCTAGCGAATCGCTTTCCCGATTCGACCGTTGCTCAACGTGAAATCATCGATTCGGTCACGCCGTACACGATGACTTCGCCGGAACGAATCCTCGCGCTTTGCGAAGCCGTCGATCACGTTTGCAAAAATGAAATTGCTGGCGACATCGTGGAGTGCGGCGTTTGGAAAGGCGGCAGCATGGCGGCGGTTGCCCACTCGCTGGTCTCACGCTCTCAGGATCACCGAACACTTTGGATGTACGACACGTACGACGGAATGTCCGAACCGACTGACAACGATGTGGATCTGCGGGGGCATTCGGCAGAGCGACTGCTGGCTGATGCAGACTATGCAAACTCAGAATCAAAAGACAGTATCTGGTGCCGCTGCAGCCTGAATCAGGTCAAGCAAACGCTGATCGAAACGGGCTATCCGGAGTCAATGTTACGATTCGTCAAAGGCAAAGTCGAAGACACGTTGCCGCTGGAATCTCCTGAACAGATCGCGATTCTGCGGCTGGATACGGACTGGTACGAGTCAACTCGATGCGAACTTGAAATCCTGTTTCCCAAGCTCGTTCCTGGCGGAGTCCTGATCATCGATGATTACGGACATTGGCAAGGATGTCGCAAAGCAGTCGACGAGTACTTCGAATCACAAAACGTAAAAATGTTTCTCCATCGAGTCGACTACACCGGTCGGCTGGGTATCAAACTGGGCTAACCACCACCTTGAACCACGATCCGAAAAATTCGAATCCTCCCCGTTTGTTGAATGTCGGTTGCGGCCGCCGTTTCCATCAAGCGTGGATCAATATTGATCTGGAATCTTACGATCCGGCAGTCGTTCAACACGACATCACCAAAGGCCTGCCGTACGAAGATGACCAATTCGATGCGGTATACCATTCGCACGTTCTGGAACACCTGGATCCTGGCGATGGCGAAAAACTGTTGGACGAATGTTATCGGGTGCTTCGTCCCGGCGGCGTGCTGCGAATTGTGGTGCCGAATCTGGAACAGATTGCGACCTTGTACCTGAACTACCATCGTCAGGCCTGGGCCGGCGAAACGGGCGCTGCAATCAATTACAAATGGATGAAGCTGGAATTGCTCGACCAATTGGTTCGCAGTCATTCGGGCGGTTCCATGGGCCAGTATATGGCCGGCGATGAGATCAAGAACTCGGGTTTCGTTCGCGCCCGAGTCGGTGACGAATTTTCACGCTGTCAGGACATGGGGCACGGCAGAGACGACAATACGACTCGCGTGTTAACGTTTACCGAAAAAGCCACCGCTCGAATTGAGAAAGCAAAGTTTGGTTTGACTCGCTGGATCATTCGTCGACTGCTCGGCAAAGACGCTTTGCGCTCATTCGACGAAGGGCTGTTTCGCAACCAGGGCGAGATTCATCGTTGGATGTACGATCGATACTCGCTCAAAACACTGTGTCAGGCTCGAGGATTCACAGACTTTAAGGTTCAATCGGCGATCGACAGCAGCATTGACGACTACGAGTCTTTCGAGCTGGATTCTGAGAACGGGAACGTCAGAAAGCCTGACTCTCTGTTTGTTGAATGTCGCAAGCTGAACGCCATGGACGCGCAAAAAGCGGCCTGAGCTTCACGTTCTGTTGATTTAAATCGAGGTACGAACGGGCCACGGCACGACCAGAGATTCAGGCTGCAATCGCCAAAGCTATAGCCTGGGCGGTGCCTGCAACATTGGGGTTGGTCAGCACGCCACCCGCCTTCTAAAATACGCTGCTCACTAATCGCCAACGCATGGAAGCAGACGCGAAACGAACATGATAAATCTCCGCCGCGCGCTATGGATGACGCTCAAGTACAAATGGTCCCTGATCGGATCGTTTGTGTGCTGCCTATTGGTCGCGATTCTCTGGGGCGCAAACCTGGGCGCCGTCTATCCTTTCGTCGAAATCGTGATGCAGAAAAAGACGCTCGTCGAGTGGGTCGATGAACGTTCCAGGGAATCCGATACCCGGATTGCCGAAAAGCAGCAGCAGATAGCTGACCTCGAATCGCAGATTGCAGCAGAAAAAGCAGCGGCGGCCCCGGACTCAGTTGCTTCACTGAAAACCAAAATCACTTTGGCGAACGCCGAACTGGATGGTGAAGTCACGCGGAAATGGTGGACCGAAACGTTGGCGCCGTGGATCAGAAGCTATGCGCCAAAATCAGCTTTCGCAACGCTCGGCTGGTTGATGGGATTCATGTTCCTGGGCACCGTGATGCGTGGTTTGTTCCTGATGGGCAACATGGTTTTGGTTGCTCGAGTCGGACAGCGAACTGTTCTGGACATGCAGAACGATGTCTTTCGAAACGTGCTGGACATGGAAGTCTCCGAATTGGGCGTGCGCGGAACGGGTGACCTTGTCAGTCGAATTCGAGGCGAAACAGGAGCCATCGGTCAGGCGATTTCGATCCTGTTCGGCAAAACGATTCGTGAACCGATGAAGATGGCCGTTTGTCTTGGTGGAGCTGCCTGGTTCAACTGGCGTTTGCTGTTGTTCTCGATGTTGATCTGCCCGCTGGCCGGCTATTTGATGATGCGTTTGGCAAGAATGACCAAGCGTGCGAACAAGAAAGCAGTCGAAGAGTCTGCCAATCTTCTGAACCGTTTGTATCAGGCGTTGACTTATCTGCGGGTCGTTAAAGCGTTCACCAATGAGCCCAACGAACGAACTCGTTTCAAGACCGTGGCTCGCGACGTTTACAAAAAAGGCATGCGGATCGCGTTTTACAATTCGCTCTCACGCATCAACAGCGAACTGCTCGGCGTCGGCATGATCACGCTCAGCGTTCTGGCCGGCGGCTATCTGGTCATCAACGAGACATGCTTCCTTGGACCAATTCGACTCAGTTCAACGGTGATGGACTACGGAACGTTGCTGACGTTCTTCGGTTTCCTGATCGGTGTTGCCGATCCGCTGCGAAAAATGGCTGACGTCTACAACACGATTCAGGGCGGAGTCGTTGCTGCCGATCGCGTGTTCCCGTTGATTGATCAGACTCCTGCAGTTGCGTCTCCTGCCAGCCCAACGGCTGTTCCGACTGGTGAGCTTGACATCGAAATTCGTGACGTTCGTTTCAGCTACGATGAAAGCAACGAGGTTCTCAAGGGAGTCAACGTTTCGATTCCGGCCGGTACATCGTTGGCGATCATTGGTCCCAACGGTTGCGGCAAGAGCACGATGATCAATCTCATCCCACGTTTCTTTGACGTGGGCGGCGGTAAGATTGAAATCGGCGGCCACGACATTCGCGACTTCGACGTGCGATCACTGCGTCAGAAAATTGGCTACGTGACGCAGATGACAATGTTGTTCAACGACACGATTGCGGAAAACATCGCTTATGGAAACGAGTCCGCGACGATCGAGCAGGTTCGCGATGCGGCGATTCAGGCGCACGCCGATGGTTTTATCGAAGCCCTAGACAACGGATACGATTCTCAAATCGGAGAACATGGCGGAAAGCTTTCTGGCGGGCAGCGTCAAAGGCTGTCTCTGGCCCGTGCGATCCTGAAGGACCCGGAAATCCTGATTCTGGATGAAGCGACCAGTCAAATCGATCCGGAAAGTGAACAGCTGATCCACGAGACTCTGGCGGAGTTCATCAAAGGGCGGACGACGGTCATGATCACTCATCGACTTTCCACTTTGGACCTGGTCGATCGAATCCTGTTGATGGACGGCGGCGAGGTGGTGGATTGCGGAACTCACAACGAGTTGCTGGCTCGTTGCCCGGTCTATCAGCGGATGCAGAACTTTGGTTTGGATGAGGTTGCCTGATGGCGAGTGCTGCAACGAAACAGAACACAATTTCATTTGAGCGCATTCAGTATGCGTCCCAAGTCATCGCGCAACAAACCGAAGCCGTCGATCGATTGGGGAAGCAGTTGCCGGCCGAGTTTGATCTGGCGATTGAGCTAATGCTTGGCTGTCGCGGCAGCGTGATCGTGACGGGAATGGGCAAGGCCGGTTGGATCGGACAGAAAGTTTGCGCATCGCTGGCTTCCACCGGAACGCGCAGCCATTTCCTGCATCCAGCAGAAGCCATCCACGGGGACCTTGGAAGAATTGGGCCCGAAGATTTGGTTCTCGCCTTTTCCAACAGCGGCGAAACTTCCGAAGTCGTCACATTGCTTCCCTCAATAAAAAAGTTCAGCGTTCCGTTGATCGCCGTGACAGCGAACCGGAACTCGACTCTGTCAAAACAGGCAGATCTGGTGCTCGATTACGGCAAAACTTGCGAATCCGGACACCTCGGTCTGGCTCCATCGACAACCACGACGTTGATGTTGGTGCTTGGCGACGCGATCGCGCTGACGTTGTCGCATGAACGAAAGTTCCAGCCTCAGGATTTCGCCAGGTTCCATCCCGGCGGATCGCTGGGCCGTCGACTTTCTCTGGTCGAAGAGATCATGCGTCCAATCGAACAGTGCCGTGTTGCTGTCGAAGACGAAACGGTGCGTTCAATTTACATTCGCAGCAAAAGCGAGTCCCGTCGCAGCGGTGCTGTGATGGTGGTGGCGAGAGAGTCCGGAAAACTCGCTGGAGTTTTCACCGACAGCGATCTTGCAAGGCTGTTGGAACGAGAGCAGGATTCGCAGTTCGATCAGTCGATCGCCGAAGTCATGACACACGGCCCGGTAACGGTCACACGAGGCACTCGACTGGAAGTCGCGATTGAAACTCTCGCCTGCCGGAACATCAGCGAACTGCCGGTTGTCGATTCTGGCGGTGTGCCAATCGGACTGATCGACATTACAGACGTTGTCAGTCTTTAAACAGGACAGCTGATCTCTCTGCGGTAACCTTGGGTGCAACTCAAAACGGTGACCTGCCGTTCCCGTGATCAGACTTTCAATGATCGCTTTTTCCGCGGCGAAAGTCGAAAGGTTCTTCGAGTCGTGACGCTTTCGGTTAAAATCGGCGTTGGGGCAAATCGTCAGGTCGAAGCTTGTCGACCGGAACAGGAGAACAGTGATGCAACGTAATCGAAGTACTCGACAGTCGCTAAGTTATGGCAGCCTTGAGCCCAAGCGACTCCTTGCGGGCAACGTCAACGCGAACTTCAACGGCGACCACATCTACATTCGTGGCGACCAGCAAGACAACCAGATCCGGATTTACTCCAGCGATGGAACCATCAGGATCGCCGGAATAGACGGAACCACCATCAACCGCCGCGCAGCGGTCACCGTTGGGAACAGCACCGCAGTTTCTGGCGATGCGCGTGTCACCAGCCAATTCGCGGGTGGACTGCGCGTTCACATGGGGCCAGGAAACGATAGCGTGAACGTCGACGGCATTCGATTCCATGACCTTTCGATTGTCTACGGCGGGACTGGGGACGACTTTGTCAACATTTCCAAAACTGATTTTTTCAGCACGGCGATTGTGCAAACGTTTGATGGCGACGACAACGTTGCGATCACGAACACTCAGATCACCGACACGCTTTTTGCGATGACGCTCGACGGCGACGACAGCCTGACGATCGAGAACACGATCACGCGCGGTAGCGCGATCATGGCGACCGGTACCGGCGACGACTATTTGAAACTGGCTTCGAACCAGCACCTTGGCTCTCCGCAGTTTGCGTTGACTCAGGACGGCGCTGACACGGTCGAAATTCTCAACCCGAACATTGGCACCGGTGGGCTGGAAATCTTTACCGGCGACGGCGACGATGAAGTCTCGGGCGAATTGGTTCACGGCGTGATTGATGGAAACGTGATCATCGCGGGACAGGGCGATACAGATATCTCACGCCTGACGATCGCAGAAAGCGTTTCAGCGCGAGTTTCGTTGCGAGGATTCGAGTTCAACAACGAGGTTGTCTATCGCAACGCCTCAGAGGTCGACTATGGTTTCGCGTCGTACTTGAAACCGGACGATTCATTCTTCGTCGCGGATTTTGTCGAATTCAATCAACGCACTCGACTCAGTTCGATCGAATGGCTGGGCTCTTACGAGAATTCCACCGCGCCGCTAACTGGAGACAATTTCGTGATCGAAATCTATGAAGGCGGCTTTGTTGACGATCCATCAATTGGGACTTATCAGGCTCCTGTCGGCAATCCGGTGGCGACGTTCAATGTTGGCAACAATGCAAATCGCGAGGATACCGGGCGAACATGGAGCAATCTTGGACCGACGCGAAGGATTTTTAGCTATTCAGCGGACATCGATTTCACAATGGCATCGAACCGACAGTACTGGATCTCGATTTACTCAATGCCGACGGGGCAGGGCGCCGACCTGGACAACGATTTCTACATCCTTGTGGACGACATCGAATCGGAACTGGACTCGAACGATGGAGCGGCCAATGTGAAATGGTCTAACTTCCCGAACTGGTACCCCAACACCAGCGCCAAGACTCATTTCACGTTGCGATCATAGTGCAGTTCGGAAGTTGAAGACGATCGTTTACAAAATTTGCCTTGGCGACTGGTTAAGGCAAAACTTCAAGGTCCGTCATCGCGATATCCGAAAACATGGCCAGCGACTAATCACTTTTGCACGTAGAATTCGATTTGTGGCATGGCGCCACGTTTAATCAACCGGTACGTTTCAAAAACGTCGGTATCCAACAAGAAACGCGGTGGCGATATTCAAGGTAAGCACCGCCGAAACGCCGAACCATATCCCGTTCCTCGATTGGGCGGACGACCGTGTGCCATACCAACGCACCTAGCAGCGAATATATCAATATCGGAACGGATTGAAAAATCACGGCAACTCCGATGCCCTGTCCGATCCCGGCAATTGCCATTGGATTACGGACGAAGTGATAGGGTCCTGATTCAACCAGCCTGTTGGTTTGATCGAGCGGAAGAGGAGTTCCCGAGCCGTCACGAACCATGAAGTAGGAACTGCATAATCCCAGCACGCTAAAGCATCCGAACATAGCCGTTCCAAGAAATAGCGAGATTGAAAGCTTCGGCATCGCAAGAGCATTAAACGCATCAAGAATCACGTAGGGGATCACCACCAATGCCAAAATCCAGATACACACGATTTGAATGATAGTTTTGAGAACGTTCCGCGTGTGGCTGGATGAGGAATTGCGAAACAAAGATTCGTTAAAACAAAGAAATATGTTGTAGGCGACTCCCAGAAGCATTAGCCCTGTGGGCAAGAATCCGCTGGCCGTTAAAAGAGTTGCGTTGGCGCAATAGAGTGCTGCGTATCCGAAAGCGCCCAAGATGACGTATTCACACTCAGTAACGTCTCGATATGCGCGAATCGCTGACGCAGTGGCTATCAGGATGATGTCTGGTGAAAAGAATGCCCAAAATGCGACCGGAGGGATTCCCTTGAACTGGAAAGCAGCGAAAAAGGATTCATCCGAAGCGAGTGCAACCCACCAAACGCTAACCAAGGCAGCTTGCAGCAGGTAGCCAGTTTCTTTCATGCTTCCGAGCCTCAAGCCAGACAACATCGGCCTTCACAAAGCCTGAACAGAACGTCGTTTTTCCAATGGCGACTGAGGTTTAGATCGACCGCAAAAATGGCCGCAGTGCTTGAAACACCGCGACCTTTTTGGAGGCATCAGGTCGATGGAAAATGTAAGACCTGAGGCCGACAGTTTCGAGGCAGACTATCTCGAATCACGAGAAGGATTGGGCTCAAAGCGTCCGTGATCGGCCGCACTGTAGAGCGCCAGATAGTACAGCTTTGCAGCAGCGGTGATCTTCTTGAAGTTGATATCGGCTGGCTGATCCGATGGCTTGTGATAGTCGGGATGCATGCCGCCGAACATGAACGCGACCGGCACGCCCTGGTTGTAGAAATTGATCTGATCGCTGCGGTTCCAAACGCTTTCCATATCAAGCTCGAACTCAAATCCAACGTGTTCGTTGGCCGCGAGAATCAATTCATGCAAATCGTTGTCGCCACGTTGGCTGCCGACAAGATGGATATGGCCTTCGTTGTCCGCGTCGGTGTCGCCTTCGCCGGTGTCTTCATTTCGACCGACCATGTCGATGTTCAACATGCAAGTCATCTTGTCGACAGGATGAATCGGATTGTCTGTGTAGTATTTGGATCCCAGCAACCCAACCTCTTCGGCGGTAAACCACATAAACAGAATACTGCGTTTGGGTTTGACTGGATTTAATGCCATCGCGCGAGCAATGCTGAGGACAGCCGTCGAGCCCGAGCCGTTGTCGTCTGCTCCCGGGTAAACTTTTCCGTTACGAATTCCCAGGTGGTCGAGGTGAGCTCCAATGACCACGTACTCATCTTTCAAATCCGGATCCGAACCTTCGATCCAGGCGAGCACGTTTGGAGCGCCCGAAGTTTCTTCTCGCATTGGAATTGTGATCGTGAATTCTTTTCCGCTTTCGTAAGCACCACTGTTTTTGGACCAGTCATCCTGGACGTCCGCGGCGGCTGCAATCTTCGCAGCAGTATCGCTTGTGATCGTGCCAGAAACGCTGGTAGCGCGGCGACGGCGGCCGGGAAACAGGTTCTGAGCAATCGAAACAGGCGTGTCTTCGATAACCCGCATTGACGCCGAAGGACGCTTGCGAGCGATCAGAAACGGAGCACGTCCTGCGGCTTTGTCGTCCGCGGAATAGATCACGATCTTTTCTCGCAGATTGAGGTCTTCAGGAAGCGTCGGAGAATCGCCCTGCAGAGTCAGAAAAACGACTTCGCCAGTGACTTCACCCGCGTCGGTGAGTCGATCGAACCCGACGTTGTTTTTGCCTTCGACTTCGAAATCATCCGAGCCAAGAATCTTGCACTTGTCCATCACCGCGATGCGACGTGTCATCGGCATGGTCTGAAAATAAGTCTCGCCGTTACCGGCTGGCTCAAGCCCAAACTCCGCCAGCTTTCCAGCGACCCAATGGGCGGCCTTCATATAGCCAACCTGACCGGTGCCGCGACCTTCGAACCCTGGTCCGGCCAACACGGACAGGAATGCTTCGGCTTGCTGTTCGGTGATCGAGTCAAACCCTGCCTTTAATTCTTCTGGGGGTGCTGTCGTCGTCGCGTATTGCGCGTCGGCCACGCCAGATAACATCGAAACGGTGCAAATCAAGGCACATGAGAGAGTCAGGACGCGAGCCCGGCAGAATTTCGTCAGCAGCATGGGATCTTTCGATTGAACAGGATGTTAAGTTTTTATTGTTACCTCCAGACGCCTGTTTTCCTACTACCTGTCTGGCGAGACGTGGTGTGAAAAGTGAAACGAATCACCGAATGGCTGGGGATCTGAAATTGCCATACGAGGCTTGCAAAGCAAATCATTTTTTCAATTTCTGTCCTGCACGACGCCTTGCTTACGTCTTTAATAGTGTAGAGCCCTTTTGACGCAGGGCTCATAGAGCGAAAAACGGGATGGCTTTGGGAAAAAGCGAGATGGAAAAAGCGAAGCTCACGCTTGAGACGTTGCTTGAGCGGCAAAAAATTAGCTGGGAAACCGAAAAGCCGATCAAGGTTTGGCAGATCGTGGAACGTTTCCCTACGCTCAAGGATCGCCACGAAGTCCTCATCGATTTGCTGTACGCTGAAGTGCTGTATCGCGAACAGCGAGGCGAACATCCGCAACGTTCGGATTACACCCACCTGTTTCCGGAGCTGAAAGAAAAAATCAACCGCCAGTTTCAGGTCCATGAAGCCCTCGACGTTCCGGCCACACCGCAAGCAGAAATTGCGACCAGCGTGGGCGGCGAAACCATTCCCAGTCGCAACATCAAATCGCACGATCGTCGCAGCGTCCCGGGTTTCGAACTGCTGGAAGTCGTCGGTCGCGGCGGATCGGGAATCGCGTATCGCGCTCTCGACCAAAAGCTAAACCGAACGGTTGTCATCAAGTTTCTACTCGCAGCAGACGATCAGGAGGCCACCCGTAGGCTGATCCACGAAGCCTCTGCTTCGGCGTCGTTGGTTCATCCATCGATCGTTCAGGTGTTCCACGTCGGCGTCCATAACGAAGACCCGTACATGGTGATGGAGTTCGTCGACGGAGGCTCGTTGGCGAATAAACTCCAGGACGGTCCGCTGACAACTGACGAAGCGGTTTCTATCGCGAGGCAGGTCGCGGAAGCCGTTGAGTTTGCTCACACGAATTCGGTAGTCCATCGCGACCTGAAGCCCGGAAACATTTTGCTTGGCTCCGACGGCAAGCCGCAAGTCGCCGATTTCGGTTTGGCGCGAAAGGTCGGAGCCGAATCGTTGCACGCAACCGGAGACGTGCTGGGGACTCCGGCTTACATGTCGCCCGAACAGGCCAAGGGCCAGCCAGCGGATGCGCGGTCCGACGTGTACTCGATCGGCGCGGTGCTGTACGAGATGCTTTCCGGTCGTTCGCCATTCGATGCGGCGACTCCCTGGGACATCCTTCATCAGGTGACAACGACGGATCCGGTTTCGCTTCGACAGCTGAATGCTTCGATTCCGAAAGACATCGAGACGATATGCCAGAAGTGCCTGGAGAAGGATCCGGCCCGCCGCTACCAGTCGGCTCAAATGCTCGTCGACGATTTGGCACGTTTCAAAAATGGTGAGCCGATTCTGGCCAGCCCGGTCAATGGATTGCAGCGAACGATCAAGTGGTGCCGTCGCAAACCGGGACTGGCAACGTTGGCCGCCACTTCGTTGGGCCTGCTGTTGTTGCTCGCTGGCGGATCTACTTTTGCCGCGTTCAAGTTGAACGCGGCGAACAAGACGATCCTGAGAGAACAGAAAATCGCTGAAGAAGCTCAACTTCAGGCCGAAGCGGATCGCGAAGCGGCCATCGATTCGCTGTGGCATTTGGTTAATTCACTTTACGAAGATCTCTCGGCCAACACGGCGACGATTGAGACCCGCGACCAGGTGCTGACCGTGGCGATCTCAGGACTCGAATCGATCGGAGAGTTTCGTGGTTCGCGAAAGTTCGATCGAACTGCGATGGTGGCACAACAGCGGATTGCTCAACTTCATTCGCTCCGAGGCGACAGCAAAACGGCGGTCAGCGCGTTCGAAAAATCGATCGAAATAGCTCGGGCTAACAAAGCCAGCGCACCGGACGACTTTGAGTTTCAGGTGGACCTTTACGTCGCCCTGGATCACCTCGTCGGTCACCACATTCGACACAGCAATCACTCTGAAATCGCGAAACTTAAAGCCGAAGCCGAGGATTTGTTAGGGCAGTTGAGAGAGCAATACCCGGACAACAAAACGCTCTTGCAAAACGCGGTCAGCGCTTACAGTCGGGACATCGACTACCTTTGGCAGCACCAACCGCCGGCTGAGTCAATTCGGGTTGGTGAAATCGCGGCTGTTGATGCGGCGCGGCTCATTGAGCTGGAACCGGAAAGCGAGCCTGCCTATCACGCGGGCTACCATTTGCATTCGCGACTGGGGCGTGCCTATTTGGAGTCCGGCGACCTGCCGGGAGCGGTGACTCACTGGAAGCGTGCGCGGGAGCATATCGAGCATCTGTTAAGTCTGCGACCGGATCATCCGGACTACGTTTACGGCAACGCGGTGTTGTTTCGCATGGAGTCCGCTGGGCACAATGCGGCCGCCCAGGTTGAAACGTCACTGGATTACCTTGAGACAGCTCTGGGGTTGTTCAAACAGCTTTCTGCAACGGACGAGGAGAACATTGACTGGCAGGCGAACATCGCCAGCACGTTGACCATGCGAGCTCAAACGCTGTTAACGGCCGGAAAGCTCGATGAGTCGATTGCGAACTACGACAAGGCGACCGAGATCCACATGTCATTGGCCGACAAGTTCGGCATGACCAACATGCTGCGGCGATTCCTGTCACAAATAAAACTCGAACAGTCGCTGGTGTTCCTGAGACAGCAGAATTGGCAGGCGGCTCAGACCGCGACGCGAGAAATGGCTGAGCTGATTGATGGGATCGACAAATTCGCAGAAAGTGGCGTCAGCGCTTACGCCTTATTTGAATTTGCCGCACCGTTGGTGGAGGAATCGACCAATGTGATGCTGGGAAATCCGACGACAATCAGTTCAGTCGACTCTGAAGTTTGCACTCTGTTCCTTATTGGCGTGGCGGAAGCGACGTCTAACGATACACCCCAGTTCACTGAGGCAACGCTCGATCGCATTCGTCGCGTGAATGCAGACCTGAGTTGCCATTCGTTTGAAGAGCTGATTTCGCATTTGCAAACTCGCGAGGGATGCCATCCGTTCACTCAACAGAACATTCCTGCGTACGCCGTTCGCATGTTGTCATTGCGAGGCAAACACCTGGACGAAGTCACCGAAATGGATGACTCAACCCGAAACCAAAGACAGCTCGATTTAGCTGAGCGAATCGAAGCGATCTTGCTTGAAGCAACAGAAAGCAACCCGCTCATCGCACAGGCCATTCGCGCCGAACCCGATCTACACTGGTTCATGGACAGCGCAACCTATGCCAACAGTCCACTGAATCAGGAATGACCTGTCAGCATCTCAGCAGACCTACTTCAAGCGATAGGCCATCAGATTGTCTTGCTCGCGAAGATACATCACGCCGTCGGCAATCACCGGCTGAGCCCAGGAGTTGTCTTCCTGGATTTTCGGCATGAAACTGTTGACGACTTCCATCTCTTCAGAGTTCACTTTCGTCAGAATGACTTCGCCGTTTTGTCGCCGCCAAACGATGTGACCGTCCGCCACGATCAGCGATGATTCCCCTTTGCCTTTCGCGCGAATCGGACCCCATTTTACTTTGCCAGTCATCATCTCGATGCAAATCGGCAGGCCGGACCCATTTCCGTGACCGCAGTAAATATGCCCATCCACAAGCGTCATGCCGCCCAGTTTGTTCTGGAACGTCTTCGAGTTAAGCCAGTAAATTTCTTCTACTTCGACGCCATCCTTCGCTGCTGACAACTTCAGCAACGCAGCACCGGTGTTGTACGCCGTTGAGGTGAACACATAATCGCCATCGATCACCGCGGTCGGAATGTTTGCCGTGCCGTTGGCAACTTTTTTGTAACGCCACAACAACTTGCCATCCGAGGCTCGAATTCCGATCAAGCCGCGACCAACCAGTTGAACGTATTGCTTGACGCCGCCGCCATTGGAAACAACGACCGAAGAGTATCCGGCTCCATCCATCAGCGACTTTCCATTGAGCCCCATTTCGTCACCGTAGTCCGGCAACGTGCAAGCCCAGATGTCTTTGCCAGTCTCCGGATCCAGAGCCACAACCGTGCCGGAAGTTCCACCAGGCGAACAGATGACCTTTCCGTCGTCCACCAGCGGCGATTCGCTGAACCCCCAGACCGACATCATCTTTCCGCCCCATTCGTCGAAGTTTCGCGTCCAGACTTTCTTGCCATCGTCGGCATTCAGGCAACAAATGCTTCCATCGCTACCGACAACGTACAGCTTGCCGTCATGAAAGGTCGGAGTCGTACGGCTTCCCTGGTATGGATGCTTGGGCGGTCGCTGGGTAATCGGCGTGGCCCACAATTTCTTGCCGTCGAGTGAGTGAGCGGTGACTTGTTGAGCCGTGTCGGTGTCGCCAGAAGTGTAGATTTTTCCATCGGCGACCGAAACGGTTGCGTAGCCTCGACCAAGCCCTGTCGCCGTCCATTCAAGCTTTGGACCGTCGACTCCCCATGACTCGAACAGCCCCGTTTCCGACGAGTGGTTTTGACGATCGGCGCCGCGCCACTGAGGCCATTCCTGGGCGACGAGGTTTGTCGATGCAAAAACGCAACAGGCGAACAACAGAATGACAAACGTACAGTTTTTTCGATCACAAAACATGCTTCACCGATTGGTTGACAAAACGGACGGTCCGAACCTTTCGGCATTTTATCAGAATTCGCAACTCGTTTGGTCGTAAGCAGACGACTTTCCGGATCTCGCAACAACGATTACAGTGACTGCGAAGTCGCTTACATTTCTTGAACGATGTGGTGAACGATCCCCAACAGAAAGATCCCGTCATGGACAAACCAAAAGTCGCCGCGAAGGCTCCTGCGAAAGTCGAAGTCGAAGAGGGCAAGAAGTACGCATGGTGTTCTTGTGGATTGTCCGAGTCGCAGCCATTCTGCGACGGCAAACACAAAGGCACCGGTTTCGTGCCGGTTGTTTTTACAGCTGAAAAATCTGAGGCTTGCTATTTCTGCCAATGTAAACATTCGGCCAACGGCATGCTTTGCGACGGTTCCCACAACGACCTTCCAGACGACGCCTGATTTTCGGATTCTGCGTTTTCAGATTGCCGAAATTCAAGGCGGTTCTGCGAACCCGGAATTGAACTTCATATGCTAAAAGTTGTCGGTCGAATCCTGAACCTCGCAGTATGGCTGGGATTTGCGTTCCTGGTGTTTCTGCTGTTCGTCGTTCCGCTGGCCATGACGCTGATGCTGAACCTTGGCTATGTGCCTGGCGACAGGGTTAGTTGGTGGTTGCATCAATTGCAGCACCTGCAGATTCCTGTGTTGCGAGGCTTCTGCCTGATCTGGGTGTTCTTTGTTGGCAGTTGTTTCGCGAGCTTTCTGAATGTCGTCGCGTGGCGAGTCCCGCGCAAGAAAAGCATTCTGGGATCAAGCCATTGTCCGCAGTGTAATGTGCAACTCAAGTTCCCCCGGAACAACGTTCCCGTGTTGGGCTGGTTGAAGAACGGAGGACGTTGTGCAAATTGCGATCTTCCTATTCCAGTCCGCTACCTAATCGCAGAACTGGTGCTTGGGTTCACCTTCCTGATTCTGTTCGTTGTGCAGACGACTTCCGGCGGCGCGTCGATTCCATTTCGAACAATCAACGCGCAAACGGGCATCGAGAGCGTCCTGTTTGCTCCTCAAGCCGACCTTTTGTTGACGCTCACGTTTCACCTGACGCTGCTGTCGCTGATTTTTACTTTTGCGATTGCGGCGACGGAAAAGTTCAAGGCACCGGTCTCCCTGGTTGTATTTGGCATCATCGGCGCGGCAGGATTTCAGGTTTTGCCACAAGGCCCGGGAATATTGGACTTTCGGCTCGGTACCTGGCAAGACGGAGTTGCGTCGAATCACTTTTTGAGCCTGTTGGATAGCCCCGTCGACTTTCTGATTTCGATTGGACTTGGATGTGCTGCCAGCGGAGCTTGCTTTCTGCTGGTGCGATTCTCGAGAAACGAGCCGCCGTTTGGGGCCTTCGCAAGTCTACTGCTGATCGGGTTGTCGCTTGGCTGGCAGTCCGTACTGTCGATCGCTGTGATCTTTTTTTCGCTTTCCGCTTGCACGTCGCTGCTGCCAGTTTCAATGAGACGCGGAGTTGGACAAGTCGGAGTTTGCGGGCTGCTGTTCCTGGCGACGCTGTTGCATCTTTGTCTGTGGCGATTACAGAGCCATTGTCAATGGTGGCCCGGGCCGGCGAGCGGTGTTCAACAGTTGACATGTGGTGTCGGCTATCTAATTTTGCTGGCGTCGGTCCAGCGAGTTTTGTGCTCGTCAACGCCAGAATCGAATCCGGAGACACTTATTGATTTGCCAATGACCCTGGACGACCTAGAATAGATTGCTCGCCAGTCATTTCTCTCACTTGTTTTACTCGCCATGACACCTGCCGACCTAGTGCGAGTCCTGCTTTGCGGTGCCGCAATCGTTTTCTCGACTGCGAATGCCATCGCTCAGGAAATCGATCCAACGCCATCTGTCGATGATTCGGCTTCTGAATCTACCGATCCCAAACCCGCTGATTCTGCAAAAGAAATCGCTGAGGGAACTCCCGCTTCGCCGGATCCGAATCCCGATGAAAACTCACGCGACGACATCGGTAAGAGCAAGGTCGAAAGCCCGGATGAGGAGACCGTTCAAGATTTATCAGCGAAGAACGAAGACCAAGCTAACTCCAACGCCAACGCCAAAACCGAATCAGACGTGGAACATGCGAAGAAGCTCGCTGAGCTAAAAAAGCTACGTCGGATCGACTCAATGCTTGAGAACGTGATCCCTCGAGTCACGCCATGCATCGTTTCGATTGGAGACACGGCAACCGGAGTCATTGTGAAACCGTCTGGCATCGTCATCACGGCTTCTCATGTGACTCGCAAAGCCAACCGGGTTTTGATCATTCGCCTGCAAGACGGGCGAACCGTCAAAGGAATCACACTCGGCTCCAACGCCGCCAACGACACATCTGCGATTCAACTGATTGGCAACGGACCTTGGCCCTATCTGAAAACCGTGTCGCCCGACTACACGGCGCAAGCAGGACAGTGGTGCGTGGCGTTCGGCTATCCACTTTCATGGCCACGTGACAAACCTGCGAGCGCTCGAATCGGTCGGGTCACGGGTCAATACCGTGGAAAAATTGTGACCGATTGTCCGATCATGGGCGGCGACTCCGGCGGTGCGTTGGTTGACCTCAACGGCAACCTGCTAGGTATTAACAGCAGCGTTCGTCTGGACGTGACGCAGAACTTGCACGTTCCGATTGCCCGCTATCGAGAGGATTGGACCTACATGATGACTCGACAGGACGTGGACGTCGTGACCGCAATGGCTGCGAGGAAAAAATCTTTGGCCAACGGGGCGACTACAGCGAAAAAACCGTATTTGGGAATTTACGGCGAATCATCTCACAACGGCGTTCGGATAAGGGACGTCAGAAGAGATTCGCCTGCCGAAAAGGCCGGACTACTGCCCGAAGACGTTATTTCGCATATCGACGAAACCACAATCGGAAGCTTTGCCGAACTGTTAAAGTATCTCTCGACGCGGCAGGGTGGCGACAAGATCACCGTCGGAGTCAATCGCTTTGGGGTCAATCTTCAACACATCGTGACACTCGACCAGCGTTAACCCTCCTTTGATTTGCAACATGAAATTGTCACCCAAAAATTTATCTACAAGCGTGCGATTCGCAACCGCGTTGACGGTGTTGTTCTTCTTCGCTCCGATTCGATGCGAAGGGCAAACCGCCACGAATAAGAACGAAACCGGAAGCGAGAGTGAAACCGAAGACCTGAAAGAGTCATCGGACGAAAAAGCCTCAACGCAAACCAAGCGAACGATTTCTCCGTATCCGGTTGTCGTCCTTGAACGCGACGCCAACTTTTCTATCCCCAACGCTTCTGCAAAACCTGCTGCTCTTCGCAAAACGGTCACAGCGGAGCCTTTTCTCCCGAAAGAAATTTACCAGCGGACCGCTCAACCGATTCTCGATGCCACCGAGTTGATTGCCGAAGGGTTCCAGCAGAGCGTGGTTGAAGTGAGGTTGCAGGACGAGCGTGTGGCATTGGGCACTGTTGTCAGTTCCGCCGGCCACGTGGTTACCAAACACAGCCTGATTTCAGATACGCCTTTCGATCAAATTCACATACACGCCAACGACCAGATGTGGTCCGCGTCGATCGTTGGTGTTGACCAGGCGAATGACCTTGCGTTGCTGTCACTGCGTTCAGACGAATTGATGCCGAAGGAAACGTTACGAGCGATTGCGTTTACGGATTCGCAGCGTATGGCGACTGGAAAACTGGTCATCGGCGTTGGAACCGACAGCCAGTCGCTGGCCGTCGGCATGACGACCGCACCGCCAACGGCAAAGGCGATGGAACGAGATTGCGAGACCTGCATCGACATGGGACTGACGCTCAGCCCGTCCCTGCAGCTGACTCGAGTCTATCCACGAACCGTTGGTGAACGGCTTGGGCTGCTGGTGGGAGACCGTTTGATTTCCATTAATCGCAAACCTGTTCTTAACCAAGCCCAGTTCGATCGTCTGGAGCAATCGATTCAGGTCGGGGACTTAATTTCAATTGCTTTCCAACGCAACGGACAGGCGTCGGAGATCACGGCCAAGGTGCCCGAGCTGACCAAAATATCCAAACGGGATCGCTGGGGCGGCGGACCTTTTAGCAAACGTCGCAGCGGCTTTGGCGACGTGATTGTGCACGATTCGGTGGTCGATCCATTGGACTGCGGCGGGCCACTGGTCGATTTGCAAGGAAAGTTCTGCGGAATCAATATTGCCCGCTCGATGCGAGTCGCGTCATTGGCGATTCCGGCGGATTCAGTTCAGAGCTTCCTGTTGGAACATCTGGACGAATCCGAACTGATTCTGGAGTAGCAGAATTTGCAACGAGAGATTCGCATTTTGTGCGATCGCTTCTTTCACCCCGGATTAGTTCAGGCAACATAACTTCGCTTCGTTCGAAAATGAACCGAACTTGTCACGGCATTGACGGCAATCGGCTTCTCAAATCATAATTCTCGTTTACTTCTACCCCGGGAATCCTTTCCTCGTGAACCTGCCTGTCCTATCTCTCAAACGCCGTGGCTCGGAATTGGCTGCTGCCGCCAACCAGGTCGAGATCCTCTCCAGCGGCGATTTGGTCCGTTTCGATGAAATGCTCAAACAGCACGAATTGTCGACGCTGATCGCCGATCAAATCGAGATCCTTCAAGTCAACGTTGGCAAGCTTTGCAACATGACGTGTCAGCACTGTCACGTTGACGCCGGACCGGATCGTAAAGTCGAAAACATGGATCGCGCGACGGTTGATGCCTGTCTGAAGGCGATCGCGGCGAGCGACATCTCGACGCTGGATCTAACCGGCGGTGCGCCGGAGATGAACCCGCACTTCAAGTACTTCGTTTCCGAGGCCCGGAAGCTGGGCTGTCACGTGATCGACCGCTGCAACCTGACGATTCTGCTGGCGAATGGTTTTACCGACATGCCGCAGTTCCTGGCGGACAATGAAGTCGAAATCGTGGCGTCACTGCCGTGCTATCTGGAAGAGAACGCGGACTCGCAACGCGGCGACGGTTCGTTTCAAAAATCGATCAAGGCGCTTCAGATTCTCAACGAACTTGGATACGGAAAACCAGACAGCAAACTGAGCCTGACGCTGGTTTACAATCCGGTTGGGGCCAGCTTGCCGCCGTCACAGGAATCACTCGAACAGGCCTATCGCGAACAACTGCAACAGCGATACGGAATTGAGTTTACGCGACTGTTCACGATCACCAACATGCCGATCAGCCGCTACCTCGACCATCTGTTGGAGTCGAATCAGTATGACGATTACATGCAAAAACTGATCGAGGCCTTCAACCCTGCCGCGGCATTGGGCGTGATGTGCCGACAGACGCTAAGCGTTAGCTGGGAAGGCCGGCTGTACGATTGCGACTTCAACCAGATGCTGGAGCTAGGCGTCGAAAGTTCTTCACCGGCGACGATCGATCAGTTTGACGCAACGACGCTAAACGGTCGGAAAATCGTCACAGGAAGACATTGCTTTGGCTGCACCGCTGGCGCGGGATCTGGATGCCAGGGTGCGATCAGCTAGATCATTTGGCGCTCACGACTCTCGTACCGCTGATTCGATCGTGCCAACCAGTCGGGAAATTGGTGTCTCCACCGAAAAAGAACGAGAGTGGCTCAAAGGGAATGAATCGACAAGCAGTTCGTCCCAGAATTTGGCCAATCGAGGCTGATCCACCGTGTTCGGAAACGACCTTTGTTCCTGTCACCAATTTTCCCAAAGTGCGACCTGTTGTACTCTCCAAGAAAGCGTAGAACAAAAACACGATCGACCAACCAACGAGGTAAGACAGCAATGTCAACGTAGACGCTTCCTGCTCCGTGATCGTTGCCCGACCGGCCAAATACACGCTGGCGAGAGCCAATCCAGCCACATACGAGATACCGAAGAGCGCGATGCGATCGATCAAATAGTTAAGAAACCGTTTGCCTTGTGAAGCATTTTGGATGAGAGAGTCTGCTACTGGAACATTGGAAGCTTGAGGACCAACAGGTGGAGTTGAGAAGGGGTTTTCAGACACGCAAATCCTCTTGGAAAACAAATAAGTGGTTCTTTAATAGAAAAATTTTAGCAGGTCCAAAGTGCAAATGTTGCGAAGCGACACAGCGAGCGCACAAAAAAAGTGACGGGCAAACACCCGTCACAATTCCTGTTTTGAAATGTGCCTCCCGCGAACGGCAGGCTGTCGCGGCAAGATCTAGATAAACCGGTTGATGTGGTTCTCGAGGAACTCCTGGCGACCACTGGTATTCGGATCCGATTCGCCTTTTTCAAGCATGTAGTCAGAGAGCGAACTGAAGTCGTGATTCCCCGCTTCGATCTCGGCACCGATACCGGAATCCCAAGAACTGTAACGCTGTTTTACAAAGTCGCCCAATCCGCCTTCGGCACGAATTGCCGCTGCGATTTTCAATCCGCGAGCAAACGCATCCATGCCGCCGATGTGCGCGTGAAAGAGATCCTCAGAGTCGATACTTTCGCGACGAACTTTGGCGTCGAAGTTGACTCCGCCGCTGCCGAGACCACCGTACTTCAGGATGATCAGCATCGACTGAGCGGTCAGGTACAAGTCCGTTGGGAACTGATCGGTATCCCAACCAAGCAACAGGTCGCCCGTGTTCGCATCAATCGAACCAAGGCAATCCTGGGCTCCCGCGTAGTCCAGTTCGTGCATCATCGTGTGGCCGGCGAGGGTCGCGTGATTCGTTTCGATGTTCAGCTTGAAACGATCCATCAAACCATAGGCTCGCAGGAAGTTGATGCACGCCGCAGCATCGCTGTCGTACTGATGCTTCGTCGGCTCTTTGGGTTTCGGCTCGATCAGGAACGTTCCGTCGAAACCAATTTTGTCCGCGTAGTCCACCGCCATGTTGAGGAACTGACCGAGGTGATCGATCTCCCGCTTCATGTCTGTGTTGTACAGATTCATATAGCCTTCGCGGCCACCCCAGAAAACGTAGTTCTCGCCACCAAGACGCTTGGTGACTTCCATCGCTTTTTTGACCTGAGCTGCGGAGTACGCAAACACGTCCGCGTTGCAGCTGGTTGAGGCTCCGTGCATGAAGCGCGGATTGGTGAACATGTTCGCCGTGCCCCAAAGCAGCTTGATGCCGGTCCGCTGCTGTTCTTCTTCCAGAGCGTCGACCACGGTGTCAAGATTTGAATGCGACTCAGCCAGCGATTGGCCTTCGGGAGCGACATCGCGATCATGGAACGCGTAGTACGGCACGTCCAGCTTTTCCATGAACTCAAACGCGACGCGAACACGATTGACCGCATTTTCGACTGACTCCGAACCGTCATCCCAGGGGCGATCCAGCGTCGGCATGCCAAATGGATCGCTGCCGTTGGCGCGGAAGGTGTGCCAATAAACGACGCTAAACCGAAGATGGTCCTTCATCGATTTACCTTCAACCATCTCTTCCGGGTTGTACCAACGGAAGGCAAATGGATTGTCGGTATCGGGACCTTCGTACTTGATCTTTGGGATATCGGAAAAAGCGCCCATCAATGGCTCCAAAACGGCTGGTTATGAGATTACGGCCACTGTTTTATCGTGAAGATGGTCACATGGCCATTAGGAATTCGGCTCGACTTGAAAAAATTTAGCAACTCCGTCCAAAACGACGAGGTTCATTGGAACATTCGGCAGCTCGCTGGCGTGTCAAAATATGGACCCGTGACGGTTCAGTCCGCTACGAGGCGAACTTTCGCAGCAGCCAATCTCCCAGCCGCGGACTGAGCTGCAGAATCGAGAACAGAAGGCGAGCTTTGGCCGGCACGACCAATTCGGGCTGTCGTTTTTCTATCGAAGTGACGATTCGCCGAGCCAGCCATTCCGGATCCAGCCCAGAGATCTTTACGCCGGCCCCTGGCGTGGATGCAGCGTCACCGAGACCGTTGGATTGTGCTTTATATCGAGTCGCTGCATCGTCGCGGCGAATTGGTCCGGGACAGACGAACAGAGAGTGCACGTTGTCAGGGCTTTCGATTCTGAGCTGGTGAGCGAAACCCGAAAGCGCATGTTTGCTGGTGACGTACGGAGCGATGTTCTTCCAGCCAGTTCGCGCTGCAAGCGTTCCTATTTGGACAATCGAGCCGGAGGATTTCTCCAAATGCGGAAGCACCGCCAGGCTGCATCGAACGGCGGTGTAGAAATTGATCTCCATGAGCTGTCGATATTGCTCCATCGTCGCGGCTTCGAATGCGACTCGAATCGACTGCCCCACGTTGTTGATCCAGACATCGATCCGCTCATGCTGCTGAATGATTTGGCTGACGGCAGCGGCAACGGATTCGTCATCGGTAACGTCGGCTTGCACAGAAAACACATTGCCACGCTCACCATTGCCGCCGTGCTCATCGGGCGAACGCGAAATGCTGACGACCGTGGCTCCGGCCGCCGCGAACGCATCCACGATGGCCTTGCCGAAGCCGGCAGAACCGCCTGTGACGACGACGACTTTGTCTTTCCATTGTTCCATAGCGTGGAATGCTAGCTGCGAAATCTTCGGTGTACGAGGCAATATTGGGGAATCGCTTCATTTTTAACGACGATGTTAAACTTTTCCGATCAAGTCGTCGATGAGGATTGGGAACGAAGGGGGTTTCATCGGCGCGGGCAATCCGCGCAAGGATTTTGATGGGTAGCCTGATGAACCAGTCACATTCACGACGCCACATTTCCAGCACACTGTTTCTTGCGATCGCTTCGATCTGCGCCATGTCGACAGGCTGTTCGACGATGACTTCGATAACCGGCAACGCGTTGCCAGTCGAGCCCGCAGCGGTTTCGAGTCCCAACGGCTCGTACACGGTCGAAATGCATTCGAACTTTGGTGCTCCCAAACAATACAAAGGCACGCTCGACGGATCGACCACGGTCTCCGACGCCCTCACCAATGCCGGAGCGATCAAAAAACATCGTGCGATGGACGTCGAGATTTTGCGAGTCGTCGAACACCAGGGCAAGAGCCGTGGCTTGCGAATGCCGGTCAACTACGAAACGCGACTTGGGGGTCCAAAACCTGAACAGGACTATGCGTTGCTCGACGGTGACCGCGTGGTGGTCAAGCCCAAGGAAAGCAGCTCAATCGTCAAGATGATTAGCACAGTAGCAGGCATGGGTCGCTAGTGCCGCGAGAACGAATGGAGGTGGCTTGGAAAAAGAACAGTACGCATGCAATAGTGTTCGGCACGAAAGTTGAGCATCAGGCTTTGCCGGGCGATTATTGAATGTTCCGACAACTTTGGACGTTTCTCCTGTTTTTAAGGAGGCTCGGATGTCGGGTCAGCGCAGCATCGAACAGCTCGTCAAGCAACGTGGAATCGTCACGCGAGCTCAGTTGGCTTTTTTCAAGCTTGCGATGTGGGCTTCCAGTTCGTCCAACTCTGCCCAGCCCTGAAGATAGAGACAGATCCTCTCGTAAGTCCGCTTGGTCGGGCTGCCGCCGGTGTAAATCAGAATCAGCAGACAGGCAATGATTGCCATGTAGGTTTGGATCTCGACACCGTTTTGCTTTGTGCTGAGCAAGTGGCTACAGCCAAGCAGCCCTTTGAACATCCGAAAAAACAATTCGATCATCCAACGCAAGCGGTAGAGTTTGCTGATCAGCTCGGCAGGAACGTCCAGAATGTTGGTTGCGATTCGCATCCTGCCGTCGGATGGATGCCCCGTGCTTCCGCCGCGATACTTGCCACGACTGACGTGCGGGGTGCTGCGGACTTCGATGATCCGGATCGGATGGTCGGGGGAAACACCTGACTTGCTGGACTTGCCCATCGTCACGATCTGGTCACTCAAGACGCCTTCTTCAAGATCCGCTTCGGTTAGCTCACGCGACTCGACAGTTTCCCATGCCGAATTGTCACGGATACGGTTGACGTAGCTGCTTCCAATAGCCGAAATCTGATTCCACAACAGGAATTTGGCATAGCCGCGATCAATCACATAGCATCGATCCGATTCGAGAGTGCTTTCTAACACTGCACGTTCGTCGGCTTTTCCTTTCGGGTTGGCCGAAGTAACGTCAATACGCGAAGGAACGCCCCGGAGAATTTCAAACTGAGCATGCAGTCGGTAGGCATGCTTTCGTTTCCCGTCCTATAAAGGAACCCATGCAAGTTCGGCGACACGCGAAACCGTGTCAAACACCGAACCATCGACGGCGGTGATCGTCTGACCGATTTGGGAAAACTCACCACCGTTTTGTGCAGGAACTTGCGTTGCAAGCTGGCTGGCAATTTCCTTCAGCGGATGGGGATCGAACACGGCAACTGATTCGCTCAGCGAGCCGAGAGAAACTCGCTTGAGCCCAAGTTTCTTGCGGACGTTTCGCAGGTTGCTGGCTTGTTGAATTCCACGCAGCGAGGTGATGGTGGGATTGAACAGGTAGAGGAGAACGCCAAGGCAATACTCGTCAAAGTGAAGCGAGCGATTATTGGCGCGATCGCGTTGACAACCGGTTTGGTGCAACTTTTCCAACAGCGTCCTGATCTTGCTGAAGTGCTTCAGCCCTTTGATGTCGCTGGCTTTGATTTTGGGCGAGGCGTTGGCCACGAAAATTCATTCCGTCGTGCTACCTTTTTCACCTTCTTACATGGTGTGCCGGCAGTTCTTTCAAATCGCGGCTGCAACCTTTGCAGCAAAGTCCTTTTTCGCGATACAAGAATCAATCAACGCAATCCTCGTGCCGAACACTATTGAGCCTGACCCCTTAAATTTGCCCATTGCTAATAGTCAAATGACGCATGAAATCATTTTTAGTTGGGGGATGTGTTTATTTTTCAAGACTATCTTGCCAATGGACGCCTTGTCACTCTGTGCTTGACTCGTCGGTCGAAAGCAGGGCAGCACTTCATTATTCTGGTGAAGACGCAGTGTTTTTATTCTCGTTCTCTTTGGATTTGTCAGCTTCAAGCAAAGTTGTCGCTTTGGATGCTACAACGTCAACCAACTTCATCATTTTGTCAGTGTCTTCCAGATAACTTTTGTCATACGCATCAGCCTTGAATGGCTTGTTTACCGAGAACCAATGCAAAGCAGCAGTAGTGTCGACGACGGAAAAATAGGTCATGCCTTTATGTACTTTTTGACTGTTGTTTCTTTTTAAAATTTTCGACGGAAGGTAAACTCCATCTCGTTCCACCCAATCAATCTTTTCTTCAGAGATCATCGATCGTTTAGTCTTTGTCTTCAGTAATATTTCCCTTTGCAAAGGAAGCATTCTCTCCGCGTCCATTCGGAAGACCATCGCGAACGTTTGTTTCATTTCAGCTCTGGAAACTTCTAGCTCGATCGTTTGTTTGCCATTGATCAACTTGGAAAGGCCAGAGATGGAATCTCCTGAACCAAGTCGTTCAATTGCATTCTCAGCTTGGGCAAATTGCCCTGTGCCTCCAAAAGTTACCATTCCGACAGCGCGGATTTCCGGAATACCAATCATCGACAATATCTTGGCTCGGGGAGCATCTTCTTGAAGTTTGACAAGCTTGTCCGGCAAACGTCGAGTGAACATTTGATCACCGTTGAAAAGCAATCCTGCAGCACTTTGTCCTTCGTCGAAACTCAGTTCAGATTCATTGTTGAGAGGTTCGTGTAAAAGTGAATTCTTATATAGTCTGACGGCTAGGGTCTGCTGACTTATGTGGTCAAAGCGAACTCGAAAGTACTTTTCGTCTTCCACGATCAATGTGTCTGTCGGTGTCACCATTTTTGTTGAATCAAACCGTTTGGTGACTCTCAACAAGAAGTCGCCCCGCTGAATAGAAAGAGCATTGGAAAAAGTACCCTCAAACAGGCTCGCTGCGTTTAACCGATCTTCGATGGTGAATTCTGACGTAACTTGCCCTACCGACATGCTTTGCGAAAAAGGCACGGTGAAAATAACAAGCAGAGATGAAATCGAAAATTTAAGTAACCAGCTCATGGGACATATCCAAATGCAATTTATTGGTCCATCGCGTATCTTTGTGGAGAGCTAGATTTTCCTGGAAAATAGCGGCGTTTGTTTGATCGCTCGCAGGATTACTTTTCTCGGGAAAATTGAAGCTTGTTAAGTTTAGCCCCGAAAATCTAGGTTTGGCAAACAGCAAGAAATCGTGAAAGATTGATTTTTTAACGGAAAATCTTTAGGTGGTTTCAGGGCAAATTTGCGGTGCGATAGGAATTTCACCAGAGGTTCTGTTTTTCATAGCATCAGGATCGCCGTCGCCAACAACGCAGGATGCGCCCACCAGTGGATCAAATCCATCTTCACACGCGCAAGGAAAATCGTATGCGCAAACAACATTGTGCGTGTCCCAGTTTCGAAGCCCATATCTGGTGATGTTTCCCACTGCGTCAGTATCCAGAGCTGCCATCCATGGACGAAGCTCATTGTAAGACGCGAAAGTTGGAATTCGGTCGTGCGAAACCGCGCAATTCGCCGTTGGATTTGGATTCAATTCATTCCAGTTATCTTCGGTCAAAACTGAAAAAGGGTCTTGGGTTAACAGTTCGCAACTTGCATCGGTACAAAAAAATACTGCCCAGTCAGCGGGGCAATCTACAGGCTCTGTTATAAGGCACGGTTTTATTGGAAGTTGCCCGAATGCAGTCGCATTGGAAAACAAAGCAAACAATACAGTAAAAAATAGAAAGCTAGGAATACGCATGGGCAATCTCCTGAAATTTTGGGTCCACCGCGGATCTCTATGGGTCGAGGTCGAGTCCACCGCAGTAAAAGAAGATCGCTGTTTTGTAGTTTTGCCTGTTTCTGTAGCCGCCAACTCGTCGCTTGATCGATTGAATCTTGCTGTTGATTCCTTCGGCAACTCCGTTTGATATTCCACTGAAGGTGCAGTAGCTGACGACGTTGTCGATGCGAGTTTTGATCGTGCGTGCGACCTTCTTCATTGGCTCCAGCCGAGTGTGAATCACCTTGCGGTACCACCACCTGAAAAACTCTTTCGCCTCCTTGGCGGTGTCGTGATGCCAAAGATCGCGAAGCATCTCTTTGTAAGTCCATGCCTTGCCAGTTTCGAGTTTGAAAGAAAACAACGCATCAAGACGCTGCTGGCTTGATTCCTTGAGGTTGTCATAGTTCTTCAGAAACAGGTAACGAGTCCCTGTTAGCGTGTCGTCACCTTCGCTGCGGAGACGCTTGTTCTCTTGCTTGCGAACCTTGTCTACCGCTTCGTTGACCAGCTTCATCACATAAAAACGGTCGTGCACAATCTTTGTTTCTGCCAGGGGAATGTTGGACTTTGCAGCGTTCACAAAAGCAGAGCTCATGTCCATCGCGATGGCTTCGACGGTTTCGATTTGACCCGGTAAAAGTTGAGAAAAGCATTCGTTGGCGGCCTCTTTGTTGTGGCCTTCGGAGATCGCTTCAACCGTGCTGTTGTCGAGGTCGTAAATCAGAGTAATGTAGTTCTGCCCTTTCTTGAAAGACTTCTCGTCGATGCCAATGTGAGGCAGTGGACTGGATTGCTTTCGAGCTTGCCCACGCTCGACGGCTCGCTCAAGAATCGTCCAGGTCGCTTCCCAGCCAGTTCGCAGAATCGTGCGAGCGCCTTCGATCGTTTGTGTTGCCTTGAGCAAGCGGATCGCAAAGGCCTCGAACATCAACGTGAAGCGACTGTTGGGACTGGACCAGGGAACTTGAACCTGTTTCACGCCGTGTTCGGGACAATCCACTCGGGGGATCGAAGCCTCCAGCATCGTCTTGAATTGACAGCTGTCCAAGTGACGCCAGCGACGCGATGGAGAATGGTCATAGCAACTCAATTTCCGATCGCACTGAGGGCAGCAGAACTTCGTGCATCGTGCGTGACGCACACTAACGACGATCTCACCAAGTTCCATGTTCAGATCAACGTTCGATACTTCCCAAGGCGTCTCAATGCCAAGGATCTGTTGATAAAGTTCCGTGTCTTGCATTTGCGTTCTCCTTCTCGGAGAATTTTACAGGACCCACAAAATTCCGCGATGGACCAATTTTTGGCGCTAGTTGTTTGGTGTTGTCATACCTGAAACTACTATTTGTGATGATAGCTTGTGGAATGCTGAACTGTCAATTATCGACCAGTCGAGAACGTTAGGCAACTCGTCGTCGATTTGTTCGGGGCGAATCGAGATCTTAACTCGAAAAATTCGACTGTCTGTTCCCAGTTCTCTGGCTTCGACTTTGACTGGTTTGTCTCCGATCATTGCTGTGAAAATAATGGTTGAAGTCGCTTTCGATTCCAGTACCGATTTGTATGGACTGTTCACATTTTCTTTGTCGTTGACGTTCACAGCTTGATCCGGTTTTTCCTTTGGTAGTCGTATAACTGCCGTTGCCGTGAAATTTTTGTTTTTTACTTCCGTTGCGTTAGGTTTAAAGACTATTTTTCGCGGACTCAGTTTAAGAGAGTTCGCAACTCTTGCAGTCAAAACGAAACCTGTTACTCGGCCCGAAACCCGATCGTGCAGAACTACTTCACCGCTGATAGATCCTTTTTCGACCGCTTTTCGATCGCCAGTCGCTACAACGTAGTGCTTTTCGTCTTTTGAATCAAATTGGAAGACCAAATCTCTAAGAAGGTGTTTTGAAATTGCTCTGAGTTGAAAAAATCGCTACAGCCCCGTTTGCATTTAAACCGTAAACGGAAGGAGCCGTAGCGATGAGTATTGAGTATCCCAGCAGTCTCAGTGATGATCAATGGCGATTGCTTCGTCGTCTGATTCCGCCAGCAAAACTTCGCGGCCGCAAACGAATCGATCGGCGTCAAATTGTCGATGCGATATTGTATTGGTGTCGAACGGGCTGCCAGTGGCGGTTGCTTCCGGACTGCTTTCCGAATTGGAACACGGTTTATGGAGTTTATCGAGCTTGGCGTATTGATGGGACATGGCAACGCATTCACGATCGTCTTCGCGAAAAGGTACGCCGCAAAGAAGGCAGGAAGCCAACGCCAACAGCAGCCATCATTGATTCGCAAAGCATTCGCAGTGCTGAAGGAGGAGAATTACGCGGGTATGACGCGGCGAAACGAATTACCGGACGAAAGCGTCACATCCTGGTGGATACGTTGGGGCTTGTGATGGTCGTTGTTGTCCACTCGGCCGATCTACAAGACTACGAAGGTGCACATCTTGTTCTTGAAAACATCAGACAGAAGTTTCGTCGGCTTCGAGTCATCTTCGCGGACTCGATTTACGGGCGGGCTGATTTGCCGGAGTTCCTGAAGCAATGGTATCGTGTCATCTTGCAAACCGTTAAGCGTCCGGTCGAAGCCGAAGGGTTCGTTGTCTTACCCAAGCGATGGATCGTTGAACGGACTTTCGCATGGCTTGGAAAATTCAGAAGGCTCTCAAAGGACTATGAAAGACTGACTCAAAACAGCGAAACTGTCATACGAATCGCAATGATTCAATTCATGCTAAACAGGCTGGAAAAATAATTTTAAAACACCCTCTAAGCGAAGAAGGAGGTTGGATTTCGAGGTGCTTCAATTGAATGGGGTTGGAAAAAATCAACGGTATCGCGATCGAATTTAGGCCTTTGTCGATTTCGAGTAGTTGGTAATCATCTGGAACTGCAAGCAAGCCAGCCACATCATAATTTACATCCAGTTCGATGGAATTTCCAAGTCCGTTAGCAGTCCTAATTATGACCGGAAGGTTAACGCGAGGAGTACGACATGCGTTGGGTACCTTTAAGTGCAGTAAGAGCTGTTCCTTTGAATTCGCGGCAACGCTGGTGGCTGTTGTTACTAGTTCAATGCAGTCGCAATGAGATGAATTTTTGCCCAATTCTACTGGCTTGTTCGAATTGTTGATTAATGTAATCCGTGCCAGTACGTTGTTTCCCTGCTGCAACTGACCCAACTCGATTCGGCAAGTTCGTGTGTTTGACGTGTCGGAAAACTTCAATTCAGCTTCAACAGATACAATTTCTGGTTGTTGAGCCTTAATTTCACCTGTCGCTACTCCCGCTGGTTTTTGAGCAATTGCCAAACGTGAATGAACACATGTAAGGCAGACGGTAAGAATGAACAAGCAAATGTTTCGCCACACAGCAACCTCTAATTGTTAGCTTGAATTTCTTGAGTAAGACGATTCAGAATTGCGGTCTGATGTCAATTCTATCACAATGACATATGCAGAAAACGGTCCATCGCGGAATTTTGTGGGTCCTGTAAAATTCTCCGAGAAGGAGAACCACGATGCAAGACACCGAACTTTATCAACAGATCCTTGGCATTGGGACGCCTTGGGAAGTATCGAACGTTGATCTGAACATGGAACTTGGGGAGATCGTCGTTAGTGTGCGTCACGCACAAGGCACGAAGTTCTGCTGCCCTCAGTGCGATCAGAAATTGAGCTGCTATGACCATTCTCCATCGCGTCGCTGGCGTCACTTGGACAGCTGCCAATTCAAGACGATGCTGGAAGCTTCGATCCCCCGAGTGGATTGTCCCGAACACGGCGTGAAACTGGTTCAAGTTCCCTGGTCCAGTCCCAACAGTCGCTTCACGTTGATGTTCGAGGCCTTTGCGATCCGCTTGCTCAAGGCAACACAAACGATCGAAGGCGCTCGCACGATTCTGCGAACTGGCTGGGAAGCGACCTGGACGATTCTTGAGCGAGCCGTCGAGCGTGGGCAAGCTCGAAAGCAATCCAGTCCACTGCCTCACATTGGCATCGACGAGAAGTCTTTCAAGAAAGGGCAGAACTACATTACTCTGATTTACGACCTCGACAACAGCACGGTTGAAGCGATCTCCGAAGGCCACAACAAAGAGGCCGCCAACGAATGCTTTTCTCAACTTTTACCGGGTCAAATCGAAACCGTCGAAGCCATCGCGATGGACATGAGCTCTGCTTTTGTGAACGCTGCAAAGTCCAACATTCCCCTGGCAGAAACAAAGATTGTGCACGACCGTTTTTATGTGATGAAGCTGGTCAACGAAGCGGTAGACAAGGTTCGCAAGCAAGAGAACAAGCGTCTCCGCAGCGAAGGTGACGACACGCTAACAGGGACTCGTTACCTGTTTCTGAAGAACTATGACAACCTCAAGGAATCAAGCCAGCAGCGTCTTGATGCGTTGTTTTCTTTCAAACTCGAAACTGGCAAGGCATGGACTTACAAAGAGATGCTTCGCGATCTTTGGCATCACGACACCGCCAAGGAGGCGAAAGAGTTTTTCAGGTGGTGGTACCGCAAGGTGATTCACACTCGGCTGGAGCCAATGAAGAAGGTCGCACGCACGATCAAAACTCGCATCGACAACGTCGTCAGCTACTGCACCTTCAGTGGAATATCAAACGGAGTTGCCGAAGGAATCAACAGCAAGATTCAATCGATCAAGCGACGAGTTGGCGGCTACAGAAACAGGCAAAACTACAAAACAGCGATCTTCTTTTACTGCGGTGGACTCGACCTCGACCCATAGAGATCCGCGATGGACCTTTTTATACAACCGCTTGGCCTATCTTCGACGCGGCGCCTAGTCGACTTTCGGCTCAAACAAAGGGGATGTCCGGGAATCAGCACCGACTGCTGAACCGGGTTTTCTCCAGACGCCTGATTCGATCGTTTGGCATGTCCAACGATCGTCTTTCTTTGCAAGTGTCCGGAACGCGCACAATTGATCACAGTTTCGACCGCTTGATTGTAATCAATGCGCACGCCGGGGTTCGTGCCAAGACCTCCAAGCGAACCCCTGAACCAATTTCCTCCCTACCCTGGACCACCGTTGAGACCTAAACTGACTCCGCTGGTCAGGTGATCGCTGGCGAATTTTTTTCGCGAGAGGAAAGTCCGGGCTTCGCAGGGCAGGGTGGTCGGTAACGCCGACCGGTCGAGAGATCAGGGACAGTGCCACAGAAAGCAAACCGCCGAACGGAGCGATACGTCGCTTGCGTGGCAAGGGTGAAACGGTGAGGTAAGAGCTCACCAGCGCCGTTGGTGACTTCGGCGGCTTGGTAAACCCCACCCGAAGCAAGGCCAAACAGAAAGCAGTGGCGGCCCGCCGCGTTATGACTTTCGGGTAGGCTGCTTGAGCGTGTCAGCAATGGCTCGCCTAGATAAATGATCATCCACGACAAAACCCGGCTTACCGACCAGCACTTTTTACATTTTCCGTTTTCGAATTAATCGATTGTCAACCGGCAGTTTCAAAACCGGCCAGGCACTGTTTGGCAAAAGTGAGCGGCAGGGCGCTAGCCGCCGGTCCGTTGCGCTTTTTACCGGCGGCTAGAGCCTCACCGCTCATGATTGACCGCGTTGACGACATGAAAATCAATTTGTCAAACAGTGCCTGGCGTTTGCGGTACCATTTTCAGGAGTTCCGTTGCTATCGGGTGAAAGCCTTGTTGATCACATGCAAGTTGAGAAAGTGAAAATCCTGCGACCCGGGACAACAGATCGCAGATCGTAGTTGCAGCAAAGGATTCGACATGGTGAGAGCAGCGAGAATCATCCTGACCGGACAGTTCTTGGTAACTCTCCTCGTTTGTATCGTTACCGCGCTCGGCGTCAAAATCGACGAGGAAGCGGCCGGATGCATCATTGGCCTGATCGCAGCACAACTTCTGTTGTCCGCAGTTTGGGTGGTCATGGGGCGCTCTTCGTTTTGGTTCCGATTTTGTTCGGGAGCCGCGGCAACCACCTTGCTCGTCGGCTGTTTCTACCGTGTCGCGTGGAGAGACGGCGGAGGGCATGGCACCGGGATCGCCATTGCCGTTCCCATGTTGATCCAGTGGGTTCTGATCCAAATCCCGCTTTGGTCAGCCCGTTTTTTTGGATGGCGAGTTGCGACTCGGAATCAGCAGGCTTCAAACAACAATCGAAGTGAACTTCAATTTGGAACGCGACAGCTTCTTGTTTGGACAACCATCGTTGCCATTTCAATTGCACTGATCAAGTTGTTTGTCAGTCGCATCGACCTGTCTACGGGAGGCGGAGCGGGCGTTGGCAACATGGAGCTCGAACTTGCGGCTCATCTGACGATCGGCAATTCCCTGATCGCATTGCCGGTCGTGTGGGGAGCGTTCACAAACCGTTGGGCAGCGATTTGGTTTATCGCGTCTGTGGGAATGTGCGCGTTGGTAACTTTTGCACAGATCTCAATGAGTTCGTTCGGCGGTGGTGGCGACTACAGTTTGTTGGTGCTCGCCAATGTGGTTCAAACGTTCGTCTCTATCGTTGTGATGATACTTGTCCGGATGCTTGGCTATCGACTGGTGCGAGCCGCCCCCGATCGATCACCTGCCGTTCATGCTTAATAAAAAAGCGGGGCAACTGTGGGCCTGGTTTATCTTCAAACAAAATAGCATTCGCAGCGTCTCGCGCTCGAGGCCAACGAAACTCCCTTGATTTGGCTGGTTTTGCAAAGACCGCGATTCGTCAACCAGTTGAAGCCTTGTAAAACCGCTTCAAATTCGAAGTCACGCCCAACCTCTGCTCGAACTCCAGGGGAATCCTTTGTATGATGAAGCCGCGACGTCGGACCTTTAGGCCGGTGTCTCCCACCGAAATGCATCCGAAAAGGATGCCGTTTACTACCTCCCCAACCTGATAAGGATATGGAATGACGAATCGTCGGCAGTCGGACTCGGTACGGAAAAATCGCACTTCTTTCAGCTTCAGCTACGAAGCACTCGAACCTCGCAAGCTGCTCGCCGCAGACCTGATCGCAAGCGAGTTTCAATTTTCAGACGACACCGGAATGATTCGCACGCTGGCTGATCCCGTTCCGATGCAAGAACGCTTCGACGTGCTGCGAAATGTGGTCGACGTGCAACAGGAAGACTATTTTCTTCGAACCAGTTTGAATCGTGACCAGCTTGGATTTGCGCATCTGAAACACCAACAGTATCGCGACGGCGTTCCAATCGAAGGTGCGACTTATACGGTTCACATCAAAGATAAAACCGTGGTCAGCGTCAGCGGCGCGTTTCTGGATTTCGACCAAGTTGATGACACCAATTCGCTGGGAGAAGGCAAGGCGCTTTCGGCGGCTCTGGATTTCGTCGACGCGGACATCTACATGTGGGAGTCTCTTCAACACGAGACAGATTCCAGCGAACAGTCCTGCGACGGCGACGGTGAATGCAATTGCGACGCCTGCGTTGCCAGTCGGGAAAGCGTTCATGCGTTCCACAGTGCTCACGACCATGAGATCTATTCGGACCAACCTCCTGAAGGCGAGCTGATCTATTTGCCAACCGCTGACGGAAATCTTGAGCTGACGTGGATGTTCGACGTCTATGCGACGGCTCCTTTGTCACGGCAGCACATTTTCGTCGATGCCGGTTCGGGTGAGATTCTGGAAACACACAACCAGATCCATCACGCTGATGTCGCGGCCGACGGAACGAGTCTCTACGACGGCACGGTGGACTTCCTCGCTGAAGAATCGGGAACCGAATATCGACTGCGTCAGGAAACAAACGGAGTCGAAACTTACGACCTGAACAACGGGACGAGCTACACCGCCGCTTCGGACATCAACAGCTCGACCACCAGTTTTACGTCCACCGATGTTCGCACTGGAGTTCAAGCGCATTTTGGCGCCGAGAAAACGCTGCAATATTTTCAGGATGAACACGGCCGTGACTCCTACGACGGAAACGGTGCGACACTGCGATCGTATGTCAGTTACAGCACGGACTATGTCAATGCTTTCTGGGACGGATCACGGATGACCTATGGGGACGGCGATGGAGTAAATTATGGGCCGCTGGTGTCACTGGACATCGTCGGACATGAAGTCGCTCACGGCGTAACCGGCAACTCTGCGGGGCTGATCTACCAGAACGAATCCGGTGCACTGAACGAATCGTTTTCGGACATCTTCGGCGAAGCGATTGAAAACTTTGCGCTCGGCAGTAACGACTGGTTGATGGGCGACGACATTGGCATTGGCGGCAGCGGCGCGTTGAGAAACATGGCCAACCCCAACCAGTACGGTGATCCGGATACGTATCTCGGAAATTCCTGGTACACGGGAACCGGGGACAACGGTGGTGTTCACATCAACTCGGGCGTTCAGAACAAGTGGTTCTACATTTTGACCGTGGGTGAAAACGGTACCAATGACAACGGAGACGCTTACGACGTCACGGGAATCGGAATTGAAGAAGCTGGCGAGATCGCCTATCGAAATCTCTCGGTCTATCTGAATCAGAATTCGACTTATGCCGAAGCTCGTGAAGGAGCCCTGCAGGCCGCGGCCGATCTGTTTGGCTTCGGCTCGACGCAGTACGTCGCGACCGCCGATGCGTGGGATGCTGTTGGAGTTTACGCTCCCGCGCCGCCGCAGTTCAGCTTCGCATCAGCCAAATCACTTGGTTCCGGAATCTACCAGGGCTCGCTCTCTGGATCGCTCAGTGACGGGGAGTTTACCACGATTGATGTTGATCTCGATGCCGACCAGAAAATTTCAGTCCAGGTGTTGGGCACCAGTGGACTGACTCCAACCGTTGAGCTTCGCGACCCTTCGGGCAGCCTCGTCGGCACGGACTCGGGCACTTCAGCACTGTTGCAAAACGTAATCGTCGATTCGGCGGGAACCTGGCAGGTGACGATTATCGCCAATGGTGCTGGTGACTTTGATGCTACGGCAATTCTGAACTCCGGAGTTGAAACCGAATCGCATACCGGCGTCAGCAACAACACGCTTGCATCAGCCGAATCTTTGGATTCGAACGACGTTGCCTTCGGACCCGAATCATCGGTCGACCGCCTGGCGGTGTCGGCGGTTCTGGAAGGGCAAACTCCGGTGTTTGCCGATGGATTCGAATCGGGTTCGCTGGGTTCCAACTGGGCTACGAATTCGACGTCTGGTTTGGGACGAGTCCAGGTGGTGAATTCTGTTGATGCGGCCGATGGCGAGTTCACGCTGTTGATGGATGTTGACGCGAACGATCTTTACAACCTCAATGAAGCCGTTCTGACGGTCGACCTGGATCCGGCAGTCAATTCCGTCCTCACATTCGCTCACGCTGAGTGGTCGGACGAAACGGACGCCTTGCCAGATCAGTTCTCTGGCAGCTCCGATGGCGATGGAGTTGCGATCAGCGCCGATGGTGTCAACTGGCACACGATCCTGACCAACACCGACAATGCAAACGACGGTCAATACACGGCTGTTTCGTTCGATTTGCAGACGCTGGCCGCCGATGCGGGCATTGCATTGGGGAATGATTTCAAGATCAAGTTCCAACAGTATGACAACTGGTCCAACCCTTCCGACGGTCGAGCCTACGACTCAATTACGATCCGGCCAGAAGGCTCTTCGGAGGACTGGTTCAAATTTGAATTGGAAGCAAACGAGGTCGCGAACATCACGGCGAACCCGGTGCTTGGAATCGGAGACGTTTCGGTTGGCCTTTATAATGCGGCTGGAGAATTACTGCAGTCAGGAGTCACCTCGAACAACTTCCGCAGCGTCATTTCAGACTTTTCTGATGGGACCGGCGGCACGTTTTACGTCCGAGTCGATGGTTCGTCCGGCATCAATTACAACTTGCTGGTCACGCGAGGCACTGCCTTGGACGTTGAGCCAAACGACGTCGGAAATCCAATCTCGGTCGACAATCACAACAGCGTTCTTGGATTTGTTTCCGACATCACGTCTCTAGCCGCAGATCCGGATTCGGCCACTATCGGTGAGCAGATTGACAACTTCTTCGCCGGCGTAACCTTGTCGAATCCGGTCACCGGCGGAGGAATCTATTCACCGTCAGCGACCGCATTCTCGGCTCCAACGGGGCAGAGGGTGTTTGGAGCTTCCGAAACAGGAGCCAACGGATTCCGCGAGTTCGACGACGAGCTTCGAGCTGATTTCAACTACTTGCAATCGACAGTTTCGATCGATGTTGGATCGGACGATGCTTCAGACATCGCATTCCTGAGAGCATTTGATTCGTCTGGCAATCTTCTGGAAGAAGTCGTTAGCGGTGCGGTCGCGTCGGGAGATTTTGAAACGCTTACGATCTCAAGAGGGACTTCCGAGATCGCCTACGTCGTTGCTGCGGGAGTCGGAGGAGATATCACGCCTCTCGACAACCTGACATTTTCCACCGCGGCGCCGGATACCGATTACTATTCCGTTGACCTGTTGGCCGGAGAGATTCTCTCGATCGACGCTTACTTGCCCGGAGCCGGTCCGTACCTGTTTGACAATGGACTCGATCAGGCATCGAGCCAATTGCGAGTCGAGCTGATCGATCCTAACGGCACCTCGATCACAACCGTCTCGGATCAACTTGAACATACGGCTGAGATTTCTGGAACATTCCTGATCCATGTCTTCGCCAACAGCAGCGAAGGCGAGTACCTTCTGTCCGTCGACGTCGCAAAGCAAATCTCGGTCACGGACCTGGTCATCGGAGACGGAACCGACAGCCGCTCGGTCATCGATCAGTTGACGCTGAGCTTCGACGGCGTGGTCGACCTGCAGACAGACGCGCTGACGCTAACGCATCGCGATACTCTTCAGACGGTGGACCTGGACTGGACGATCGACAACTCCTCTGGCGTTTCCAACGTCACGGTAACATTTTCCGGTGCCCTGGTCGAAACTGGCGGATCGCTTGTTGACGGAAACTACGAACTGACGGTCAACGGTTCGTTGCTCGGGGGCTCCGTGCCGGGCAGCGACTACACGTTTGGCGACCAGGAATCCGACAACTTTTATCGCTTTTACGGCGATGCCGATGGCAACCGCAACGTCAACGTATTTGATCTACTTGGCTTCCGTCAAACGTATCAACTTTCAGATGGCAGCCTTGGATTCGATGAGCGATTCGACAGCAACGGCGACGGAACGGTCAACATCTTCGACTTGCTCAAGTTCCGACAGAACTACGGCGAGTCACTGTCCTGGGTGTAGGCGTCGCTGAAACTGAACGAATTAAAAAAAGCCCGAGCGAGATCAATCGCCGGGCTAAATTGCTGGTGCGTTCTGCAGTCTATCGAGTCGCGGCTTCTGGAGCATCAAAGTCCTGAAAGTCGCTGACCGATTCGTCGAAAAGTTCGTCGTCGAAGTCCGCATCACCGGAATCGGCTTGCTCGGCCGCATCGAGTCGGTCTGAATCAACCGCGTAGACCTTACCCTGATAGCTAAGCATCTCTTCGATCCGGGAAAGCTTGCTCTTGAAGAACGGGAACCATGGCGTGCGGTACAATCCGACGACACGGTGCATCTTGAAGATTGGCTTGTTCATCCGCGTCTTAAGCGACAGAGAGCCGACGCCGCAGAGAAACAGTTCCAGATAGTCGAGCGGTTCGTTCTCGGTTTTCAGTCCGATCAGTTCGAAACGTTCGCCTTTTCCGCCAAGCCGGTTCAGCGTCAGTCCGGACTCGTCGATCGTCACCTTGAGGTGCGTACGGCTCCACACGAAATTGCCGATCCAGATGACGGCGAAAACCATCGCCATCACAAACCAGGCTCCCGTATTGACCGCTGGCGTCATGCTACCCAGCAACATTCCCAGCCAGTAGAACGGCCGGATAATTCCGGTCATCTCCAGCACCACCGGGATTCCGATAAACGTTCCCAGTAAACCGAACAACATCCAGAACTTGCTCTTGGGCATATTGAACCTGAACGCCACGTACCAGACCAGCATGATGCTGAGTCCGATCCAGAACATCATGTGTGGATCCACTCCTGACCAGAATGAAACAACCCCAAGCACCGAAAACAGGACCGCAGGATAGCCTGCGAGAATGCCCGGCAAGTGATCGTAAAGCACGATCGGCTTGCGAGCCGAAACCGGGTTACCTTGAGCTTTTTTATTCATCTTTCCTTCCTTCCAATGTGTTATTTACCAGGTATTCGGCAGGGGCTGTTGCTTATTGGCAAAAATCGCCAGGCGAGAAAAAGCACGCATTTTCGTGGTATGATGTCGGACTTGAAAAAAACGGCTTCACCGAAGGCTTTTACGGCCGCGGATCATTTGCATATCGATTAACGAAGGACCTCCTGATGCAAGGAAAAAACACTCCCTGGAATTTTGTAAAAGGGCTCACAGTTGCGGCATTGGTTGCCGTTTCTTTTTCCGGATGCGACAGCAACCCCAAAGCCGCTGGCGATGGTGACGAAAACAGCACCGGCGGTCGGCAATTCATTACGCTTGGCACCGCTCCATCGGGAGGCGCCTTTGCTCCGGTCGGCAATGCCATCGCCGGAGTTGTCGATGCGAACAAGGGAGACCGCGACTGGGTGGTCACGCCGAAGAAAACGAAGGGCACTCAGGAAAACATCCGCAAACTTCAGGACGGCGACATCCAGTTTGGCATGGCCAACGCAGCGATCTCCTATTTCGCCGTCAAGGGCGAAGGAGCCTGGGAGACGCCACACGAAATCCGAACCGTCGCAACGATCGCTCCGAATGTGGGTGTGTTTGTGACTACTGAAGCCACCGGAATCAAGACGATCGCCGACCTGAAAGGGAAACGCGTTGTGCTTGGTCCTGCTGGAGCCGGATTTGACTATTTCCTCAAACCGCTTTTCGAAGCCCACGGTTTGACCTACGAAGACATGACCGTGCTCCCAGGCAACTACCTGGAAGCGGGCGACATGATCGCTGACAAGAAAGCGGATGCTGCGTTTATGGGTGGAGCCATTCCAATTCCCGCAGTGACGCAGCTTTGCTCGACTCAGGACATCGTGTTTGTGAAACTCGATGACGACGCACCGGAAAAACTGAAGGCTTACCCCTTCTACGCGGCGGTTCCGGTCAAAGCCGATGCCTATTCCGACCTGAACGAAGACTTTATCGGACTCAATGTTGGCAACATGCAGTTGGTCACACACGCAAACGTTGACGAAGATCTCGTGTATGACTTTACGAAACTGATGTACGAAAACCGTGCCAAGGTCGCGGAGAAGCATCCTGCTGCCAAAGCGATCAACGAAAAGAACGCGGCACGAAATACGGGAACTCCATTCCATCCTGGTGCCATCAAGTTTTACAAAGAGATCGGCATTTGGCCTGCAGAGTAGTCACGGAGCGTTTTGAACCTGCACCCGGTTGGCGATGGTCAAGCATTCCTGCGAAACCCTTGTATCCGGTGCGGGTTCAGACTCAGTTGAGCTCAACGTTGAACATCGACTTCGACTAGGGCGCCCGCAAACGAACCGACCGAAACCTGAAAGCCTGACCCTGGATGAATGACTTATTGAAACAGCCCGGACGGGTCCTGTTCGGCGCCTGTGCAATCGCTCTGTGCATTTTCGTTCTGGTTGGCGTCAACACGACGCTATTTGAGCAACACGCCAGCCTTGCAGTGTTCGGAATGCTGGGCCTGGTGCTGGTTTTTCTGTCCCGTCCCGCCATCAAACGTTTCGACGGCACTTTGCCATTGAAGATCGTGGACGGGTTGCTGATCGTGGCGACGATCGTTGTGTTTGGCTATGTATTTTCGCAAACCAGCAAATGGTGCGAGCCGTTCTGGATCGACGGCGTTCAACTGGGTGACCGCGCGGGCAACGAGAAATCGATTGACTTTGTGTTTGCCGGCATTGGGATGCTGTTGGTCCTCGAGGCCACTCGGCGCATCATCGGCTGGACGTTGCCAATCCTGTGCGGTGTCTTTATCACGTACGCGATTTACGGCCAAAGCATGCCGGACTGGTTGTTTCCCCATGTCGGATCCTCGTGGGCTGAAATTTCACAGGCTTCGTTCCTGCAGTCCGGCGGAGTGTTTGGAATTGCTCTGAGGGTCATGTTTTTGTACGTGTTTCTGTTCGTACTGTTTGGCACGTTGCTGGAGCAAACCGGTGCGACGGGCTATGTCATTCGATTCGCGCGCCGGCTGTTTAAGAACAGCTCCGGCAGTCCCGCCAAGGTTGCCGTTGTGAGCAGCGGATTGATGGGTTCGCTTTCTGGCAGCGCGGTAGCCAACACGGCGACGACGGGGACGTTCACAATTCCTTTGATGAAGAGTTCCGGATTCGATTCCAATACGGCAGGTGGAATCGAAGCCGCGGCCAGTTCCGGTGGTGCTCTGATGCCGCCGATCATGGGTGCGGGAGCTTACATGATGTTGGAAACGGTGACGCCGGCGGTCCAGTTGTTCGACATTCTGAAAGCGGCTCTGATCCCGGCGATTCTGTATTACACGGCGTTGCTGTTGACGGTTCATTTTCACGCCAAGCGAATCAACGCGACGGCGGATCCGGAGCTGTCGGACGCCAAGGAAGGCAAATCCTCAGAGACCTATTCGAATTATCAGGGCTTCGTGTTCTTCGGCGCGTTCATCATCCTGATCGTGATGTTGCTGTGGGGCAAAACGACAGTCTTTAAAGCCGTGAGCGTCAGCCTGGTTTCGATAATCTTTTTGAGTTTGCCACACAAGTCGACCCGCCTGGATTTTGGAAAGCTCGGCCGCGCCCTGATCGATGCGGGCAAGGGCGGTATGACGCTGATCGTTGCGGCGTCTTGCGTCGGGATCATTCTGGGCGTCGTTGAATTGACGGGGCTTGGGGCGAGGCTGCCGGCAACGATTCAGGGTCTGGCCAATGACAGCGAAATTCTGGCGTTACTGTTGCTGATGGTTTCCACAATCATTCTGGGCATGGGTCTACCGTCAGCGGTTTGCTATTTGCTGATGGCGTTGCTGGTGGGAGAAGTTCTGACGACGCTCAACACGCCTCCATTGGCGGCTCACCTTTTCATTTTCTACTTTGGCATGATGTCGATGGTCACGCCCCCGGTTGCGCTTGCCGCCTATGCCGCCGCGGCGATATCCAAAGGCGACGTGATGGGGACAGCGTTCGCCGCGTTTCGATTCGCTTTGGTCGGATTCGCTCTGCCGTTCGCTTTCGTGCTCAAGCCAGAACTGCTAATGCTGACGGTGGAAAACACGGCAGCGAGCCCGTTGATGGTCGCCGCGACTGTGGCAGTTACTTTGGTCGGAATTGTTGGCCTGGCCGCGTCGATCGCAGGATTTGCGATGAAGCGGATCGGATGGAGCTTTCGAGTTGTGCTGCTGGTGCTGAGCCTGGCAGTCTTCTTTACTCGCTGCGAGGGAATCCAACTGGCCATTCAACTGATTGCGGCAGCTTCAATTGTCGGGCTGATTCTGGTCAACGCAAAACTGAAGCCGCCTGTGGAAACGGCACCCGACGCCGCGGCCCGAAGCTAAAACAAGTCGCCTGTGCATTGAGCCTCAGGGCCGATGACAATATGAACGGCATCGGTGAAGCAAAGTAAACTTTGGCTTGATTGGTCTGGTCCGATTCTGCACTACCGGACGCCGATCCCAATTAACGGCCATACGCAGCCTTCCAGGAACGGACGGTGGAATAGAATTGGAATTGGGATCATTACCCATGCCCACGTCCACAGACTTCCGATCCACGGTCGGTTTAGAATTTCGATACCAAACCGGTCGAACATGTTTTCGGCAACCATGCCGATACCGTGCAACAGGAAGTACAACAGCGGCAATCCGAAACCAGCCTGAACAGGGACGCTGATTGCCAGTTCGTGCAACAGCCCAGAAAACAGGAACGCTGACGCTGTGGCGACGTGGACCCCAATTTCTGAATTGCGCAGCCGCGCTTTGATCGGCCGAAACACCGAAACAGCCGTCATCTCTGAAAATGCCAGGTTCCAACGCTTCCCCCAAAATTCTGTCAGACTTGTCGACAGCAACGGTGCGCGAAAAAGAGGCGTGCAGTTAATTGAAAACCTGCGCCAAAAACCAACCAACAGATTGAACAATCCAAAGTGCATCAGCAGGCTGAGCCCGGGCATCAGGAAGGCCGTGGCGACCCAAAGCCTCCAAAACGGCACCACAGAGGAATCCTTTCCGATCCATTCAAAGACCAGAAAGATCGCTATTGCGATTAAGGCCACGCCTAAGCCAATTCGATTCACCCCCCGAAGAACGTAAGTTCCCCAATCGGTTCGCGGCTGGTTTGAAAACTTCATAAACAGCTTGGGCCGCATGCCGAACCAAAGTAAAACAAAGGCCAGCCAGTTTCCCAACGGCAGCGAAGGTTTTCTATTCAGGCTTTCAACTCCGACAACTGCCTTCATCGCCCACAGCAGCGCCACGATGATTAGCACCATCCGCAGTCCAGCTGGCTCGTCGATGAGAAGTCTTTCGACGCTTGCGACCGAAGCGATCGTCAGCAGCCAGGCCAACATTCGAGCCATTCGCAAACTTCTGATCCCAACAATCGCGTAACCCACAAATGGGATCACGCCGATCAACAACATGACGCCAACAATCAAGCCAGGATTATGAAAGTGATAGCCAGATGCGTGGCTCAGCAGTAAAGCGCACAAGTTCACGCCCCCGCTTGATTCAGCAAAAATGCCCAACCATAGATTGCTGTCAGGGCAACGAACAAAGCCACCAACGCCCACTCAGCCACATCGTACTGAATGCCTTTTGGTGCGTCACTGCGATCAAAGTAGAAAAACTGAATCGCAACGCGTGCAGCCCAATAGAGAGTAATGTAGATCGTGACGGCCGAAGCCAAAAACGATCCGTCCATCAGGCTCGCTGGCGAAAGCATTGAGATCAATGCAAAGGAGAGATTGGTCGCCCAAATGTATCCGGCGTAAGTCCAGAACACTTGACGAGTCAGAGGCCGCAACTTCGCGGTGTCGTCAGACCAATTGAGGACGCGAGGAATCGCGAGACTGCCAATCACCAAAACCAGTTGCAACGCCCCAGCGATAAAGATAATTCGATTCACGGCTGGAATCCTTGTCGTGCGAAGGCTGAGTTCGGTGATCTAACCGTGGAACTTTGCAACGGCTAACCTCAAGTCACTCGCAACGCGGGAACTCTTTCGCGTTTCGATTGCAGGCCAGGCTCGCTCAACCACTTCTCCATCCATTTTCATTCGCTCGGCAGCATTCCATGTTCGAAATCCGCGCAAGGAGTTGAGAGCATTCGCCGAAGTTTTCGTGACGCGTGAAGAAAAAGGAGACAATGCCAAGCGAACCAGTATTTGCAGGCTTGCTTGACTGCCCAAACACCGTTCACGGTTTATCGTTCGTACTTGCGTTTGGTAAGCGTCCAAGCGGGAATCCACTTTTGCCCGCCGACATTCATTTGAAAATCGCTGATCAAACGTTTCTCCATGTCAGCCAGATGCCCGGCGCCGTAGAAGATCGCGATCTTCTTTTTACCGCTGGCAAGCTCCTCCTTAAGGACTTCCATGCATTTCGCGTTGCGGTGGTTGATGATCGTCGAACCGTCTTTTCCTTCAAACATCGCCAAGCCAGCTTCCATGTCGATCATTTGCTGAGCCATCACGCGACGCATGCGAAGCGATTTATCACTTGAAAAAAGAGCCATGATCATTCCAGCCGTTCCGGTGTCTTTGCCAGATGCCTGCATCGCCATGCTCTGTCCCATCGCCTTGAGAGCGTAGCCGCCGATGCTCTCCTCATTGCTTTTCATGCTCTCGCCAAACTCGGTCGGCGTCATATCCGCGTGCACGAAGTTGCCCTTGGTGTAGTCAATTTTCTCAAGCTGGAACTCAAGATCCAACAGATTCTTCAAACCTTTCTGGATTCCGCCGACCGGATTGAGAGAAATGCTCTCATCGTCGACACGCCCTCCCTTGGGGATCACAGTTCCTTCGGGCGCCACCAACTCATACAGCAATGATTCGTATTGCTCGAACTGATTGTTTAGCGTTTCGTAGTAAGACTTTTCGCCGACATGAACGGCGCCGATCAAGTCAACGATTACCGTTTCGCCGTCCTCGTTTTTCGTCTGATAGCGAACGACGCTGGTCTCCATGGCAACCGGACGGCCTTTGTGGTCACGTCGGATTCGCAGGAACCTCGCGTTTGGCGAATTCTCTTCCTGGACTGTTTTCTTCGAGGTCTCTTTCTTCTGCTTTGTCGTCTCTTGTTGGCCGTTGGCAATCAGACCGCTAACGAAAAAAGCTGCCATCAGCGAAGCCATAAAGCCGATGTAAGAAAAAGAGTTCTTGAACATGAATGAAACCATGGTTTGAAGGGATTGGAATCAGCAACATTATTGCGTACCCAAAACTATACCATTTGTTTCAAGTTCAGACAGGTTCAACCAACTCGGGCCTGGAAAGCGAGACTTCGTTCCCGCGGGACAGGAACACCGAAGCCGGACGATGTGACATCGCTTTTACAAACTGGGATCCAAAAAGCCGCTCGACGTCGCAATCAAATTTTGCCTGAGCCACGTCCCAGATCACCCATTCGGGCGTTGTCAGCTCGGATCGCCAGACTCCTTTTTCATTGACAACGTAGCGGTCCGCATGCCGCAGGATAAACTCGATCTTGCTGCCGGGACGGATGTCTTTGACTCGACTGCGGCCCCGGATACGAATATCGTTCCAGCGGTCTCGTACTTTCCATTGGTACTCAATGTCCGGCGGACGGTTGACGGGAAGCTTGCTGGTCTGCAGTTTCATCGGCATCTGCAAAACTTCGCTCTGCGTCAGGCGACTCATAATCCACGCCGCAATCGACCGCTGGACATAATGCTTCAGGAAAAAAGTCCCGTAGCGATAACTGCCCAGATGCGGTTCGCGAACATACAGCTGCAGCCCGACAGACGCAAAGTCTCGGCTGATGGGAAACCCGCAGCACTTCAGGTTACGAATCCTTTTCGCAACCAGACTGATGTGGGCAGAGCCCTGGTATAGATCAGGCTCAAGACCTTTGGGAACAATCTTCTTCAACAGCCGTTTGTCGGCTTCGAAATTGATAAGCACCATCTCAGAAAATCGAGCCGTAAAATTGGCCCGTGCGGAATTTGGTGGAACCGCGATCGTTGAATCTGAATCAACACGATGGGAGCGTCTCGACAGTCGCGACGCGGAAGCGGAATTGACCGCGTCGGTCTGCCCGTGGTTGGTGGACTGCATCACTCATCCCTTCAAGTGGATAGGAAGCTACATACTCATTTCCTTAACGTTCATACCTCGGTCCTGTTGCGCCTGTTCCAGTCAATCCTGAGAAGATCTGTTCGGAAAGATTGACTTCTTTATTCTACAGCCTTGGATTGCCGCAAGCGAACACGAACTAGCTGTAAAAACCTCTCGGTTTCCGTTTCGCTCTTGATGATCGAAAACCCGGCTCCAGAGAGCGGATAGATTCCAAAGACATTTTCAACCTGGATCTGTTCTTCAACTGGCAAGTCTTCGTTGAGCAAGCCTGCCAGAACGGCCTGAGCAAGCATCTGCACGCTGATCTCAACTTTCTCTGCCGGTCGCCGGCGCAATCGAGACGAAATCGCGACGCTCTCGTCATCAAGCGGCAGTTTCAACCAATGGGCACAGCGAGCAAACTCGACGCCGGTTTTGCCTTTCGAAGACTTGGCGACGATATCGATCAAGCCAAGCTTTTCCGATGCTTTAAGCGCGTCATAACGGTTTACTTCGTCGTCGATCAGATAGGGGTTGCAGGTCACGAAGATCAATTTGACCCGAGAGCGTCCCGAGATTCTTTCATTTGTTTCTTCGGACCGTATCCAATCGGCAATGGCTCGATCAAGCACTTCACGAAACTCGCTTCGTCGTATCGCTTGTGCGTGCTCCGAACTGGAAATGAAATTAACGGCTTCCAGAACTTCAACGTCGCTAAACAAAGAGCGCTCGCCGTTCGGTCTCAACTCCTCTGCGTGGATTCGATTCGCATGGTCGGCGAGAAACAAATATCCGATCAACAAAACCTCTGACGCAACTCCAGGATGTCTGTCCGGAATGAGCGTAAGTCGGGCAGCCTGCTTGAGCGCCGTGCCGGATTGTTCGGATTTGAAATCATAGTCTTCGAAGGCCAGCGGCAGTTCCAGGCACATCTTCAGAAACAACTTGCGGCTGAGAATGTTCGAGCCATCACTGTCCGAGCCGTTGACGAACTTGTTGAACTTCGGCCAAGCCCTGAAATGCGCGAAAGACTCCTTTCCGGCATCCGCCTGAAGGAACGATTTCGCAAGCCGTTTGCGGCGATCGATCTCCATGCGTTCGAGCAGGTTCCGGCACCGACTGTGAATCTCGAGGTTGCTACTTTCAAGTGCAGCTTTGACCAACGGCAGAGCCGCGTCGCCGAGCGCCAAAATTTTGGTCTCAGCTCGATCGCGGACTTCCGGGTCAGGATCAGCCAGCCTTTCGATGTACTGACTAACGGAAACATCGTCGTCGGTCTGGGCCGTCAATTGCGATGCGCCGAATGGTGACAACGACTGTGCGAACAAGATCGCAAAAGCAAAACGGATTTGGATCGTGAAGTTTCTATGCATCCGACCAGTTTACCAGATGGACGCGTTACGCCACCATAATCGAATAGCTGCAGCAGTGCCGGTTGCCAGAGTGCGACTTACGATCCAAAGCACCAAAACGCCGCTTCTGACACAAAGACTGGCCTCAATCTGGAAATCGCCAAATGTGGACACTACTTTTTGATATCGATGGAACCTTGATTCGGACCCGTGGCGTTGGCATGGGGGCGATGGGACAGGCAATCGTTGAACACTACGGCCATACCGACATTCCGGACGTCCGGGTGCATGGCTGTACCGATCGAGGCATCATCTCGGAGCTTTTTCGGCAGTTGGAGATTGACCTCGACGCAGATCATTCCGGTTTCCTGCAAACCTACTGCGAATTGCTACACGGAAAATTGAAAGTCCATGGCGGCGATCTGCTCCCGGGAGTCGTCGATCTGCTGGAGCACCTTAATGCCCATCCGAATGTCGCGCTCGGACTGTTGACCGGAAATGCTCAACGTGCTGCCGAGATCAAGCTGGACCATTTTGGCTTGCGTGAATACTTCCTCTTCGGCGGTTACGGCGACGATCACAGCGACCGCAACGACGTGGCGGAAGAGGCATCGAACGCTGCAGCCACGTTTCTGGGCGATCGATTTGACGACGCCAAAGTCTGGGTCATTGGAGACACGTCGAATGATATTCGTTGCGGGCGATCGATCGGCGCCAAAGTACTTGCCGTTGAAACCGGCGGCGACTGCAAGGACACACTCGCGGCCAAGGAACCTGATCTTCAACTAAGTGACCTTTCTAACGTGTCCGCCTGGTTGAAGACGTTAGATTCCTGAGTTTCTTTGGGCGACTTCGACGCCCGGAAATCCCATCAACGGTGCGCATTCCGAATCGATGTCTCGGTGTAAATTGGCTGCGTGACCGAAAAAAGCCTTTGGCGGATTCGCCTCCATAAACCCCGCGAAGTTAAGCGTTAAAGTCGTTACATCCATCATTTTTCTCTTGAAGTCGTTTTTTTCCTCGATAGACTGGCATTCGAAATTTGACTGCAGCCACTCTCTAATTTTCATGGATGCATGGTCGAAGTCGCGCTAATCGACAAGAGATTTCGATCCGTCGTGCATCTGGAAAAAAACATGAACAACACTCAGTTAACTCTGACTCAAATTTTCGGCGCTTTAATGCGTCAGAAGGCGAAAGGGCTACTCGCCTTTCTAATCGTCTTCGGCTTGGTGATGGCACTGTTTCTGGTTTGGCCCAAGAGCTACGGTTCCGAGGGCAAACTTCATGTGCAGATGACTCGCACAGAAACGAACCTGTCTCCCGTCGTTAGCTCGAACGGGCAAGGCATGGGTATCTCAATCCAGGACACTCGCGAGACTGAAATCAAATCGGTTGAAGAGGTTCTGAAGAGCCGCGCTGTGCTGGAAGCCGTCGTCAAAAAGATTGGTGCCAAGAAGATTCTTGAGAACTCCTTTTCGGGATTGCTACCAAGCCTTTCGGTTCCGTCGATTCTCAAAGGCGGCGGCAGTGCTGCTGGCGACATGAGTCCTGAAGAGTACAAGGAACTCAAGAACATTGAACTGGCAACGAACCTGCTTGATGAATCGCTTTCAGTTCACAACACAAAAAAGACTTCTGTCATTTCTGTTTACATGAAGGCGAACTCGCCGCGACTGGCTCAGGAAATTGTCAACGAGATCATCAGCGAAACTCGAAAAGTTCACCAGAAGATGCACGGCGTTACGGGCTCTTCTGCGTTCTTCGCCGAAAAGGTCAAGGAAGCGGACGCAGAGCTCGAAGAGGCGTTGGCGAAACTGGAAGAGTTCCGTGAAAAGCAACAGGTGCTTTCAGTTGGCTCTGCCCGTTTCACTCTGCAGGAAATCATTGGAACGCTCGAAAAAGGAATCATGGAATCTGGCGTCGAAGTCGAACAGTCCCAGCGACAGATCGATACGTTGATGAAAGAAATCGGCAAGACTCCTGAGAAGATTGTTCTTGAAACCAAAGGCGTCGAACGAAAATCTGGCGACGACGCGACTGTTGAAGTTTTCCGCCTGGAAAGCGAACGGCAACGTTTGCTTTCGCAATATCGGGCGACCCATCCGGAAGTCCGCAAAATCGATGCGAGACTGAAGCAGATGAAGTCCCGTTTGGGAACGATGAAGGATGATCGAACGCAGAGTCAAAGCACCATTAACGCAGTATTTTCCGACGTGAAAATGCAGCTCGTGAGAGCGGAAACACAAAACATTGGAGCAAAAGCCAGACTCAAATCGCTTGAGAAGAAGTTGGCGAAAGCTCGCAAGGATGCCGTTGAGATGAATCGCGCTGAAATTCAGGCGGATCGGCTTCAACGAGACGTTGACGACACTCGCAAGGATCGCGAAATGTATGTTGCCAAGGGTCGAGAGGCACTCGCCAGTTTGAGCCTTGATAACAGTAATCTTTCGACATTGGTGGTTGCCCAACAACCGACCTTTATTTTGAAACACGCCAGCCCTCGCGGCATGTTGTTTCTACCGATCGCTCTGATTCTGGGAACCCTCGCGGGCCTGGCGACGGCGATGTTCTGCGAACGGAATCACTTGAGTCCCTCCCTGAATGAAGTTGAGGTTGAGCAGATCCTTGAGATGCCAGTCCTCGTCACGCTCCCTCGAGTCTACTCCAGCAGAAACATGGTGAACTAATGTCGACAGATAACGCAATCAACAACGACCAAATAGACCGACAACGTGCCAAACGCATGGGTGTCGCACCAAGTTCCAGCCTACGTCGGCACTTTCTGTCGCTGGCTCGGCAAACTCGCCAGTGGGCACATCAGAACGATCGTGCTGCCATCCGTCCCTGCACGATTGGCGTGACTTCGATTTCACTCGGATCCGGTAACAGTACGGTTGCTTACAACCTTGCCGTAGCAATGACTTCGGTCGCGCGATCGAGAGTGCTACTGGTCGAGTGTGACTTCGGCAGAAACTTTATTACCCGACGACTGGGCAATGCCCGCAAATTGGGATTGAGCGAGTTGCTGACAGGGATGGCGGATATGGACGAAGCCGTTTCCACGACTCCGATCCGAAACCTGGATGCAGTCGGATGCGGTCAAGTCAACGAACAGATCGCTCTGGAGTTACCTTTCGACGAATTACCATCAGTCATTAATCGTAGCTTCATTGATTACGAATACTGTATCTTCGATTTGCCAGTGGCCAGCAATCTGACCGCTTGTCACTCGCTGGTTCCGGCACTCGATGGAGTCATCCTGAATGTCGAAGCCAATCAAATCGACCACAAACTCATTTCCCGTTTCCGAAATTCGATGCAGGCACTCAACGTGCCGATCGTCGGAATGGTCATTAACAAGCAGTAGTTGCTTGTTGCCCTCACCTTGACTACACGACTTGCGCCTCACCAATAACGGATTGAAAATGATAGTTCGAAATCGTCGAAAGCGAGAAAACCTGCTTAGCAGGTTGTCCCGTTCGCTTTCCCGAGTTAAGCCCCCAGCCGGACACAACAACCTTATGTCGACGGAAGAGTTTCAGCTCGAAATCGACAAGGAAATCCATCGCTCAAATCGAAGAACTGCGGACCCTGAGTTTGCAATGGTCTTGCTGGATTTTAGTGACCACGATGTTCCGGACGGCAAACTGGAAACGCTGATCAAAGAATTCTCGCAACGACTGCGAGTGTCTGATTCGCTCGGCTGGCATCAGCTGAAACTCGGTGCTCTTCTCCCGGAGACAGGTCGCGAGGGAGCTGTCCTTGTTTCAGAGTCCCTGCTGGACATCGCCAAATCACACAACGTTGAAATGGAAGCAACGATTTCGATCTACCCCTGGGACGATCGTTTGCTCGGTCCCTACGAGGGATCCAATCGCTCGTTTGACAAAGGTAGCAACGGCAAAGGCAGCAACGGAACTGACCCCAACTGGTCCGAGTTCCACCGGGAAGACGACCCGTTTGGCGACGCCTATCAATTTGCAAACGACTCGTCATCGGGCGGCGTCGCAACGTTGGCTCCACCGGTCAAACGCAAGCTTGCGAAACGCTCGTTGCTTCCAGCAGGCACTGGTGCTCGAGTTGCTTTCAGCCGATCCGAAAAGACGCCGGCTTGGAAACGCGTTATCGATGTCGTGGGTGCGGGAACAGGATTGTTGTTGCTTTCACCTGTACTGGTCGCTGCCGCGGTCGCCATCAAAGCAACTTCGGACGGCCCGGTGTTCTTTCGCCAGGACCGTGAAGGCAAGGACGGGGAGACCTTCAAGATTCTGAAGTTCCGCACGATGTGCCAGGATGCTGAACTTAAAAAAGAAGACTTGCGTGTGCTCAGCGAACAGGATGGTCCTGCGTTCAAGCTCAAAGACGATCCGCGGATCACGCGAGTTGGTAGGTATTTACGAAAATCCTGCGTCGACGAGCTACCTCAATTGCTCAACGTTTTGACTGGCGAAATGTCGTTGGTTGGACCGCGACCATTGCCGGTTAACGAATCACAGCAGTGTCTTCCATGGCAGCGTCAACGTCTGACGGTCCTTCCTGGTTTGACTTGCACATGGCAGGCTCGCGGTGGAAGAGACATCAAGTTTGCTGAGTGGATGAGAATGGACCTCGACTACATCGAACAGCGCGGTTTTTGGAACGATCTTCGATTGATCGGAGAAACGGCCATGGTCGTGGTTATGCACAAGGGTTCGGTCTAGGCCGGATCAAAGAAGTTCAGCTCCCCGGATCTTCTTGTCAATTCGAATCTCGCACGCGTTCCCTTCGCTTGCGAGCCCTGAAACAAGTGTTCCCAGAGAGCAGTATCGCCAGATGGTAAGCGTGGCTACAAAACCTGATTTGAAAGTCCAAAAGTCTGGCAACGCGCCAGCAATTCTGGACATGCCGCTGCAGGACATCATTGGTTGGCTGCTGATTTGCGGCTGCTCGTTTCTGAACCTCGCCAACGTGTTGGTTGACAAGGACGAGGTCGGTCTGGACTTTCAGGTTCTGGCCAAACTGGGCCTGATTGGTATGGGCGGCCTCTACGGTCTGCACGGAATTCTGACGCGTCCTCGGGCACGTAGCCTGCTGCTCTCATTCCCCGTCGCGTGGCTGTTAATCATCGCCGGATTCTATTTTCTCGCCGTTCCGTTTTCCGTTTCGCCGAGGAACTCGCTCGTTTCGACCTGCTCGATCATCGCAGTGATTTTGCTGACCGTGACGGCCCTCGATCATCTTGGCGTGATGAAAACCGTCAAAGCGATGTTCGCCGGGATGGCACTGTTCATTGTCGGCTCCTGGTTTTTCTACTTCGCATTCCCTGAGATCGGGGTTCTCGCCGAGCCGATTCCTGGCGGCGAATTCGTGTACCGCATGAGTGGATTGGCCCACGCGAATACTCTGGGACAGTACTCGGCACTGACTGTAGTGCTCTGTGTGATCCTGTTCTTCAGCTACAAACAGCGATCAATGTTGATCGTCGTGATTGGAGTCCTCGCCTTCGGTGCACTGCTTGGTTCATGGTCCAGAACTTCCATCATGGCTTGCGGACTTGCGCTGATCGTTGGCTATCGCCACATCTATCTTCGCAAAGAGTTCCTGGGAATGTACATGCTGGCCGCAGCGTTGCTATTGCTGAGCGTATTGGTGATGAGCACTCAGGTTGACCTTGGCGAAAAGATTGCTTCGAAGATGGAACTGCTTTCGAAATCCGACGACGCGGAAGAGCTAACGACAGCAACGGGTCGATCTGTGATTTGGGCTCACGCGATTTACCTGCTGCAGGATCAGCCAGTGACGGGCTATGGAGCCGCGACGCAGAAGATCCATTTTGAGGACCACTCGCTCTACACTCACAACATGATTCTGAACATCGCGTTCAGCGCCGGGATTTTCGCCGGGATCGCCGCGGTGCTGATGATCCTCGGTCGCTTGCGTTCGCTGTTTTTCAACCGACATCCGTTGGCGGACGCGATCGTCGTGTTCATCATCATCAACGGACTCTTTGAGAACGTGATATTCTCGATTCTGGCGGGACTTCCGACCATGCTATGGGTGCTCGCATTGGCGTGGCCTTTGTTGCTTGACGACCCAGCCGTTCGAGAGCTCGACCGGTCTGACCGCCAGCCAGGTGACACGCGCACCCGTTTTCTGCGACTGGAGTCCTGATGAGCACATCGGCTTTTGAAGACAGGTCTTCTACTTCCGCGACAGCAATTTCGGACGGCGGATCGAAGCAGGTTCTTGATGTGCACGCGGTCGTTTTGACAAACTACCTCAGAACGCATCACGTGTTGGCGTTGCAGGAGTTCTCCAAGCGAGTTCGCAAGCTGACGGTGCTGTTATCGGTACCGATGGAACCCGATCGCGACTGGGATGCTCAATGGGGCGGACTTGATGTTCAGGTCCAGCAAAACTTTATGTGGACCGCCAACTGGAAACACTCGACCGGTTTCTCCGAACAGAACTTCATCCACTTCCCGATCGACACTCCGATAAGATTGCGGAAACTGAAGCCCGACATCGTGCTCTCCTACGAGATGGGTGCGCGAACGATCCTGTCGACGTTCTACCGACTGTTTAAACGCAACGTTCCCTTGGTGATGGTCGGCAACATGTCAGACCATATCGAAAAAGAACGTGGATTCCTGCGTCGCATCGCCAGAAAACTGATCTGCCGCGGCGTTGACTATTTCACGTACAACGGTCCAAGTTGCAAACGATATCTGAAATCGCTGGGAGTTTCCGAAGACAAACTGTTTCATTTTCCTTACTGCATCGATGGCTCGACCATTTTCAATGGCGACAGACTATCCATCACAGACGGCAAACAATCGCAGGATCCTATCAAGCTGCTTTATTGTGGCGCCATCAGCGAGCGCAAGGGAATCTTGCAATTTGCAGAAGCGTTGTCGCAATGGTGCGGCGACAATCCGTACAAGAGCGTCGAACTGATGATCGCCGGATCGGGCGAGCTTAAAGACAAGGTCGCTCAAACGGCCGATGAGAATCTCGACATAAACTTTCTGGGCAACTGTGACTCCGATCAGCTTCGTGAGGCCTACGGCAGCGCGGACATCTGCGTGTTCCCGACGCTCGCCGACGAGTGGGGACTGGTTCCAATCGAAGCGATGGCGTCCGGCGTCCCGGTCCTCGGAAGCAAATTTGCTCAATCGGTGGAATCCTGTTGTGTGGATTCAGAAAACGGATGGACTTTTGATCCCACCAACTCGGACGACATTGTCGACGCGATTGATCGGGCGTTGACGACCGACGCAGCGAGACTTCAAGAGATGCGATCGTCAGCAAAACGCTCGGTAGCCCATATTTCGCCCGAAAGATCGGGCTGCCTGCTTGCCGAAGCCGTCGCTTCGATCAAGTCTCAGCGTGTGCCTAACGATATTTCCGCTTTGCAACGCCAGACAACCTGATCGCTGCTTTCCAATCCAATCGACGCAGCTAAACTGACCACTCTCTTCCCGCTCCCCTTGATCCACCACAATGAAACCCCTTGCCAGCATCTCGCTCGATCTCGACAACAAATGGGCTTATTTGAAAGCTCACGGAGATCCTCAATGGGAGTCGTATCCGACTTACTTTCCCATGATCGTTCCACGTGTTCTGGATATCCTGGAACAACGGAAACAGAAGATCACTTTCTTCGTCGTTGGTCAGGACGCTGAACACGAGATCAATCGCGCACCATTGAAAGCGATCGCGGACGCTGGTCACGAGATCGCCAATCATTCCTACAATCACGAACCGTGGTTGCACCTGTACGGACCCAAACAACTGCAGGAAGAATTCGACAAATCCGAAGCCGCGATTGAAAACGCGACTGGCCAGGTTCCGATCGGCTTTCGCGGACCGGGCTTCAGCCTCTCTGACGAAGTACTGCGAACTTTGATGCGGCGTGGCTATCAGTACGATGGCACTTCGTTTCCAACTTTTCTGGGCCCTGTTGCTCGAGCCTACTACTTTTGGTCGTCGGGGCTTTCGAAAGACCAGAAGGAGGATCGCAAGGAACTGTTCGGCAGGTTCACGGACGGATTCAAGACGCTCGCTCCATATCGCTTCAGTTGGCGCGGACGGAACATCGTTGAAATGCCGGTCACGACCATGCCGATTTTCCGACTGCCAATCCACGGGAGCTATCTACTGTTCCTCGGGCAGTATTCAACGTGGCTGGCCAAATTCTACTTTCGGTTTGCGTTAAAGCTTTGCAAATTGACCTCCGTCGAACCGCACTTTCTGCTGCACCCATTGGACTTCATGGGCGTGGAAGATGACGAAGACATGGTTTTCTTTCCCACGATGGACGAACCGTCGAGCAAGAAGATCAAGCTGATTACCGAGTGTATCGACATTTTGAAACGGGAATTCAACGTCGTCACAATGCGAGACCACGTCGCGCAAGCCAGGCGTCAGGAGTTGCCCGCAAGCACGATTTCGGTTGTGCCAGAAGGGGCTCGCGCCGACATGGCGTAGTGCGACTTTTGGTTGCAAATGGTTGACGACCGGCTGAATTTCAGGTCAATTTCTCGAACCGACTTGCTGAGAAATTTCCTCCATTCAGATGAGCCAAACGATGTCTTTTGCAGCTGATTCAACTGCCGTAGTCCTGATCGAATACCAGAACGAGTTCGCGACCGACGGTGGCGTGCTGCACGGCGCTGTTGCCGCGGTGATGAAGGAAACCGGCATGCTTGAGAACACAGCCAAGCTGGCAGGCGAAGCGCGATCCAAAGGTGCTACGATCATGCACTCTCCGATTTGTTTCGCACCGGGCTACGCAGAATTGACGCGCCATCCGTATGGCATTTTGAAAGGCGTCGTCGATGGAAACGCGTTCGTCAAAGACAGCTGGGGAGCCGCGATTGTCGATTCGCTGACACCGCAAGAGAACGACATTGTGATCGAAGGCAAACGGGGCCTGGATGCTTTTGCGAGCACGAACCTTGGCTTCATCCTACACAGCAAAGGCATCAGAACAGTCGCGATTGGCGGATTCCTGACGAACTGCTGCGTTGAGTCGACGATGCGAACGGCGTACGAGAACGGATTCGAAGTCGTTACGCTGACTGACTGTGTTGCGGCGACGTCACCGGAAGAGCATCACAATGCGATCAAGTACGACTTTCCGATGTTCTCCAAGCCAATGGCTTCCGCAGAGTTTCTCGCAGCACTCAACTAACCGGCTGGCATGCAAAACGAGCGAACTGGCTGCGGAGCTCCGAGAGCCACCTACAGATCCTGCGGCAGTCGTCGTGCGAACGGCGGCAACTGCTGCGGCGGCAAACGCAAACCGGTTTCCTGGTGCCAGGCATCACGTTCAACATCAGTAGCGTAGAATCGAAGCCAGGACTCCTCGTCCTCGACGATGTCGATGCATTGCCAACGCAGGAACGTATCGTTCAGCTGAACTTTCTTTTCTTGAGCCGGCAAAATGTCGCGAGCGATCATGCAGTACAGCTGTCGATCCGAAAGATGCGACGTGTACTCGAGCAGAATGTTTTTCTCGTAGAGCCGCCCAATCACCTGATGCAACCGAATGCTCAACGGTTCGTCTTCGAATTCGTGGTGCGGCGCGAGAACCAGTTCCGGCTCGAACCAGTTCGCGATTGGCAAAACAGGAGCACGCTCCCACGCCAGCAGCGAATGGAGAAACTCGTTTTCACTGTCGACAGTCATTCGATCGAGATCAACCAGGTACACGGACTCGTCCATATACGGTTCGATCTCATCGCGCAATCGCGCGTTCTGCATCAATAAGTCTACGTTGCTCATGGAGGTCTGAGTCCAATAACAAAAAGGCGCGATTCATTCTCATGGAAATTGCCACGGCGTTCGCTCGTTCGGCAATTTATCAGTGCTACGTACGGCTTCAAGTTTCAACTTGAACAAAACGCGAATTAAGCCCGGCTGTCTCGTCACAGCAACGATACGATCGACACGTGCCGCAGGGTTTGACAGAGATGCTGGCGGAACTCAGAACTACAAGCGGTTCTATTTCTTGAACCCAAGCGTCAACTGCGGATCCGTCGACACGCCTTCAGGATTCAATTCCTTGTACAAAAGGCTCGGCTGGATATCCGTGTTGTTCTGATACTTGTCGCTAACGTACTCCTCGATGTCGCCACAGATCTGATGGTAGAAGATCTGACAGATTGAAACGTTCGGATAAATCCGCACTGGCTGGACTGCGAACATCTCGAGTGTCCAGAATCCCTTGAAGCCCACGTCGCCAAAGCCGGCCGTGATGTGGACGAAGAGCCCAAGCCGTCCGATGGAGGAACGTCCCTCGATCATCGGAATCAGATTATGGGTCTCTGTGTGCTCGACCGTGCGAGCCAGATACAAGCGGTTTGGCGAAAGCACCATGCCAGATTCGGGAATCGTCATGCGTCGAATCCGGTTCTCCTTCCGCATGTCCAGTACGACTTCCTCGTAAGTCATAATGTCCGGATGGAGAGTCAGGTTGTAACTGTTCGGATTAAGATTCTCGGGCTTGAAGGGATCAATCTTAATATTGTCGCCCAAGTGCTGTTCAATCTCGCGTCCGGACAAAATCATATCGTTTCCCGCCGATTTTTGGCAATTCTTGTCGGTCATGCACCGAATACTCTCGCGATTCTGGGGCCAGCGATGCCAACTGTCAACCGCCGCGGAAAACGAAGATTGACCCGGACCTTCCCAGGATCTACTTTTATTACGTAGAGGCAGGGAATCCACCTGTCGAAATGAATTCGTAGAATACAATTTCTTCGCGAAGTGAACTGATCGCCAGTTTTTCGGTTCATGCACTCCCGAACCAAGGTTTACCAATGAGTCAAAACCCGTACCAATCCCCTCAAAATGCAGCGTGGACTACCGCGGACCTTGCATCCGTTGACGAACGTTCCAAGTTCATTCGCAACACCTATTTGCATGTTGCCGGAGCTTTTCTGGCGTTCGCGGCGATCGATGCGATTGCGTTAACCCTGTTTGGACCGCAAATCGAAAAGTTCGTCGGAGCAGTCACTCAAGGCTGGATGTGGCTGGTATTCCTCGGCGGCTTTATGGCCGTTAGCTTCATCGCAGATAAGTGGGCTCACAGCCGAACGTCTCGCTCGATGCAGTACGTTGGGCTTGGCTTGTACGTGGTCGCGGAAGCAATCCTGTTTCTTCCACTGCTGTTTGTCGCCAGCCGTTTTGCTGACCCAACTGTCATTCCATCTGCGGGAATTCTGACGCTGGTCGTCTTCGGTGGACTCTCAGCCGTCGTTTTTTTGACCAAAGCCGATTTTTCCTTTTTGCGATACGCATTGTGGATCGCTGGATTCGCTGCGATGGGCTTGATCGTTGCGTCGTTCTTCATGCCTATTAGCCTTGGCTTCTGGTTCTCTGCTGCAATGATTATCTACGCAGCCGGATCGATCCTGTACAGCACGTCGAACATCCTGCACCACTACAACACAAACCAGCACGTTGCCGCTTCTTTGGCGCTGTTCTCTTCAGTTGCCTTGATGCTGTGGTACGTGATCCAGTTGTTCATGAGCTTCGACGAATAGTCTTCGGTAAATAAAAGGCGCCTATGTCAAATTCGGATTTTCAGATTCCTGATTCGTTCGATGGCTCTGTGCGCCTTTTTCCGTTGCCCAATCTTGTCCTGTTTCCTGGAGTCGTTCAGGCGCTGAACCTGTTCGAACCACGTTACCGACAGCTGATGGCAGATGTGCTCAGCGACGACAATCTGATCACGATGGCGTTGGTCAAACCTGACCCGGAAAACCTGACGATGCCGGTTCCCGAAATCTGCAACACGGTTTGTGTCGGGAAAGTGATGACTCATGCGAAACTCGAAAACGGCACTTACAATTTGCTGCTGGCGGGAGTGTCGCGAGCCGTGATCGTTGACGAACTGGCTTCGGACACGCTTTACCGGCAGGCCCGCGTGAAGCTGATCCCCGAAAAGTCTTTGCTCAACGCGGACGACAAGTCTCTGCGAACGAAACTGATTCAGCTGTTCAAGAATTCCCGTGGAGTCGAATCAGAATTTGATGAAGAGGCGCTGGACAAACTTGTCAGCGACAAAATCGAGGTCGGCCAGTTGGCGGACCTGGTTGCGTATGCTTCTGGCATCAGCCCGATGGAACAGCAGTTGATCCTCGAAACATCGGACGTTCGCGATCGAGTCGAAACGCTGATTTCGATGTTGGAACGTTTGAACGAAAAAGTCACTATGAATGATGGCGGCGATTCACGTGAGTTTCCGCCAGGCTTCAGCCTCAATTAGAGACAGAGTTATATGAAAGTCACAATCGAATACTGCGGCGCCTGAAACTATCTTCCACGAGCCTCCAGTTTGGCGGCAACAATCAAGGAAACTCTCAACGTCGACGCCGAGCTGATCAAAAGCAGTGGCGGCATCTACGATATCAAAGTCGACGACCGGCTCGTTTACTCCAAACGAGCAAACGGAAACCAGTTTCCTGAAAGCGATGGTGCCGTCGTGAAGTTGATTCAGGCAACGGCCTGACGATTGTCTTACCAGCGCCGACGACGCTTCACGGGTCGCGGTTTGACTCGTGGAGCAGGAACGACGACTTTGGCAATCGGGCGTGGACGCACGACGACAACACCTTGCACAGCGACTCCTGAACTCGCACCTGACGCACCTGACGCACTCGACTGACTTGCAATACTCGCACGCTGGACGGCCTCGATCACTGCGTTGGAAACACCGTTTGACTTAAGGTGAATCAAGCCGGCGGGGCTGAGGTCGAATCGACCTCCACGCTGCTGTATCGCGTTGACAATGACGCTGTCGCCGAGCCCGCTTTGTGACATATGAATCAAATCCTGGTCGACGAGAGCCGACTGGTGGGCTTGAATGGCTTGGGCTTCTGCGGCTTCCCGTTCAGCTTGTGCGTTGCCGACAATGCCGCCGGTCAAAGCTCCTGCTGCCGCGCCGATCAATGCTCCCTCTGCTGCGTGGTCAGACTGATGCCCAATGATCGCGCCCGCGGTTGTTCCTAGTGCCGTTCCAATGGCGGCCTTCTGATGGACTGGATTCGACGACTGACACCCAGCCACAAAACCAGTCAATGAAAGCGTTCCGACAACGATGGCTCGCGAAAAGAAACAGTCTCTATGGTTGTGATTGCACATGATTCATTCTTCCTTAAATGAGGTGCACTAAGCGATCAGCCGATCGCTCTTTCGATATCTTCTAACCCCACCTTTCAGACAGCAGGTCGCCGATTCACTACTTGAATTGAAGCCGTCGCTAGCAAGCGGAGACAAACTGCGGTCATGCGTTGCCAAATCAACAAAGGCTCTGTTTCGAGTGTGTTGCAGGTTACGAAAACGCTGATTCGGCATTGGGTTCTGAAGCATTTACGAGTCCATCTCCGTTCGCTGCTTGGGTAGCTTTTGGCAGTAGCCGACATCGACACAAGCAATCAAACGGACCGCAGTGCTGCCGCCCCTTTCCAATCGTTGCCCCCAGTCGACCTTTTGTTCCACGGAGGTCAGTCATACCATCGGCGAGCCTGTTGTTGCAGTGGCCTTCAATTGGACGACAATAGAGCGATCGATAGCGTTCTTTGCACATACAGATCATCAAGGCGAACTCCATGGTTTGGGTCATCCCGTCTCGTAAATTTTCTGCGTTCTTTGCGGCCTTCTTACTGCTGTTGCTCTCTGGCAGTCACAGCATCGTCGCTCAGAAGCAACTCTCCGAAGACACGGACCAAACGGCTAAATCGACTAACGACTCGCTGTTTCAACCCAAAGATATATTCCAGTTGGAATTCGCGTCCGATGCGCAGATTTCGCCAGATGGATCAACGATCGTCTATCGTCGGAACTGGTTCGACATCATGAACGATCGCAGCGTCGGTGACTTGTGGATGATCAACGCCGCAGGGAAACACCTGCCGATGATCGAAAGTGCAACTTCGCCACGATGGTCGCCCGATGGGACTCGACTGGCCTATGTTGGTCTTGATCGTAACGGCAAACGCCAACTGTTCTGTCACTGGTTCGCGGAAGATCGTTCGACAGCGTTGACGCACCTGACCGAATCGCCCAGCGGAATCACTTGGTCCCCCGATGGAAAGCAAATCGCGTTCTTCATGTCCGTCGCTGCGAAAGCGAAACCATTTGCAACGTTGCCGGCAAAACCGAAAGGCGCCAAATGGGCGGATCCGCCGAAGATGATCACGAAGCTCCGTTATCGATCCGATGGTGCAGGCTTTCTTCCGGATAAATTTTCGCATTTGTTCGTGGTCAGCGCCGATGGTGGTTCGCCACGACAGTTGACGACGGGTGACTTTAACCACAACGGCACCGTCGCGTGGACTTCCGATAGCAAAGAGATTTTGATCTCAGCCAATCGCCACGAAGACCACGAGTACCAACCCAACAACAGCGAGATCTATCGAGTCCGCCTTGCCGACCGTTCCATCACTGCCGTCACCGATCGCGTCGGCCCGGATGGAAGCCCAGCGATTTCCGACGACGGAAAGACAATCGCCTTCGTTGGTTACGACGACAAATTCCTGGGCAATCAGACTCAGACGCTCTACGTGATGGACTCCGACGGTGGCAACAAGCGAAAGTTGCTGGAGTTTGATCGGAGTGTTGGCTCGCCGAAATGGAGCAATTTTCACAAGGGGTTTTTGTTTACCTATGTCGATCAAGGCAACGCCAAACTTGCGGTCGTTTCGCTTGATGGCGAAATGAAAAAGCTGGCCGACAATTTAGGCAGCAACTGTATCGGCCGACCTTACGCTGGGCCCAGTTCATTCACCGTGGCCGACAACGGTGCGATTGCCTTTTGCGTGACCACGCCGATGATGCCGGGCGAACTTGCTCGTCTCGATGAAGGTGACTTGCAAGTGTTGACTCACCTGAACAACGATCTTCTGGAACATAAGGTTCTCGGCGAGGTTACCGAGCAACGTTTTCCTTCCAGCGCCGGCGAGCTGGAGATTCAGAGCTGGATTATGGTTCCGCCGAACTTTGACCCATCAAAAAAGTATCCTCTGATTCTTGAGATTCACGGCGGGCCATTTGCGGCTTACGGCGACGTATTCTCTGCGGAGCTACAACTGATGGCTTCTGCCGGCTACGTCGTGCTCTACGTAAATCCACGCGGCAGCACCAGTTACGGCCAGGATTTTGCCAACGAGATCCATCACAACTATCCGGGGCAGGACTATGACGACTTGATGAGTGCCGTCGATACGGTAATCGCGAATGGGTACGTCGACAAAGATCGCTTGTACGTAACCGGCGGCAGCGGAGGCGGCGTTCTGACCGCGTGGATCATTGGCAGCACGAATCGCTTCAAGGCCGCGGTTGTCGCGAAACCGGTGATCAACTGGTACAGCTTTGCGTTGACCTCCGACGCGTACAACTTTTTCTACAAGTACTGGTTCCCTGGGCTGCCGTGGGATCACACCGAGCACTACATGAAGCGTTCGCCGATTTCGAAAGTTGGCAACGTGGAGACACCGACGATGCTGTTGACCGGCGAAGCGGATTATCGAACTCCGATCAGCGAGTCAGAGCAGTACTATCAAGCCTTGAAGCTACGTAAGATCGACGCCGCGATGGTCCGCATTCCCGGCGCCTCCCACGGGATCGCCGCCCGTCCGAGTCATCTTCTGGCCAAGGTTGCGTATATCTTGAAGTGGTTTGCAACCCATCCGTAACCTCCTTGGAATACAAGCCCGAAGCGCGAGCGAGTGGTTCGACCGCAGATCTTAACCACAAAGAGCATAGAGGCTCACAGAGATCGTCGTGCTGTCCTCGGTGGTAAATCTATCCGCGCATTTTTGCCCACGAAACACACCAAATATGCGAAAGCACTACGCGTCGACGATCATGCCTTTTCGTGTGTTTAGTGTGTTTCGTGGTTGATAAAGACGTCCTGTGCTTGAATTGTGGTTTAGTACAATTCCCAGTTCCCTGCTCACCTAACAAGGCCCGAAATGGATCTCCTTTTCAAAGACGAAAGCTACCAGATCATGGGAGCCTGCTTTGAAGTCTACAAAAACAAAGGTTGTGGGTTCGTCGAACAGGTCTATCAGGAATGCTTGTCGCTTGAGTTTGGCTTGCAGGCGATTCCATTTGCCGAGCAAGTCGAATTGACGTTGGAGTACAAAGGGAAACAGTTGGAGCAAACGTATAAGCCAGACTTCATTTGCTTCGATGAGATCATCGTAGAAATCAAAGCTGTCTCTAAATTGAACGATCAACATCGTGCCCAAGTCCACAACTACCTAGAAGCTTGGTTTGCTGGTGAACTTTGGTCACCATCCGAAAGTGGAGTGGGAGCGAATTGTGCGTTGACGACATGCGGTCTTGATCAACCACGAAACACACCAAATACACGAAAGTTGCGCGCGTCGACGATCCTGTCCTTTCGTGTGTTTAGTGTATTTCGTGGTTCAAAAATTCATGCTGATGGGAGAATGTCTGATCATGTCGTTGCAACTGCCTTGCGTGGATTCGCGTTCCGATGAAATGCGGATTCAATTAACCACGAAACACACTAAATACACGAAAGTTGCGCGCGTCCACGATCCTGTCTTTTCGTGTGTTTAGTGTATTTCGTGGTTCAAAAAGTCGCGATGAACTGATCATGTCCGATGAAGTTATTGCAGTCGGCGGGTTTCATTTCGTGCAACGATGACATGCACCATTGACTAACCACGAAACACACCAAATACATGAAAGTTGCGTGCGTCGCCGATTATGTCTTTCGTGTGTTTAGTGTATTTCGTGGTTCAAGAAAGTCATCCTGAGGTAGTTGCGGGGCGTCCTCTGTGGTGGATATCCGGAGACCGTGTAGGTTTGGCCTCTTTGATGCGCTGAGTTAAACTGGATAGCTCAACTCATCAACGCACCAACTCACATGCTAACCAACACAATGAGACAAATTTCGATCCTCGCATCCATTTTGGCTTTCGCCGTTGTGCTGCAAAGTGCCTCTGACTTGAGGGCTCAGGAAAAAGAAACGAAGGAAGATTCGAAAAAAGAAGCAGCCATACCGACGATTGCAGAAAAAGTCGAAGGCATGCAATCTTTCGACGGCTACTTCCCGTTTTACTGGGACGCCAAAACCGGCGCCATTCTGATGGAGATCAGCCAATGGGATCGCGAGTTTCTGTATGTGCATTCGTTGGCGACCGGTTTGGGATCGAATCCAGTCGGGCTCGATCGCGGCCAGTTGGGTGACGAAAAAGTTGTTCACTTTCGCCGTATCGGACCCAAAGTCCTGTTGATACACAGAAACCTTCGCTTCCGGGCAATTACTGACAACAAACTCGAACGCAGGGCTGTCCAGCAATCGTTTGCCATGTCTGTCATTTGGGGCGGCGAAGTCGTCGCGGAAACCGATCAAACCGTTTTGGTTGACGTGACCGATCTGCTGGTAAGCGACATGCATGGTGTCGTTGAAACGTTGAAGCGAAATGAGCAGGGCGATTACTCTTTGGATGACAAACGGAGTGCCGTCTACCTTGCTAACTGCAAAGGCTTTCCTGAAAACACGGAACTGGAATCGACATTGACTTTCTCGGGCAGCAAACCCGGGAATTACGTCCAGCAAACCACTCCGACGCCCAACGCAATCACGTTGAGGCAGCACCATTCGTTTATCAAGCTGCCCGATGACAAATACAAGCCACGAAAATACGACGTCCGAAGTCCCAGTATCTTTATCACGTTCGCTGACTACGCATCGCCTCTTAACGCAGAACTGCAGCAGCGATGGATCACCAGACATCGGTTGATCAAAAAGAATCCGGACGCTGAATTATCCGAAGCCGAAGAGCCAATCGTCTACTACGTCGACGCCGGCGCACCAAAACAAATCCAGCAAGCATTGGTTGAAGGAGCCAGTTGGTGGAACGAGGCCTTTGAGGCTGCCGGATTCAAAGATGCCTTCGAGGTCAAGCTTCTTCCTCCTGACGCCGACCCGCTGGATGTTCGTTACAACGTGATCCAATGGGTACATCGCAGCACGCGAGGGTGGAGCTATGGTGGCAGCGTCATCGATCCGCGAACGGGAGAAATCATTAAAGGCCACGTGACGCTCGGCTCGTTGCGGGTTCGCCAGGATCAGCTGTTGGTTCAAGGATTGCAATCAGGACCGACGAGCGCGGCGGATCGTTCGCGCTGTGCCTGCTGTGGCATCGGCGGGATCGTTGAAGACACGACACTCGCAGCAATGGATGCGGAATCAAAGCCCCTCGATGTGGCGCTGGCCCGGATCCGTCAGCTTTCGGCGCATGAGGTGGGACACACGCTCGGCTTCGTGCATAACTTTGCGGCCAGCACTTACGGCGATCGCGAATCGGTGATGGATTACCCCGCACCGCGCGTGAAAATCACCGACGAAGGAGAACTGGATTTGTCGGACGCTTATGGAGTTGGAATCGGTGAGTGGGACAAAGTTTCTGTGCAGTTCGCCTATTCGCAATTTGATAAAGACGAATCCGAACAGCTAAACAAAATCCTGGAAGGTGCGAAAAAGCAGGGGATGCTGTTCATCAGTGACGCCGATGCCAGGCCAGCAGGAGCCGCACATCCGATGGGCAATCTTTGGGACAACGGCAGCGATCCGATTGAGCAATTGAAGCATGTGATGAAAGTCCGCCGCATCGCCCTTGATCGCTTTGACCCCAAAAAGCTTCCAGCGGGAACGACACAAGCCGATGTCGCACAGTACTTCACGCCTTTGTTTTTGCATCACCGATATCAATTGAACGCCGCCGGGAAAGTCCTGGGTGGTTCGAACTATCACTATGGATATGTGGATCACGATAACCAGCCACATTCGATGGTTGATTCAGCAAAGCAAAAGGCTGCGATGGCAGAACTGATTGCCGCCATCGAGCCGGCTCAGCTGGCGATTTCGTCGGAAGTGTTGTCAGCGATCAATCCACGGCCATACTCGACGATACGCGATCAGGAGATTTTGCCAACACAAACAGGTCGTGTCTTCGATCCACTTGCCGCCGCACGAGTGGCAACAGATCTGACTTTGAACGAATTGTTTCAGCACCAGAGGCTGGCGAGATTGACGGTTCAATCACGATTCGACAAAGAGTTGGAAGTTAATACGATGGTCAGCAGTATGGTGAACACGATTTGGGCGAATTCACTACCGAGTCAGTTCGAAGGTAGGCCGGAGCCGGTTCAAATTGGTCGCGTCGTTCGCGAAGCCCTCGTTGAGAAACTGGTCCAGCTAGTGGACAACCCGGACGCTTCTCTCGATGTCCGCAGCGCTGCCACTGCTTGTCTAACCGATGTTGCAACCCAAAAGAATCAGAACGCCAAAAGTTCTTCCAGCGAGTTGGCTTTTTGCAATATGCTTAGCCGTCGCGCGAAGCAGGTTCTCGAACGTCCGTTTTCGATTTCGCCTGAGAACAAAATCTTGCGTCAGCCACCGGGAAGTCCTATCGGCTCAGGCGGTGAGTAGGCAGTCTGTGAGCCAGAATACGTTTCTCTATAGCGAAGCGATCAGGTCAACTGGATACGGAACAAGGCCTCGCTGGACGACACGTTCAAACGCCTCGTCGCCACCTGCGGTGAAGATGTTGTTGCGGGCATTGCCACGATTAAGCGCATGATAGACCTGCCTGGAAAAATCGGAGCGAAGAGCACGAGGCATGGGTTTTATCCCAAAAGCAGGGGCTTAAGGTGATCGCCCAAACAACTCAACCCATTATGCCAATTAGGCTCCTCATATCTTTTCCTTGTTTGTGACACCTTTTCTTTGTTTGGAATTGCTTATCCCGCGTATCGAATCTTGGTGCTTGCGGCATTCGTAATCATCTTCGAAACTATTTAATCGAAGACTCAAGTGATTCGACAGAACCGAAAGACGGACTCTCATGGATTTAGTTAAATTCAACAAAATGACTGACTCGTTGCGCCAGTATCGGCGCGCCGAGTTGAAGGATTTTTCATCTGAACTAGGTGAAAGCCCGGCTTCACAACTGTATGTAGATCCTTTGCAAGGTGACGCAGTTCTGGCAACGGTAATGTCGAGCAACACGACGTTCTTGCTGGGTCGCAAGGGAACAGGGAAGAGTACTGTATTCGCAAAGGCGCAGTCTGAAATTCGCGAAAAAGGTGATTTAATTTCAGTGTATGTCGACGTGAAAAGTCTTTACGACTTGGCAAGTGCCGCCGATATAGCAATCAAAATTGATGAGAGTCTTGAAATTGATCCTGCTGTCTACCAAGCACATTTGATTCGAAAGCACTTCTTGGGAAGAGTTATTGAAGAACTGATCAGTGAGCTGCAAAAATCGTGTGACAAACGCTCTCTGATTGAAAGGTGGATTGGAAAAAAGAGGGGGTATCAAGAGCTACAAAGATCTTTGTCGGAAATTGGAAAAAGCGTTGCCAAGGCGGAATTAAGACAATCCGAGGTTCCGATTTTGCAGACCATAAATGCAAGTATCAAGAGTCGCAATGAAAAACAAGTTGGCGGTGAAAGTGCTTGCGAAGGCAGTGGTGGAGTAGAAGCAACCGCGTCGTTGATTGACACTTCGGCGAAAATTTCAGGTGGAGTTCGAGTTTCAGAGCAAGACTTTTCCAAAACTCTCGAAGATCAAGAGACCTATAACACCTATTCAAATGCAGTTGTTAAGAGTTTTCCATTCTCGGAACTGCTGACTGAAATCACAGACCTGCTGGAAGGCGCGGGATTGACGAGAGTCGTTGTTTTCTTTGACGATTTTTCCGAACTTCAATGGTCCGATCAACGATTGTTTGTTGATGTTGTTCTTTCACCGTTGAACAATTCGAGCAACGAGAAGGTCAAGCTCAAGATCGCAGGATACCCGGGGCGAGTCTATTTTGGGAAGATCGATCCGAGCAAAGTCGATACCTTGCATTTGGATTTTTCGAGGCTCAATAAATCAAATGAGATTCAAAGTGCCGAGTCGGCAGCGATTGAGTACACCGCTAGATTGCTGCGAAAGAGATTCGAAGCGTTTGGATTGCAGATCGAGGAATATTTTGAGGTCAGCTCGCAAACATCTATTGATGATTATTTTCGTTTGATATTCCAGGTTACATCTAATGTCCCTCGGACGATCGGACAGATTCTTCATCGATGCTACTTGGATTCGGTGTCTAGAGGAAAGAAGATTACGGGAGCTCAATTAAGGTTGGCTGCCGAAAAGTACTACAACGATGTCACAAAGCAATACTTCGAAATATCCAACCGGTTTGCCTTGGAGCCATTTGAACAAAAGCTTGATCGACACAATCAACGACTCTTACTTTCAAGAATAATTGAACACGCACGAGACGTTCGAAGGAGAATCAGGGCTGGCGAACTTGGTGGTTCATATTTCACTGACATTTCCAATCCACCTACGAGTCACTTTGCGGTGAGCCCCCAACTTGAAAAGATGCTTGGTTCGTTGGAGCTGAACTTCTTTTTGACAAAGTATGCCGACATGAGGGACAAAAATGGCAATGATGTTTCGATTTATTCTTTGTCATTGGGCCTCTGCGAAGCGGAAAAAATGCAATGGGGCTATCCGCCTGGAAGAGAATATCGAAATTACTTTACGCAACGCTGCTTTGACTACAACCGCAAGATAAAGGAGTTCTTGGCCGCAACTCAAACGATACGATGCGATGAGTGCGGTGCTTGCCATTCGATAGAAATGCAGGAGCATTTCGAGTTCTTCAATTGGCGGTGCAAGGACTGCAACATTGGTAATTGCGCGATAGTCCAGCTCTCTGATGACTTCGAAGCCGAAGTTCTAGCACTTGATCAAGCTCTTATGCTAGAACCAGTTGAATTGAAAATACTCTCAACACTTTTCGACGAAGACCTTGCGATGCGTGCTGGTGAAATTTCAGTTCTCATTGACTCGACGTATCAGTTGATTGGCAAAAGAACGAGTAAGTTGCACGACATGGGATTAGTTGAAAAGAAAGAGATTGACGGACATAGACGAAGCCAGATAACGGACAAGGCCAAGGAAGTCTACTTCAGTTAATACTCGTAGAACCAAGCAAATTACAAACGAACAAATAAAAGGTGTCAAACAAATAAAAGGTGTCAGGAGCCTATTTGGCAATTTGGGCACCATTTGCTAACCTGAACAAATAAAAGGTGTGAACAAATAAAAGGTGTCAGGAGCCTATTTGGCAATTTGGGCACCATTTGCTAACCTGATGCTTTGCGTTTCTCGGTTTCAGGATCGTTTTCATGCCCCGTGCTCTTCGTTCGGACTTTGCTGGGGAGATCTACCACGCTTTGAATCGTGGCAATGCACGAAACAATATCTTCTTCAAAGAGGGTGACTTCGAGGCCTTCGAACGAGTCATCAGGGAAGGGCTCGAAAAGTATCCAGTCGACCTGATTGCTTACCAGTGGATGAGTAACCACTGGCACATGGTGCTCTCCCCGCAGGAAGACAAAGCCATGTCTGCTTTTCTGGGTTGGGTCACGATGACCCATACTCAGCGCTATCATGCCCACAACAAGACGACTGGCTACGGCCACGTTTACCAGGGCAGGTAAAAGAGCTTTCCGGTTCAGGACGACGAACACTTTCACACCGTATGCCGCTACGTTGAGCGAAACGCGCTAACGGCGAAAGTCGTCACTCGTGCTGAAGACTATCGCTGGGGTAGTCTCTGGAACTGGCGCGGTGGTGATTCGGTGATCAAGCTATCGCCATGGCCAGTGAAACGGCTTCCCCGCTGGATTGAACGTGTCAATGAACCGATAACCAAGAAGGAAAAAGAAGCCCTGCAAAACTGCATCAAGCGCGGCAGACCATACGGAACTGAAAAGTGGGTTAGCAAAACGGCAAAGAAGCAGGGCTTGGAGATCACGCTAAGACCAAGAGGGCGGCCAAAGAAGCTTGCCTAGTCAGCCAATTTGGCTCCTGACACCTTTTTGTCCCTGTCTGTCGCATTTCGTCTTCCCCCTTCGCCAAGCTTCTTGGCGCAATCCCCTTTAGTCTTCCTCAACGCCGTCGGGAAGGTCTCTTGAGTCTTTGCATCACGTACTTCGCCTTCTGGCTTATCTTTTCGTTTGGTGAATCAACAAATTTTTTGAAGCTCGACGATAGCTCGGCATTCGCCCACTTCATGGCGGCATTCGACAAGTTCTTCATTTGGAGCTCATTAACCGTAGCGGGGTCGATGGAATTTATTGTGTTGATCAACGCAGTGACTACATTTTGCTGTACGTCGGAATCGAATTTGCATTTTACAAGAAATTTCATTCCAAGCTCCACTTTTTCATCGTCACCAGATTCAAGATAACTGACAAATCGGTCGGTCAAGAGTGATACTCCCTGTTCCATTTGCTCGATCAACTGCACTGCTTCGAAACGTTCTGCCATTTGTGCATCATCAAATTGGTCCAACATATTCTTTGCTGTGATTTCGGTGCCATTGTTTCGCAGGTAGTCCATGCATTCGTCCCGGCTACCTCGACGCTTATAGAACGCGTAGATGATTCCTTCCTCGGCAGCCTCGTCTTCCTGACTTGCAAGAATCCTGACAACTCGAACATCAACGTGACTCTTTCTGGAGTTTCTGAGATACTCACACAGAGTCGTTGATGTACTGGAAGTCGTAAACTTTTCGAGGATAATGGCAGCCTGATTTGCACGGGTTGGATCAAAACTTGAAATCGCCAGTTCCATTTTCTTGCCGATTTCGTTTCTGATTTCCTCATTTACATTGCCAGAAAAGTTGGTCAGGAATCTCCTCGCATGCTTGGACGCTTCTGTAGAGTCAGTGTCTGCAAGACTTTGGGTCAGAAGTTTGTTTTCATCAGTGTTCCATTCATCGAGCAGGTCTCTGGCGCATTCACGATAGTTTTCGTAAGCAGAGTTCATATGAGGGAGCACCATCCGCTCAGCGTCAGGTCCAATCTTCTCGAGAAGTGATTTGATGCTCGGGGAAAACTTGCCTTCCAGGCTGGCGACTAACCTGGCGTTCGCTTCTTCGCCAACCAGCTCCCGATAAACAGCCAGAAACGGCTCGCACCGCACGTATCCACCTGGTTTCTCGAATTCCTGCTCCAGAAAATGAAGCACGCTGGGGTCAGCCCACTGGCTGAGCGTGGATGCCGTGTGTTGTGACTGTTGCGGAAGCTGTATCAACGCTTTGCAAACGTCCGTTCGCCTGTCTGGAGCAAAGTTTTCCTGATTGGAAAGAAACTCAAGTGCCAATTCACGTTTGTCTTCGAATCCGGCTTCAAGATTCTGGATCGCTTCGTCGATTGACTCTGGCGATTTCAGTTGCTGATGGTCTTCGCCCAAGCGCACCGTCACGATCTTTTTCTTTTCTTGACGCGGGTTCTCTTTGGTAATTTCGGGAACGATGCCAACGAAAATAAACGCCACCATGAGTATCGACGCGATGCAGGAACCAACAACCCAGAATGGATTGAATCGCGTATTGGCGTAACTGCCATCGACCCCTTCGTTGCTTTCGCGGTTGAGTCGCAACAGGAATACACCTGCAATTGAAAGAAACCCGCCTCCCAGCAGCAGCGAAACGAACAGGATATCCGCCGAGCTGTTCTGATTAAGTTTCCCCCAGGAATAGGGAATGTTCGTCAACATCATCACGATTCCGAAGACAATCAATCCAACAGCGGCACTTCTTCGCTGGTTCCCAGGTAGAACTTTGAAAAGGAAAACCGAAAAGCAGAAGATGAGTCCAACAATCAGACTGCCGATAGCGCCTTTGAGCATCTAAATTAACTCGCCAAATCAGAAAAAAAGACAACTCCAATCGAATGTCTTATTCTAACCGAAAGTGATTCAGCTCGCAGAGCAACGATTCTGGTGAAAGCCGGGACTAAGTAGTGCTGTCAGGGCAATCTTGTTTTACGTGGCCAAATTCCAAGTCGTCGGGACTCACCTTCCTGTTTAGAGTCAATTTTGCGTCAATACTCGCCCAAGCAGCAAATAAAAGGTGTCAGGTGAGAAAGACGTTCTAAGGTCCGAAAGACGTTCTAAGGTCCGCGGTAACTTTGCCCGTCGCCGCGCGGTACCTTTGCCCGTCGCTGTCTCATCCGACGAAGACGAACACTTGCTGGCTGTGCTGCGTCATGTTGAACGCAATCCACGTCTGGCGAACCTCGTTGAGAAAGCTGAAGACTGGAAGTACGGCAGCTTGTGGCGAGCACTGAACCTCGACGACGCCGCACTAATATCCACATGGCCCATCCAGCGGCTTCGAACATGGAGAGCGATGGTCAATTACCCCCAGCATAGAAGTGAACTCAAGGCCATTCGAAAGTGCGCGAAGAAAAGATGCCCCTACGGATCAGTTCGATTCGTGACTCGGTTTCGTCGCGGTTGCAACTCAAGCACACGCTTCCAGCGCTGATGAACCACTATTCTTCGTTCACTCTCGGGTCGGGTCGTCGACTAATGTTGTGCTCGACGCTGGTGCCGCGGCGGATGGCGTCGTGGCCGAAACGATCCTTGAGCTGATCTTTCATCTCGTCCAATCGGTCGTGGCGAGAACGCTCTTCGTTGTCGAACAACATCTGCTGCTTGACGACGCTCGATGTCAAATTACTGACGCCCATCCCGACAAGTCGCACTCCATCGACAAGCTCGACGCGATCAAACAACTCGTTAACCGCCGATTCAAGTTCGTCCGACGATGAGGAAGGTTCACCGAGCGACAGCGAACGGGTGATCGTGCGAAAGTCGGCAAAGCGGACTTTGATCTGCACCGTTTTGCCGCGGATCTCGTGACGTCGCAATCGGCGACCGACTTGCTGCGTCAGTTCCATCAACCAGGCTCGCAGCGATTCACGGTCCGTCAAGTCGCGCGAAAAAGTCGTCTCGTGAGAAACCGATTTGGCGATTCGATCGGGCACGACCGGACGAGTATCGAGGCCGCGGGAAAGTCGCCAAAAATGTTCGCTGTTGATGCCAAAAAACTGCGACATCGTTGTTCGGTCCAACCCACGAAGCTGTTCGATTGTTTTCACGTTCAGGCGGTGAAACTTCTTCAACGTCTGTTTGCCGACACCCCAAACACGCTCGATCGGCAACGGATCAAGAAAGCCCTGAATGTCGTCAGGCGGAACAATGACCAGACCGTCGGGCTTGTCCAGATCGCTGGCAAGCTTGGCCAAAAACTTGTTCGGAGCAACGCCAGCGGAAGCGGTCAGGCCCAACTCGCTGAGGATCGCGTTTCTGATTTCTGTGGCGATTGTGGGCCCATCGCCAAAAAGTTTCTCGCAACCGGAAACATCGAGAAACGCTTCGTCCAGCGACAATGGCTCGACCAGGGAAGTGAAACGAAAGAAGATCTCGCGGATCTGTTTTGAGATTCTCGCGTAGTGCTCCATTCGCGTTTTCACGAACAGGACGTTGGGGCACAGTCGCAAGGCTTGCGACGACGGCATCGCGCTGAAGATCCCGTGCTTGCGAGCCTCGTAGCTGGCCGCCGAGATGACTCCACGGCCTTTTGGAGAACCGCCCACGACGACAGGGAGTCCGCGAAGTTTCGGGTTGTCGCGAATTTCAACCGACGCGTAAAAGGCGTCCATGTCGATGTGCAAAATCATGCGTTCACTTTTGCTTGCTGGCCCACGTGGCAAACTTCGCGATCTGAGGGTGGGATTTTAGCAGATCCAGCGAATGGAAATGCCGCCCCAGCTCTTTCTCTTTCGGCACGAACTTGTGGACCGCGTTGTGACAGTCGCGACACAGCGGAATCGTCGTTTGCATTTGCTCGCGTGTAAAATTCTTTTGAAACCACTTGTTGCGATGACACATTCGCGGAATCAGATGATGCTCCGTCGTGCCTTTCTTGGGAAAGCGGCCGCAGAGAGCGCATTCCGGATTTGTATTCAATGTTGCTCCTGTTAAGTGAAGTGAAGGATTTTGATCCGAGCCAGCGTCAACGTGAAGAATTGGTTTCGCAATCTCAGCCGTTTCGGCGCCAGTTTGGTTTGCCAGGTCGGCCTGACTCAATCGCGGCTCGCGCCAAAGCGGCTAACTTCAAAATCAAACTTTGGCTGGGCGCTAGGGCCAATAGACCACCTTCGTTTCGATCTATTGGTATAGTATGACGTCTCGAAACTTCCAAGGTTCAGAAACGAGTTCATGAGCGACAATCCGTATCAACTTTCTGCGGATTCCGTGATGGAACCGCCAACCACTCTGTTGGGCTCCATCAAGCATCTTGGTCCGGGCCTGATCCTGTCGGCGTCGATCGTGGGTTCGGGAGAACTGATCGCGACGACGGTGATGGGAGCTCAAGCCGGATTCGTCACGCTGTGGGTGATCCTGGTGAGCTGCCTTGTGAAAGTCGCGATCCAACTCGAATTCGGTCGGCACACGATCGCGACCGGCGAAACCACGATGCAGGCGTTGAACAAGTTGCCAGGGCCACGGATCGGCCAAACGCATTGCTCGATCTGGATCTGGCTGGTGCTGATGATTTCCAAGAACCTCCAGGTCGGCGGCATCGTTGGCGGGGTCGCCCTGATCCTACAGATTTTCTTTCCGACCGTGCCTATCTGGGTTTTCCTGGTGGTACTCTCGATCTGCGTTTCGCTGCTGGTTTCCCTGGGATACTACGTAGTTCTGGAGAAAGCTTCGATCGTGATGATCGCGTTGTTCACCGTGTTCACGTTGACGTCGCTGTTCATGTTGCAGTTCACTGACAACGCGGTCTCGATGAGCGACATCGCCAGCGGGTTCACGTTTCAGTTGCCGCAGGCTGCGTTGCTGGTGGCGGTGGGCGCGTTCGGAATCACGGGCGTCGGCGGCGACGAGATCATGGTCTACAACTATTGGCTGATCGAGAAAGGCTACGCTCGACACACCGGTCCGAACGATGGCTCGGAAGCCTGGGTTCGCCGAGCCAAAGGCTGGATCCGGATCATGTATCTCGATGCCTTGCTTTCGATGGTGGTCTACACGGTCGTCACGATGGCGTTCTATCTGTTGGGAGCCGCCATTCTTCACTCGCGAGGGCTGGTTCCGGAAAGCGGCGAACTGGTCGAAACGCTGTCGCAAATTTACACCCAGACGCTCGGCGGCGGGGCTCGCGTTGCGTTTTTGGTTGGCGCGTTCGTCGTGCTGTTCTCAACGCTGTTCGCCGCCCTGGCTGCCTGGACGCGATTGTTCGGCGACGCGTTCGGCCAGATCGGAATTTACGATTTCCAGGACACGAATGACCGTCGCAAAGCCATCGCGGTGCTTGCCTGGACGTTCCCGGTGATTTGGAGCGTGCTGTATCTGTTTATGACGACGCCGGCGTTCATGGTAATCGTGGGCGGCGTGATCACGACGTTCATCCTGGTGCTGGTGGTCGTGGCGGCGATAGATTTTCGGTACCGCAGGACGATCGATGCGTTGAAGCCTTCGGTGTGGTTTGACATTGCACTTTGGGCCAGCATCGTTGCGATTCTTGCAGTCGCGATTCAGGCATTGTGCTCGCTGTTTTTCGGCTGAGATTGCAGCCAGTTGTCGAGTTGGCGTCAAGTCGAGACGCTGTTTGTACACGGTGCTGAGCAACGCAAATCCCAAACGCAGCGACAAAAAAAACGGCCGCGGAAAGAAACCTCTTCCCGCGGCCATACCAATCGCCCTCGTCACCTAAGTGAACTCTTGGGTGTTTCAGAATGATGTTCGACGCGACTAGGGAATGAACCCCAGTCCAACGCTCGCCAAAGCCTGCCGGCGAATGCCTTCGCGACTGAACGGGATCGGGTCAAGCAACCAGGGAGCACAGTTTCCGGGTCGATAGAACCCGAGTGAATACTGACACTCGTTGGGAGGATTGATCGCCGAGTTGTACGGCAAGAAGATAATGCTGCGGAAGAAGTGGAACGTCGAATGAATCGGCTGCATGAAAGGCCCACGCGAATGTCCGTAGCGTTCCAGCTGAATGTTCTCAAAGAACAGCGGCTTGTGACACAGCGACGAGGCGTGCCACGTCACGGTCTGAGGAGTCCAGTTTCGCTGCAGCGAGCCGCGTTGTCCGATTGAGCAAACCGATGGTAACAGCCAGTTCTCTGCGATCGCTGCCCAGTCGGCTTCGCTAAGTTTCGCATACGGCAGCTTTTGCCCGGAATCCAGAACCACATAGCCGCGGCGAAGATCGACCATTGTGCCTGTCGCCAGGACGTTCCCTGACGCATCCGTCCACGATCGACTAATGCTTCCCATCTCGCTGCGTCGTGGACTGGCCGGCGGGCTCATGTCGAGCGAAATGTCGCGGATTGATTTGTCCAACAACAAACCTCGCAGCTCTTCACAGCCGCGGTCGTCGAAGACAGGTGGACCTTCATCGTCGTCATCTTCGTCGATTTCGAAGTCATCTTCGAGAGAATCGCTATCCGTATCGAGCGAACTTCGGGCACGTCGAGCTTCATCTGCTGCGGCCTCATCATCGAGGTCTAACAGCGATGGACGGGTGTCTTCAGAGGGTCGTTGCGGAAGCTCGTTGTCGCGATCCGCCCGTTCCTCGGCATCCAGTTCCGACTGCAACTGACGCAGACGTTCGGCATCCAGACTTTGCTGCTGTTGATCTTGCGGATTGTTGGCCGTTGGCCTGGCTGGCGAGCTCGTGTTACGGAAAACTGAAACCTGTCCCTGCCTCACAGTTCGAGCCGGATTTCCGTAGCTGACAGGTTGCGAATGAGAGGTGACTCTCGGCCGTTTCAAACCGGTACCGATTGCACTTTGCGTGGACGCAAGCTGTAGCTCTGGCATGTTCGCGACGTCAGCATCGACGAACGAAGGCACGACAACGCGATCGGCGTCGGACTTTCGCGGACGATACTCAAGTTTGGGAGCAGGTGCCGGGCGATTTGAACGAGCGACCGGTGTCGTAGATGGTTCAGCCAAAATCGGCAGCTCAGGCTCGACTTTCGTCGTATTTACTTCGACGGTGTGGTCCACCAGATCGATTTGCCGCTCAGCTTGCTGCGTCCTGGATTGTGTCGGAATCTGTTGAGCCACCACACGGCGGTTTTCGTTGGTCGGTTCCGGCCGAGTGAACGATTTCTTGATGGCTTGGGAGATGCGATCCTGCAATCCGATTCCGCGTCGTGGCGGCGCGGGCTGAGTTACACGTTGCTGCTGCACCACGCGTTGCGTTTGTCGAGCAGGCTGTTGACGGGCAGGTTGTTGGCGGGCAGGTTGTTGGCGGGCAGCGGATTGCTGTTGAACAGTAACTCGCGACGAAGCAGCCGGTTGCTGAAACCGTTGTGGCATCTGACCGCTGGCAACATTGCGCGGCGGATTGACGTAGTACGGTTGCTGAACCGCGGGCGTCGTCTGTTGTGGCTGTTGATAGTTTTGGCGGCCAGCGTTCGGATAGGGATTCGAACGCGGAAACTGTTGCGGAACGGCTGGTTGACTCTGAGCCGTCATTGATCGCGAGCGTTGCAGCTGAAACAACGCCGCGTTGACTTGTGCGTCCTGCGCCGCGGTGACGGATTCGTTCTGACGCCGCATATACTGCGACATGTTCGCGATCTCTCTAGCTCTGCCGACATCGACAGACTCGGCCGGTTGATCATCTTCGAGGACCGACCAGGCAGCCGGTTGGATGTGAACCGGCGGCATATAGCGTGCCGGTTCGTCGGGCTGTTGGCCGTGGGCTGCAGAGGAAAGCAACATCCCTGCACTGGTGAACAGAACCGCCGGCAACGATCGCAAAACGAATCGGCCGAAAAGTGACTTACGCGTAATCCCCGCCCGCACCATCGGTGCTGTAGTTGGGAGCTTCCTGTGTGATCGCAATGTCATGAGGGTGGCTTTCTCTAACGCTCGCTGGGGAGACCTGGATAAACCTGGCATCCGTGCGCAGCTCCTCGATGGTCTTCGTGCCGCAATAACCCATTCCGGCTCGGAGTCCACCAACTAACTGGTAAACAAAATCGCTCAACGCCCCCTTGAACGGTACGCGACCTTCCACACCTTCGGGAACGAATTTTCCAGTTCCGGAAGCTGATTGTCGGTAGCGTTCACTCGATCCCTTGGCCATCGCACCGATCGAACCCATCCCGCGGTAAACTTTAAAGCTTCGACCGTGGTACAGGATCATGTCGCCAGGGCTCTCCGCCAGTCCGGCAAACAGTCCACCAATCATCACGCAGCTGGCTCCAGCGGCGATCGCTTTGGTGATGTCACCCGAGTAACGAATTCCCCCGTCGGCAATGACAGGAATGTTGTGTTCGTCAGCCACTTTGGCTGCCTCGTGAACCGCTGAAATCTGAGGCACGCCGATTCCACTGACGACTCGTGTCGTACAAATTGAACCGGGACCGATGCCGACCTTGACCGCGTCAACGCCCGCATCGATCAATGCTTTGCAACCATCGGCCGTAGCCACGTTGCCTGCAATCACATCGATATCAAACTTCAGCTTGATCTCTCGAACCGTCTCCATGACGTTTTTCGAGTGACCATGAGCACTATCAACGACCAGCACATCAACATCTTTTTCAATCAGCGCGGCGACTCTTTCGAGATCGTGCACACCAACGGCAGCTCCGGCCCGCAGTCTTCCATGGGAATCCTTGCAGGCGTTGGGGAACCGACGCATCATGTCGATGTCCTTAATCGTTATAAGGCCCTTCAGTTTCCTTTCTTCGTCAATCAGAAGAAGCTTCTCCACCTTTTTTGCCGTTAAAATTTTCTCAGCTTCCTCAAGCGTCACAGTCCCCGTAGCTGTCACCAATGGTTCGGCGGTCATGACCTCAGACACGGCAATTTCCGTGGTTTCGAGAAAGCGAAGATCGCGGCGCGTCAGGATGCCTGTCAGCGTGCCATCCGCTAGCACGATCGGCACACCGGAAACATTGTGCTGCGCCATGATCTCTTTGGCGTGGCCAACGGTCGCGTTGGGAGGCAGCGTGACGGGGTCTTCGATGATGCCGTTGGCCGACCGTTTGACCTTATAGACTTCTTCGGCCTGCATTTCGGCGGGCATATTCTTGTGAATGATGCCGATGCCGCCAACTTTCGCCAATCCGATAGCCATCGCGGATTCGGTGACGGTATCCATGGGACTGGATAGAAACGGAATGTTGATTCCAATTCGCTTCGTCAGACGCGTCGAAACGTTGACGTCGGCGGGGACGATTTCGCTGTAACGGGGCTCGATGAGCACATCGTCGAAAGTAATGGCCTGGTAGCGAATTTTGTCTTGCATGAGTTGCCCCATTTGTTTGGCTAAATGAAGCACCAGATTATGGAACGATTGTGCCAAGTTGGCAACCGGCTCACGGGCGTAATTCAGACCAAATACATGCACCAAACGCAAACGCAAGCGAGAGAGTCAACCAGAGGTGCGCGAACGAGAAAATTTCCCATCACAGCCGAACGGGCTCACTCGCTTCCGCGCCGTGCTTGTACTGACAGTGCAATGGCCTTATCGCCGGGTCACATAGACCGTACAGCCATCAGGCGCCGACGCCTTGAATTGGTCAACATCCGATTCCGATATCAGCAGAGATGAAACCGACAGATGAAACTCCTTGAGATTCGCGGGGATCTCAAAATTCCTGAGCTCATCTTTTGTCATTATCAATGAAACGACCCTGGCTGATGTCAAGTTCGGCATTTCATGCAAGAACTCGATTCCGCAAAGTAAGTCGGAACCAAGCGACAGGCTCTTGAGATTCGTTAGCTTGGCAAGCTGTAGAGATTCATCATTTGAAATCTGAAAACCGCTGATTGTGAGCATTTTCAAATTGCGAACTGCTTTGCAACCGAAAAATTCCTCTGCTGGAAACTTATCTGCCAAACCAACCGTCGCAAAGTGCAAACCACCAAGTTTCAAGTCGTCGCTTTGAATCGTTATTTGCGCGAAGTTGGGCATGTTGACCAAAGACAATGTCTGAACATTTTCGCATCTGGCAATCCAATTCAAATCTGACAATGGAATCATCGGCGTGCTGTAGCTACCGATAGAGACCTGACTGGCACCCGTCTTACGGATCGTCGTCTCAAGCCGTTCTAAATCTGCACAGGCCCCTGGGCCGAAGTGTAACACTTCAATGTGGTCCAGTCGGTCGGCAACGCCAGCCAACACTTCCATTTGCGCATCAGTTTCAATTTGCAAGCTGCGTATCTCGCCCTCCAACGGATACTTTGAAAAACCGCCAATCATCCTCGCCTTCCAATCGCTCAACGGCTTCTTGTCAACTTGATTGTATTCAAACCGTGCCACATCACTTTCGAAATTGACCGTGTTATAGGCATCCGAAATCCGGGCACCGCTATCGATCAACAGTTTGCCCAACATTCTCTCTTGTTGTGCTTCATACACTGGCCGCATCGTGAGTCCCATGAATACTGCGAACATCGTGAACGCAACCAACGCCGACGTGAGACTGAATCGCTTACGAATCAAAAAGAAAGCTGCGACAAGCAATGGAAGGACAGCGACGAAGATCACGCCCATCTGCATCCAGATATTGACGGATGCCAACCACCCAAAATGAAGAATGAACCAGATGAATCCAAGTTCAAAGATCAGCAGACTGATCAGGCATGCCAGCCGAAAAGTGCGATTGGCCCACCATTTGGCCAAGCCATTCTGCGAATGATCGTTCTCCGAAACGGTATTTGAATTCATGATTTACGTTTACCTTCATTCCTTTCCACGAATCCGCACCTCGCCGGAGTTCGCAAGACAATGTTCCAGCGAGAGACCTGCCTCGGACTCGAAGATTTTATCACTGTGTCGTCGCGATTGCACGCAACGCAAGCGATGAATCGCGATTTACTCGCGCGGAAAATTCATCTACCGTCGCACGAGCTTCCAGCAGAAAGCGATGGTCGTTCGATCACTTTCGAGATCTTGTGTTTACAGACGCGACTCACTTTTCCGGGTACGGGCACGATGCCAGACTTAGACTTCGATTTTCTCCGATCATTTTTCAGCCTCGGGGCATCTGCCGCAGCCCTCGCGTCTTCGATCTATCTATGGTTGTCGCGGTTCAAAAAGGAACAGCCCAATCTCTCTATCGAACAGGTTTCTCCTTTGCTGGCGGAGTTCGTGTGGCCGCGCAACTTCGCTGAGCTCTATCAAGCCATCGTTCCGAACGAATCCGAAGGACTGGTTTGTCTGTGGACCAACGTCGCGGTGATCAACAACAGCACCATGCCCAACGCGGTGCTGCAGATCGATGCGTGGGTTAAGCTGGCCAACGGGAAGTGGCAACCAACGATCGTGGACTTGTGTGAGGAAGCGAAACTTCCGATCAATGTCGAGCCACATTCAACGTCAAGATTGTCGTTGCAACTGGCAACGAAACTGCCTTACGATAGCACCCGATCAAGCAATCAAGATCGAGTCGACCAGGCGATGGTTCAGCTTGCCGAAAATCGCGACGTGAAGATTCGGATTCGCGGCGTCAAGCAAAAGGCGTTTCAGGCAATCGTTGTTCAACCGCGCAACCTTGCCGAAACGAAATTTGGTTTGTCTGCAGATGCGAGCAGAAGAGCCGCCTAGGCTCGCCGCAGCCGAACTTGGCCGCGATTCGGTTATCGGCTTCTTGGCGTCGGACTCTGGCAATCTTGTCCACGATTGTCTCGCGTTTCGCGAATATGCATTGGCAGCTGGATTCTGCATCCACGGGGAAACGGATGGCTCTGAAAGTTAGTTGCTGTAGAATTGTGGTGTCCTGATCACCATTTGGTACCGCAATGATAAAACTCACTCTTACTGTCTTTCTGGCTTTCGCTTTCGCCCAATCCAACCTCCTGTCGGCTGCAGATCAGCCTACGGACGAGCGACCGCCAAACATTGTCGTCATCATGGCGGACGATTTGGGCTACGGAGACGTCTCGTGCTACGGAGCCACTGAGCTTTCAACGCCGAACATTGATCGACTGGCGGCAGAAGGCTTGCGTTTCACTCGCGGCTACTGCAGTGCTTCGACGTGCACGCCGACTCGCTATTCGTTCCTGACTGGACGCTACGCGTTTCGCAAAAAGAACACCGGTATCGCGCCACCGAACGGGCCAGCGATCATTCAGCCCGGCGTCGAAACGGTTCCTTCGATCCTGAAAAAAGCTGGCTACACGACGGCTGTGATTGGCAAATGGCATTTGGGACTGGGCGAAATCGGCAAAGGCCCTGACTGGAACGGGGACTTGAAACCAGGCCCGCTGGAGATTGGTTTTGACAGTTGTTTTTTGCTCCCGACAACCAATGATCGCGTGCCGCAGGTTTACGTAGAAGACCACAACGTGTTGAACCTCGATCCAGCCGATCCGCTGTGGGTGGGGAACAGGAAACCAGCCGAAGATCACCCGACGGGCAAGACACATCGCGACACCCTGAAGATGGATTGGTCGCACGGTCACAATTCGACGATCCACAACGGCATCAGTCGCATCGGTTTCTACACCGGAGGCCACGCGGCGCGTTTTCGCGACGAAGATCTGGCGGACAAGTGGGTCGAGAAAACGGACACGTTCCTGGCTGCCAACAAAGAGAAACCGTTCTTTCTGTTTTTCTCCTCCCACGATTTGCACGTTCCGCGAATTCCGCATGAACGATTTCAAGGCAAAACTTCGCTGGGCTTTCGCGGCGATTCCATCGTGCAGCTTGACTGGTGCGTCGGCGAAGTTATGAAGTCGCTTGAGAAGAACGGTCTGACGGAAAACACGCTGATCATTTTCTGCAGCGACAATGGCCCCGTTATGGATGACGGTTACAAAGATGGCGCGATCGAAAAAGTTGGCAAACACAAAGCCGGCGGACCTTACTCGGGCGGCAAGTACAGCATCTACGAAGGTGGTTGCAGGACTCCGTTCATTACTCATTGGCCTGGAAAAATTGCTCCGGGAGTCAGCGACAAAATGGTCTGCACGATCGATATCGCCAGCAGCCTCGCGGCGTTAACGGGTCAGACGCTCGCCGACGACGCTTGCATCGACAGCTTTAATGTCCTCGACGCAATGTTGGGTGAACCGGAAGCGACCGGACGACAAAGTTTGATTCTGCAGGACAACGGCAATAAAGGAAACTGGTCCTATATCAAGCTTGATGGCGACAAAGCCTGGAAGCTGCATCGCTACGATCAGCAAAAGGCATTCAACGTGGTCGTCGAACGTAGACTCGCGACGACGAAGAAAGATCTGTTGGAGCTTTACGAGATCAATTCGGATCCGCAAGAACAACGCAAAATCGCGATCACCTCGGCTAACCCAATCCCGATGGAGTTGGCTGGCGAACTTCAGGCGGCAATCGATGACGGCGATACAGGGCAGGGCACGCGTCCGCGTTAGCCTTCAACATTCAGCTTTCCGGCCTTCGCCTCACATGAAGTTTTCTTGAATATGCCGCGACAAAACGGCGAAGTCGCCGCAAAACCACGGCATAGCGGCTCCAACGAGAATCGAATGTGAGCTTGCGCGTTTTCGAGTGGATTGATTCCAAACGAAGTCAAAGTAAAACATGGCTTCGTTTCGCGGATCACCACACATCGAAAATGACGTTTGGAATTTTAATGAGGTTCGTTCTTGTAATCGGATTCTTCTGCGTTTTGTTGTCGCCGCTGTGCAAAGCGCAATCAACGCCAGGAGTCGTCGAACGTGGTCACGCTCACAATGACTATCGTCACGACAGGCCGTTTTGGGATGCCTACGATCACGGATTCTGTTCTATCGAAGTCGATATCTATCGTTCCAACGACAAGCTACTTGTCGCGCACGACGTTGCGGAACTTCTGCAGCATCCGGGAACGCTTCAGGAACTGTATCTTGACCCGTTGCGGGAAGTCGTCGGTAAAAATGGCGGTCGCGTCTATCCGAACGGACCCGAAACAATCACCTTGCTGATCGACATCAAGAATGACGGCCGCGACGTTTTCCCGTTGTTGAAAGAGACCCTGGCTCAATACAAAGACATGCTGTGTTGTGTCGAAAATGACGCCTATCAAAAACGAGCCGTTCAGGTTGTGATCTCAGGCGATCGCCCCAAGGAACTGATTGGAAACGATCCTGATCGGCTGATGTCCATTGACGGACGCATGTCTGACCTGGAGTCTGAATTATCTCCGGAACTCATGCCGCTGATCAGCGATCGCTGGAGCAGCCATTTCAAATGGCGAGGTGAAGGCGAGATGCCCGATTCGGAGCGACAGAAACTACAGGACTTCGTTGCGACAGCACACGCTTCGGGCCGCAAAGTTCGTCTTTGGGCGACGCCGGAGTCGACCGCGGTTTGGAGCGAACTTTTGGCGGCCGATGTCGACATGATCAACACCGATCAACTTGAGAACCTCAAAACTTTCCTCGCCAACGCGGCGAACTCAACCGCCGAAACTGAAATTCCGGACACGGTGACTCGCATCGGCATGATCGGTTGCCATCGCCAGGACCGTCCTGCGCCGGCGTTCAATCGCTACTACGAATCCTCTCCCGACGTGATGGTCTGGATGGGAGACAACGTGTATGCCGACACGAAAAACGACATCACCTTCATTGAAAAATGCTACCAGCGAATGGCGTCACAGGTTGCCTTTGAAAAACTCCGCGAGTCGATCCCGTTCGTTGTTACCTGGGATGACCATGACTATGGACTCAACAACGCAGGAAAGAATTATCCGCTGAAGGACGAAAGCCGAAAGCTGTTCCGCAAGTTCTGGGAGATGGAAGAGTTCATCCCCGAAGATCGTGACGGCATTTATCACGCTCGCTATTTCGGATCCGGCGAAACGCGCCTGCAAATGATCATGCTGGATACGAGATACAATCGCGACGACGAAGGCGATGCCAGCGATACGCTCGGCGAAAACCAGTGGACATGGCTTGAATCCGAGCTCAGGAAACCGGCGAAAATCAGGCTGATCGCATCGGGATACCAGGTTTTACTGGACCGGGATCAGAAATTTGAAACGTGGTCAAAGTTTCCGGCGGCGAAGAAACGGCTCTTCGACTTGATTCAAATGTGCGAAGCCGAAGGAGTCATCTTTCTCGCAGGCGATCAACACTACGGCGAAGTCAGCCGTCTGCCGAAAGCACTTGGTTACGACGCCGTTGAGTTCATGTTCGCTGGCATCAATCAGGAAGAGCAACATGTTTTCAATTCGCATCGCGTTTCGCCGGTCGCTCACGCGTTGAACTCCTATCCGTTGATCGACATTCAATGGCAGCCAAGCGAAATCGATCCGCCGCATGTGATGCTGCGTTGCTACGACGCCGACACGAACAAGCTGGCACTTTCCTATCGAGTCAACTTTAGCGAGCTGCAGCGGGTGCAGCAGCGGAAACCAGTTGGCAAAAAATAACTGCAAGAACAATTCTGTACAAACAGGAACATGTCATGAGATCACGTCGCGAGTTTTTGAGTGAGTCCTTCTCGTCGGTCACCGGGTTCGGTGTAGCGACTGCATTGACGTCGCTGGGCGGTCGACTCGCGCTCGGCGAAACAGCCAAACCTGGAACTGAGCTGATTCCCTGCAAAGACGATACGACAGGGATTCCGCTGATCCGACTTCCCGAAGGGTTTCGCTACGTGACGACCGGGTGGACGGGCGACCCGATGAGCGACGGTTTGAAAACGCCATCAGACCATGATGGTATGGGAGTTGTCTCAGAAGAGAACGGCATCGTGACGTTGGTTCGCAACCATGAAGTCAGCAAGGACGGCGACGCGTGGGCGGTGAAGAATGGCGAACCGTTTGATGCACGTGCGCTCGGTGGTTGCACAACGTTGAAGTTCGATTCGAAACAGGGCAAGTGGCTTGAGAGTTTCGCGTCGATCTCTGGTACCAGCCGAAACTGTGCCGGCGGCGTCACGCCCTGGGGCACTTGGCTAACGGCCGAAGAAACGGTCCTCGGCATCAACGATAAAGATCACTACAAGAAAAACGTCAAACGATCGTTTCAGAAAGATCACGGCTGGGTTTTCGAAGTCGATCCGGCGGGCGTCAAGAAACCTGTGCCACTGAAAGACATGGGTAGATTTGTGCACGAAGCCGTTGCGATCGATCGTAAAACGGGGATTGTGTACGAGACCGAAGACCGCGGAACCTCCGGTTTTTACCGCTTTATTCCGAATGAAAATGGAAACCTGGCTGCGGGAGGCAAACTCCAGATCGCCGAAGTCGTCGGACAGGATGACTTGAGGGGCAGCGTGGAGAAACAAGCCACGTTTGATGTCCGCTGGCACACGATTCCCGATCCAACGGTGGCTCACACGCCCGGCAAAGACAAACCGGACGAGCTTGGCGTATTCAGTCAGGGCAAGAAGCTTGGCGGAACAACGTTCTCTCGTTTAGAAGGTTGTTGGAGCGGAAACGGAATGATCTACTTCGACGCAACGAGCGGCGGCATTGCCAAAGCCGGTCAGATTTGGCAGTACGATCCGCAGGCTGAAAAACTGACGATGCTATTCGAAAGCCCGGGCAAGGAAACGCTCAACATGCCTGACAATCTGTGCGTCAACCCGCACGGCGGTCTGGCACTTTGCGAAGACGGCGACTATGGAGACAGCAAGTATCCTCAGCGGATCCATCTTCTTTCGCAGGATGGCAAGCTGACGCCGTTCGCGCTCAATGATATTGAGCTCGAAGGCCAAAAAGGATTCACCGGAGACTATCGCGGCAAGGAATGGGCGGGCGTCACATTCAGTCCTGACGGACAATGGATGTTCGCGAATTTGCAGACTCCCGGGATCACACTGGCCATCACCGGGCCGTGGGAATCGGTCACGGGATAATCGTTCAACCATCGCAAAGTTGGTGACAAACTATTGCGATGTTTAGTAGGCAGCGCAATATGCGTTGCCAGCAGGATGTGCGGAGCGTTAGCAGATGTGCGGAGCGTTCGAGCCCAGCCGAGTTCAGTTGCGGTCTTCAGTCGGCGACGGTTCGCCGAGACGTTCCGTATCCTGCTCGCCGGGCTCGTCGATTCGGTCTCGCATTTCAATAATGCGCAAAACGACGCCGACGCGATTTGAGACGTCAAGCTTTTCGTGGATATGTTCCATGTAGTGACGAACGGTTCGCGGTTTGATGCCAAGCTCTTCCGCAACCTGGTTTCTTGTCATGCCCTCAAACAGCCTTTGGCAGACTTGCCGTTCGCGATTGGTCAGTCGAAATTTTTCAGAGGTAATCGTCCACTGCTTCTGAGTCAGCATCTCACTGCCAGGCACCGAAAAATCTGCTATTGAATCTGCAACTAGTTTAAGATGCCCTGCGTGGCTTTTGCCCATCATGGAGTCGCTCATCGATGCCTCATATCCTGATATCGGTCAAAGAAATATTGGTTTCGTCCGTGAACGCATACAGCCATCGAAACAAACCCTTTGATTCGAGTTCCTGGCCGTTGAAAGCGCTTTCTTAACAGGTTATTTTCTGCTCCAATTCAGAACAGGAACGGAACCGGCAATCTGAGGGCAATCCACATGCGACCGACGACTTCTCGCGGACTGAACGTAAATTCACACAAACTTAAAGAAGCAAGGAAATCGCTTGGATTGACTCAGGAGGAGTTGGCCCAAAAAGCGGAGCTGAGCGTGCGATACATTCGTAGTATCGAAGGCGGGCGTGCGTCCCCTTCGGGGCGAGTCCTCAACGAGATGGTTTCAGTATTTCAGCGGCTTGGCGAAGCCTGTGAGACCAAAGATTTTCTTGAACAGAAAACTGGCTCAAGGCTGCTCGAATACGCCAAGGATTTCATTTTCGGCCTCTACATTCATGAAGTGGACGTCATCAAAAATTGCCGTCATTTCCTGGACGACGACGTCACCTTCCATTTCTCTGGCGAACCCGAAAAGATCCCTTTTGCTGGCAGCTATCGCGGTATCGATCAGGTTCAAAATGCCCTGAACATTTTCTTTTCGATTCTTCAGCCTCCCGAAAACCACGATCCCAAGAATCATTACGAGTTCGTGCTCGCAGAGGACCAGGTCATCGTTTGGGGCGAAAGCTGGCTGCATCCGCACAACGCACCGATGACCGATCCGATCCCTGTGACGGTGTCGATGAAATTTGAGAACGACTTACTGACCGTGTTCGATGACCGATTCGACACCGCTGCGGCAGCCGAAGTCATCAACAGCTTTCGAAATCCAACGAACTAGGCCTTCAATTTTGAAGGCGGAAGTTTTTCAATGCCTGCTCCAGGCTATTGCAGCAGATCGTCCACGATCACCGGCGTGTTGGCCGGCCCGATAAGGCGTGAGTTCAAGCCCTGGTAGGGAAAGCTGAGCTTGTAAGGGTTGAGCCCCATCGCGTGCAGCAACGTCGCCTGCAAGTCCTTGATGTCGACGGCTTTCTCGGCAACGCCGAAACCGAGGTCGTCGGATTTTCCATAAGTCATCCCGCCTTTGAATCCACCGCCGGCAACCCACATGCTGAAACAGTCTGGATGATGGTCGCGGCCAAGATAGTCATGCGTGCCGTTGCGGGCTTCGATCATTGGCGTCCGCCCAAACTCGCCACCCCAAATGACTAACGTGTCTTCGAGCATGCCGCGCTGTTTCAGATCAGACAGCAACGCAGCAATCGGCCTGTCGGATTCGGCACATTTCTTGACAAACTGCGTCTTCATGTCGTCGCTTTTCCCGGTGCCGTGGATGTCCCATCCCCAGTCAAACAACTGCACGAATCGTACTCCCTGCTCGACCAATCGGCGGGCCAGCAAACAGTTGTTGGCAAAAGAACTGGCTCCCGGAACAGCGCCGTAGGACTCCAGCGTCTGCCTGGATTCCCGAGAGATGTCCATGACTTCCGGAACAGCGGTCTGCATCCGAAACGCAAGCTCATACTGCTCGATGCGCGTCTTCGTTTCGGGATTTCGAAACTGTTGGAACGACAACTCGTTCAGCTGATTGAGCGCGTCCAGGCTTTTGCGGCGCAGATCCCGAGACATTCCTTCGGGGTTGCTGACGTAGAGAATCGGATCGCCGCCGTTGCGACACTGAACTCCCTGAAAAACGCCTGGCAGATAACCGTTGCCCCAGATACTTTTGCCGCTCGACGGAAGTTTGCCGCCAGAAACCATGACCATGAATCCGGGGAGGTTTTCGTTTTCGCTACCCAGCCCGTAGGTGGCCCAGGATCCAAACGATGCACCGCCGAACTGGGGCGAACCAGTGTGCAGCGCCAGTTGAGCCGGAGCGTGATTGAACTGGTCGGTTCGCATGGAATTGATGACACAAAGATCGTCAGCAAGTCCGCCGACCAGTGGCATTTTCTCGCCCATCATGCGTCCACATTTGCCAAACTTTTTGAACCCAAACACGGGCCCCATCAGTTTTGGTTTGCCTTTAATAAAAGCAAACTCTTTGCCTTCGATCAGTTCGTCCGGGCACTCTTTGAGGTGATGCTTTTCCAGCTCCGGTTTGTAGTCCAGCAATTCCTGCTGCGGTGGCGAACCGGCCATGTGCAAGTAGATCACATGCTTGGCTGGTTTGCGATAGTCCGACAGAAATCCAGCCGACGAATCCGTCTTGCTCTCGCTCGATCCCGCACTTGCAGTTCCGGCCAGCAACTGCGAAAGCGCGGCCGCGCCCAGTCCGACGCCGCAGTTATTGAGGAAGTGACGCCGAGTGCGCATTTTCAGGTGAGCGTTGGCAAATTCCTGTTCGGGTGTCAGGTTCTTCATGGTTGTCTCGACAGTTTAAATACTTGATCGATGTGTTTCGACGTTGCGTGAACGGTGGTTCGTCAAACTTGAAATGTTGGGGCACTAGTTATTCAAAAAGTCGTCCAGGTTCAAAATTACATTCGCCACAACGGTCAAGGAGGCTCGCTGCAACAACGCTTCGGACTTGAGATCCGTCTCTCCCATCATCTTCGCCGCCGCAGACGGATCGGCTTCGAATCGCGCCAACGCTGACTGATACAGCTCGCTCAAAACTTCGACTTGCCAGGGTTTTGCGTCGCGATACAACGCCAATTCCAAACCGTGAGCAATCCTGGATTCAACATCATTCGACGGCGACTCGTTCACCATCCGATCTGCCAACGCCCGAGCCATCTCGACGAACATAATGTCGTTGAGCGTCATGAACGACTGCAGTGGCGTGTTCGTTCGCAGCCGTCGCATGCTGCACACATCGCGCGTCGACATGTCGAACGTCTCCAACAGTGGATGTGGCTGTGAACGTTTGATGTACGTGTACAGCGTGCGCCGATAGCGATCTTCGCCCTGGCTATCGACCCACGTCATGCCGCCCGTAAACGCGTTGACGATCCGCTTGATCGGGCTAGGCGGATAGACCGGCGGGCCGTACTTCTTCTGTGACAACAAACCTGAAACGGCCAAGGACTGATCACGAATAACTTCTGCCGTCATTCGGATTCGAGGGCCTCGCGACCAGAGCAAATTTCGCGGATCGATTTCATGAGCTTTCGAGTCCACCGATGGCGACTGTTGATAGGTTGCAGAAGTGACGATCTTTTTCAGCAACTGCTTCACGTCCCAGCCGCTGGCTTGAAAATCAACCGCTAGGGAATCGAGCAGTTCAGGATGAGTCGGCGGAATGCCCTGCGTGCCGAAGTCTTCTTCCGTTTCGACGATCCCGATCCCGAACAGACGACTCCAGTATCGATTCACCGCCACGCGAGCCGTCAGCGGATTTTCAGAGTCGAAGATCCAGCCCGCCATGCCCAGGCGATTCATCGGAAGTGTGTCCGGCATCGCGTGAAGCTGACTGAGCACTCCGGCCGAGACCTTTTCCTGTTTACTGGCAAAGTTGCCTCGGCCCATCACGTGCGTTTGTCGTCGTTTGGCCTGCGGAAGGTCGCGAAGCACCGGCACGCGAAGAGGCGTTTTGATCTGCTTCTTCAGCGAAGCAATTTCCGTGAATAACGGATCGAGCGTTTTGTCGCGGTACCGTTTGGCGGGCGAATCGACCGAAGTCGTAGCCACTCGCATTCGCCCCACGTTCAGCCGCGACCATTCGCCATCGTGCAAAACGTACAGCGTTACCTCAGTTTCCGGACCCGAATTCAACGGTTCTTTCAGCGTAAAAATTGCCTCGCGACGCACGCGATATTCGTCTTTGGGATGATTGACCGCCCAACCTTGATCGAATTTCTTGCCGTCGACTTTCGATTTGATCGTCGACAAGATGTGACGATTCGGTTGCGAAAAATCTGCCGCAGCATCTGAGAACTCCAGTAGTCGCTCGCTACCGTTTTCGTGAACTCCCAGCCGAAATTGCGTAACGATGAAAGCGCCCGAAGGAGCCCGACCGACTTTGCCGTCGTACTTTTTGTCAGGAATGACTTCGATGCGAAGTCCGCGGACCGTTTCGCCGGAAGGAATCGTGAACGTAAACCGGTACTCGTCGTAGTTCGGAAGTTTTCCAGTCGCCAGGATCGATTCGTCATCGAGCACTTCGAACTTCGTGCCGTCTCGCGATTCCGTTTTGTCCGGACGACGAACCGTCCACAGCGGAGGACGCTTTGCGGCCTGCTTTTCCAGGTCGGATATTTTTTGCTCCAGTTTCGCGTTCTGTTCAGCATATTGCCGCGGAAGATACTCAAGCTTGGGACGATCGTCACGCTTGTCAGCGTCAACGGTCTGATTGAAAAAGTCCAACAGCTGGTAGTATTCTGTTTGGCTGATCGGATCGTACTTGTGCGAGTGACATTCGGCGCAACGAACTGTTAATCCCATGAACGCGTTGAGCGTCGTGCTGAGTCGATCTTTGACGGCGATGGTGCGAAACTCTTCGTCGTTCGTCCCGCCTTCGTTATTGTTGAGCGTGTTGCGGTGAAAGGCGGTGGCCAATTGCTGCTGTGCTGTAGACTCGGGCAACAAATCACCGGCCAGCATTTCAGTGACCAGTTGATCGTAAGGCCTGTTTTCCGCGATGGCATCGATCAACCAGTCTCGCCACGGCCAGATCTCGCGATACTCATCGCCGGAGTAACCCACGGTGTCGGCGTAGCGAGCCAGATCCAGCCACATCGAAGTCCAGTGCTCTCCGTAGGCTTCGGAATCCAAAAGCAGATCAACGACGTTGGCGTAGTTTTCCTCGGTCGCTTCGAGCAGAAAAGCATCAATCGCCGCGACCGTCGCCTCATCGTGAACCGACGGCGGCAAACCGGTCAGATCCAACGACAACCGTCGCATCAACGCATTCGGTTTGGCGGGCGGATTCTGCGTAAGCCCGGCCTTCTGAACTTCGGATAAAATAAAGTTATCGATTTCGTTGTGAACACGTCCAGCGGTGACTTCCGGAGGCTCATGTTGCTTGGGAGCAACGAAGGCCCAATGTGTTTCGTACCCGCCGCCTTGTTCGATCCAACGTCTGAGTAAATCGATCTCTTCTTTGGTCAACCCGTCGCCGTGCTCCATCGGCGGCATGCGAGAGTCCTCGTCGTCTGTTTCGACGCGTGCGATCAGTTCGCTTTCATCCGGTTCGCCGGGCACAATCGAATCCATTTCGGTCGCGCCTTCGAAAGTATCAAGCCGCAAGTCCGCGTGGCGGTCGCCTTCGTCAGGTCCGTGACAGGAGATGCATTTCGACGACAGGATGGGACGGATGTCGTCGTTGAAGCTAATCTGATCCGACTGCTGTTGCGAAAAACAATGCGAAACGAAACAGACGGTCAGCACCAAACTGCCCAGCAAGTTGGCGAATTGAGATTTGATCATCGTTGATGTTCTAAAGTCCATTGATGTCTCAGAGTATCGGTTGCCCTGGGTGCATGGTAAAACCAAAGCGGCAAGTTGCAGATCCAATTATAGCCGCGGTGCGTTTTTCAGGTCGATTGCAAGTTTTCTGGTGAAGAAGCTGACATTGCAGAAGCCAAAACCGGCACGACGCAGGCTGCTGGGAGCAATTGAATGCCAAGTCGAAACCGCTTCGGCACGCTGTCGTGACTCCAAACACTATTTATCTACTCGCAACATGAAACCAGTTTCTGTTTCCGTTCTGACCGACGCCATTCGTCACACGCTCAACCAGAAGTTTGGACGTGTGTTCGTAGCTGCAGAGATTTCCGGAATCACGCGTCCACAATCCGGCCACATCTACCTGACTTTAAAAGACGAGTTTGCCCAGATCAGCGGCGTGGTTTGGCGGACGACCGCGGAGCAGTTGAAGTTTGATCTTGAGGACGGTCAGAAAGTTGTCTGCGGCGGCTACGTTGATCTCTATCCGCAGCGTGGCACGTATCAGCTGATCATTCAGCAAGTGCAACCTGTCGGCATCGGTGAGCTGGAGCTGGCGTTTCGACAGCTGCATGCGAAGCTGAAGAACGAAGGACTGTTCTCTCCCGAGCACAAGAAAACGCTGCCTCGTTATCCGCGCCGCGTCGCGTTGGTCACCAGTCCGACGGGAGCCGCGATTCGCGATTTCCTTCAGGTGCTGCATCGACGTTGGAAGAATATCGAAGTTACCGTGCTGCCGGTGAAAGTTCAGGGCCCCGGTTCGGCGAACCAGATCGCGGCGGCGATTCGCTCAATTTCCAGGATGGCCGAGTCACCGGATGTCGTTGTCGTCACGCGCGGCGGCGGAAGCAAAGAAGACCTCTGGAGCTTCAACGAGGAATCAGTTTGCCGCGCCGTGTTTGATTGCCCGGTTCCGGTGATCAGCGCCGTTGGCCACGAAGTCGATGTCGCCCTCTCGGATCTGGTGGCTGACGTGCGAGCGCTGACGCCTTCGGAAGCCGCCGAACGTCTGGTGCCCGATCAGGCCGAATTCCTGAAACAGCTGGACAACGTACGCACTCGAATGACGCGGGCGCTTCGTGATCGGCTGGAGTCGGCAACGACAGAGCTGGAACAAATCGCCGCCCGTCCCGTATTCTCGCGGCCGATGGTATTGGTCGAGCGAAATGCTCAACTGGTCGATGAACTACAACGCCGCATGAACCTCGCGATGAAACGCCAAACCGAGATCGCGTCGAGCGAAGTTGGCTCTCTGGCAGGACGGCTCGATTCCATCAACCCGCTCGCAGTTCTGTCCCGCGGCTACAGCCTGACGTCGAAAGTCGATGGCGAGAGTCGAACCCTTGTCGGTGATTCCGGCATGCTGACCGAAGGAGACGAAATCGAAACTCGGCTCGCTCAGGGAACCGTAACCAGCAAAGTAGTCAAGACAAACCGGTAGATCACGATGACTTGCAGATTCGATTTTCAATTTGACGATCGCTCGACCAGATTGCTTTCACGAGGAGAGACTATAAATATCCTAAGATGCTATTTCTCTTTATTGCCGGTAATGGCCAGTTTATATGGGACGCAGCCGCCCAAAAATTAGTGAAACCAGACTCTCGCAGACAGGCTGCCCGCACAGCGGGAGCATCGCTCCCCACAAGACCACTCTAGGTCCGCTGCTTGCGCACAGGGGCGGCAAAGTTGACAACGGTGCGGGTGTCTTTAAGAATGCTTGATCAATTTTCACCACCACTGTCGCCCGACACGGGCTCAGGAGACCAACCATGCCAACCATGTATTTCGAAAAAGACGTTAATTCCCAGGCCCTCGACGGCAAATGTGTCGCCGTGATCGGCTACGGCAGCCAGGGACGCGGCCAGTCGCTCAACCTTCGCGACAGTGGAATTAATGTGATTCTCGGGCTACGTGAAGGCGGCAAAAGTTGGGACGCCGCAAAACAGGATGGCTGGGAACCAAAAACAATCGAAGACGCTGCCAAGGAAGCTGACATCATCTGCATGTTGACGCCGGACCTTTCGCAGCCGGGCACCTACAAGGAATCAATCGAGCCGAACCTGAAAGACGGCGCGACGATCCTGTTTTCGCACGGCTTTAACATTCGCTACGAAAGCATCGTCGTTCCTGAACAGTACAACGTCATCATGGTGGCTCCAAAGGGCCCTGGTGGTTTGGTGCGAACTCAGTACGAAGAAGGCGCTGGAGTTCCTGCCTTGATCGCGATCCATCAGGACGCGACGGGCACAGCAAAAGAGCTTGGTCTGGCCTACGCCTGGGGCGTTGGAGCAGCTCGAGCCGGAGTCATCGAAACGACTTTCGCAGAAGAAACAGAAACGGATCTCTTCGGTGAGCAAGCGGTTCTTTGCGGCGGACTTAGCGAGCTGATCGTTGCGGGCTGGGAGACGCTGGTCGAAGCAGGCTACCAACCGGAAGTCGCTTACTTTGAGTGTCTGCACGAAGTGAAACTGATCGTCGATTTGATTTTCGAAGGTGGCATCGAGCGAATGCTTGAATTTGTCAGCGACACGGCGGCCTGGGGCGATTTCGTGGCTGGCAAACGAGTGATTGGTGCGGAATCACGTGCGGCGATGAAAGAGCTGCTGGCTGAAATTCAGGACGGTCGATTTGCAAAGCGTTGGATGGAAGAAGAAGCCAACGGCTATCCGGAATTCAAGAAGCAATACGAAGCCGACTGTTCCCACAAGATTGAAGTCTGCGGTAAGGAATTGCGGAAGCATTTCTCATGGCTGGAGCAGGAAGAAGAAGTCGCCAGCTAACGTTGGCGCGGTGTGGCACAGGCTTTCACAGAAGGTTGTCGGTCAGCCGCATGAAGGTGGCATAGGCTTCCAGCCTGTGATTGCATTATTGGTTTGCTCTCGTCATTGCATCGATTTGTTATTGCTCTGGCGATTGCATACCGAACCCGGCCGACACTCATCCTGTCCGTAGTGGCGGCTTCCAGCCGCCTCTTTGCCGAAACCGATAGTCGCGACTCCGCCGCCACGCGGTTCTATACCCCAACCCAAGCGACATTTTCGGAAGTTTGGCCAAACCACTGGCATTGCGACGGCTGGAAGCCGTCACTACAACCGAATTTCGACGGTTGGAAGCCGTCACCACGACGAACTCCGAACAACTGCAAAAAGCTCTCGCTTAACCAATCCTCAGGCTCGTGGTTCACCATGAACACCAACGCCACCAACCAGGAACTCTGTGCACTCTCTGACAAAGAGCTCCTGACACGTCTGTCATTCGAGACCCGAGCGGCCAGCCGGATCTACGAAGTCGAAGGACAAACGCGCTGCGATTCAGTCGTGCTCGACAGCGGATGCGAGCTGCTGCTCAAGCGGGAAGACCTTTCGAAAGTCCACAGCTACAAGTGGCGTGGCTCGTACAACAAGATCGCGTCGCTGGTCGAGAAGGGTTTCGGCGGCGACCTTGTTTGTGCTTCCGCCGGCAATCACGCACAAGGCGTTGCACTGACAGCAGCCAGGCTGAAGTTCAAAGCCACGATCTTCATGCCGCTCTCGACGCCATTGGTGAAACAACAAGCCGTCCGCAGACTTGGCGGGCCCTTCGTGGAGATCCGACTTTGCGGCGATTCTTTTGACCAAGCCTCCGCAGAGGCTTATCGCTTCGCGGAGGCAAACGGCGCTGAAATGATCGCGCCCTACGATGACATCAAAGTCGTCGCCGGACAGTCGATGATCGGTGTCGAACTAAGCAACGCGTTGCGCCGAACGCCGACCCATGCCTTTTTGGAAATTGGTGGCGGCGGAATGGCAGCAGGCGTGGCTTCTGTTTTGCGAAAGAAGTTTCCAGCGATCAAAATCATTGGTGTCGAAGCCGCGGGTCAAAATAGCATGGGCATCTCGGTTACCGCGGGCTCGCGCCAGACGCTGGAAGAACTCGATCGCTTCTGCGACGGAACCGCAGTGGCGACGCCGGGCGAGCTTCCGTTTCGGCTGTGCAGCCTGCTGCTGGACGAGTTCATGACGGCGTCGAACGACGAAGTTTGCCAGGCGATTCAGTTCCTCTGGCAGAAGAACCGAATCATGGTCGAGCCATCAGCGGCACTCGGCGTCGCGGCAGCCCAGAAGTACGGACTGACAGACGATGACTATGCACTCACCGTGCTTTCCGGTTCCAACGTCGACTTCATGGCGTTGCCCAAAATCGCCAAACGCGGTCAGCTCGATCGTCCCGAAGAACGCTTCTTCTGCTTTGAGATCGGCGAGCAACCAGGAGCTCTGATCGGATTGTTGGATCAGTTCTTCTCCAACATGAACATCATCGATTTCCAATACGGAAAAGTCGCCAACGAAGTAGCTCGCCCGGTGATCGGCGTCGAAGTTCCTGCTTCCGATGCCAAGGAGTTGGAAGTCTTCTTTCAACGCGACGACTTGCCGCCGCACGAAGAAGTCACCGGTCAGGCGGCGACCGAATTTCGCGTGATCCCGTTCAGGCCGGACACGCTGAATCACCCGTTCTTTGCCGTTGTTACTTTCTCGAACCGACCGGGAGCGCTTCGCGAGTTCATGCGAGGCGCGAGCAAACACGCGAATGTTTGCTACATGAACTACACCGACTCGGGTCAGACTGAAGGCCAGGCGTTGATGGGTTTTGAGTTCGATGACGAATCGAAGAAAACCGACTTTCAACAATGGCTGACCACCGACGACATTCGCCATGAGCCGATTGACATCGAGCAGGTACTGCACTCCGCGATTGAGTAGCTGCGAAGAGGAAATTGGCGAAAGCTGTCGCCAATCGCCGCTGGAACATCGCCATTTTCATCCGGCCATGTTGGGCATTCTGCGCTGCGTTTCCGAGAGCAACAGATTACAAATTGCCGCTGGCTCCGCCGCGTGCGACGATGCTTCACGTTCGGCTCGCACCCACATCACCAACCCTTCATTCTCGAACCAGTGACCATGCTTTCCGCAACTGGAACACCGACACGAGTGAGACGTTAGCCATTTGACCTGATAGTGCCGACATCGCGAAACATTGGGGCTCATCGTTTTCTCCGGGAAGATTGCTCGAACTCAAAAGATTGTTCGGGGCCACTCCGACACATCTGGTCCACAGTGGAAGAAATCTGCAATTCACTGCTTAAACTTCGCCATTTTGGCCTCCCCGATCCCTGTAGAATGAAATCTTTGACTACCTTCGATCCGCCCATTGAAACGAGCCGCGCCCTGTCGCCTGAGTCCACCATGAAATCAATTGCGCTGCCAATACTTTCGATACTTTGCCTTGTCACGCTGACTTTGCCTGCCGTCGCCCAGGACGATTCGGGATTCGTCGACATGTTTGCCGCAGGAGATTTCTCTGCCTGGCGGGTCGGCCGGAAAGGCGAGGGCTGGTCAATCAAGGACGGCGTCATCCGACTCGATACGCCCAAATCGGGCTCGCTGATGTCGCGAAAGAAATACAAACACTTTGAGCTGCGATTCGAATGGAAAATCTCCGAAGGCGGCAATAGCGGCGTCATCTATCGGGCTCAGAAAGGACGCGGCCTCGAGTACCAGGTGCTCGACGACCAAAAACATCAACGCGGCAAGAATCCAATCTGGTCCGCCGCTGCGATTTACGATCTGGCCGAAGCGAGAACGGACAAGCCCACGCAACCGGTCGGTCAATGGAACAGCGCACGAATCGTTGCGGACGGAAACAACATCGAACACTGGCTCAACGGTGAAAAAGTCGCCAGCGTTTCGACCGCTGGGGATGCGTGGCTGGAGAGCTATCGAAACAGCAAGTTCGTGGACTACGGCTTGAACAATTTTGCCAATGCCGCCAGCCCGATTTCTTTTCAGGACCACGGCGCTGTCGTCTCCTACCGCAATGTTCGCATCAAAGAGATCGCTCGGGACGAAACGGCCAGCACCCATCCGGACTTTCCAATGATGTTCGGCCGCGTCGAGAAGAAGTCGTTCTTCATTGATGACGACTGGTACATTTGGGGCGCGAGCATGGTTCGCGACGCGGACGGAATTTGCCATCTATTTTACAGCCGCTGGCCGCGAGAACTGAAGCACAAAGCCTGGGTCACGCACTCGGAAATTGCTCACGCCATCTCCGACAATCCGCTGGGGCCTTACAAGCACGTCGATGTCGCACTTCCGGTTCGCGGCAAGCAGTTCTGGGACGGAATGTGCACACACAACCCGACCGTCCACGAGTTCGATGGCAAGTTCTACCTTTACTACATGGGCAACACGGGCGATCAGGAACCGACCGAGAAACTGAACTTTCAACATCGCAACAACCAGCGGATCGGCGTCGCGGTTGCCGACCACCCCAACGGTCCGTGGAAGCGTTTTGACAAACCGCTGATCGACATTTCGGCTGACAAGGACGCACCTGATGCATTGATGACCAGCAATCCTTCGATCCTGCGTCGGTCGGACGGCAAGTACGTGTTGATTTACAAAGCGGTTGGCAAGAAGCGAAAAGGAGTCTTCGGCGGCCCGGTCGTTCACATCGCGGCGACTTCCGATTCGCCGACGGGTCCATTCGAAAAGCATCTTAATCCGCTATTCCTGATTGAAGGTAGCGACTTTCCGGCAGAAGATCCTTACATCTGGTCACAGGGAGAAGATTGCTGGGCGATCGTTGACGACCACTACGGCTCGTTTGCGAAAACGGGCGAGAACTGCCTGGTTCTTTTCCACTCCAAAGACGGACTCGATTGGGAACTTGCTGACAACCCAATGGTACTGAATCGCAATGTCCCTTGGGCGGACGGCAAACCGGAAAAGATGCATCGCCTTGAGCGTCCGCAGCTATTCTTTGAAAACGGAGTCCCCGCCGTTTTGTTCTGTGCGGGCGAACGAACCAAAGCCCAGGAACACTCTTTCAATGTTCACATCCCAATCAACTGGAAATCCGGGAAACGTTAACTTTGAATTCCTTCACACTGCAAACGCAGCGACTTGGTCTGCGGAACTGGATGGAGAGCGACATCGCCCCCTTCGCGGCAATGTGCGCTGACGCCAACGTGATGCGTTACTTCCCGGAATTGCTTTCGCAACAGAAAGCCATCGAGCAAATTCGCGGTTTCCAGCGGCACTTCGCAGAAAACGGCTTCACTTATTTTGCCGTCGAAGAATTGACTTCCGCCGAGTTTCTGGGTTTCGTCGGGCTGAAGCATCAGAGTTTCGACAGCCCGTACACGCCCGCCATCGACATCGGCTGGCGACTGAAAAAGGAGGCTTGGGGTCGCGGTTTCGCCACCGAAGCAGCCAAAGCCTGTCTGGATTTCGCCTTCGAAGATTTACAGCTCGATTCTGTTCTTTCGATTTGCCCCACCATCAATCTCGCGTCAGAGGCCGTGATGAAAAGGATCGGTATGGAGAAAGCTGGGACGTTCCAACACCCGGCGATCGCCGCAGACTCACCGCTCAATCCGTGTGTGGCGTATCTCGCCTCCACCCCCAGAGTCACCGACGGCCAAGCCGCTTGACGCTTGGCATTTTTCGACAGAAGCGGCATCCTTGCCGGGAAAGCCGACGGGATTCGCAATCCAACAGGCGGACGACTGTCATGCCATCCCCGGAAATTTCGATCTTCGCCTCGCCAACGACCTCGTGCCAAGTTGTCACTCGGTGAAATCGAGCCGAAAGCCGGCAAACTCTGCCACTTGGCAAAACTGCGGGGAAACGCGTAGCCCCAAACCCGGAAGTTTACGGGCCTGAGCTATCTCACGAGCTAACTTCTCGCCGCCAAGGTCTTTGGCACGGTGGTTGCTTTCTTGGGGGCATCGCTTCATCCGCGTGGCAGGCTGTCAGTCTGTCGGTGAGTGCCGTTGCCGTGAAAGGCCGGCTTGCCAGGATGCAGGACGAAGTGGACCGAGCGTTGATTCGGCTGTGAAAGCCCGATTGACGCCTGAAAAAACGACAAAACACAACTCATAGATCACACCAACCCAATTTCTGGAGGAAACCGGTGGCAAAACAAATGGTATTCGACGACGAAGCTCGCAAGCCGCTTTTGGAGGGTGTCTCCAAGCTGGCTCGAGCCGTTCGCAGCACACTCGGCCCACGCGGTCGCAACGCCATCCTCGACAAAGGCTGGGGCAGCCCGAAAATCACCAAGGACGGCGTGACCGTCGCTGAGGATATCGAGCTTGATGATCCCTACGAAAACCTTGGTGTTCAGCTTGTCAAGGAAGCCGCCAGCAAGACCAACGATGTCGCCGGCGACGGAACAACAACAGCGACGGTACTTTCGGAAGCCATCTTCCGCGAAGGCATCAAGATGATCGCTGCCGGTTTCGATCCAATGGCTCTGTCACGTGGCATCCAGAAAGCCGCCGGAGTCATCTGCGAAGAGCTTGAGCGAATTGCTCAGCCGATCGACGCCAAGAGCAAGAAGGAAATCAAGCAAGTCGCCACGATCGCGGGTAACAACGATCCAACCATCGGCGACGTTCTTGCAGAAGCCTTTTTGAAGGTCGGCAAAGACGGCGTGATCACGGTTGAAGAAGGCCGCGGCAACGAAACTTATGTTGATGTCGTTGAAGGCATGCAGTTCGATCGCGGTTTCCTTTCGCCACACTTCGTGACGGATCAGGACAACATGGTCGTTGAGCTGGACAATCCTTACGTTTTGATCTTCGAAGAAAAGATCAGCTCGAACAAGGCGATGATTCCGCTGCTCGAAGCCGTCAGCAAGGCCAAGAAGCCGCTGTTGATTATTGCGGAAGACGTCGAAGGCGAAGCACTTGCGACGTTGGTCGTGAACAAGATGCGAGGCATCCTGCAAGTTTGTGCTGTTAAGGCTCCAGGCTACGGCGATCGCCGTAAAGCCATCATGGGTGACCTTGGCGTTCTCACTGGCGGCCAGGTGATCTTCAAAGATCTCGGCATCGACCTTGAAGGCGTTCAGCTTTCTGACCTTGGTAAGGTCAAGAAAGTCCGCATCACCAGCGACGAAACTGTTTTCGTTGGCGGCGGCGGAAAGAAAGACGCCATCGCGGAACGCGTTGCCCAGATTCGTCAGGAAATCGAAGGCACAGACAGCGATTACGATCGCGAGAAGTTGCAGGAACGTTTGGCGAAGCTTGCCGGCGGTGTTGCTCAGATCAATGTCGGTGCGATCACCGAGACTGAGATGAAAGAGCGTAAGGATTTGCTGGAAGATGCCAAATCGGCAACGGCTGCTGCACTTGCAGAAGGTATCGTTCCTGGCGGCGGAATCGCACTCCTGCGTGCGGAGAAGGCTCTCAAGAAAGTCGGCGAACTGATCGGCGACGAAGAGGCTGGCGTTCGCATCATCCAGAAGATTCTCGAATACCCACTGCGTTACATCGCAGAAAACGCTGGTTACGACGGCGGCGTTGTCGTCAATCGCGTTCGTGGCATGAAGAAGAACGAAGGCTTCAACGCAGACAAAGGCGATTACTGCGATCTCGTTGCAGCGGGTGTTATTGACCCTGCGAAAGTCGTCAAGACGGCTCTGCAAAACGCAGCCAGCGTCGCGGCTCTGCTGCTGACGACTGAGTCTTTGGTGACTGAAATCCCTGCTCCTCCGGAAGAAGACGCTGGCGACCATCATCATGACCACGGAATGGGTGGCATGGGCGGAATGGGCGGCGGCATGCCGGGCATGGGTGGAATGGGCGGCATGGGTGGCATGGGAATGCCGGGCATGATGTAGTCCGCAATTTAAAAGTTGACAGGGAACAGGGTTCAGCATTTGAAGCCCTGTACCCTGAAAACTGTACTCTTTGAACTCGAACAATCAGCCGCTCTCAAATCCACGGCGGCACAAACACTCATAAATCAAACAAACAAGGAACCTCCAAATGGCCAAGCCAAAAATCAAACCTCTGGATGATCGCGTCGTCGTTGAGCCAATGACTGCTGAAGAAACCACTGCTGGCGGAATCGTGCTCCCGGATTCGGCTCAGGAAAAGCCGCAGCGTGGAACCATCGTTGCCGTCGGTCCTGGCCGTCTGCTCGACAGCGGTGAGCGTGGCGATCTTTCGGTTTCAGTCGGCGACGAAATCATTTTCGGCAAGTACGGCGGAAACGAAATCGAAGTCGATGGCAACGAGTACAAGATTCTTCGCGAGTCCGACATTCTTGCGAAAGTTGTCTAAGCAGGGTGGCATAGGCTTCCAGCCTGTGATCATGCAACGTGGTGGCGGCTTCCAGCCGCCGCAATTCAGGATGCGACGGCTAGAAGCCGTCACTACGACTACCAAATCAAAACTCACTACAAGGAAACTCAAATGGCTAAGCAACTGCTTTTCGACGACCACGCTCGTCAGCGCATGCTTCGCGGCATCGACAAACTGGCTGACGCTGTCGCCGTCACGATGGGCCCGACCGGTCGCAACGTGATCATCAACAAATCTTTCGGTGGACCCACAGTCACCAAAGACGGCGTTACCGTTGCCAAAGAGATCGAACTTGAAGATCGCTTCGAAAACATGGGCGCCAAGCTCGTCGTCGAAGTTGCTCAGAAAACTTCTGATCTTGCTGGTGACGGAACGACCACCGCTACCGTTTTGGCTCGCGCTATTTACAAAGAAGGCCTTCGCAACATCGTCGCGGGTTCCAACCCGACCGCAATTCGCCGCGGAATCGACGTTGCCGTAGCTGCTGCGGTTGAGAAACTGCAGGAAATGGCCAAGAAGGTTTCCAAGAAGGAAGAAGTCGCCAACGTCGGTGCGATCAGTGCCAACAACGACAACGAAATCGGTGAACTTCTGGCGGAAGCTCTCGAGCGCGTCGGTCAGGACGGAGTCATCACGGTTGAAGAAGGCAAAACTGCCGACACAACTGTTGAGTACGTCGACGGTATGCAGTTCGACAAGGGCTACATCTCGCCTTACTTCATCACCGACAGCACGAACATGACGTGCGAGTACGAAGACGCGAAAGTTCTTATCTTCGAAAAGAAGATCAGCAACATCGCTTCGATGGTTCCGATCCTTGAGAAGGTTGGCCAGTCGGGTGCTCCTCTGTTGATCATCGCCGAAGACGTTGACGCTGAAGCACTGACTCTGCTGGTTGTAAACCGATTGCGTGGAACGCTGAACGTTTGTGCCGTGAAAGCTCCTGGTTTCGGCGATCGCCGCAAAGCCATGCTCAGCGACATCGCGGTTCTGACTGGCGGAACTCTGATCAGCGAAGACCTCGGCATCCAGCTCGAAAACGTTGAATTGAACCAGCTTGGTACGGCCAAGAAACTGGTTGTCGACAAATCGAGCACAACGATCGTCGAAGGTTCTGGCTCTCGCAAAGACATCGATGCTCGCGTCGATCAACTTGCTCGTCAAATCGACGCAACGGACAGCGATTACGATCGCGAAAAGCTGATGGAACGTAAAGCCAAACTTGCTGGTGGCGTTGCCGTGATCAGCGTTGGTGCTGAAACCGAAGCCGACATGAAGCAAAAGAAGGCTCGCGTTGAAGACGCACTTCACGCGACTCGTGCGGCGATCGAAGAAGGCATCCTTCCTGGTGGTGGCGTTGCATTGCTGCGTGCCAAGGAAGCCGTTGTTGCGGCTCGCAAAGGTGCCAAAGGCGACGAGAAAATCGGCGTCGATATTGTTGCTGCCGCTTTGGATGCTCCAATTCGTCAGATCGCCAACAACGGCGGCATCGACGGTTCAGTGGTTGCCGACATCGTTTCTGGCAAGCCAACCAACCAGGGCTACAACGCTTACACGGCCGAGTACACCGACATGTACAAAGCTGGCGTTATCGATCCTGTGAAAGTTGTCCGCACGGCTTTGGCCAACGCAGCGAGCATCTCTGGTTTGCTGCTGACCACTGACGCGATGGTTTCGACCTTCGACGAAGAGGACAAAGGTCGCAAGATCGAAGGCGCTGTTAGCTAGTCAAATTTGATTTCACTCATCGCTGCGGTTGGGGTATCCGGCCGCAGTGGTGATTGTCGGCGCTCTGGCTTTAGCCGGATTGCATTCCAACGACTGAGATCGAGACGACTTTTATTTACAATCGAGTCACTCAATACCATCGGCCAACAGTCTGATCTCAGGCTGGAAGCCTATGCAACTTCTCTCATGGCCAAACGTTGCTACTACGAAGTACTTTCCGTCGCTCGCGATGAGTCGGATCGCGGTATTTCGAAGGCCTACCGCAAGCTGGCTGTGAAATACCATCCGGACAGCAACCCGGGCGATGACGAAGCCAGCGCGAAGTTCAAAGAGGCCGCTGAAGCCTACGAAGTGCTTGGCGATTCCGAGAAACGGGCTCGCTACGATCGTCACGGCCACGCTGGCGTTGAAGGCGGAGCCGGTTTCGGATCGGCGGAAGACATCTTCGCTGCTTTCGGAGACCTCTTCGGAGGCGGTGGCGGCGGTGGAGGAATGTTTGGCGACCTGTTCGGTGGCCGACGCGGTGGACCGCGACGCGGCAACGACGTTCAAGTCGACGTAACGCTTTCGCTCGAAGAAGCATTCTCGGGCGTCAACAAAACGATTCAATTCAATCGTCGCAACCAGTGTGGAACTTGCGACGGAACCGGTAGCAGCCCAGGATCGGCTCCAGAACATTGTCAACAATGCGGCGGTCGCGGCCAGGTGCTGCAACAGGCTGGCATCCTCCGCGTTCAGACGACTTGTCCGGTTTGCCGCGGTGCTGGAAAGATCATTGTCGATCCATGCGGCGACTGTCGCGGAGCAGGGCAGGTGGCTTCTCCGGTTGAGCTCGATGTGGCGATTCCGGCTGGTGTCGACGACGGGATGCGAGTCCGATTGACGGGTGAAGGTGAAGCCAGTGCTTCCGGTGGTCCGGCGGGTGACTGTTATTGCTTTGTCAACATTCGCAAGCACAAGCTGTTCCATCGCGATGGCCAAAACCTGATTCTGCAGTTGCCGATTTCATACACCCAAGCCGCATTAGGGGCGTCGATCGAAGTTCCGACTCTCGATGGCCGCGACGAACTGGAAATCAAACGCGGGACACAATCCGGCGACGTGTTCAAGCTTGCTGGTCGTGGCATGCCCAGCCCGCAAGGTCGCGGAACGGGTGATTTGCTGATTCAAACTTTTATCGAAACACCGAAGAAGATCTCGAAGGAACAGGAAGGCTTGCTACGGCAACTTGCTGAACTCGAGCACACGGAAGTTCTACCAGAGAGGAAGAATTTCCTGCAACGATTGACTGAATATTTTGCGACAGAGGAAGTTTAGCGGACGGTAGTGATCATGACTGACGAAAACGAACCAACAGAAAATCCAGAGCTCGAACTTCCGACGGAAGATCAGGTGAACCAGTTCGGCAACGACAACGCGGGCGATGAAGGCGTGGCTTTCGCGGTCGACGGCGCGGACGCTGGAGCCGACGTCATCCAGAAGCTTCAGGATCAGCTCAAAGACGCCGAAAAACGCGTCCTGATGGCTCAAGCAGATTTGGAAAACTTCCGCCGCCGCGTACGTCGCGAATCGGAAGACCGGATCAAGTACGCTTCCAGTGGTCTGATGACGGACTTGCTGGAATCGGTCGACAACCTGCATCGCGCTGTCGAAGCCTACGAAGCCGATCCCAACGGTGACGGTTTGCGAGATGGTGTGAACCTCGTTGCGTCACAGATCATGGAGTCGCTTTCCAAGCACGGATGTCAGCCGATCGAGGCTGCCGGTCAGGCGTTTGATCCGAACTGCCACCAGGCGTTACAAATGCAGCCCAGCCCGGAACATCCGGCCAACACGGTCATCCAGGATTTGCGAACCGGATTCAAACTTTACGATCGAGTCCTTCGGCCCAGCCAGGTTTTCGTATCGACCGGCGAACCTGCCTAGAAACAGGTTGCGGATTTCAAGCCGCAGCAATCGCCTTTCAATTCACCACCAACTACCAACAGAAAGTACCATCATGGCCACCGCATCTGCACGTCACATCCTTGTCGAAACTGAAGAAGCCTGCATCGACCTCAAAGAACAGATCGAAGCCGGTCAGGATTTCGCCGCGATCGCCGCAGAATTCTCTGCTTGCCCTTCCGGAAAGTCCGGCGGAGCACTCGGCTCGTTCTCTCAAGGCCAAATGGTTCCCGAGTTCGACGCCGTTGTATTCACCGAAGAATTGAACAAGGTTCATGGCCCGGTCAAAACCCAGTTCGGCTATCACCTGATCGAGATCACCGAACGCGACGCTTAATTCCTGGAGTTCATCTATGCCGACATACGATTACGAATGCGATGCTTGCGGTCATACGTGGGAGATGTTCCAACGCATCACCGAAGATGCGATCAAGCAGTGCCCCGAGTGTAAAAAGAAGAAGGCTCGCCGCCTTTTTGGCACCGGTAGTGCTGTAATGTTCAAGGGTTCGGGTTTCTACGAGACCGACTATCGCAGCGACTCGTACAAAAAAGGCGAGAAGGCTGCGAAGGACGCGAAGGCGCCGAAGCCGGATTCTAGTTCTGGCGGCGAGAAAAAATCAGGACAATCAGGTAGTTCATCTTCCTCGTCCTCTTCAGGGAAAAAATCATAGAGTCCATTTGAAACTGATTTCGTGAGCTTGCAGTTCCGCCGCGGAAACTGCATTTCTTCTGGCGAAAGTTAGTACGACGAACACGAGTTTGTAGCTGCCTCTATTTCAATGGATGGTATTTTGCTTGACTTATGGACGTTAGGGCGGGATTCCTGATCCCCAGAGCCGCTTTTTCGGGATGTGAGAAAACTATTATTGTTTTCGCTCCGGAGTAGGACCACAATGAGATTGTGTCGAGCTTAGCTTGCCACTTAATGACTTTTCATCCAAAGGAGTTCCAATGACTGGACTTACTAGATTTGACAAGTCTTGTCTCTCTACTTCCAAAAGAAAGACTTCCAACTCAACTTCCACCTACCAACAGTTGGAAAAACGCAACCTCCTGGCAACGTTTGTGGTAAACACCTCAGACGACATCGTTGCCGATGACGGCCTGGTTTCTCTCCGAGAGGCCATAACCGCCGCCAACACGAATGCATCATTCAGTGACGTGGCGGCTGGTGACGAGACGGGCGACCGAATCGTATTCGGGCCTGGAACTCGTCTCAATACGATGTTTCTGCTCGACGGAGGGTTTCAAATCACGGATGACCTTGTCATCCGAGGTTATGAAGATGGCGATGGCTTTAACACCGGCATCGAGACCAATCTTGATCGCATTTTCAACATTGATACGACCGAGCAGGTTTACTTCCGTGATCTGCGACTCGAGTTCGGCAGGGCTGATCAGGGAGCTTTGATTAAAGTCAATGCTGGTGGCAACGTCACTATCAAGAGCTCGTACCTTGGCAATGGATTCGCAGAACAGGGCGGGGCGGTTTATGCAACCGACTCACGGCTCTTTTTTGACGATACAACATTCTGGCACAACAACGCCTCTGACGAAGGCGGCGGAATCTGGGCGGACGGTGGCGACGTTAGCATCGTCGGAGACTCCAGATTCGAAAAAAGCGGTGCCAATGAAGGCGGTGGAGTTTTTGTCACCAACGGAACACGACTTTTCGCAGCAGGCACGACATTCGAGAACAACTACTCTCTTGAAGGTGGCAGTGCCATTTGGGCAGCAAACGAAACAGATGTCTTTGTGAAAGACAGTGTGTTCCGATCCAACGGCGCCGACCCTGATAGTTCCGGCACTGACGAAGCTGAATTTCTGGAAGGAGGTGCGATTCGGACTTCTGGAGATTCCATACGCGTCGCCCAGTCAACTTTCTCTGGAAATGAAGCACGCCGAGGTGGGGCTGTCTTTTCGACTGCAACGAGTTCAACCTTTGTTGATTCTGTTTTTGAGCAGAACGATGCCACGTTCACTGGAGGAGCAGGCTGGTTCTCCACTGGTGAGGTTCGCTTTAACGGTGGGCGTATCGTTGACAACTCTGCTGAAGCGCGGGGAGGTGGAATCGAATTCGCGACTGGCGTCACTCAAGAATTGATTGGCATTGTTCGAGATATCGAGATCGCGTCGAATAGCGCCGTCGCGGGTGGAGGAATTTCAGCAACGGGGACAGACCTTAGAGTCGTGAACGCCACTGTCGCGGACAATATCGCTCGCACTGCCACAGTTAATGCCGCAACATCAAGAGGCGGCGGAATCAGCGTCGTATACAGCGACCTGTACGCTCTCGACACGCTTTTTGAAAACAATAGTGCTGAGGGCACTGTCGGAAGTGGAGGTGCAATCGCCACGTTCGGCTCAACCTCTTTCATTGACGGGTCCACATTCGAGTCCAACGCCGCCGGTACCGGAGGAGGCATTGCGCTTCGCTCTGGTGACGACGTAACGCTCAAGCAGACCTCCTTTGCCAGCAACATGGCAACAGGTGGCGGTGGAGCGGTTTTCGTTGGCGGCAACAACACGCTCAGAAGCTTCAACTCCACGTTTGATTCCAATACGTCCGACGGCAGCGGCGGAGCAATTTATGTTGTCGCGACCGGACGTTTCGTATCCCGCGGCACATCATTCGGAGCGAACGTTGCGGCAGGCGAGGGCGGAGCGATTCTTAATTACGGCACCGCAAACATCGCTGGCAGTACATTTAACGGAAACCGTGCAACACGCGGCGGTGCCATCAAGGTGGGCGGAACCTCCGGGTTGCTTTCCATCGTCGACACGACCCGATTTAGCTCAAATATCGCGAATGCAAACGGATCTGCGATTTCATCGACATCATCCAGCATCACACTTATCAACGATGCAGAATTCAATGGCAACGTTGTTGATGATGGTTTTGGCGATTTGCTGTTCGTTGGTGATGTCACATTCCACCGAGTCACCAATTCGGATGTTGGCTAATCATTTAAGAGACTCCAATTCAGTCTTCAAGATGGCGGACTTTTCCAAGTCCGCCATTTTTGTAGAATTAGCCCTCAGCATCTCTCTCCCACCAAGAATCCATGGCCAAGTACAACGAACTCAACGATCAAGAAACCTACGTCATCGAGCACAAGGGCACCGAGCGACCGGGCTCGGGCGAGTTCAACAACCACGACGAATCCGGCACCTACATCTGCCGACGATGCAATGCAGCGCTCTATGAGTCGTCGTCCAAGTTCCATTCTGGCTGCGGTTGGCCCAGCTTTGACGACGAAATCGCTGGCGCCGTTCGACGCGAAACCGATGCGGATGGACGCCGTACCGAGATTCTTTGCGAAAACTGCGGAGGCCACCTGGGCCACGTTTTTGTCGGCGAACAACTAACCGAAAAGAACACGCGTCACTGTGTGAATTCGATCTCGATGAAATTCGTTCCCGCCGGCGAGCCACTCCCCGAAGTCGCCAGCGAGTAGCTCACTCGTCGATGTTTACGGCAACAAACGAAATCGTTTTGTAGTTGTCTTTCTCGAACAGGATTCCGACACGACCGTCGGCCAATTTCGTCAGGCAACAATAGGCGAATCCGTCAGCGTAAACTTCCTTCGACCAAGGCCACGTCTTTCCTTCGTCGGTGCTCAGTCGAAGCACGCCGCCGCTACGTGATTTCTGGTTCGCCGGATTGCAGAACAGAATGCGACTCTCGCCATCCTCTGGCCATGAGTAACGAAGAATCGACGCCTGACAAGTCGGCTCAACGAGAGTCGGATCATCCTGAAGCTTCGACCAGGTCACACCACCGTCGCTACTGATGGCGACCTTTCGATGTTTGGTGTTGCCCTTTCCCTGCGAGCGAGCATTGAGCATTACGGTTCCGTCGGACAATTCAACAAGTTGCACTTCGTTCGCGTGGCCTTTGCCGTCTTCTTCTGGCACTTCGCCCATTTTCCACGACTCACCATCGTCGTCGGAGTACGCTGCGTAAACTCGCCAATCACCAAACGGACCCTGATTGAACGGGATCAGGATTCGGCCTTTGTGATCGCCGCGGCGAAGCACGATTCCAATTCCCGGACCGCTGGAAACACTGGTCACACGTTCGGCTCGTTTCGTCTGTCGGGTCACATCAACGGGCTTCGACCAGGTGACACCGTCGTCGTCGCTGAACTGGGTAAACGTCGCGTAGGCATCTTCGCCGAAACCCGGTTTGGCTTTGTGCTCCCCAAGTTTACTTTGTTGGAACATCAACAGGATTCGACCAGAATCGAGAACGACCACCAGCGGATTGTTGAGAGAGAGCTTGCCGGCTTCGTGCACGACCTGAACGTCGCTCCAAGTCGCGCCGCCGTCTTTGGAACGCTTCAAAATGATGTCGTTTTCCGAATGGTCGCCGCCCTGACGGCCCTCGGCAAATGCCAACAGAGTCCCGGCCTCCGTCGTGACCAAAGAAGGAATTCGAATCGCCGGATAGCCGTCGGTATGAGGGACAAAGACGTCGACGATGCTCGAATCGCCATCCTGGGCAAACAGGCAGAACGGGTTGAGAAACAGCAGAGCCAAAATCAGAAACAGTTTCATCGTTGATCAATCCTGTGCGCATTAAAAAAGCCGCCGAGCAACCTCGACGGCTCTAGTTTATCCGGTTTCGCAAACGATTACTCGCCGCGAAGCTTCAAACTGACCTGAGTCAACTTTTCGCGAACTTCGGTCAAGCTTGTAACGCCGAAGTTTTTGCACTCCAGCAGATCGTCCGGTGATTTGCGGATCAATTCGCCGATCGTCGCCAAACCCAAACGCGTCATGCACTTGCGGGCACGAACCGAAAGGTTCAGATCAGAAATCGGACGGTCCAGCAACGCCTGCTCATCGGCAGACAAATGACTGGTGTCCATCGGCTCGTCTTCGGTTTCTTTCTGGTTGGCGAATTGGCCAATCATCAGCCCTTTGTTGGCCATCATCTCGCGAATCTCAACCAGCGACGTCTCGCCAAAGTTCTTGGAGTTGAGCAACTCCGATTCGCTGACTTTCGTCAAATCGCCAAGCATCAAAATGCCCATCTTTTGCAGGCAGTTTCGGCTGCGAACCGAAAGCTCGAATTGAGCAATTGGAATGCTCATCACGCCGGCAATCTGCTGACGCATCTTCTCACGGTCGTGATCGTATTGCTCATCCATCGACGCAACCGAATCGCGACGATAGAGAATCGCACGGTCGTGAGTTGGGAAGGATTCAAGGATCCGATCGTAGCAGCGAGCGGCTCGTTCGTACTGTTCGTGATCTTCGTACAGCAAACCAAGATTCAGCAGCGTTCCGACGTTGGTCGGGAACACAGCCGCTGCTCGCTGGTACAGTTCGATGGCTTTCTCGTCGTTACCACGGCGGTCGTTTTCGAGAGCCAAACCGAACAGAGCACCACCGTGCTGTTCGTCGATTTCGACGGCTCGTTCGTACAACCGGCAGACTTCTTCCGGATTGGTACATGTCGCCGCGATCGATGCACCACGCTGATACAGGTACTCAGCCGTCTGTTCGGTGGGGCCAAAAATGTTGTCCACGATCGACATGGCGCCTTCGAGATCGCCAGCATGACGCTTACATTCGGCGATCGCCAACAGGCAAGTATCATTGTCGTAGCCCGCAGTTTTCGCGGCTTCGTAGCATTCAATCGCGCGATCGTATCCGCCAAGCCCGAAATGGGACTTGCCTTGATAGAACTGAGCCAATGCTCCACCGTCCGCGTTTTCCAACGTCGTGATCGCGTCGGAGTAGCGACCAAGCATGTACTGACAAACTCCCAGGCGAACCGAGCTCGCAGGAGTCCGCGACATCTGGCCTTCAAGTTCCTGGGTGACTTCCTTGAGTTGCGGGAACTGAGAGAAGTCGTTGCAGATTCGCTCGGCAACGAACTTGATTTCGGAAGGTCCAAAAGAACTGTTGGACAGCAGGATATCTTTAAGTTGAGGCTGAACTTCAGGCATCTGAGCCATGAAAGAATCTCCGGTGTTCGGTTGGTGTTGCTGTCTCGCTGACGACGAGACTACTCGGGTCACGATACGCAAAATCTCGCATCGGTACGTTGGGCACGGCTGCGCAGCTCTAGCGCCCAGAAGAATCCCCTATTTTGCCATCTTTTGCAGAATTGTTCAACCGCCAGTTTTCAGCAATTCTTCGGGTTCAGACCCGTTGAATGTGACGATCTCGGCCAGAATCGGCCGGTGATCGGAAAGCAGTGAATCGACGACGCGATAGGATTGGAATTCGAGGGATTCGGACACAAGAATCCAGTCAATAATCATTTCGGGCGAATCGGACCTGAAAGTCAATTCTGCTTCCCCCGGAGGATTATTCGGTATATTTCGCGTCAGATGCCCGTTTTCGGTGAGGGTCATAATTGTGTTGGCCCCTTCGGACGTCGTCGCTGATCGGGGAAGGCCCGGTGGCGTCGAATTCATGTCGCCCATCACGATGCAGGCCTGCGGCAGATCGGCGATCAGCTCGGAGACTTGCCCAGCTGATCGCTCCCTGATTTCCTCGCTGCGGTGCGAAAGATGCAAACCGACGATTCGATAGATGCTTGCTCCGAACGCTACCTCGCAATGCGCGCCCCGCTTCTTACCAGCCAGCAACGTTTCAACCTTGGAGTACGACGGCAAGTCGATGACTTGGGGATTTGATATCGGGTAGCGAGAGAGGATTGCGTTTCCAAATCGCCAAGTCCACAGCAGTACGCGGAAGTCCAGGTTGCGTTCTTCCACGCGATATCGATAGCCAGCTTTCTCAGCAAGATACTCCGCCAGATTGACGCGGTTGCTCCAACTGGCGTAAAAGTCGACTTCGTTCAGCACGACAACGTCGGCGTCGAGTTCAACCAACAAGTCCGCGATCTCATCCAGCCGTGCCATGCGAGTTTGGGCATCGCCTCCCTCCCAGTTTGATTCGGCAAGGCCGCGACCGTGAGCGATGTTGTAGCAGGCGACTCGCAGCTTTGAACTCGGCTCAACCGCCACGGCAACACCCGGCTCGTCCATTTCAAATACCAGAACTCTGTTTGCCCGGCTGTTAATTCGGCTCCACAGATACGGCAGCAGCACGATCGCCAACAGCAGCAAAACGGCCAGGAACAGTTTTCGTTTTTTGAGAACGTTCTTCATGGCAATCGATGAACCAGTAATGTTAAGCCGCGAGCGCGGTCACGGCATGCCCAATTTTCGTTTAACGGTAAGCCGAAGGCGACTGCGTTACTCCATTCGACCGCAGTCGCCTTCGGCTTGCCGTTAAACGATTTGAGGCTCACGTCGTCCGAACGCGTCGTCCGAACGAGTCCACAGCCCGAAACCGGCTAACTTACGGCGTTGAGCGCTTCCACGGCTTGCTGTACTTCATCTTCGGTCGTGCAAACATGCGGAGCAAATCGAATGTAGCCGTCGCGCGGCGTGACAATAATCTTCTTCTTCTCCAACACTGCACAGATTTCCGGAGCTGAATGCTTTTTCGGAATCAGCGACAGAATCCCGGACCGATGCTGCGGCACGTGCAAAACAGGCTGATACAGATCTCCATCGAGACCCTCAATCGCGATGTCCTGCAACGCGAAATTGTGATCGCGAACTTCCTCCATCGATTGCTTTCCAAACAGATCCTTGGCAATCGACGAAAGCCCGTCCAGCAGCGAATAGGAAACCGTCGAGTACTGAAACTTCTGCCCGTTGGTGTGCGGGTTCCAGGTGTGATCGAGATATTGCGTATCCTGCTTCATATGATCGGCGCCGGTCATTGTAATGGCGATCTTTTCCCGAAAGTCTGGTCGCGTGTACATCACGCCTGTGCCAACCGGACCGAGCATCCACTTCCAACCGGCCGAGGCAACTGCTGCCGCGTTCCACTGTTCAGGATAGACCGGCAGGCAACCGAAACTTTGAGCCGCGTCGACAACCAGATCGATGCCACGGTCTTTACAGAACTCACCAAGCTGAACCAGGTCCGCAGCGAAACCGCTGGTGAACTGAACGTGACTGATGGCGATAACGCGTGTTCGATCGGTCACGTGCGAAACCAGATCGTCAAAGGACCAGCCGCGAGCAAACGAATCCGGAATCGGAGCCGCTTTCGGATGATCGATTTGCGGAACGTCGCAATCCGCAAGCTGAATCAACTCCACATCGTGCTTCTTCGTCTGCAAAACCCAGGGGTAGTGATTGGCCGGGTATTCGTTGACATAGCTGATGATCTGATCGCCGGACTTCCAGGGATATCCGTTGGCGATCATACAGATGGCCTCCGAAGTATTCGTGGTCATTGTGATGTTGTCGGCATCGGTTTTCATCATCGCCGCAAAGTTGCGATAAAAATTATTCGCGATGTGCTGCTCGCCTGAATACTCGAACAGCATCTGTCGACCCGCGAGAACCTGGCGGTCGATGCAGTGCTTGGCGACCTCCGCTGCTGGCTGATAAAGGTGCGAAACGCTGCAATGCGCCAGAAAGTTGTACTCATTCTTAATAGGGAACGCGGATGGTGATTTATCTATATTCATTCGATTCGTGTTTTTTTGCGTGCTGTCGGCAGGCCTCGGGTGTTCATCTGTTGTGCTGAACGTTGCTCCAACGGTGAAGCAACCATCATTCAGCGGGGGCTCGAAATCAATTCGCCGGATTAAAGTTCGCGAATCGATGTCGGGATGACACAGGGACTGACGGGCGTAATACAATTTGAGCATGAAAGTTTACCCTGGAACATCGTTGCTGACGGGACGCATCCTTTCGATTGCTTTGCTTTTTTGCTTCAACACGTTTTCCATTGGCCAGGAACTGTCTGAAAGCAAACAGCTTTTCAGGCAAGGCAAATTCGAGACGGTCATTGAACTTGCGAACCAATCTGACGAGTCCAATTCTTCTCGCAAGCAGGATTGGATTGTGCTCAAGAGCAGGGCTCAGCTGGCGACTGGAAAGTACGCCGACGCGAAGCTTACTGTCGAAGAAGGCCTGAAAGCGCTTCGCAACAACGTGCGAATCCGAGAGGTCGCGGCGGAAGTTTATCGCTTCAACCAGGACGAAGCGCGAGCTCGGGAACTGCAGACGGAAATTGGCGAACTATGGCAGCGCAGCAGCTGGCGATATCGCAACGTGGAAGACCTGATGGCGGTCGGGCGTTTTCTGATCTCCGATGGCGTCGACCCGAAGACGATTCTGGATCAGTTGTACAAACCGGCGAGCGAGAAGTATCCGCAAAGTCCAGAAGTCGAACTGGCGATCGCGGAATTGGCACTGAGCAAAAATGACTATCAGTTGGCGGCCAAACATTTTCGAAACGCGATCAAGCTGGATGATTCCGATCCGGAATCGCATCTTGGTCTGGCGATGGCCTTTCGCCCCAGCGACGACACGATCGCATCGGCTTCGCTGAATCGGGTGCTGGAAATCAACCCGGACCACGTTGGGGCTCATTTGATTTTGATCGAGCAACATATCTCTGCCGAATCTTACGACGATGCGGAAAAGGCGATCGATAAAGTCCTGGCGGTGAATCCGCATCAGCCCGAAGCGTGGGCGTATAAGGCCGTGTTGGCTCATCTGTCCAGCAAACACGATGAAGAAGGCCGATGCCGCAGCGAAGCCTTAAAATACTGGAGGTCCAATCCGGAAGTCGATCATCTGATTGGTTTGCAGCTTTCGAAGAAATATCGTTTCACCGAAAGCGTCGAATATCAACGGCGTGCGTTGGTGATGGACGAGAACTACATTCCGGCCAAAATTCAGCTGGCCCATGATCTGTTGCGGCTTGGCCAGGAACTGGAAGGTTGGAAGCTTGCGGAAGAAGTTTTCGACGCGGATCAGTACAACGTCGTGGCCAACAATCTGGTTGCCCTTCGCGATAACCTTGGCAAGTTCGCAACGCTCGAAGAAGACGGCTTTGTCGTGCGGATGGCTCAAAACGAAGCCGACATTTATGGTCAACAGGTTCTGGAGCTGTTGGTTGACGCGGAGAAAAAGCTGGCGGCCAAGTACGATGTCAAAATTCAGAAACCGGTTTTCATCGAGATCTTTCCGCGACAGCAGGACTTTGCGATTCGCACGTTCAGCATGCCAGGCGGTGTTGGATTCCTGGGCGTCTGTTTCGGCCGAGTGATCACGATGAACAGCCCGGCGGCTCAGGGTTCAACGCTGACGAATTGGAAAAGCGTCCTGTGGCATGAGTTCTGTCATGTCGTGACGCTGCAGAAAACCAAAAACAAAATGCCGCGTTGGCTCAGCGAAGGCATCTCGGTTTACGAAGAACAACTCGCAGACGAAAGCTGGGGCGATCGCATGTCGCCCGAATATCGCGAGATGATTTTGGGCAAAGATCTGACTCCGGTCAGTCAACTTAGCAGCGCGTTTTTGAAAGCCAAATCGGCGATGCATCTTCAGTTTGCATATTTTGAATCATCGCTGGTGGTACGCTTTATCGTCGAGAAGTTCGGCGAAGAATCGCTTGTCGGCGTGCTTGATTCGATCGGCAAGGGCGTCCCGATCAACGATGCAATTTCGCGGCACGTCGGACCAATTGACTTGTTGGACAAACGCTTTGAAGAGTTCGTGACGGCCGCGGCAAAGGAATACGGTGAGAAGTTCGATTGGGAAAAGCCAGAGAAACCTTTTTCTGATGTCGCGTCGTGGAAGGCCTGGGTGGATGATCATGAAAACAGCTTCTACGGACTGATTGGGCTGGCGGCGGCTCAACTGAAAGAATCACAGCCGGACGCTGCTTTGCAGACGGTGAAAACTTTCGAAGCCTTGCTGCCAGAAAATGCTCAGGAATCGGCGGTGGAAACGATCAAGGCGGGCGCGTATCACGAGCTACAGCAAGTCGAGAACGAAACCTTGGCGTTGGAGTCGGTTTTAACTCTTGATGCCAGCGAGATGGATGCTTGCATGCGGTTGCTGCAAATTCACACCGATGCCGATGACCTTGAAAATGTGAAACGGATGGCCCGACTGCTGCAAGCGATCAACCCTTTGCTCAAGTCGTCGCATCGTTCACTGGCGATGGTGGCAGAGAAGGAAAACGATGACGAACTCGCGATTGAGTCGCTTTCAGCGCTCTCGACGATGGATCCGCTCGATCGAGCCGACACACATTATCGCCTGGCGATGGCCCAGTTTCGCCAGCAGGATTCTGCGGCGGCGAAGCGAAATGTTTTGCTGGCGCTGGAGGCCGCACCGAGGTTTCGCGACGCGCACAAGCTGCTGTTGGAGATCGTGAAACGAAAGCCAGTTGATTTGAAGGAAGAGGACTCGCAATGAGATGGAATTCTGTTTTCGCAATTTTGTTGTTCGCGTTGTGCTTTGGTTTCGCTGCCCTGGCATTCCAAATGCAATCTGATCCCAGCCAACCTGGGCGATCCGGAATCAGCGAAAAAACTGCGACGGCATCTTCGCTCACGTACGAAGCCAGCACCACAAACGACACAGCGGATTCAGCTGACGATCAGCTTGCCGCCAAGCCGTCCCCCCAGGACTTTCAGCGCGGTTCACGACGCTGGGGCGGGCGCCGACGAAGAGACCCCAACGACCGCGGTGGCGTTCCGCTTTGGAAAAATGAAGCCGCCGATCCTGGCGACGTGTTCACTTTCGTTCGAATTCAATACAACTCCTATCGAGGCCGCTACCGGTGGAACACGGACTATCCGGACGCTGACTTGAACCTCTCCTACCGACTGCAACAACTGACTTCGATCAAGACCGATCCAAACGGAAAGATTCTGCGGCTTACTGATGAAGACCTGTTCAAGTATCCGTTCATCTACATTATCGAGCCCGGCGGCATGGCGTTGTCGGAAGACGAAGTCGTTGCCCTGCGCAGCTACCTCGAGCGCGGCGGCTTTTTGATGGTGGACGATTTTTGGGGGGAAGCTGAGTGGGATAATTTCGCTGGCGAACTCAAACGCGTTTTCCCCAACCGGCCAATCGAAGACATTCCGCTGGAACACGAAATCTTCAACATCGTCTACAAGCTGAAAAAGAAACCGCTCATCCCCAGCGTGCATGCTTACCAAAGTGGAAACTGGACGGAGCGTTGGGACGCTCAGGAGCCGCACTACCGTTGCGTCAAAGACGACAGCGGACGACTGATGACGGTCATTTGCCACAACACGGACCTTGGCGATGGCTGGGAGCAGGAAGGAACGGACTCGGGTTATTTCGAAGCTTACTCGGAACCCTACGCGTATCCTTTGGGAATCAATATCGTGACGTATGCGATGACGCACTAGTTGCATCGCAGGTGGCAGAAACTTCCAGAACGATTCGGTGTGATTCACCGGTCGGAAGCTCATGCCGCCCAAAAACTAAACACTCATCACGGAGACGCTGTGACAAACTCTGAAACCTTTGAAGCTGACCGGCAAGCCGTCGAACTGATTCGCGAAGGCCGCGACAGGATTCATGCGGAACTCGACAAAGTCATCGTGGGGCAAAAGGAAGTCATCAATCAGCTGCTGATCAGCCTCTTCGCTGGCGGCAACTGCTTGCTGACCGGAGCCCCTGGCCTGGCGAAAACGTTGCTGGTCCGTAGCATCGCCGAGATCTTTGACCTTCAGTTCAACCGTATCCAGTTCACGCCTGACTTGATGCCGGCGGACATTACCGGAACCGAGATCCTCGAAGACACCCTCGAAGGCCGCAAGCTGCAGTTCGTGCACGGTCCGATCTTTGCCAACGTCATTTTGGCCGACGAGATCAACCGTACTCCTCCCAAAACGCAGGCCGCGTTGCTGGAAGCGATGCAGGAACATCAAGTCACCGCTGCGGGGAAACGATACAAACTTCCCGAACCGTTCTTTGTTCTTGCGACGCAGAATCCAATCGAGATGGAAGGCACCTATCCGCTGCCGGAAGCTCAGCTGGACCGTTTCATGTTCAACGTGCATATGGACTATTTGCCGATCGCGGACGAAGTCGAAGTCGTGCAGCGCACCACGTCGTCTGGCGGAGAAAAAATCGGCAAGCTGTTTACCGCCGAAGACGTGCTCAAATTCCACAGCACCGTTCGAAAGGTTCCTGTGGCCAAGGAACTGGTTCAGTACGCGGTCGAGTTGGTTGACGCCAGTCGTCCGAACCGCGAGTCCACACCTGGATTCGTGAACGATTGGGTGAACTGGGGAGCAGGGATTCGCGGTGCTCAAAATCTGGTGCTGGGCGCGAAAGCCAGAGCCCTGTTTGAAGGCCGATCACACGTGAACCTGGACGATATCCAATCGCTGGTTCTGCCAACGCTTCGTCATCGCATTTTGCCGGGATATCGTGCTCAGGCAGAGAACATCTCGGTGGAGATGATCATCGACCGGATCGTGGAAAGCGTCAGCCGACCTAATGTTTAAGTCAACTTTAGCCCAATGAGGATAAGAGTTTCGGGTGGCATAGGCTTCCAGCCTGTGATCTGTATGTCCACAGGCTGGAAGCCTATGCCACCTTACATGCAAAATTCGAACGTCACATGAGCAACTCAATCACGAATCCGAAACCGCAATCGAGCAGCGCCAGTTCAAAGGCCGGCTCGCCGCGCGATTCGTACGTTGACACCGCGGCGATTATGAAGCTGAAGAATCTTGAGCTCCGCGCCCGTTTGATCGTGGAAGGTTTTATGTCAGGCCTTCATCGCAGCCCCTACCACGGTTTCTCGGTGGAGTTCACTGACTATCGCGAGTACTCGCCTGGCGATGACCTGCGACATCTCGACTGGAAGTTACTCGCTCGACGAGACCGAAAGTACATCAAGCGGTTCGAAGATGAAACGAATTTGCGATGTCATTTGCTGGTCGACCTGAGCCGTTCGATGAGCTTCGGCTCCGGCGACGTTGAGAAATCCGAGTACGCAAAAACCTTGGCGGCATCGCTGGCGTACTTTCTTTTTCGACAACGCGACGCCGTGGGACTGGTTACTTTCGACGAAGCCATCGATGAGGTTTTGCCCGCACGATTTCGACCGGGACATCTGCGACATCTGCTCGGGGCTCTTGAACGATCGACAGGCGGAAGCAGCACCGACATTGGACGCCCGCTGGAACAGGTCGCCGCGACGATTCAGAAACGCGGGCTGATCGTGCTGGTGTCTGACTTTCTCGTTCCAATCGAATCAATCAGGAAGCCGTTGAGTTATTTGCGAGCGATCGGCCACGACATTGTCTTGCTGCGGGTACTCGATCCGGCAGAAGTGGAATTCTCGTTTAGCCAGGCGTCGATGTTTGTGGATTTGGAAACCGGTCGCGAGATTTATGTCGACCCCGGAGCGGTGGCCAAGGACTACCAAAAACGGTTCAACGATCATCGCTCGGAACTGAAAACGTTTTGCGACGGGAACGGAATTGATTTCTTCGAAGCACTGACTTCCGATCCGGTGCAAACTTCGTTGTTCAACTTCCTTCAAGCCCGTGCCCAACAGGCGCAACGCGGTCAACTGACTGCTGCGAATCCAAATCAACGTGGCGGAGGAGGCTCACAATGAGTGCACTCGCCTGGCTGTTTGGACTTGGGTTTCTCGCTCTCGCCGGACCACTGCTGTTCCACTTGATTCGCCGCACGCCAAAAGGCGAAATTCCGTTTAGCTCGCTGATGTTTCTGCGTGCCACGCCGCCTACGTTGACGCGTCGCAGTCGCCTGGACAACCTGTTGCTGTTGGCGCTGCGGATGGCTGCCGTTGCGTTGATCGCCGCGGCATTTATGCGTCCGTTTTTCAACAACAATGTGAAGCTGGATTTCGCCGACGTGCCCGGCCGGAAAACTGCGGTCCTGATTGACACCAGTGCCAGCATGAAACGTGCGGACTTGTGGGCTCAGGCAACGAAGAAGCTAAAATCCGTTGTCGACGAAGCCGAAGCCAACGACGAGATCGCGGTTTTCACTTTCGATTCAAAGCTGGAAAAACGAGTCGGCTATTTGAAAAAGTCTGACGCTGCGAATTTGTTGCAGCAGTTTGAATCGCTGCAAATTCAACCCGGCTGGAACCAGTCGAAACTCGGCGACGCTCTCGTTGGCATCGCCAATCGATTGCTCGAAAGCCAATCGACTCCGGACGACGAGGATGAAAGCAGTGAGGTGAGTCTGTCGGATTCCAAGCTGCAAGTCGTGGTGATTTCAGATATGCAAACCGGTTCTTCGACGTCGGCGTTGCAGAGTTTTCGCTGGCCCGAACAGATTAAAGTTCGATTCGATCCCGTCGCAACTGACCTCGGCACCAATGCGACACTGGAGTTGCTGCCAGTTGATGAAAACGACCCGGAGCAGATCCGCGAAAACGTGTTGGTGCGAAATTCGAAAGGTTCGACTTCGGACCAGTTTTCTGTTTCGTGGGAGAACAGTTCATTGCCGGCGACTCCGTTTCTCGTTCCGGCCGGTTCCAGCAAGATCCTGCGCGTTGCCAGAGACGCGAATTCGCTTTCGTCCGACAAGCTGATGCTGACCGGCGACGATGCGGAGTACGACAATCAGTTTTTCGCGATTCCACCGCTCAGCCAGACGGTTAACATTCGCTACGTCGGCGATGAATCGGAAAACGATCCCGAAGGAATGCTGTTCTACTTCAAACGTTCGCTGATCGAGACGCCGGCGGTGTCTTACGAAGTCGCCCAGCAACGGACGACATCCGAGTCAAACGAACCGGGCATGGATCCGGAATTCATCGTCATCTCCCGAGCAGTGTCGACAGAAGAAACCGAATCGATCGACAAACTTTTGAAACGTGGCGTAACTTTATTTGTTGTCCTGTCGGACCCTGCCATGCTCGATTCAACCCGGACGTGGACCGGCGTCGCATCGATGGAAGAAGCCAGCGAACCTGACAAAGACGATTACGCAATGTTGGGCAGCATTGACTTCTCCCATCCGGTGTTCGCACCGTTTTCGGGACCACGATTCAATGATTTCACGGAGATTCGATTCTGGGATTTCATTCGTCCGAACTTGGCAGACAACGTGCAAGTGCTGGCTCGTTTTGATAACGACACGCCGGCGTTGTGGCATCAAATGGCCCACGACAAAAGCGATATCTACGTGCTGGGAACCGGATGGCAGCCAGAGAAAAGCCAACTGGCTCTTTCAAGCAAGTTTCTGCCGTTGATGATGCGTATGATTGAACTGGCGACGAAGACTGAACCGGTTGCGGCCAACAACATTGTCGGCGATTCGATCAAGCCACCGCTGGGCTACGACCGTTTGGTTTGGCCTGATGGCAAAGTTGAGTTTTTGGAAGGTTCGTCGACGCAAACACTGAACTTGCCGGGTGTCTATGCGTTCAACAGTTCGTCCGATTCGACGCTTGCCGACGTGCGGGTCGCGGTGAATGTGGATCCTGCGGAAAGCCAGATTAACACGATGCCCGTTGATCAAATTTCTGCTCTGGGCGTCGAAGTTGGCACACACGACACCTCGCAGGAAGAAGTCGAACGCCAGCGTCAGTTGCGAGACGTTGAACTTGAGAATCGACAGAAACTATGGAAGTGGTTGGTGCTCGGAGCCATCGGGCTGATCATCGCCGAATCGTGGTTGGCTGGAAGAACGGATCGAACCAGCCGCAATTTTGAATCTGCGGAACAAGGAACAGCGAATGAGTAACGCCCAACCGCCCATCAAAATCGATTTGCTGAATCAAATCCGACCGGTGCTTCGCCGCGAACGTTGTCGACGCGTGGTCATGTCGTTGGCGTTCACCTGGATTCTGGTCGCGCTCGTTGGGTTGATTGTTTTCGCGTTCAATCGATCGGCACAGTCGGCGCTCGACCCGTTTCTTCCCTCTGCGTGGATTTGGATTGCGGGCCTCGGCGGAGTCGGAACGCTTGTCGCGATTCTGTTTTCGCTTTTTTCGATGCCCAACGCGGAATCGATGGCACACCGAATCGAAGAAGGATTTCCGGAGCTCGATTCTGTTTTGCTGACGGCTATCGAGCAGCAACCCGACCAGGAAGAAGGTCTGAGTTTTTTCCAGTATGACGTCATTCAAAAGGCGATCCATCACAGCTTCCAGGAAAAGTGGGCCTCCGTGGTTCCCGGCTGGAAAATCTTCTCATCGAGTTTCGGAGCGATCACTGGACTCGTCGGAATCGTCGCAGCGGGTTTGATGTTGTTCCTGATGCCGCCGCCAGAATTCGACAGCTCGATTCATATGTTCAGCGACATCGAGAAACCGGTTGAGCTGGATCTTTCATGCAGTGTTCAGCCGGGGAACACGGAGATCGAACGCGGCACGAATTTGCTGGTACTGGCCGAGTTCGCAAACGATTCGCCGCCGGAAGCCGAATTGCATTTCACAAAGCAAGCCGGAGGTGACAGCGAGGAACGAGTCGTTTCGATGACCCGAAGTTTGGACGATCCGGTTTTCGCGACACGCATCATGCAGGTCGATCAACCGTTGACGTATCGCGTTGAATTTGCAGATGAGACTTCGCAGGAGTACACCGTCAGCGTGTTTGATTTTCCACGCATGCTGCGAACGGATGTCGAACTGAGCTATCCCAAGTACACCAACCTCCCGAACAAGGTTCTGCAGGACACACGTCGGTTCTCAGCGGTCGTCGGCACCGATGCGAAACTGCGTTTCAATCTGAACAAGGAAGTGACTTCCGCGACGCTGCGTCCCGAAGGCGAAGGCGGCGAATCGTTGCAGCTTTCGCAAAATGGAGAGAATCCGCTTCTGTGGGAAACGGATCTGGTGATTGAACGATCAGCCAAATATCGGCTGCACTTGCTCGACGCCCAGCAGCGTGAGAACAAGTCGCCGCCTCGGCTGACGATCAAGGCGTTGGAGAATCAACCGCCGGAGTTGAAATTGCTCGAACCGGCTCGTGACCTGGCGGTTTCCGCGCTCGAAGAGGTCTCCATGAGTGCTTCTGTGTGGGACGATTTCGGCATCGCGAAAACGGGATTGGCCTGGTCAATCGGAGGTGGTGACATTCGCGAACTGGAACTTGCCAACAATCAGAGCGGCAAGCAAAAACACGTCGTGGATCATCTGCTGGAACTGGAATCGCTCAACGCCGAACCGGATCAACTGGTCGCGTGGCACTTTTGGGCGGAAGACATCGGGCCCGATGGCGAATCGCGCCGCACCGAGAGCGACATGTTCTTCGCGGAAGTTCGACGTTTTGAAGAGATCTTTTTCCAGGCTCAAGGACAGCAAGGTCAACAGCAGCAGCAACAACAACAGCAAGGCCAGCAGGGTCCGAGTGCGGAACAGGCGATGGAGTTGGCGGAACTGCAAAAGGAAATCATCAACGCGGTCTGGCGAGTCATTCGTCGCGAGAAAGGTCCGTCGCTTTCGGATGCGTTTGATTCAGACGTCGAACTACTGGCCGAATCGCAACGCTCGGCGATCACGCAGGTCGATGAACTGGCCGAAGAGCTGAACGATGAACTGGCCAAATCACTGGTCGACGAATTGAAGTCTTTCATGAACGATTCCGTCGACAAACTCCAATCGGCTCGGCAGGAACCTGCGGCCGCGCCGCTGACCAAAGCCATCCGCAGCCAACAGTCGGCCTGGCAAACGCTGCTGAAGATGCGTGCTCGCGAAGTTCAGGTGCAACAGTCGCAGCAGCAACAACAGCAAAGTTCGTCTTCGAGTAGTTCGCAGGCATCGCGCCAACGACAGCTTCAGCAAATGGAACTGACCGAACAGGAAGACCGCTACGAACAGGAACGACTGGCCCAGGAAGAAAGCGAACAGGCTCAGGAGCAACGCGAGAACCGCCAGATCCTTAGCCGGCTGAAGGAACTTGCCCAGCGACAAAACGATTTGAACAAGCGAGTCAAAGAATTGCAGTCGGCTCTCGAAGAAGCTGAAACAGAACAGGAGAAAGAGGAGCTGGAGAAACAACTGAAGCGGCTTGAAGAGGAACAGCAACAGGTGCTTCGTGATACCGATGAGCTTCAGGAGCGGATGGAGGATTCACAGAGCCAGCAATCGCAGACCGAGCAAATGGAGCAACTGCAACAGGCTCGCGAAAATGTGCAGCGATCGTCTGAGGCGCTGCAGGAAGGCGACCTTTCCAAAGCCGCGACGGAGGGAACGCGGGCCGAGCGCGAATTGAAAGACCTTCGTGATGAGTTTCAGGAAAAGACCGCTGGTCAGTTCAACGACCAGATGCGGCAGATGCGAAATCAGGCTCAGGATTTGGAAAACGAACAGAAGGAACTTGCCCAACAGGTCAAGGACGAAGAGCAGAATTCGCAGGAAGGCAATCGACTCGACGGCGAAGACAAACGTCAACAACTGGTGGACGGAATCAAGAAAGGACAGCAGGAAGTCGAACAGCTTCGGGAGGAAATTAAACAGACGATCGAGGAGGCTGACGAACTTGAACCGTTGCTTGCCGACGAACTTTACGAAACGTATCGCGAAACCGAACAGTCACGACCGGATCGGGCGCTACAGTATTCCGCCGATGCGGTGGAACGAGGTTTCGATGACGATGCCAAAATTGTTCATGATGTCGCGATGAAGGGGATCGAAGAACTGCGAGAGGGAATCGATCGAGCGGCGGAACGTGTGCTTGGCGACGAGACGGAAGCTTTGAAAGCGGCTCGCGATACGATCAAAAACCTGTCCCGTGAACTGGATGATGAGATTGAGCGAAATGATCCGCGGGCTGAATCGGAGTCGGCGGAGCAGGGCAGTGAACGTGGCCAAGGCCAGGGCGATCGGAACCAACCTGACGGTGAGGATTCAGAAGCAAATCAACGCCGTGGCGAGCGTGGCGAAGGAGATAGCGAAGGCCAACAGCCTGGTGAGCAGCAGCGTGGCGAAGCGCAACCCGGCCAACCTTCTCAAGGAGAGCAGAACTCCGATAACCCGGGACAAGGATCGGGGCAGAGCGAATCCGGCGGCGAGGAAAATGAAAACGGCGAGAGGCCTGAAAACGGAAACGAAGAAAATCCGGAAGGTCAGGAAGGTGCTGAACCTCAAAACGGTCGAGGCCAGGGCCAACCTGGCGGCGGATCTCCCGATGGCAACCGACAGGCTGCGAATCGCGGCGGCAATCGACTCGACAGCGAACCCAATGAAGGAAACCGGTTGGGTGGAATCGCAGGTCCAACGGATGCCCGCAACTTTGCTCCGATCACCGGCGACGACTTTCGCGAGTGGTCGGATCGACTTCGCGACGTTGAGGAGATGATTGCCGATCCGGATTTGAGAGCTGACGCGGCCCGGATTCGGGATCAAGCCAAAGCTATTCGCAAAGATCTGCAACGTCACTCGCCCGAGCCTGATTGGGAAAAAATCAAGATGGAATTGGCAGAGCCGCTGGCTGAGTTGCAGAGCCGCGTGACTCAGGAGATTCTGCGACGCGATCCGAAAAACGCACTCGTTCCGCTCAACCGCGAACCTGTCCCGACTCGCTACGAAAGTGCCGTCCGCAAGTATTACGAAACGTTGGGGACCGGTCAGTGACAGATTCTTTGTTGGCGTTGATGCCAGATACCTGGAACGCGATGCATTGGTGGCTGCCGGCGTTGATTGCCGCGATGCTGGCCATCCCGGTCGTGTTCTGGTCGAATTTTTCAAAGCAGATTGGCACAGGGCGAGGCTTCTTTCTGTCGTCTTTGAAGGCGATCGCGATCGGCCTGTTGGTGCTGTGCCTGTTGGAACCGATGAGCCAGTTTGAACAGGCGAAACCGGGAGCGAACTCGCTGATCGTGATGGCGGATGCCAGTCAAAGCCTGGACGTGAAGGATTCGGGACGTTCCGATTCCAGAGCCAAAGAGCTTTCGCGATTGCTGGACCAGGACGCGACGTGGCTGAATCAGCTGGAGCGGAATTTCGAACTTCGCCGGTACACGTTTGATGAACGATCGACCAACGTCGTCGACTTTCAGGACTATGCGGCGAACGGCCGAGCCAGCGAGATTTTGAATTCGATGTCGACCGTGGGACGCCGTGTCGCTGGCAAACCGACGGCGGGAATCATTTTGTTGACTGATGGAAATGAGTCGACCGATCCTGATCTGGCGGACTTTGACTGGTCGCAACTCCCTCCGGTTTATCCAGTCGTGATCGGAGACAGCCAACCGCTTCGTGACCTGTCGATCACCAACGTCACGACTTCGCAAACCAATTTCGAATCGGCACCGGTCACGATAAAGGTCGAACTGGTGGCCCAAAAATTCTCCGGAAAAACGGTCACGGTACAGCTGGCAGGAGAGGACGACATAGTCATCGAGTCTCAGGAAGTGCGGCGACTGGAAGACGGAAAATCGTTCGCCGTTCGCTTCAAACTCAAACCTGAAAACCGCGGCGTGAACGTGTTTGAGGTTCGGGCTTTCGAAAAAGGCACTTCCGCCGACGACGAAAACGGCGAAGCAACTTTGGTCAACAATCGACGTCTGGTCATTGTGGACCGCGGCAAAGGCCCGTTTCGCGTGCTGTACATTGCCGGGCGCCCCAACTGGGAGTACAAGTTCATGCGTCGCGCGTTGGCGGACGACAGTGAGCTGGATCTGGTTGGGTTGCTGCGAGTGGCGAACAAGGAACCGAAGTTTACGTTTCGCAGTCGCGATGGCGAAACGACCAATCCGCTGTTTCGCGGTTTCGGCAATCAGGAAGACGACACGGCGGAGCAGTACGATGAGGCCGTGATGATTCGGCTGGATACTCGTGACGAAGTTGAACTTCGCGACGGTTTCCCCAAGGACGCTGCAGGCATGTTCGAATACGACGCGATCATCATCGACGATCTGGAAGCCTCCTTTTTTACGCAGGATCAGAAAACGTTGCTCTCGCAGTTCGTGTCCTTGCGTGGCGGCGGGCTGATGATGCTTGGCGGTGTCGCGACCTTCGCTCGCGGTGGCTACGACCGGACTCCGATCGGCGAATCGCTGCCGGTCTATCTGGATCAACGTTCGCCAACGCCAGAGAACATCGACTATCGGCTGGACTTGACGCGTGAAGGCTGGGTCCAGCCATGGATTCGCATCGAACCGACACGGGAGGACGAATTGAAACGGCTGGAAACCATGCCGCCGTTTCAAACGCTTAGCCGTTCGCGATCGATCAAACCGGGAGCCACGATTCTGGCCAGCGCCACCGGTTCGGACGACGAAACGCATCCGGCGCTGGTCGTGCAGCGTTTTGGAAACGGCCGCACGGCTGCGATGCTGATCGGTGATCTTTGGCGTTGGAAGCTGCAGTCCGAGAACGAGAACGAAGACCTGAACAAGGCCTGGCGTCAGACGTTGCGGTGGCTGGTTTCGGAGACTCCGCGTCGCGTCGAGGTACTGGCCGAACCCGATTTGTCTCAGTCACAATTGACCAGGATTCGCGTCGACATTCGAGATGAAGAATTCAAACCGCAGCTCAACGCGGAACTGGAACTGAAGGTTATCACGCCGTCGCAAAAGGAAATTGCGATTGCCTCACAGCAGGATTCGCGAAAAGTCGGCAGCTATGTGGCTGAGTTTTCGTCGCGAGAACCGGGAGCTTATCGCGTCGTCGCGTCGGCAAAGTCTCCGGAAGGCGAGTTGATCGAAATGCGAGAAACCGGTTGGGTTTCCGATCCGGCGGTTGCCGAGTTTGAGTCTCTTCAGCCGAATCGTGATTTCCTGCGACAGATTGCAAATGAAACCGGCGGCGAACTGGTTGAGGTCGCGGATCTGGAGTCATTCGCAAGTGATTTTGACGCCAGGAAAGTTCCTGTTTCGGAAACGAAGTCCGTTCCATGGTGGCATCGCTGGTCAATTTTCGCGGCGGCGATCGGGTTGCTGTTGGCTGAATGGGGCGCAAGACGAATGTGGGGGCTGGCGTGATGGAACGAGTGTTTGGAACTGAGTTGGCGAAACACATCAAGAACGCATTGCGTCCCCGTTTGCGTTCTGTGCCTGTACGGTTGTCGAATTTCCGTCTCCGAAACAAATTGAACATCGCGTTGATGATGCCAGGCGTCGTCCTGTCTCTCAGCCTGCTGTCTGCCGGATCGTTGCTCGCACAGAGCAAACAAAAGGAAGCTGACGATTCTGACCAGGCAGTGATCCTTGTCGTCGGCGCCGAAGGAAACGACGAATACAAACAGCAGTTTGCTGCATGGGCGGAAGCCTGGGAGCGAGCGGCCGCCGATACCAGCTTGACCGTGATCGGGTTGAACGACGCAAGGAGTGCGTCGAAATCACAATTGCAAACGGCGATCGAAGAATCAGCCGGCGACGAAAATCTACAGGAAGTTTGGCTGGTGATGATCGGCCATGGAACTTTTGACGGGAAGCGAGCCAAATTCAACTTGCACGGCCCCGACATCCAGGCGGATGAACTCAAGCGCTGGCTGGCTCCGCTGAAACAGCGATTGGTGATCCTGAACTGTACCTCCAGCAGCAGCCCCTTCATCAATTCGCTAAGTGGTCAAAATCGAATTATCGTCACGGCGACTCGCGACGGATACGAATACAACTTCGCCCGTTTTGGGCAATTCCTCGCGGCGTCGATTGATGATCCTGCGATTGATCTGGACAAAGATGGACAGACATCGGTGTTGGAAGCGTTTTGCGCGGCCAGTCGCGGAGTCGACGATTTCTACCAACAGGAAAATCGACTCGTGACCGAACACGCGTTGCTTGACGACAACGGAGACTCGAAAGGAACGCCCGCGACCTGGTTCGATGGAGTTCGTGCGACTCGCCGCCCCAAAGAAGGAATGCCAGACGGCTTGCTCGCCAATCAGGTTTTTTTGAATCGCCGCGGTGAAGAAAATTCGCTAACCTCGGAAGATCGTAAAACGCGTGACCGGTTGGAGCTGGAACTGGAGCAAATTCGTTTGCAAAAGGAAACGATGGACGAGTCCGAGTACCTGTTGAAAATCGAACCGGTGCTGATCAAGTTGGCTGAGTTGTATGCGAAGAAAGGCGAGTAGTTTTCTGTCGCGGATTCCCCAAATAAAAATCGCCGATTGCGAAATGTGATACTTCGAAGATACCATGACTTAATGAATAAAATCGCGATACTTGTTGACGTCCAAAACATCTATTACACGACACGGCAGGCGTTCAGCCGCAAGTTCAACTATCGTGCGTTCTGGTCCACCGTTACGGAAGGCCGTGAAGTGATTGCCGCATACGCTTACGCGATTGAGAGCCGTGACGGCGGAAAACAGTTCGGCTTTCAACAAATCCTCCGCGACATTGGTTTCGAAGTGAAACTCAAGCCCTACATTCAGCGTAGCGACGGAAGTGCGAAAGGCGATTGGGACGTTGGGATCACGTTGGACATGGTCGAATTGGCGGAGCAAGTCGACACCGTTGTACTTGCATCGGGCGACGGCGACTTTGATCTGGCATTGCAGCGAATCAGACAGCGTTTCGACGTGACGGCCGAAGTCTATGGCGTCGAACAGTTGACGGCGGGAACTCTGATTCGATCGGCGACCCGGTACGTGCCAATTGAAGATGATTTGTTGATGCCGCAATAGTCAGCTTACGACTGCCTTTCAAATGACTTTATCAAACCATGGCCCGGGCTGAAGTTGCTGGAATCGAAAGGTCCCAATAGTCTACCGGCTTCCCGGCATACTCAAGAAACTGTGCTGACTCTTCCGCGAGTCTTCCCAACACAAAACGCTTCGTTTGCGATGGCCACTGAATCTTTTTCGCAAACGGCTTTCGAAGCAAGTCATTGTCTTCCAACAACAACCGTCGATTCTCCGGGATCAAACTCCAGGCTTTCGACGCTATTCTCGACGTTCGAATCCGCCGCATCAGCACAGTGTCGTAGCGTTTCTGACTGCCTGGATTTAACTGCCGTTTGGGATTTTCGATTTGAACTTCGGGATCCGCGCCAAGAAACTTAAAGCACTTCCGCAATTCGAACTGTTGGTTCGCAAGGAGATCTTCAAAGAACAGGATATGAATCTGCTGGTCATCGAATCGTTTTCGGTATGCTTCGAGTCTTGACCAATAACTTGTGTCGTCAAGTATGTTTGGGAAAGCGCGAAGCGTCTGCTCCAGATCATGAGGCACATGAACTCCGTACTTGTGCCCACTATGATGATGCTCACGATAGCTCGATTCGATTCGGGTGAAAGGATTCCTCGCGATGAAGATAAATTTGGCATCCGGATAGAACTCGGCCATTTTGCTCACAGCAAAATCTTCAAAGTTTTTCGCCGTGTAAAAGGTGCTTCCTTCCCCGCCAATACGTCCGGCCGCTTTCGAAAAAAGATCGGCATACCATTCCCAACCTCGGTGATACGCCATGGAGAAAAAATTCGGTTCCTTGATCTCAGGAATATAGATTTCAGGATGGTCTCCCAGCAACGAACAAAGCGTTGTCGTGCCGCATTTACTGAACCCGGGGACGAAAAACTGAACGTTTGGCTTAAACATGTTTCTTCCTATTGTCACCATTTCTAGATCTAACTTTCGACAACACTCAATGGTATCGATTAGTCGATTCAATTCGATCACTTCAAGTTTGCGGAAAACGTAGACCATTCTAACGAGGCAAGATTTTCGAATTGTTTTAGTTACAACGATTTGTTACCGATACCAATCATCAGTTGGCAACAAAATGGAGAATTCAAGAAATGCGTACTGCTCTTAAGAATCTTGCGAAAAAAACGTTGAATAAAAACGCGACCACAAACTGTTCGCGTCCTTCAGCCAACATGGTGCAACTGAAAGACTCCCGGATGGCCGGGATCTTCCTGCACGAGACCGGTCAGATGTACGACGGCTTTGCCATAACGTCCGATGACGTTGTTGTGGACATTGGCTGCGGGGACGGATGCATTTCAGTCTTTGCCGCGAACCAAAAAGCAAAAGTTATCGCAACTGATATTTGCCCGAACAGCGTCGAGCAAACTCGAGCCAAGTTGAAGAAGTCACCGGCCCGCGAATACGAAGTTCACGTGAGTGACTCGACGCCGCTTCCGCTGGAAGACAACATCGCCACAAAAATCATTTGCCGTGAAGTTCTGGAACACGTTGACGACCCGGCCGCGGTCATGAGTGAACTGTTTCGAATCGGCAAGCCGGGTGCTTCCTATTTGATCACTGTCCCGGACCCATTGGGCGAGTCCATCCAGAAAAAGATTGCTCCGAAGGCTTACTGGGAAAAGCCAAATCATGTACGAATTTTCGAACGCGAAGAATTCTCTCAACTGTTGGAAACCAGCGGACTCGAAATTGAAAAACGGGACTCGCACGGTTTCTATTGGTCGATGTGGTGGATTCTTTTCTGGGCCGCAGGACAGGAACTGGGCGAACCGGAACAACCGATTCTCAGCCACTGGACGTCCATTTGGAATGAACTGATGGACAAACCGGAAAGTCATCACATCAAAGAAGCGTTGGATGACTTCATGCCCAAAAGTCAAATTCTGATTGCCAGAAAAGCCGCATAGTTTTTCGAATTGCGACGTTGCAACGCTTCTGTCGAAAAGCGAGAGACCAGTTTGTTCGCTTGCAGATCACAGACGCATGGACTGACTGGTTCGAGCCATTTGTCTGGCGGCTATTATTTAGTCGTCGTATCAGCAGATCGCTCTGCGTACCGATACGTAAAAGAATGTCGCGGCTTTCACCGCATCTCAAAACTTGAACTCAAGATTTTTCAGAAAACAGCATGGACGCTCGTGAGGAAAATGGTTTCGCTGTGATTCGAAGTGAGCCTCGAAAGGTCATTCTCTTAAGCTCTTACGGCACGGGAGCACAAAACGGAAAGAACTTGGGCTCACCGGGTTACTCGCATGACATCGTGATGCAGCTTTATGCTCCGCTGTTGAAATCATGGGGAGACGTCATCTCGATTGCGGACCCGTGGAACAATCTTGAGTCAGCTATTGTTGATGCTCGAGAACGTGGCCTCGACCCGATCCATCTGTCAGTAATTCCCTGCCAGGACGCATACCTGTCCGTGAATGCTCCAAACGTTTTAATGCCGGCATGGGAATTTCCGGATATCCCCGATCACGACTTTGGTCTTAATCCTCAGAACGATTGGACGAAAGTGGCGAGCAAGTGTGACGCCCTGATCGTAAGTGGCCCATTTACGTCCAACGCATTTCGGAAATCGGGCGTGAAAGTTCCAATTCATCATGTGCAGGTTCCGACACCGGAGTCCTATTTTGAATTGAAACCGTGGCGGAATGATCAAACGCGATCAATCAAGTGCACTGGGTATAGCTTCCAACACGACGAGAAAGAAGCGGATAAAATCCCACTTCCGATTGCAGCGCCGCACAGAAAACCCAAATCCGGACTAAAGAAAGTTGGCCGGAAGGTAGAAAAAGCGATTCGCGACAGAGTCCGGGCAACGGTCAATGACGAACTCTATCGCAAGATATCCAATCGATTCAAGAAGTCCAAAAAGATCAACATCTTGCCGGCAAGATTTGAAGTGGACCAGCTCGACCTGAGTGGCGTTGTATACACCAGCATTTTCAACCCCAACGACGGCAGAAAAAATTGGCAAGACCTGATCACTTCCTTCCTGGTGGCTCTTGGCGAAAGGGACGACGCGACACTGGTTGTAAAGCTGGTGACGCGAGACAGCGTTGCCGTCGCAAAGTTTCTGCGATTTTATCGGGGCAGGGACATCGACCAGCGTTGTCGCGTGATCGTAACTTCGGAGTATCTCACGGACCAGCAGCTCGTTGATTTGACGGAAGCATCGACCTATTACATTCAGACGACCAAGGCTGAAGGCAACTGTCTTCCACTGATGAATTTTCTGGCCGCTGGCAGACCCGGCATCTCTCCGTGCCATTCAGCGATTTCGGATTACTTTGACGATGAGATCGGATTTGTTGCAGACTCAAACCCCGAGCCCGCTGCATGGCCACACGATCCACATTTACGAACGCGTTCAACCTGGGGGCGGCTGGTTTGGACTTCGATGGTCGATCAGATTCGCAAGAGCTACCAAATCGCGAAAGATTCCCCGGAAACATACAACGAAATCAGTCAACGCTCTCGCGAGCGACTAAGAAGTTGGGCCAGTCCCGACTGCGTTCAAGGGAGACTCATTGAAGCATTGGACGACGTCTACGAATCTCGCTCCCATGCAGATCCCGTTCACGAAAACGTTAGGCCGGCAGAGGTGAAACGACCTACTCGAAAAGCTGCATGAATCGAAATGTTCTGGTTCATACACCCGAACGACTACCTCGCCACGCTTTCAACTCGTAAGAATGTTCAGTAACTGACGATGATAAATTTCCTCAGAGTTATCAAACTTTCGTTGGTCAACAAGTGGAAGATTACCGCGTTGTTGGTCAATTCGTTGATCATCGGCCTGCTGTGGGGCTGTAGCATTTCCGCCGTCTACCCTTTCGTCGAAGTTGTTTTCTCAGGGAACACGATTGAGACGTGGCTGGTTTCGGAGATCGAAAAAACGGACGAGAAGATTGCTGAGCTTCAAATTACGTGCTCAGACCTAAAGTTGAAAGTTGGCGATTCTGGCAATTCGACTCAGCTTCGTAACGAACTCGACACCCATTCGCGAAGACTGATTGCCGAAGAGAAAGCGAACCAACTGTATCGCACCGTCATGCCGTGGATCGAAGGGCGAGTCCCCCAGACACCGTTTGGGACGTTGGTTTTCGTGATGAGCACGCTGATCATGATCACGATTATAAAGGGCGTTTGCCTCGTTCTCAATTCAGTGCTAGTCGCTCAAATTGCACAACGCACTGCGCTGGTCATGCGGCGACAATTCTACTCGTCTGCCGTCAAGATGGATCAGTTGACGATCGACCAGAAAGGCACATCAGCAATGCAGACGATGTTGATTTACAACCTCAACCTCGTCACCGCGGGTTTGATCAGCCTGTACGGAAAAGGTACGCGTGAGCCTTTGAAAATGCTGGTCTGTCTGGTGTTGGCGGCCTGCATTTCGTGGAAATTGCTGCTCCTCACGATGGTCGTCGCGCCGATCGCTGGCTTTGTAATCAACCGCATTTCCCAACACATGCGAACGGCCGCCCAAAGAGAACTTGGGGGAATCGCGGGCGTCCTGCAATCGACAATGGAGTCCTTGAGTGCTCTGCGAACGGTTCGCATTTTCAATCGGGAACGCACCGAGAAAGCCCGCTTCAATCGCTTTTCGAAAACGCTTTACAACCTCGGCGTCAAGCAAGCGTTCTTTGATTCGCTGCTCCGACCTACAACAGAATTGGCAGGCATGGTCTGCGTTGCGATTGCCTTGCTGGCCGGCGGATATCTGGTTTTGAACGACACGACGCACCTCTTGGGCGTGCGAATGAGTGACAGGCCGATGACGGTCAGTTCGGTTTTCCTGTTTTTTGCGATGCTGGCCGGAATCAGCGAACCGGCAAGAAAGATGAGCGAGATCTACAACACGTTGGTTCGCGCTGACGTTTCTTCCAAAGGGCTTTACGATTTCTTCGAAGTCGAACCGGAAATCCAAACGCCAAAAAACCCAAGCCAGCTACCTCTCCATTCCAAAGGGATTCGTTTCAAAAGCGTAAACTTTGCCTACAACTTGAAACAGATCACGCTCAAAAGGTTGGATCTGATCATCCCCTTTGGGCAAACCGTTGCGTTGATTGGACCAAACGGATCAGGCAAATCGACGTTGATCAACTTGCTTGCCAGATTCTACGACCCGCAATGGGGAGCCGTGCTTATTGATGGTGTCGACATCAAGAATGTCAATCCGCGTCACGTTCGCAAACAGATGGCGATGGTGACTCAGGATCCGGTGCTTTTCAAAGGTACTGTTCTGGAGAACATTCAGTACGGCAACATGAATGCGACAAGCGATGATATTCTTCGAGCTGCTGAAATGGCTCGTGTAACGGACTTCCTCGACGTACTTCCAAAAGGTTTCGACACGATGGTCGGCGACCGAGGGAACACCCTTTCAGGCGGACAGCGACAAAGAATCGCGTTGGCTCGCGCGATCGTGGCGGATCCAAGAATTCTGTTTCTTGACGAAGCGACCAGCCAGGTCGACGTTGCCTCCGAACAGCTAATCCATGATTCTTTGAAGCAGTTTCTGAAGCAAAGAACGACGATCATTATCTCCCACCGGCCCGCGACCCTTGAAATCGCAGATCGAGTCATTGTGCTTGAACAGGGTCAAATCGAGGAAGATTTGAGCTCAACAGAATACTTTGAACGATACGGCATTAAGCTTGATCGAAAGAGAGTCGCTTGATGGGAATTAGATCCGAAAACCAAAACGGTTCTCACCCTTTCGTTGTCCTGTACGACGGAATGATTTTTCACCGACAGGAAGCCGGAGGCATCAATCGGTACTTCGAAAAATTGATCGAACATCTTCCTGGGAATGTGCGACCAGCGATCACACTTTCCAAATGCCCGACGAACAATTTCCCCAGAAGCAAACGTCTCCAATTGTTCGTCAAAGGCTTCGATCTACCGCGTCCATTTCGCAAAGTCTCGAGAGCGATTCGCGCGACGCGTCTAGAATCGATTCAAAAGAGTCTCTCGCCAGACTTGATCCACGCAACCTATTACGACACCTTGGGCGGATTTGATAAAATCAGCAGCGGACCGCCATTCGTGGTTACCGTTCACGACATGACCCACGAGAAATTCCCGCACTTGCTTGATCGAAATGGCAAGCATGCGGAACTCAAGCGGCGGGCCATAAAACAAGCGGATGCAATTATCTGCGTGTCTCACAACACCAGAAATGACCTGTTGGAAATGTACCCAGAATGTGAATCGCGTACGAGAGTCGTCTACCATGCGACTGAACTGGGAGACAGTCTGCCCACTGACGCGATGCCCTTTTCTGACCGACCCTACATTCTTTACGTAGGCAGTCGATCACGATACAAAAATTTTGATGGCTTGTTGCGAGCGTTTCAAATCGTCATTGCCCGCGATCAGGAACTTCAACTGCGTACAGTTGGCAATGAATTCACAAAGAAGGAAAGACAACGCATCGCAGAGCTGGGATTGACGGACCATGTCGCTAACGAGGGAATAGTCGATGACAGCCAACTGGCTCAGCTGTACCGAAACAGCCTCTGTTTCGTCTATCCTTCATTGTACGAAGGATTTGGATTGCCGCTGCTGGAAGCGATGAGCTGCGAAACTCCAGTTTTGGCATCCAACAATTCCTGCATCCCGGAAGTAGTTCGGGATGCGGCATTGCTATTTGATCCGAACTCAAAAACGGATCTGGCAGACGCGCTGACTTTCCTTCTCCAGAACCCTTGTGTTCGGGAACAACTCGTCATCGAAGGAAGGATGCGTTGCAGTGAATTCAGCTGGGAAAAATCAGCGCGGCAAACGATGCAAACCTATCAGACTGCGATTTCCGCTGCGAGAATTCGCATTGGCAACAAATTGTCGACAGATCATTTTTCCGGATCGATTTTACCGACTCAAACTCGCTGGTTGCCGCCCATGACGAAGCCGGGAACTCGAGCCGGACTAATGACGTCGTGATGTAAAAACGAAGCAGCCGATACGAACTGTCGTTAGCCGACGTTCTGCAAACCGGCTGCGATTCCGTTGATCGACAACACGATCGAACGCTGTAGCTGCTCGAGATCGGCTTGATCCGGATTACTGCGGATCTCTTTGAGCAACGCGACCTGAATATAGTTCATCGGATCGACGTACGGATTGCGGACTTTGATACTGTGCTGCAACCACGGCTCCGTTTCCAGTATCTCTTTCGTCCCCGTGACCTTCAGCAGCATTTCGCGGCTGAGTTCAAACTCGGCTTTGATGTCGCCAAAGATCGCATCACCGACTTTCGGATCCGCAAGTTCGGCGTACATACCCGCGATCTCCATATCCGCTCGGCCCATGCCAAGATGGACATTCGCCAACATTGTGCGGAAGAAGGGCCAATCCTTGTGCATTGATTGCAGCATCGCCAAACGCGAGCCGTCCGAATCGTCACCCAGCCACTGCGAAAACGCGGTTCCGATCCCGTACCATGACGGCACGTTGGCACGTGACTGCGTCCAGGCAAACACCCAGGGAATGGCTCTCAAATCGTCCAACGTTCTTGTCACGCGGCGGTGAGAAGGACGAGAGCCGATGTTCAACCTGTCGATCTGATCGATCGGCGTCGCGGTCTGGAAATAGCTCAGAAAATCAGGATGGTCGATCAAGCCGCGATACTTTTTCCACGCGACCGAACTGAGTTCATCCATCGCTTCGGACCAATTGTCGATATCGTCAAACTCAGGACGCGAACCGGTCGAACAAAGCACCGCGTGCAGCACCTGTTCGAGGTGTCGTCGGGCGATCGCCGGAACGCTGTAGCGCGAACTGACGACTTCGCCCTGTTCGGTGATGCGAATTCGACCGCGAACAGATTCGGTTGGTTGAGCCAGAATCGCACGATTGGTCGGACCGCCGCCGCGACCGAGCGAACCGCCGCGACCGTGAAATAGCGTCATGCGTACATCGCATTCGGCACAAGCCTGAGCCATGTTTCGCTGAGCCGTGAACAGCATCCAGTTGGCTCGCATGAAGCCGCCGTCCTTGTTGCTGTCGCTGTAGCCGATCATGATCTGCTGTTTGTTGCCGCGAAGTTTGAGGTGCTCCGCATAGGCAGGATTTGCAAACAGGGCCTTCATAATTTCCGGCGCGGCCATCAAATCGTCAACCGTTTCGAATAGCGGCACGATATCGATCTTGCCCAGCAGGCCGGCGTCTTTGGCGAAAACCAGAATCTCCAGCAGGTTACTGACGCCCTCAGTCATGCTGATGATGTATGTCGTGATGCTCTGTTCCCCGATCGCCTGATGAGCAAGCTTGACCGTCGCGAACAGATCCAGAAGTTTCGCCGTGCCAACCTTCCGCTGATCCGCGTTAGCCGAATGATCGGAATCGTCGGCTGCAAACTTGGTAAGCGTTTCGATCCGGGCCGCCTCATCGAGCTGCGAATACTTTTCGCAAAAGCCAAGCGAATTCAGCAAGTCGTCCATTGCCGAGCGATGCGTTTTGGCGTGCTGCCTGATGTCCATCGACGCCAGGTGAAAACCGAAAACCTGCGTGGCACGAATCAGCCGCTCCAATCGCCCGCGAGCCAATCGCCAGCCCTTGTTGTCCAGCAAACTTTGGCGAATCGTTTCCAGATCCTCGCGAAACGCGTCGACATTTGGATACGCCCGGGGTGAAATCGGATCGCCCTTCCAAGCTGATTCAGAATGCTCACGCGTGGCCCGCAAGCGTCGAAACATCATCACCAGTTTTTGACGATAGGGCTCATCTTTGAAACGATCGATCGTTTCGTACTCTGACGGATCCAGCAATTCGCGATCAGAATCGATGCTGTCCATCAGCGACTCGCCAACCCCCGTTCGCGACTTGCTGCAGCTAAATAGTTCATACAGGGCATCGATCTCGTGAAGATAAAGCGTCAGCACGAGTTCTTGCTGAGCCTTCAACGCATCGACCGTTGTGTCGACGGTCACGAACGGATTGCCATCACGGTCTCCTCCGATCCACGTGCCGTAGCTCAGGAAGCTCGGCACATCAAATTCTTCGTCCGGCCAGACATCGTTGAGCGCCTGTTCAAGCTCTTCATAGATTCGGGGCACCAGATCGAAGAGCGTGTGCTCGAAAAAGTACAGTCCCGTGTTGCGGACTTCATCCATCACCGTCGGCTTGCGGTGCCGCGTTTCGGCGGACTGCCACAGCAGCGTAATGTAGTCGTGCAACAGTTCGCGCAGTCGGGCTCGTTCGGTCGACAGAATGCCCTGGCGATTGATGCCAGCCAGCAGATTGGTGACGTGCCGCAGGATCTCGCGGATCGTTTGTCGCTTCGATTCGGTCGGATGTGCCGTGAAGACGGGGACGACTTCCATGCTGTGGAAAAACGTCTGCAATTCTTGCGGCGAAACGCCTTCCTGCTTGAGCGTTTCCAGCGCCGCGGCAATCGTTTCGTCCATCGGCTGTCCGGACTCGTAGGCTTCCTCGGCGCGCTTGTCCAACACCGTGACGCGTTGATGTTCTTCGGCGAGATTGACCAACTGAAAATACGTCAGGAACGCCTTCAAGGTGGACTCAGTCAATTCCAGATTACCCATCAGCTTGGGCATCAGCTCCGCCAGCCGTTCCTGAGCCGACGCGTCGCCAGTTCGCCATTGCTTGGCGAGCGACCGAATTTCTTCTTCGAGTTCGAAAGCTTCCTGGCCTTCTTGGTAAACGATCGTTTCACCGAGGAGGTCTCCGAGCGTGCGAATGTTGGAGCTGATGTAGTTCTTCATTTTGGCGTGATGGAGGAGGTTTTTTAGCGTATTCGAACGCTAACAATGTACCGCAGCGGAGGCCTCGCGATGAGGGGGGCGAAGGCGTGTTCGCCACCTGACAGTTTGCGGCGGTCTTGCTATCCTGATGACATGGCGAAAAAGAAATCATCGAAAAAGAAAGCGGCAACGAAGGACGCGGTCGCGTTTGAGGCTTCGTTGGAAGCATTGAAGGAAATTTTGTCCGACCTTGAGGAGGGCAATCTGCCGCTTGGTGAGTCGCTGGAAAAATATGAAGCCGGCGTGAAGCATCTTCGCCATTGCCATGATTCTCTCAACGAGGCCAAGACGCGTATCGAGTTGCTGGAGAAGATCGACAAGCACGGCCAAGCGGTAACCAAGCCGTTTGACCATTCGGCGACCGTTGAAGAGACAGAGGTTTCGGACGAAGAAGCCGATTCGTTGCAGGAGGAATTGGACGAGGCCGCGGAAGACGATGCCGATTGGGATGGTGGCTTGTTTTAGCTCTCCGCTCATCGCAACTCACGCTTGCTTCGGGATATGATTTGTTGCCGATTCACGACAATAGCCAGCCAGAAAACGCATGCGAGTCATCTCTTCCACATCGATCAAACCATCTTCGGCCAGTCCGAACGTTCAGCCGTTGCTCGATCGCGTCGATCCAGTTTGGCTGCGAGACGTTGTGGAAGCAATCTCAAAGCCACGGCAATGGACGGCTCAGCGAGAACAGAATCGCGAAACAGCCAACTACATCGAAACCCAGCTTGGCGACTTGGGCTACAACACGTTTCGCCAGAGTCCGTTCGACAACATCGTTACGGAATTCAATCGTGACAAACCCGTCACTATCATCGGGGCTCACTACGATAGCGTGCCGCAAACTCCGGGAGCCGACGACAATGCGAGTGCCGTGGCGGCGATGCTGGGCTGCGCGAAGGCCGTCGCGGAATTGAGTTTGCCAGTTTGCTTTGTGGCTTTCAATCTCGAAGAAGAAGGCCTCGAAGGCAGCCGTTCTTTCGTGAACGACTTTATCAAGAAAGAAGACATCGACGTCGACGTCTGTCATGTTTTGGAAATGGTGGGCTATTGCGATCACACAGAAGGTTCGCAAAGACTACCCAAAGGCCTACCCGTGAAACTGGCCCGATCCGCTGGCGACTTTCTGGCGATCATCGCCAATCGAAACTCCAACCATCTTCTGGACAGCACGGTTCAAACGGCGTCGACCTACGCGAGTGACCTGCCAGTGTTAGGGCTGAAAGTTTTCATGGGTATGGAGAAGATTTTCAAAGACCTGCGACGCTCTGATCATGCTCCGTTTTGGGACGCGGGCTACCCGGCGTTTATGTGGACCGACACGTCAGAGTTCCGCAATCCGCACTACCACCAACCAAGCGACACGCCGGAGACGCTGGACTACGAATTTCTGGCGAAGGTAGTGAAGCTTTTGGTCGCTGAAGTTGCTTCGAAAGAGTTGTCGCCGCAGCGTTGAACGCAGCAGCGCTGATTCGTTTTTGCCACTTCACAGAGTCTACATATCCTCGGTGATCTCTGTCCTTCTGTGGCGAAGCTTTTAAACAGCACCGACGCGGGAAACCGACTGAACCACTGAGTCGCATAGCTTGCCCAGCTGGGCGTGGGAAATCGTAAACGCAGGCGCCAAATAGATCGTATCGCGGATAGGACGAATCCAAACTCCCTGTTCGACGAACCCGGAAACGGCTTTTGAAACGTTCACCTCATCCTTCATCCGCACGGCTCCGACAGCGCCGAGACAATGGACCGAGTTGACGTCGTCGCATTCAGCCAGCGGCTCGAGTCGATCACGCAATGTTCTTTCAATCGCAGCAACCTGTTCCAATCGAGGCTCGGTCTCGAACAAGTCCAGCGATGCATTCGCAGCAGCACAAGCGATCGGATTTCCCATGAAAGTTGGACCATGCATCAGCGCCGCCTCCCAACGTTCCGAATGAAATGGCACGTAAACTTTGGCCGTTGCGATCGTGGCCGCCAGCCCAACGCTACAACCGGTTAGCCCCTTGCCGACGCACATAATGTCCGGAGCAATCTCGGCCTGTTGGTACCCGAACATCGTTCCGGTCCGGCCAAACCCGGTGGCGACTTCGTCTGCGATCAAAAGCACATCGTGCTTGCGACAAACGCGCTCAATTCGTTGGAGCGCCGAAGCTGAATGGAATCGCATGCCTGCCGCCATCTGGATCAATGGCTCGATAATGACTGCGGCCAGCTGATCCTTTCGCTGCTCAACGAACAAGTCAAAACTCGCTTCCTGTTCGTCCGTTTCCGGAATCGGTTGCGGGAATTGGTCCAACAGAAATCCTTTGAAGTTCGCATGCATGCTGTCGTCCGGATCGCAAACGCTCATCGCACCCGTTGTGTCGCCATGATATGCGTTTTGAAAACTAACGAACTTGTTGCGAGACGTCTTCCCGTTTGGCGACCGGTTGGCCCAGTGTTGCATCGCCATCTTCATCGCGACTTCAACAGCCACCGAACCTGAGTCGCTCAAGAAGACACGATTGCCATCACCCTCAAGACATGGAGCAAGCCGATCGGCCAGGCGGATCGCCTGGTCGTGCACGATTCCGCCCAGCATCACGTGCGGCATCGTTTGAGCTTGCGAGACGATCGCCTCAACAATCTTTGGGTGGTTGTATCCGTGACAGGCAGTCCACCATGACGAAATGCCGTCGATCAATTCTCGGCCATCCTTTAGCCGTAGCGTGACGCCGTTTGTCGATTCGACTTCGATCGGCGGCGAGGCCGTTTTCATCTGGCAATAGGGGCGCCAGAGGGAATGCGGAAGTCGGAATTCGGGTTTCGGAGCGTCAGAGTCGCGATTCATGCGTAATCGATATGGCGTCGGGACGAAACAGTGCTGATAATACGGAGGTACATACTACTACAGCTCAAACAACATTCCGACCTCCGCATTCCGCATTCGAAGATGCTCAAAGCCTGCCATTGCTGTGGACTGATCCACGAAATCCCTCAGCTAGAATCTGAACAGGCCGCGGCGTGCACGCGCTGCGGAAGCCAGTTTACCGAACCGGCGTGCCGTGACATTTCGGCGAGCCGGACTGCGGCGGCAGCGATCGGAGCCTTCTTGCTGTTTTGGCCAGCGATCCTGTTACCAATTTTGCGTATCGATCAGCTTGGGCTGACGCACCAAAGCAGTATCCTTGGGGGCACGATTGAACTGTTCCATCATGGCAACTGGTTCGTCGGAGCCGTCGTGCTTTTGTTTTCAGTCATCTTTCCACTGACAAAAATTGTGTTGCTGATCGAGCTAAGCTGGTTGGAACTTTTGCATCGCAAGCACAAAGCTTTCACGCTTCGCATGATGGAACATCTGGGCAAGTGGAGCATGATGGATGTGATGTTGTTGGCGTTTTTGGTGATGCTGGTAAAACTTGGCGACATGGTCGAGTTTCATTTCGGACCTGCGATCGTTGCGTTTACTTTTTGTGTCGCGATGAGCATGTTGGCGTCGTTGAGTTTTGATCCGCACGCGATTTGGGAAGATTGAATCGCTGATCCTCAGAATTAGGATGTATGCTTGAAAGCGTTCAACACGATGGCCTTTACGCACGAACCCTCCTCACGAAGTCAACGGAACCTATTGCGGCTGGAAGCCACGATTAAGAGAAATCTATGAACAACCCACCTGTTGCCGACATTCGCCCGAGATCCTCCAAGATGCACCAGCTGTTCGGCGGTTCACGTCTGTGGCTGCTGACGCTATTATGCCTGTTGATTGCCGGCGGACTGATCTGGTGGTCAATGCCGCAGCGCGGGACGACAATCCACATTCAATTCCCGGAAGGCCACGGCCTGAAAACGGAAGACACGGTTCGCTATCGAGGCATCGAAGTCGGCACGGTTGAGTCCGTTCATCTGGACGATTCGCTTGACGGCGTCGAAGTCGAAGTGTTACTTAAACCATCCGCAGAACAACTGGCAAAGGAAGGAACCCGATTTTGGGTCGTGCGACCGGAGCTTAGTTTGACTCGCATTTCCGGCCTCGAAACGGCGATCGGCCACAAGTACATTGGCGTTTCGCCGAATCCGATGGCGGACAGCGAGAACCGACAGACGACGCACCGGTTCCAGGGACTTGCAAACGTTCCAGTCGATACGCTTTCGGATTCCGGAGTCGAACTAATTCTCCGCGGCGACAAACGATACAGCGTCAGCAAAGGTTCCAACGTTACGTTCCGCGGAGTCGAGATCGGGACGGTGCTCGACGTTGCACTTTCTCAGGAATCCCGACATGTCGATGTCCGCGTGCGAATTTTTGATCAACACGCCACGCTGCTGACCTCTGAATCGAAGTTCTGGGCAAGTTCTGGTCTGGACCTCGACTTTCAGTTTGGATTCAACGGCGGTTTCAATCTGGACACCGAATCGCTGGAGACGCTGGCTCGCGGCGGCGTTTCAATGATCACGACGGGGCAGGGCAAGTCGGTCTCGCCTGGTGACATATTCACTTTGCACGCGTCTGCCGAAGACGATTGGTTCAAGAGCGCGGAAAAATTCGAAACCACAAATATCGCGTTACGCGGAGCAGTACCAATCAGGTCATCATGGGAGTCGTCGGGCTATTTTGGACGTTCCATTAAAACAGCTCAGTGCAACGGCATCGCGATCATCAACGGAGGCGAGCAGTTTATCTGGTTCCCGGCCGACGTAATGAGCAACTCGAAAAAGATTGGCTTTAATCTTGCTGTTGGAGACATCGAATCCGTTGGACTTGGGAGCATCCGCTCCGTCAAGGATTCACTGGTCGTGCGAATGGAATCAAAAGCCAGGATCGATGCTTTCGACGCGAGCAAAGACTTCATCTCCCCAGTGAAACCGATGGACGGCCTTGTGGTTCGCCAGTCGGCAGAACAGGACGTTCGCTTTCATCTCTCGATCGAGAAAAGTTCGATCAAGCCGGATGAAGACAACGAAAACCTGTGGGACGTGATCGATTTTAATGGCGATCGCAACGTCTGGCACGGCGCACCGGTAGTTTCTGCAGCCGACGGAAAATTGATGGGGATCCTGTTGATCGAGTCTCGCAAAACGAAGATCCTGACGGTCAACGGACTGGCGAACTAGAATCCGGCAGACGTGGATCATTGCGACCATCATCCGTCGCGCCGTTCTATTTGCCGCGGCAAAATAGCAACAGGTCCGCAGCCAACGTCACGTTCATTTGCTCGACGCCCTTCAAGCGACTCTGCTGCGAGTTCCGCACGGCTCGATAAGTCATTGCGAGCGCGTCGGCAATTTCGTCGGATTTGAGTTCGACGTGCTGAGTCCATTTTTTGTGTTGAGAAAGCACAAGGTTCGCGGCTTTCATCTCTTCCGCAACCATTTCCCAACGACTGCGGCGATGACCGGATTTCTGAGTTTGCTCCCGAAGCTCAATCAGATCTTCTTCGCCCGGAATGGCGACAACACAAACGCCATCAACGCTCAAAACGCGTTCAATTTCACTGACGGGTCGTCGTCCAAAAAGTGAAACAACTTGCTGAATGCATCCATCGGCTATCGGCAGTCCGCGATCGGCGTTCGCCAGCACCCACGTTGCCTCCGGCCAGCCACGCGCCGCCAGTTTGATCGCGCGGCGAGAGAGATCGATGCCGCAATAGCTGGATGCTGCGTGTGGGAACAGTGCCGGCCCAAAGCTACCTTCGCCGCAACCAAGATCGAGAACATTCTGCGCTGCAGACGAAGTCGAAGTCCACTCCCGCAGACTCTCAACCAGCCCCGCCGCGAGACCTCGTTCGAGCCAGCGGCGACGCGCGAGGACAGCCTCGTCGGAATCGCCTGGGTTGGAGGACTTTTTGTCCTGAGGCTGAGTCAGATTCCAGTAGCCTTCTTTGGCGCGATCAAAATTGTGTCCGCTGGCACAGCGCAACGACGAATCGCCTGGCTCAAGAGGCTGTTTGCAGTTTCTGACGGTGCATCGAAGTTCAATCATCGGCAGATTTTAGTCGATTCCAGCCCCCGACGTAAGTTTGACTGGGGCACTGAAACTGGGGCAGCACGCTCGGTTTTCAAAAGTGGCCTTTCTGTATCGACTCAGACCTGCTGCTTGCAACTCAGCGACGAACGGCTTGCCAATCAGTTCTGCTGACGCCGTTTCTGAACAATCCGCTTCACCTTCGCCGGCGACGTCTTGAGCAAGCGAAAATCTTCGCAGTTGTTAAACTTGAGGAAACGCTGCAGCTCTTTTTCGAACGCACCGAGAAACGCTTCATTGCCTGAAACCGAAGACTCCAACGCAAGATTTTGGATTAGCAACAAAGCATTATCTCGATCCACTTTGCAATCCATTCTGGCGACCAACATTCCGTCCCACAGAATCGGCAAACAAAAATACCCGTACTTCCGTTTGGCTTCCGGCACATAGCACTCAATCAGATAGTCGAACCCGAACAGAGCCTGCATTCGCTTGCGTTGGATTACGAGATTGTCGAAAGGTGACAGGATTTTGAGCTTGCTGCGGGCCAACGGCTTGCTCAGCAGCTTCAACGATTCGGGCATCGCGTAGTACGAATCGCCATCGACACGAACGGTCTGCAGCTCACCGCTTGAAACCATATCCTCCAGCGTCGTTGCAACGAGAGGTTTTGTGTTCTTGAGCAAGTACGCCATTTCGGCTGGTCGCCCCAATCCGTTTGCTCGCAAATATCGCCAGATCAAATACCGAGCGTACTCTTCCGGTTCCGGCGGCGTCGTATCAACGTTGTCCGGCAACACGCGTTCGGTCAGGTCGTAGACCTTGTGAAAGTTGCTTCGTCGCGGCACCATCAAATCGCCCTGCATGAACAGGACCTCAAGAGCACGCTTTGCGGGTCTGGTTTTCCATTCGCCAATCTTATCGCCCTTGTGCTCAAAATCTCTGGCCATCAAAGGACCTTCAGATTCGATTCGTTTCAGCACCATCTTCATCATCGCTTCATCGACCGTGAACCAATGCTTCATCTTCCCGGTCGAGAGTGCCTGCTTGCGAACAAGGCTGAACCGATAGTCGCGCATCGGAAGGTAGGCTGCAGCATGCGACCAGTATTCAAAAACCTGCTTGTCGGCCAGCAGTTGATCCAAATGAGCAGATTTGTATCGCGGATTGCGATTCCAAAGCGTGTGATGGTGAGCCCGTTCGATGACTGAGATCGCGTCGATTTGGATGTAGCCCAAATGTTCGATCGCGGAAAGCGTTGCCTTCGCTGCCGCACCGGATTGCCTGGCCGTTGGGAGCTTTTGTGAAAGCAAAACCAGTTTCCTGGCTTGTTCGATAGAAAGTGATTCAGACATATGCTCGCAGTTTCCCTGGAAATACTGGCTGACACAAGGACAATGCGGCTCTTCGGTCAGAACGCGCAAAAAAATAGTGGACGCAATTTACTGCTCGATATTTTGGCGAAACAATCTGATATAAGATCAGGGTACGGTTGGCTAATCGCATCTTCCGTCAACGATCCAGTACTCATTTCGAAACTTCAAAAAATGCCTGTTCGACAACTGCTGCTTTTGTTTCTCGTCGCCTGTTTCGCTCAGCCGATTTCAGCTGAAGAGACCAAACACACTGGCGAGATCGTTAAAGAATTCGTGTCACAGGATTATCGTGGCCAGGAATTCAAGCTGTCGGACGTGAAAGACAGAAAGCTGGTTGTGTTGGCGTTTTTGGGAACCGAGTGCCCGCTGGCGAAGCTATATGGCGGCCGACTTCAGACACTTGCGGACGCTTACGGGGATCGTGGCGTCACGGTGATCGGAATCAACTCCAATCGCCAGGATAACGTGACCGAAATTGGTGCCTACATGCAGCGGCACAGCCTCAAGTTCCGCATGCTCAAAGATGTTGGAAACAAAGTCGCCGATCAGGTCGGCGCAAAACGAACGCCGGAGGTCTTTCTGCTCGATTCCGAGCGTAAGGTTCGCTATCGCGGCAGGATTGATGATCAGTATGGAGTCGGGTACTCGCGACAGGAACCTACTGTGTCGTTCTTGCAGAATGCGATCGATGAGTTGCTGGCCGGAAGCGAAGTCTCGACGCCGACGACGGAAACAGTTGGCTGTCATATTGGACGGATCAAAACGCCTCAGGAAGATTCGGAGATCACGTATTGCAATCAGGTTTCGCGGATTTTGCAAACCCATTGCGTCCGATGTCATCGCGACGACGAGATTGGCCCTTTCACTTTGACTGAGTACGACGAAGTTGTGGGTTGGGCTGAGATGATCGAAGAAGTCATCGACGAGAATCGCATGCCTCCGTGGAATGCGAATCCGCAGCACGGAGATTTTTCGAACGCTCGCTATTTGACTGATAAGGAAAAACAAACGATCTCGCAGTGGGTCGAAGCAGGTGCTCCCCAAGGCGACGAAGCCGACTTGCCTGAACCGGATGAATATGTGAAAGGCTGGCAACTTCCCAAAGAGCCGGACTTCGTTGCCAACGTTTCGCCCAAGCCATTTCGCGTCAAGGCAGAGGGAGTTTTGGAGTACGAACATTTTCGCGTGGATCCAAAATTTACCACCGACAAATGGGTCAAAGCGGTTCAACTGCTACCGGGCAATCATCGAGTCGTGCATCACATCCTCGCATTCGCGGTTCCGAAAGGCCAACGGATGCGTGATATCGGTGGCGGCATCGATGGTTTTCTGGCCGGCTACGTTCCAGGTTTGACGGTCGAGGCGTTTCCGGAAGGTATGGCGAAACGAATTCCGAAGGGATCGACGCTGCTGCTGGAAGTCCACTACACACCGATCGGTAGCGTACAAACCGATCATTCAAAAATTGGCATCGTGTTCGCTGACGAAGACGAAATCACTCACGAAGTGATCACTACCAGCGGGATCAATGAAGACTTTCGGATCCCGCCCAACACCGCATCACATCCTGTGACGGCTCGATCACACCGACCAATTGGCGGTAGTTTGTTGCTGGGCATGATGCCGCACATGCATCTGCGAGGCAAGTCTTTTCGATACACGGCGAAGTATCCTGACGGCGAGGACGAAGTGCTGCTGGACGTTCCCAACTACGATTTCAATTGGCAAATGTCGTATCGCCTGACCGAGCCAAAACCGATTCCAGAAGGGACTTCGATTCAGCTGAACGCCACGTTTGATAACTCGAAGAACAACTTTCATAACCCAAATCCGGATCAGACCGTTCGTTGGGGCGACCAAACCTATGAAGAGATGATGATTGGTTACTTTGACATCGCTGTCCCAATCGATGACGAAATTCGCAGCTACAATTTCCCTCAGCTGATCGAGGCCCAAGGATTGATGTATCGCTTTGATAAAAACCGTGATGGGAAAGTCGTTAAATCAGAGCTTCCGGGTGCGATTCAAAAACGGTTTGGGCAATACGATCATGATGAAGATGGAGCAATTGTGGTCAGAGAGGTCGCCAGGACGATCGCGGAACGATAATGGAACGTTGGCGTTCGAAGCTTTGGTGCTTGCGTTTATAAGTCATGGCAATCGATACACGAGCATACCCAACGTGCCGTGTGGCTTGCAGCGGAAGCGAATTCGTTTTTAAAATGGCGTTCTCCCATGCGTTTTGTTTTCTTTCTTCGGAACACTCATGATCGATCGTCACCGCCGAATTGCCCTCTTCGTTGTTGCATTCACGCTCGCGGCTTTCACGTCCAGCCAGCCCGCCCGTCTTCGCGCAGACGATTGGGGACAATGGATGGGTCCCAATCGCGATGGCGTTTATTCCGAAAGCGGGATCATCGATTCGATTCCTGAAAGCGGATTGAAAGTCAAATGGCGAACGCCGATTCGGGGTGGCTACGCTGGCCCTGCAGTCGCTGGCGGGAAGGTTTTCGTTTTCGATTACGACGTCAAGGAAGGCAAGCTCGTCAATCGTCCTGACTTACGAGCAACGATGCAGGGCATGGAACGAGTCATCGCTTTGGACGAAACTGATGGTTCCGAAATCTGGCGCTACGAATACGAGTGTCCTTACGAGATCTCCTATCCGGCAGGACCACGATGCACTCCGACGATCGATGGAGATCGTGTTTACACGCTCGGTAGTGAGGGAGACCTATGCTGCCTGAATGTCAAAGACGGAACTCTGGTTTGGAAAAAGAGCCTCAAGGAAGACTTTGGAGCGGAAGTTCCGATGTGGGGATTCTCGGCGCATCCACTTGTTGACGGAGACATGCTTTACACGATGGTCGGCGGGGAAGGGCAAGGCGTTGTTGCACTGGACAAGTTGACTGGCGCTGTGAAGTGGAAAGCGCTGGACTCAAAGGCGGGCTATTGCCCTCCGTCAATCATCGAACATGCTGGCGTTCGACAAATGATCGTCTTCAGTCCAACCGGCGTCACGTCATTGAATCCGACGGACGGTTCGCAATACTGGACGATTGCGATTGAGCCACTGTACGAGATGTCAATCTGCCGCCCGATGCTCGACGGCAATCTGCTTTACGCCAGCGGAATTGGCAGTCAATCCGTCATGATCGAACTCGATCCGGAGAAACCTGCCGCGAAAGAACTTTGGCGAGGCAACCCAAAGAAATCAGTCTTCGGCGCGAACGCGACGCCGATGTTTGTGGACGGGATCCTGTACGGAAGTGACTGTCAGCTGGGCAAGTTTTTCGCTGTAGACGCGAAAGACGGGACCCGCCTTTGGGAAACTTTTGACGCGACGCTGCCGACAGAGAAACGCCGCGCGAACCACGGCACCGCGTTCGTTACGCGGTTGGGCGATTCGAATCGCTACCTGATCTTCAGTGAAGTCGGCGACCTGATCGTTGCCGAATTGACGAAAGAAAAGTACCAGCCGCTGGGCAGGTTTCACGTTCTCGAACCGACAGGCGAATGCTTCGGTCGCAACGTCGTCTGGTCTCACCCGGCCTACGCGAACAAAACGGTTTATGTGCGAAACGACAAAGAAATTGTCGCCGTCAGTTTGGCCAAGCCGGCAGAGTAAGCGGATCTAATAACCGATTTCGACAAATGGCATTCATCGGAAATTGGGATTTGATGCGCGCAAGTCAAATCAGATTCGCCTCTTGAAACTGGTTCCAGGAAGTTTCTTTGCTCAGTAAGGATTAAATTTTCGAATTTCTGAATTCGTTTTGACTGCCAAGTTTCGTACATACGCCTGCGCAATGTACGCTTCATTCGTGACTCCATCAAGAAACTTCGTGGTTTCGGAATGGAGACTCGAGCGTCTGGAATGCTGAACGCAAATTCACTCGTCCTTCCTTTCGGCGAGACGCTAAAGAATTCGTCTTGAGGGCATTGTGGCCAGTCAAAACCGTGCTGGATGTACTAATAAACACCCTTTTGGAGCACAGGAGAGGGCCAACCCTGGTTTTCAAAGTCGGAAGAAAACGCCCGCATCATAAAAAGCAACAAACGCAATAGCCGACGTTAAACAACGATCGTCGAGCGGCCACAGATTTCTGGGCGATAGAGTCTAGATGCTGACGACAGCTTGAACCTTGAAACGCCTAACTGACCACCTGGTTTGATTGCTCGGTTCACGATGCCCCTGACGCCTGTAAGATGATCCGTCGCAGAAGAACCGTGGATGCTTTCCTGGTTTCTTTGACTAAAGGATGCACTTTGAAACGCCCCATGATAAATGGAATCGCCCCTATGCTAAAGAAACTTTCTCTCTCCATCGCTTTGATCTCAACCGCTATCTTCACCGGCAGTGCTTTGGGAGACGTCGTCTATTTGGTGGACTACAACACGGAAATCAGCACTGACGACTACAACCCGAACTATGACCAGGCTGACAACGGTAGTTCAGCAATTACTTACAGCGATGCAACAGGTCTCGACGGATCACGCGCAGCACAGATCGATTTTGATACCTCGACTGGGCCTCAGAACGTCAGTTATTTTACAGATCTGGCTGCTTCCGAAATGAACGCTGCGACCTCTGCGGACGCATCGGACTACATACTTTCATTTGACATTCGAATCGAAGGATTCGACACGGGACAAACGCAAGTCTATTCTCCCTATGAACTGAAACTTGGAGATGTTAGTTTTCAGGGAAATCTAAACGCTACTGCATCCTACCAAACTGTTTCTGCCAACCTTGGCGATTTGAGCATGGGCGGAGCCGGAACTTTTGACTTGACGGACTTCGATAGCGGCCAGCAGTTCAAGATTGGATTTTCGAACTTTGGCACCAACTTGACGGAGCAATTTGGTTCAGATGCAGACAACCGATACTTCGTCGACAACGTCACACTGTCTCAAATCGATGCGGTACCAGAGCCAACTACTTTGGCCCTGATTGGACTCGGTGTTCTCGCGTTTGCTGGAACACGCAAACGTAAAAACTGATTCGAACGACTACGATAAAACTGAGCGATGAGATCAACATGATGCTCATCGCTTTTCTTTTAAGGTGCTGAAATGTTGAACTTTCGTCTTGCTACCCTGTCTGCCGTCTGCGCCGTTGCTGTGCTCAGCCAAAACTCGTTGTTAGCACAATCGGTTTCCATTCCCGATGCCCCAATGACGGTTGTCGCCGGACAGAAGATAGACGTTCCCGTCGAATTCGAAGGGGCAGAAAAAGACATCCTGCAAGTTCAACTTTTCGACTCCAGTTGGAAAAAAGTCTCCGAAGGCTGGGTCAACGTCGACTCGGCCAGCGGGACACATACATTCGCGATCGATGTACCCGCCGACACTGCCGCAGGCAAAGGCCACATGTGGCAAGCGTTGCTCTACGACAACGCCTGGAAGAAGAAAAAAGATGTGCTTGTCACAAACGTTGTTGTTACCGCGGCTGTAAAAGGCGGATTGAAACCTGACTCGAAGATGAAACTTGAGTCAGAACCCAAAGCGAAGCCCAAGCCAAAGAAAGATCCCAAATCGATACCACACCGCAAGGCTCAGCTATTGGGCGACGAGTGGCTACCGGTTCTCGAAAACGGAAAATGGGAGATCGACTGGGCTGACGAATTTGATGGAGAAGGGGAACCAGAAAAGTGGTTCCCTTTGCTGGGCTATGACCCGGAAGCGTATAAGGCTGCCGATGCGAAGGGCATTCGCTGGACCGGCGGCACGGAAGAAACCGCCTGGATGTATAGCACGCGTTCGGGCAACCACTGGCAAAACGGAAAAGGCCAACTGGTGATGCAGATTGTCACGAACAAAAAAGAATCAAACGAGATGGGCCCCAAAGTGGAAGCCGCCTATCTGCTGTCCGGACGACCTGTGGCCTGGGATTCGAATGAGCCCAACGGTGCCAAATGGGACGGGAAATTTGTTTCTCCAACGGAAGAAACTCCGCTCTATATCTGTGCCCGCGTCAAGTCGGACGAACTGGTTGGCTATTCAACCTGGTTCGCGTTCTGGCTGTTCACCGAAACGAGAGCTTACAACGGCAACCCGACCGACGGAACGGAAGTTGACGTGGTGGAGATCGTGAAAGGCAAAAAGAACTATCTCAATCATTGCTTCAACGTCGCCAACCACTGGAAAAAAGGTGGCGGGTCGGAATCGAAACAGTTCAACACGCTCTCAAAGCCTGCAGCTCTTGATCTGGTCGATGTTACGGACAGCGAATATCACGTTTACGGCATCGAATGGACGACGGAGAAGATGACATGCTTTGTTGACGGCAAGCCTTACTACACGTTCACGGAAAACATTCCAACCAAGCCAGTCGACATGATGATGTTGCTGACGCTTGAGTTTCAGAAAGACGCTTGGGATCCGGACCAGGGCGATGGTCGCGTCGAAGGCCCAGCGGTTTCGGAAGACGAAAACACGCGAGTCATGTCCAAGGTGCTGGTCGATTACGTGCGAGTCTATAAGAAGAAATAGCCGCTTGCCTCGGAGCGAAAACTCTCCAACAACTTCCAATCTCCCACATCAAAAACGGCCCTGAGACAGTTGCCCCAGGGCCGCGACGATAGCTTGCTCGTTACGCAAGTGACTTGATGAAGTCCATTGCGACTGAGAAGTCCAAACCGTTGGCTTCGCGAGCGACGTCAACTACTTTCATCACGATTGCCATGTCCAGCAATCCGAATGAGTAGGGAATTTTGCGTCCGCGAAGCGCCTTCAATTTTCCTTCAAGCTTCTGACGTTTGCCAAGCTTCTTTTTCGAAGTCAACCAACGTTGCTTTGCGGACTCGAGAGCCTCGTAGAGCTTCATTAACTTGAATTGAGACGAATAGGCTGCTGGTCGGCCGACAGCAACTTCATCGTTTTTACATTCGCGTTCGATTGCTCGAAACGCTTTATCAGCCTGTTCATAACGGGCTTTTAGCCGGTTGTGCTTCCGCGAAGCTAACTTGCGAAGAACCACAATCCAGCCACACAACATTGCATAAATGAATGCAACCATAGGACGCCTTTCTGGATTCGGGTTTTAGTTCGTTCGCTCGGCGACATTCGCATTTTCAGCGCAAACCGCTGAAGTTGTTGGCGTACGATCGAGCGAGCAGATTTGCAACTCGGCGTCGTGACCTTCCCGGGATGATCACGTTAGATAGCACTTCCTGTGCGTGGCTTTCGACTCATCCGAAAGCTTGTGAGTCAACGACTCACTCTCACCTTGGCAAGATAGAACCGAATCTAACAAATTGGTTCGCGGTTCGGGAGAAATCTTTTGGTCGCATATAGAAGACGACTTGTGAGCAGATGTCGCGGCGCTGTGCAGCGAGAAAGAAAAGAAAAGGACGTCCTTGTCCCAATCGAATTATCGCCAACGACTATCGACGACTGAACTCAAAACCAATGTCGAATCGAAACACTGATTCAGGGTCGAACTCCGCAAAGAAGGAATCGACAAAATCCTGTTTCGCATCGAGGTCACTGAAGCAAATTTCCATTTCTTCGTCGACCAGGTCATCTATCGAACTGTCAGCGACAACAGCAACGCCGGTGGCCGGCTCGTCATCAACCGGATCGATTGCTGGCTGTTCGGCGTCGACGTTGAGATCTTCTTCCGCCTCGGAATCCGCAACATCAAAGGCCGGGACGTCATCAATCGCATCGTTCAGGTTAGCCGGATCCGATGCATCCTGTTGGCCGTCCACCGGATCAGCCTGATCGTCGACGACGACTTCCGGCGTTCCCGCTTCCGGATCAGCCAGCGGCGTCTCAGCTTCGACATCAGAGTCGACTACTTCCGCAGCGTCGTCAGAATCGATCTCACATTCTGGCTCCGCAGTTGCGTCGGTGTCGATGACAACTTCTGGCTCAGCTTCCGCAACTGCCTCGCCGTCAACTTCATCCCCAGCGGTCTCGTCAGCGATATCGCCAGCAGTTTCGTCAGCATCATCCACCGGACCGGAATCTCCATCGACTTCACTCGCTGCATCTACTTCCGGGTTGATCGCGACATCGCCATCATCTGTAACGACCTCTGCATCGTCACCCGCGGCTTCGGCCTCCAAGCCAGGATCGTCCCCCGTTTCTGCTTCGACTTCTGCGTCCGAATTTGCGTCAACAATTTCGCAGTCCGTCAATTCGGGCTCCGCTTCCGGTTGCGTTTCCACTTCCGTTTCAGCAATGACCTCTACTTCCGGATTCACCGCATCGATGGCCAACGACATGTCTAACTGGTAAGTTCCAGTTTCGCCTTCGCCGGCTGAGATGGCGAGGAAGTACTCAGATCCACCTTCGACATCAAACGAAATTCCGACAGTTTCATTCGTGATTCCGCGAGTGATCGCCGTGCCGTCGGCACCAAAGACTTGAACTTCCAGTTCCGTCGCGTTATCGGCATTCAGCTCAGCAAGCCCCAGCGAAATTTTTCCGCTCTCGTCGGCAGTGAACTGAAAGGTATCGACATCTCCAGCCAGCTCAAGATCGCCCTGAACTTCCGTCGAACCGTCGACGAATTCCAACTCACTGGAGTCCGCCCCAATGGCGTCAACGTGCAGATCCACAGGTTGCGGAATTTCGCTATGGCCGACGGTCACCTGAAAAAAGCCTTCTGCATTTTCCTTGGAAGAGACGTTCAGCTCGAACTCAGCCCCGGCCTCGGCTTCGAATGAGAGCGTCTGGAAGCCGGAAACTTCCTCGGTCATCGTTGCAGCAACAACATCTCCGTTCGAGTCGGTGACTTCCATCCGCGTTTCTGCGTCGCCGAACGAAGACGCGACGACGATGTTGATCATGCCATCTTCTGATGGCGAGAAAGTGAAAGTTTGACTCGGGTTTTCGGCTTCTATCGAGCCAAAGAAACCATCAGTGCCGTCGACCGGATCGCCCAGATCATGAGCCGAACTCTCCGTGCCAACTTCTGCGTCAACTTCAACTTCTGCTTCTGCGTCAACAACCTCATCGGTGACTTCTGTTTCGGCAATCACACCATCATCGGCGATCGAGTCATCAACTACATCGACTTCGATTTCAGTCGCGTCCAGATCCAAAATCTCTGACTGTTCTTCCGTGGCGTCTGTTTCAGTTTCCAGTTCTGCGACCTGGCACATCTCCGGTTCAACGATTTCAACCGGTGCAAGATCGACCGCAAAGTCCGCGGCCAAAAGACGTCTATCTTCGAGGCGATTGACGGCGAAGCTTCTATTCCAATTCCGTTTTCTCATCTTCACACAGCCCGATGGAGCTGCTCCCTAAACATGTGACAAAAACACGATTCAGGGTTAAGGCAACCGCTGTGCCAGAGCATATCGAGAGTGATGCCAACGCAGCGAAAAGACCACGTTCCACGCTCTCTGCCGCGATTCGCAGCACGACGCCAGCAAGTGACGGAAATCAGAAATGTAAAAACGACACGCCAGCAATCCGCTTTCTACACGCGAACAACCTGCGTTGACTTAGGCGCTGTCGCAACAAAAATCATCGCATCAATCAAACCACTCGTCGTTCGGATCGAAGGCCGGAACCGGAATGTTAATGATTTTCATTTCGCCGATCGCGCGATGGCGACATCCGGGCTTGATTAGAATCGACACGCCTGGATGGACGTCGAACAGTTCACCGTCAAGTTCCATTTGCCCGCTGCCTTCGAGAATATAGTAGATCTCAGTCAGTTTTTTGTGATAGTGCGTCTTCGCGTCCTCGCGAATATCGACGACGTGCAACGAACAAGTCTGATCCGGATCGTCGGTGAATGCTCGCCGGGTCGAACCGCACGGACAGGGAACAGGCTCAACGGCAGTGGTGTCAACTATTTTGAAAAGCGGATCCGGCACGACTTGTTTCCTTGTAAAATTGATCTTCCAATAGATTGTCGTAAACACACGGCATTTTACCAGTTCGAAAACAGAATCAATTGATGCTCAATCGCAAACGAACCGTTTTTTTCTGCATCCTGATCTTGCTCACGATTTTTCGGCTTCCTGCGTTTGCCGACGAACGACCGAACATCGTCTTTCTAATGACGGATGACCAGTCCACCTATTCGTTGGGCTGCTATGGAAATTCGGATGTGAAGACGCCCAACCTCGATCGTCTGGCCGCGGCCGGAGTTGTCTTCGACCGGCATTATGCGAACACTGCGATTTGCATGGCCAGCCGCGCGACCGTGATGACGGGATTGTACGAGTACCGAACGGGATGCAACTTTACGCACGGCAGCATGCTGGAGAGCACTTGGAAGCGATCGTATCCGGTGCTGCTACGCGACGCGGGCTATCGTACTGCTTTCGCGGGAAAGTTCGGATTCGAAACAAAAGCCAACCCCGACGACAAGGACAACTTGCCTTTGCCGTCAGACGATTTTGACATGTGGGGTGGCGGACCAGGCCAAACGAACTACGCAACGAAACACAATGAGTCGATGAAGTCTTACGCCAAAGAGTTCCCGCATTCGACGCTTTCCTATGGCGCCTTCGGTCGCGACTTCATCAACCAGTCAGCGAAACTGAACCAGCCGTTTTGCCTCTCGATCAGCTTCAAAGCGCCACACAAACCAGCCAGGCCTGACCGGCGTTTTGATCACGTTTACAAAGACGCGACGTTTCGCAAACCGTTGAACTATGGTCGCGAGGCTGGAGCCCATTTCTCGCCGCAAAGCAAGACGGATCGGCAGTACGAACGATTTCACAGTTGGAAATACGCTGACCGATACGACGAAGTGATGGCCACGTACCATCAGCAAATTCACGGCGTCGACGCAGCCGTCGGAATGATCGTGAAAGCACTCGAAGCAAGCGGCGCCGCGGAAAACACAGTCATCATCTTCACTTCCGACAACGGTTTCCTTTGTGGCTCACATGGCTATGGCTCGAAAGTCCTGCCTTACGAAGAAGCGAGCCACGTGCCGTTGATTATGTTTGATCCGCGAGAGGAAAACTCTGGCAAACAACTTCGTTGCGACGCCTTGTCCGGCTTGATCGATATCGCTCCGACCATTCTGGACCTTGCCAGTATCGAAATTCCCGAACCTGTCGATGGAGCAAGTTTGGTAAGCTTGTACCGCGACCCCAAATCTTCGATTCACGATGACATCACGCTGACCAATGTTTGGGGACACCCGGCGACACACTCGCTGTCTGTGGTGACTCGCGACAAAAAGTACATTTATTGGGCCTACGCCGGCGGAGGCATGCAGGCCGCAGAGGAACTTTACGATCTGGGGAGCGATTCGCTTGAAATGCAGAACGTGGCCAAACGATCAGGTTATGAGTCTACAATGAACGAAATGCGTCAGCGTTATGACCAACATGTTCGAGCCTGGAAATCCGACGCAGTTCCCTTTCACAATTACCAACAGTACGGAACGATTTTCGATCGGCACTTGGACTGGGATTCCAAAAAGGATCTCTATCCGAACAAAAAACCGGCGAAGAAACCGCAACAGAAACCAAATTAATGATTCGATCCTCGAGAAACATCATGAAGTTAAGCCGATGCCTTGCGCTGATATTCCTGTTTCAAGCCCTTGCCGTTGTATCGGCGGATGAGCCAGAAGCTGATCGGCCGAACATTGTCTTCATTTTCAGTGACGACCACGCGCAGCATGCGATCGGCGCCTACGGAGGAATTCTGAAAGACATCAATCCGACTCCAAACATCGACGCTTTGGCTCGGCAAGGCATGCTGTTTCAGAACAGCTTCTGCACGAATTCAATTTGCGGGCCCAGCCGCGCGGTCATCCTGACGGGCATGCACAGCCACAAAAATGGCTTCATGCACAACGGCAACAGCTTTGACGGCTCACAAGTCACGTTTCCAAAGCTACTCCAAAACGGCGGCTACGAAACGGCGATCATTGGCAAATGGCATCTCAAAAGCGAGCCACAAGGCTTCGACTATTGGGATGTGCTGCGTGGCCAAGGTGACTATTACAATCCGGTTTTCCTGTCTAAAAACGGCAAGGCAACTGTCGAAGGTCATTGCACCGACGTTGTGACGGACAAGGCGATCGACTGGCTGACGAAATCTCGCGACAACGGCAAACCTTTTATGCTGATGTGCCAACACAAGGCGCCGCACCGAACCTGGATGCCAGCCATCCGCCATTTGGATCTTTACGCCGATCAGGATCTGCCAGAGCCTGAGACGCTTTTTGATAAATGGGAAGACAACACCGACGCCGCCAAGTTCCAGGAAATGGAAATCGATCGGCACATGCACATGCAGTACGATCTGCATCTGCCGATTCCTGACAGCTTTGACCCGACGGTAAAACAGGGTTCACTAACCAAAGCCGCGTGGCGGAACAGGAACAAGTTTACCGATTCGCAGCGGAGCCAGTGGGACGCGAAGTGGAAAGCACGCAACGATGCGTTTGCGGCTGCCAATCTCGAGGGCGACGAACTGGTTCGCTGGAAGTATCAACGCTACGTGAAAAACTATCTGCGTTGCATCAAGGGAGTCGACGAATCGGTCGGCCGAATCGTCAAGTGGCTTGAAGACAACGACCTGCGTGAAAACACGATTGTGATCTATTCTTCCGATCAGGGTTTTTACCTTGGAGACCACGGTTGGTACGATAAGCGGTGGATGTATGACGAGTCCATGAAGATGCCTCTGATTGTGTCGTGGCCCAACGTGACCAAGCCCGGATCCGTGAATTCCGATCTGGTACAGAACCTTGACTACGCTCAGACCTTCCTGGAGGCCGCCGGCGTGGATGCTCCAGATACGATGCAAGGCGAATCGCTGATTCCCGTTCTCAATGGCGAAACGCCAGCAGATTGGCGGACCAGTTTGTATTACCACTATTATGAATATCCGGGCGCTCACATGGTGCCAAAGCACTGCGGCGTCCGAACCAAAGACCTGAAGTTGATTCAGTTTTACCAGTTCGGCGAGTGGGAACTTTACGATTTGAATTCTGACCCGAACGAGCAAACCAACCTTTATGGCAAACCGGAGTACGCTGATCGCGTCGCTGCGATGAAGCTAGAATTGGAGCGGTTGCAGGATCAGTACGAAGACGACACCGACTTGAGCCAGATGCCGGAGCAGTGGCAAAAACAACGACGACAGGCGAAGTAGGATGCCGTGGAGCGTGAGTTCCGCTGATACCAGACGTTCAGCGTGACGGCTGAATTTCCCATCCAGTCGACTTTCGCCATCGAAAAGGCAGGACAGCCAGTGCATAAGCCCGTGTTTGAACATGAAAATGCGGCATTCCTTCGCACTTTGCTAGCAGAATTTCTCTAGGGCTCACGGCGACAAAAAACTACTATTCGCGGACCTCTCTGCCTTCGCCGAATTACCCAGTCACAAGAACTTCGTGTCTCCGTACAGAGCCCATCTTTATAATCGCAACCAGAGCGACTCCGAGCCATCGTCGCTCGCGCGCGGAGCGTGGGCAACGGTAAAGCTGACGGCGTTCCTATCCGTCGTCGGAATCGCCGGATGGCTGTTCTTTCAGGATCAGATTCAGTCGAAACTGGGCTCCGCTGTCGAAAACAAATGTAACCTCGCACTTCAGGGAACAGGTGTCGCCACATCGATTGGAAACGCCCAGTTCTTTGACGGACAAGGCATGTTGCTATCAAACATGCATGTCAAAGCTCCGAATGTGTCGCTCACCGCCTACGAAACCTTTCTGTCGATGCGCTCCAACACGACCGACCTGGTCACGGGAAGCTGCAAAGTCGATGGTGTGGAGATGCGCCGAGTCCAATTGGAAGTTTCCCGCTCCCCGAACGAGCCTTTCGACTTCAGCGTCTTTTCAAAGCTTGCCGAATCGATCGAAAAAGCAACGCAAGGAGAAGACAAACAACTGATCCCAATCGCTCTGCTCGATTCGCAAATCCGAATTATCGATCGCACAACGAACTCCGAAAAAACGCTCTCGGACATCAATCTGCGAATCACCCCGATCGATCATGAAGGCCGCATCATTCTCCAATACGTCGCCACGGCGGCATCGATAGAAGTCCAACACGTCGTCCTGAAAGGATTCCTGGATCCGGAATCCGGACAGTGGAACGTGGACCTGAAATTGGACAACGCTGCGATCAGCGATGATCTAATTGCTTTACTCCCTCGCCAGACGCAGGCGAAACTTGGTTCGATCCAGATGCTGTCCAGCCGAGTAGACGGGTCGGTTCAGGCGAATGGCAATTGGCGAACGAACGAGATTCGATGGTTTGAAGGCAACGGTTCGGTCAGCCAACTTTCAGTTGCACATAAGCGATTGCCTTCGGACGTTCGCAACGCATCCGCAAAGTTTTCATTCTCGCCAGAAGGTGTAACGGTCAGCGAAATCTTCGGGCAAATGGGAACTTCGCCATTCACCGCCCATTTTAAACTTTCCGACCTTATGCAGCCGACCAGCTGGCAGTTGGCGGGGCAGCTACAAGATTTCCAACTGGACCGCTCACCGAACACAATACGAGCGATGCCTGCTTCTGCCCATCGCTTTCTGGAAGACTTTCAACCGCAAGGCGAATTCGACTTTCAGTTTGACCTGTCGTTCGACGGAACGCGAATCACGAAAACGATCGACGCTTACATTGAGGGGCTGGCGTTCAATTTCAACAAGTTCCCCTATCCGATGACGGACTGCAACGGCGTTGCTCACTGGGTCAATGACCAAGTCACTTACGAGCTCAAACATGAAACGCGTGACCAGGTCATGACGGCCAAAGGGTTCGTTAACAATCCGGGAGCCGATGCAACCTGGCGATGCGACCTGAACATTGAACAGGGCAGGCTCCCGTTTGACGACAAGCTACTGGCCGCGATCGACGCAAATCCTCCGATGGCAAAGATCGTACGGGCCTTCGATGCACGCGGTTGGATCACTGGAAACGGCACGCTTCAGAAACGGACCAGCGGAGGCGATGTTGAGAAACGATTCAACTTTGACGTCTCCGACATGACGATGCGCCACGAGCGATTCCCCTACCTGATCGAGGGCGTTACAGGATCCATCGCGTCAGTCAACAGGTCCTTTCGGTTTGAGGATCTCAGTGGCCGCAGTGAGGACGGAAAAATCCTTTGCAATGGCACGTGGAACCCGGAAACAGGACTGAACGTTCGGTATCTTTGCAACAACATTGAGCTGGATGATCGTTTACGACGCGCCTTGAGAGCCGAACTGAAAGAAGTTTGGGATGGATTCCGCCCAAAGGGAACTGTCGAAATGATGACGGTCGACATGACCATGAAACCAGATGAAAAGGAATGCAACCTTGTACTCGATGCGATGCTCAACGGAGAAAATGAGGGTATCCGAAACAGCAACCTGTCGATCGATCCGACGTGGTTTCCGTACGAGCTGAACAACCTTGCGGGAACTCTGGTCGTCGGCAACGGTGGTGTGAGACTGCAAAAATTCAAAGGTCAGCACGGCCGCACAATTGTCGAGTGCGATGGCGACGGATCATACTCGAGTGACGGTTGGGACATGCGTCTGTCCAATCTTTTGACCCGATCCCTGCGAGCTGACGAGCCTTTGCTACGAGCTCTTCCGGAGTCGCTTGCCAGACCGATTCAGTACATGAAGTTTAACGGACTGTTGAATGTACAAGGCACCATGACGCTGGCCAGTCGATATCGAAAGCCGGCGATTCAGTTCGCAAGCCATGCTCCTGCCAACCATGCCCAAGCTTTCAACGCTGGAACCCGCAGCAACTACCCCGCGAACCAGGCTTCGTACGTGCAACGTGCTTCCGCAGTACAGCCCGTCAATTCTGGCCCGTCTGCTCCAAAAGTTTCCATGGGATGGGATTTGCGTTTTGATATGAACCAGGCAGAAATGTTTCTGGGTATTCCAATCGAGAACGTCTTCGGCTGGTTCCAGTTGATCGGGCAATACGACGGCGAAAACGTAGAATGCCGCGGCTCGGTTAACCTTGACTCGCTAACGATCTACGAAGCTCAAATCACGAAAGTTCGCGGCCCCGTCTGGTTCGACAATTACCAGGCACTGGCGGGCGGAATGATCAACGAACTTTCGACCAGCGGCACGCCCTCGCCATCGATCGAAGGCGAAATGTACGGTGGAATCGTCAGACTCGACACGGCGATCAGCTCAGACAAGGAAGGCCGCTTTGTGATTCAGACAACACTGGCCGATGGGAACCTTCGCCAACTTGCTCAAGAGTTTTCCCCCAACCTGGAGGATGTCGAGGGGCGAACTTTTGCCGCCCTCCAAATGCAGGGCAATGCCAGCGGCACGCATACCTGTCGTGGCAGCGGGCAAATCCATTTGCGTGACGCAAAAATCTACGAGCTCCCGCCCATGATGCGATTGCTGAAACTTTTCATGCCGGTCCGGCGGATCAACGATGTGGCATTCGATAGCGGCGACATCTTTTTCGAAGTCAACGGCGAGAATATCGACGTCAAACGAATGGAATTCAATGGCGACACAATTTCGATTATCGGCAACGGTCAAATGAACATGAACCACGATCTGGATCTGAACTTTTACTCGGTCATGGGCCGAAACCGCATCAACATCCCACTCATCAGCGATCTTTACCGCCGCAGCAGCCAGAAATTCATGTGGATCAATGTCGGTGGCACCGCCGAAGACCCAAAAATCAGCAAGGAAATCCTACCTGAGCTAAATGATTCGCTACGACAACTTTTTCAGTATGACGTTCCTTGACTTACAGAGGCTGTGTACCCGTGCGACAGCCGACGTTAGAATCACGCTAAATCGAATTTAGAAACCGCGTTCATTTTCAACAACTATCGCCAATGAAGTTTACCAAAATGCATGGAGCCGGAAACGACTACGTGTATGTCGATTGCTTTAACCATGATACTCCAGCTGACCCAGCCGCGACGGCGATCGCTGTTTCTGATCGCCACAAGGGCATCGGCGCCGATGGGCTGATCCTGATTCGCCCTTCCGAGGTTGCAGATGCGCGAATGCAAATGTTCAACGCTGACGGATCCGAAGCAGAGATGTGCGGCAACGGAGTTCGTTGCGTGGCAAAGTACATCTACGATCATGACATTTGCAAACAGGACTCCGTGAAGATCGAAACGGGAGCCGGGACACTATCGATCGACCTTGTCGCCAACGATGGCAAAGTCGAACAGGCGAAAGTCGACATGGGCGAACCGATTCTGATCGCCGACCTGATCCCGACTACGCTGTCCGGCGACGCAAAGATGTCTCCAGTCGTTGACGTACCACTGGATATAGACGGACAAACGTTTGACGTCACCTGCGTCTCGATGGGCAATCCTCATTGCGTCATTTTCGTCGACAAAGCAACGGACGAACTGGTCCACGGCATTGGACCATTGATCGAAAATGATCCACGGTTTCCCGCCCGAGTTAACGTTGAGTTTATCGAACTGGTTTCACCCAGCGAAGTCCGCCAGCGCACCTGGGAACGCGGCAGCGGCGAAACGATGGCTTGCGGAACGGGTGCCAGTGCCGTTTGCGTTGCGGGAGTCTTGTCTGGTCGCACCGAACGGAAAATCACCAACCATTTGCTTGGTGGGACTTTGATTTTGGAATGGGACGAGACAACGAATCACGTTTTCAAAACTGGACCGGCGGTTGAAGTATTTTCCGGATGTTGGCAGGAAGCTTAAGCTCGGGTTGCAACACTCGAAAGGAAAAATGGAAAAGGATTTCGAAGTACCGCTGAAGCTGCGACTGATGGGTCAGACCACGGCGATGATTCTTCCTCGGTTGATCAGTTTGCTTGATATCAAGATCGCTCATTACGATCGCAGCGCCGATCCCGCGCGCCCGGAATACAACGAGCACATGGTATTCTCGTTTTGGCACGAGTTCATCGGCGTCATTCTGCCGCGATGGGGACATACGCCGCTGAGTATCCTCGCTTCCCAACACCGCGATGGCGAATGGGTCAGCCAAACTGCGTTGGCGTTGGGACTGAGAATCGTCCGCGGAAGCTCAACTCGCGGCGGAGCCTCGGCAATTCGAAAATTGAAGAAGCAGTGCAAGGAAACCAGTTTGGCAATCACTCCCGACGGCCCACGTGGTCCAAGGCGAAAGATGGCGATCGGACCTGTGTTTATGGCTTCACGTTTGGGCATGCCCTTCGTTCCGCTGGGAATTGGCGTCAACGACGCTTGGCGACTCAACACATGGGACTCGTTCGCAATCCCCAAACCGATGTCGCGAGTCCGAATCATTTTTGGGCCCAAAATCGACATCCCCCCCAAGGCAAAGAGGGATGAACTGGAATCGATTCGCCAATCGGTCGAGGATCTGATGAACGACCTCAGCGACCAGGCTGAATCGTGGGCCTGTTCTGGCCAAAACATGTTAGGGGAACAGCCGTTCACTCGAGTTCGTCGCCGCAAAGTTATTTTCGACTCGAAGCCAGTACGTGAAACGTTTCGGCCCGAGCTAAAGATTATCCGCAGCAACGAAGTGGCGTAGAGCGTCGATTGACTCAGAGCTTTGGCGTCGATTGACTCAGAGCTTTAAAACGCTCGATCGCCTGCTTGAAAGGGCTCGACAATCCTACTCAGGCAGGTCGCGAGTATGATCAAACATTTTTCGCATCGCTGCCTTTGGCTTCCATCCGTGGTAAACCCGCGGGTCCGAAATTCCGTCGGCAGAATAATAGATCATGGCCGGCATCGAGCTGATACCTTTGGCTTCCAACTGAGCCACGCCGCCGGGGCCGAGGGTTCGGACATCCACGGTGCGGACTCTGTATCCTTCTGTTTTCAATTCGGCGACCGCCGAGTCCTGCTTTCTGCAGCGACTGGAGTTTCAGCCTCCGGCAATGTAGTACAGCGTCAGTTCGCCGACCGGTTTGAAACCTTCCGGCAATCCGGGATCGGCTGCCGAAAGCGTTGGCAGGCTAACACATACGACTGCCGCGCCGACCGGAACAAGAAACCCGATGGCGCAGACGGCAATCAAAAACAGTTTTTGTGGCACAGTGATTCTCCCATAGTCATCTCAGGAAAATCCTAGGTCGCCGCCAGCTGCATGACGGCATCTGCAACCGACGCTGCGTGGACACAGGCACTACAACGCCGATCGAGTGCGGATAAAAAGGTTTGTGGCGACCATGCGTGCGGTCAAATGACAAACCGGTGCAACCGAGATCGCCATCGGCGAATCAGCTCAGTTTTCCGGCAACGCTACCGCCGAACTCGATCGACGCCCGGTCATCGGGTGCGACGGACCATATTCAATCAGCTTTGCCAGACCTTGCATATCGTTCGCTCGCAGCCAGCGAAGGACCGCAGATTTTTGAAACCGAGCCTGTGGATAGATCGGCACACCCAGCTCATCCAACGACCAACGATCCATCGCAAATCGACTGCTTCCGGGCATCTTCTGTGACTCCACAAAGTATGGCTGAAGCAGAACGTCGATGCGATCTCGAGCCACATCGGAAACGAGCAATTCGACCCGAGAATTGCTGGGCGAATACAAACCCCAAGCCAGCCAATGATCCCAGTACTGAACCGGACGTAGCAACGGCCCGAAAAGCACCACCATTGAAAAGACGACACCCAACCGCTGAACGGTCCCCACTCGTTCGTTCGCCTGCCGACGCCCCGTCGCGTCAGTGGACTGAGCGTTTGACAGGAACAGCCAATAGACCAACAGGATCGACATCCCATTCCAAATAACGACAGGCCAGCGATGAGACAAACCGACTGGCGACAGCACCAGCATCAACAAAACGTGCAACACGATCGCCAACCACGCCGCAAGTTTTCGCGTTGGCTGGAATATTAATCCGACTGCAATCAACAGTTCTCCGACAGGGAAAAGCAGTACCAGCTTTGCCCTCAAAGCATCGGAAAGCGAATCAACACGGACCACGGACGCCGTCCAGCCAAGAATGACGTCGAGGAACTCTTGCCCGGTGGTATGCACAAACTGATAGTCAAATTTCCCGATCGCCGAAAACAGATAGATGGAGATCAACAGCCGCGCGGCCCACCGTCTGGCTTCGTCGATCGGCATACTCGCCAACAACGTAGCGATGATGAAAGCCTGCCAGGCCCAAGGTTGCAGGCAGTGTTGATTGCAGCAGAACAAAATGGAAAATGCGGCTGAGACGCAAACCGCCGCCCAACGGAACTTGATCACTCCCGACGCCAATCCAACCAGACCAACAACAAGCACCGTTGTGCCAAAATATTGAAGCAACGACAGCCACGCGCCATCGTGGACATCAAAAATGGGAACTCGTGGGAAATCCGAAAATCCGGGCAACCAGAGCTTCCATGAAAAAGCTAACAGAACAGCAACAAACGCAGCCCAAATCTGAAGGACCGTTCGATCTGTGTCTCCCAATTTTTCTTGCTGATCCATCAAACTTCTTCATTGGACTCGATCGCGTGCTGCCGCAGGCTGGACAACGCTTGCTCAAATTCTACTCCGGGATCCGCTTCGATATCGACTACAACGTCCGTGACCGGATGCACGAAAGAGAACGCTTTTGCCACCAACAGTAATCGCATCACTCCGAACTGCTCGCGAAACAAGCGGTTGTGCCGTCGGTCTCCATAGGTCGTGTCGCCGACAATCGGATTGGCCATGTGGTTGAAGTGTCGCCGCAATTGGTGCTTACGCCCAGTCAAAGGCCTTGCTTCCACCAGCGAATATCGACTCTGCGGATACTTGCCCGCAGAAAAAGGCACGGTCCAGGATTCCAAAGTTCGATACTCCGTGATCGCGGACTGGGCTGGTTTGTCTTTACGAGCTTTCGCATCGGTCGCCCGGTCCTGTTTCTCCACAAGCGGCTCATCCCAATGTCTCGTCTTTGCAGTCCGGCCACGAACAATCGCGAGATACATTTTACTGACCTCGCGATCGGCGAACTGAGCAGAGACGGCTCTCGCAGAATCCTTGTTCAACGCAAACAGCAAAACGCCAGACGTCGGTCGATCAATTCGGTGGACTGGAAACACTGGTTGACCAATTTGATCGCGCAACATCTGCAATGCAAACTCGCGAGCGTAAACGTCGACTTTGCTACGATGCACAAGCAATCCGGCAGGCTTGTCGATCGCAACGAAATGATCATCGCGGTAGAGAATGGTAAGAGTTTGCATCGCTTTAAAAATTAAGCTGCAAGCCGGGGCGACTGAGAAATCGGGAGTATGCAGATTTCGCCGCTTGGCCCAAACGGATCAAGCGGTAAAACAATCGGGCTACTGTTTCAGTGCCGGCAGGAAAAAGTTCAATTGAACTCTGATCAAACCAGCCCACTTTTTATAGCCATCCGCATTCAAGTGCAGCTTGTCCTCAACAAAGAATTCTGACTTTGGCGTGCCGTCCACATTCAAGTAATGCTGGGCGGTCGCGATGAAGAACGTATTGTCGGTCGTCAAAGCAATCTCGCGAAGCATCGCATTCAGTTCACGTGTTTTACTCCACGACGAAAATCTGCTTTCCGTTGGCGTAATTTCGATGATGAACACAGGAGCATCTGGCCGGTGGGATTTGGACACTCGAATGATCTCCCGCACCGCGCAATCGACCTCTGCTGGCGACGAATCGTTATCGTTACCGGAAACATCATTGGCCGCAAACAGCACCAAGGCCCGATACTTGTGTAGGGCGAGAATCCGATCGGCGAACAAGACCATATCTACATATTTCGCGCCACCGTACCCGCGGTTGATCGCAGGAAAGGTGACGAGGTCTTCGTTCATTGTCTTCCAACGACGAATGCTGCTACTGCCAAAAAACAACAACGCATCTTCTGACCACTTGCCGCGCGCATTTTCGGCAGCACTGCGGGCTTCCATTTTGAGTATTGTTTCTTCCCACTTCTCGACACCACGGTCACGATACTTTTCCAGCAACGATTCGAGCGTGAGCTTCGACGAGTCCTTGGTTTCCGGGTCCGCATCGACCGGCGACGCGACAGGAGGAGTGACAGAATGTTCTGCGTCTTGCTGGGCAGAACAATCAGCGGCGAAACAAAAGACAAACGCCAAAGCGACGGCAATCAAGCCAGCGACTTTGGCGTTCAAAATTTCAGGGCTCAATGAGCTCATGAAGAAAGACCTTTCAGGTGAGCAAAGCTTTGCGTCATACTTTCGATCGGATTCGGCGACTGATCCTGCTCGACGTGACACTGCAGCGCACCGACTTCTTCGGCGACCTTCATGATCTCAGCCATGTCGATCGAGCCGTCACCGCATTCTTCGAACGCATCATGAGGCACGGTGCCTTCGTCAAAGTTGATTTCTGCGCCTTCTTTCAGGTCCTTCAAGTGCACCTGAGTGATTCGGCCGTCCAGCTTTTTCAGTGTTTCGATCGGATCCCAGCCGCCGATTTTGGCCCAGAACACATCCAGTTCGAACTTACATTTGTCGTTATCGAATTCGTTCATCAAAATATCGAAACCAGTCGTCTCGCCGTCGATTGGCTTGAATTCAAAAGAATGATTGTGGTAACACAGCTTGACATCAGCATCGTTGCACATCTCGCCAAACGCATTGGCTTTGGCCGCAGTCTTCTTGACAAGGTCTACCGTTTCGCGATGGCCTTTGCCGATATAGCCGAACACGAGGTGCTCAAGTCCCCATTCTTTCGCGGTTGCCACAATCGTTTTCAGTTCCGGATGTTCGCCGTCGTTGCCAAGTACGCTGTTCCAGTCAACGAACGATGAAGTCACCTTCATGCCAAGCTCGCGGGCTTCCTTGACGATGCTCTCCGAACCGACGACTCGACCAAGCTCAACCTGTTTGTAGCCCGCATCGGCGATCGCCTTGAGCGTTGCTGACTGATCTTCGGCAAGTTGGTTGCGAACTGTCCAAAGTTGGAGCCCCATTGTGTCGAGGTACTTGGAATTCTTCGCTTTTTCCTGCATTGCACGGAGTGATTTCGAGAGAGTAAGTGAGAGCGTGGCGGCCGCGGCAGTGCCCGCGATGAAGGTTCTTCGTTTCATGATTGATCGCTGAATGGTTGAGCTTGTGGTTCAAAAATGGACTGGATTCATTATATCAGCTACTTCGCGAACTGCCGAACAATCGGAAAACCCAATCGCTACGGTTTCGGCTTCACACCGGCTTTCCGCACAACCTCTTCAGGCGTCATCAATCGTCCGGTTGACGATTCAAAAATCCATTGCGAGGCCGTTGAATCCTGCACATTCGCCTCGAACTTTCCCAGCAACCCGTCAAGATCCACCATGCAGCCGCTGGCGCCGCGAATGCGTTGAACCAGCTGAATCAATTCTTCTTCACTCATCATTTTCGTCCGATTTTTGTGCTTGTCGAATCGCGGCAATCGGCTAATCTTTCCCCTAGGGATTTGATGCCGCTTGCAGCCTTTATCTGCTAAAGAGCACTTCGACGCCAGCCATGATTCGTGCAATCGGCTGCGTCGTTGATCTTGCCGAACGCTTTCGGTGTCGACTCCTGCAATCTTCATGGGAGTTATGGAAATGTCCACAGTGTCAGAACAAAAGCCAACATCAGCAACTCAACGCGGAATTTCGACGACATCGGTCCACGCCGGGGAGGCTCGCCAGAAAGCACTCGATTCGATCACCGATCCGATCGTGATGGCGTCGACATTTACTTTCGAGAACACGCAGTCCATCATCGACTACGTGGAACAAAAACAGGAACGCGGCGAGTACGGACGATATGGAGTTCCGGGCGAACGTGTCGTTGAGAAGAAGATGGCAGCTCTCGAAGGCGCCGAAGAAGGGATACTTTTCAGTACCGGCATGGCCGCGTTCGTTGGATTGCTGAATGCAAAACTTTCCAGCGGCGATGAGATCGTGTTTTTCGATGAGTGTTACCATCGGTCGCGAGACTACTGTCGTACTTACCTTTCTCGCTTTGGCGTCGTTACCCGGGAAGTCAAAACGGGCGACTACGAAGCAATGGAAGCTGCCATAAATTCGAATACGAAATTGCTGGTCAGCGAATCCCCGACGAATCCGCACCTGAGCATCGTTGATTTGGAACGCTTTGCCGCGATTGGAAAAACTCATGGCGTGGAAACGATTATCGACGCAACACTGGCGACGCCGTACAACCTTCAGCCAATTTCTTACGGTGTGGATTACGTGATGCACAGCGCAACGAAATATCTGGGCGGGCACAATGATCTGCTGGCCGGCGTGGTGTTGGGCTCGAAAGAGCAGCTTGCCGACGTGCGGAAACTGCGCGGCATCATGGGATCGATCAACTCGCCGCACAACTGTTTCCTGCTGGAACGCGGATTGAAAACGTTTGAGCTTCGCATGCAGCGCCACAACGCGAACGGGATGGCCGTTGCCCGTTTTCTCGAAGACCATCCACGCGTTGAACGTGTTTTCTATCCGGGACTTGAATCGCACCCGTATTTTGAGACGGCTCGATCCCAGATGCGAGGCTATGGCGGATTGGTTACTTTCGAAGTCAAAGACGCTGACTGGAAAGAGACTTCGAAGATTGTCGATGCCGCACAACTGTGCCGAATCGCGCCAAGCCTCGGCGGCGTCGAGTCATTGATCGAACAGCCGCTTGTAATGAGCTATTGGGAGCGTACTCCGGAGCAACGTAAAGAGTTTGGCATCACCGACAACATGATCCGTCTTGCAATCGGCATCGAAAATGCTGAAGACGTCATCGCCGATCTGACCCAGTGCCTGTCGTAGTAACGCTCGACTCGTTTGTCCTGGATCAGACTGGATGAAACGAATCGTCATTTTCTCTTGACCGAAAAATCGTATTTCAATTCAACATCGCCAAGGTCGAATAGTCTATCCGCAATCGGCTGGTTGATTGACTTCCACTCCAGTGTGACCTTGGTCGATTTGTCAGATTGCATGAAGGTCGCGTCCTGCGGCAACCAAACTCCGTTGAATTGATCGACGCTTACTTTTTGTTGAAAAATTGGCTCTGCACCATACGCCATCTCCAATGGCCAGATTCCTTTTTCCCAGTCAACGATGACGAAAAAATCTTCGCCTCTCGTTTCAGTCTTCCCTGAGAACCGAACTTTTCCGTCGCCGAGATCGGTCTCTACGAAGCCTTTGTTCCAAACCGAATATTTTTGCACAATGTTCGGCAACGATTCACCAGTGGTTAGTTCTCCCGGAAACATCAGGCCCAGCGCAAGAGGATCAAAGTGCTTCGGCTTTGGCACGTTTCGATCAGGCTTGGTCACGAAGCCACGACCAACGCTCCCATCAACGTCGTTGTAGTAGATTTTGCTCAACGGAGTCTCAACATAGACGTACCATCGCGAGAACTCTTCTTCCCCCGTTGCCTTAACTTGAAAGTGATCTCTCCTTGCGATCAATCGTCGCTTTGATTCCTGGTCAAGGGCCAGTTCAAGCGTAAACCCGACGGGGATCCTTTTGCGAACATGAACGCTACCATCAGACAATTTGACTTTCTCTGGCTCTCCCTCAATTTCTCCAGTAATCAAGGCGTGATACGAAACAACCTTTGCGCGTTCGGAAACAATATCCTTGACGATAGTTTCAAACCCCTGGCCAAGCGTCACGGCTGGCCACGAAATCGATAACAGCAAGGCGAAATGGATACCTAATTTCATTCCAACTACTTCCTCAAAAATCCAAAGACGATCTTTTCACGGAACTTCAACGACCCTCCAAGTCGCTGATCGTGAGACGGAAATGATAATGAACTTTGAACAAAACGATTGCCAACAGATTCCCAGGAACAAGTTTGAAACCCGGTTTTTGAAACGCAACGCAAGCATCCTGCATCGGATTCACCTATTTACAGAGTCATAGCCGGCCGGATGCCGCCTACACTCAGTTTGGAAACGCCCTCCAGCAAGAGCTCATGGAGGCGCGTCGCAGGTCCAGAAACAGACGTACCGCGGTGTTGCTACAATTCGCCGTCGAGTCCGCGTTGGTAGTACTTGTGAGTAATCTCTTCCTGATGCTCAAGCAACCAGTCGATCGACGGCTCGTTGTTCATCGCTTTGTGGATCGCCTGAGTCGTCGCTTTGCGGTGAATTTCGAACAGGGCTTTGTGGTCGAGATTCTTTTCTGTTGCTGCTCCCGGGTTCAACCAGACCGAACAGATGATGCCAAGATCGTTGGCTTTCTCTTTTGGAATGTCTCCGGCACGGACAGCATCGAGCACGCCGTTGGCGATCGCTGCCTGCACGGTGCCCATCAGAATATTCGTGTAAGCGCTACTTTTGACAGTCACTTTACTCACCATCAACGTGACCGGACGCACTTGAACGTCCGTATTGAGAATGGCAAAAACTTTTGAGTGACCCGCGGATTGGTCACCGGTCAACGTCGCGAGCGCCGTGCCTACCGGTCCATCGAGTTCGCCGATGACGACTTCGGGTTCGGCTGCCGTGAACGGAGGTCCGCCGGCCACGAGGGATTCACCAGTACGCATTACAATTCGGTCGCTCATTTCTTCTCCCAACTGGAAAGTGTTCGTTTCGAAGGCGATAGCATATCGTGAATCCGTGATCTTACGAACCCGCCGCCCAGGAGGTTCTCAACTCGCCACGCACTGCGCTCAATGTTCTAGCGATCTGAGTGCCCCAGATCTTTTTGAGGATCGATCACATCGCGAACGCGACGCTTCAATTCTTTGGCATCCGGAAATCCGCCGTCGACTTTGCGGTCCCAAACAACTTCACCAGCTGCAACGATCTGGTAGACGCCGGGATCAGAGGGCGACAACGCGACCTCGCCAATCTCATGTTCGAACGTTGACAACAATTCTTGCGCCATCCAAGCCGCGCGAAGCAGCCATTTACACTTCGTGCAATAAAGGATCAGTACTCTTGGTCGTTGGGACACAGCCATTCCAGCGTTCGATGTCGAAATTAAGACGTATTCGAAGCGATGCAAAGCGAGCGTACAACCAGTCTTCGCGGTCGGATGAAAGTCCAAGCTTCAGCCAACATCAACTTTGGGATCAAGAACAACCCCAAGGACCTTCTGCAAGAAGCCAAACTTTTGCAGTTCGACCAGCGGTGCACTACCAATACAAGCCTTCTTGCGAGTCATTGTTTGCCGGAAAAGCTTTAGTTGGTCGGCCATTTCATTTTCGGAATGGCGAGCAATCATCAGCAGCAACACGTGGTTTAACTTTTCCAGAACGAAGGCAGAGGATCGATTTCCACAGTCGCCAGACGCGGGATACATCTGAACCATGCACTTACTCAGTGACATTTCACACTCCAAAAAAAAGGCCGCTCGAAAAATTTCGAGCGGCCTTCTCCGATCAACACAATTGAGGAGAGTCGTCAATTGTTCAGGTTGGGTATCTCAATCTCAATACCGGCTGGCGAAGCCGTGATTCGATCGAGCACCTCTCTGTTCGCTTTGTAGATCTCTACGTAGTAGTCCGCTGAACCATAGAACTGAATCGAAATACTCTGCAGGGTATCGCCCGGTTGAATGGTATATCTATTTGCGAACTGTGACTGAATGTTAGAACGGTGACTCCAATTCGAATCGACACCGACATTGACGGGTCGCAAACGATGTTGCGGCTGTCGCCGTGGCGGCAACGAATCCTGACGCTGCTGCGTTGGCGTGTAGTACGCCGTCTCAGTTTCTGGCGCCGGTGGAGCCATCTCTTCTGGCTCCGTGAGCACGCTTTGGAAACGATTGCCAGGATCTTCGATATCGAGAATGTCCCGATTCCGTCTGGCAGCCTGCTGAGTGACTTCGTGACGACGAGCTTTCGTCCAGCTATCCCGTGGAGGATTCGTTGCCCACGTTTCACGAGACGCTTCTTTGCTCTGGTCCTCCTTTAGCCAATCTGCACTCCGACGAGAAATCACGTCTTCGATCGTCTCTCGAGAGACGTTGTCCTGCTTGGGCGTCTGGCCGACACTTCGAAACTGGTCGATCGCTTTGTCGCGATTCACACGCCAACGCCCGGAATCTGGAACAACAGCAGAGAACTCACCGCGAATCGAATCTTCAATCCGGTCGACTTCGCTGGCGATGTCCCGCAACGGAGTCGCGACCATTGAGCCTGGTTGCTCGCCGAATGGCTGTACCTTTTCTGGCTGTGCGTTTTCTGGCTGTGCGTTTTCTGGCTGACGAACCACCATCTTCGGTGCTTCAAAGACGTTCGAGAACGGAACTCGCTCCGATTCATGAACCACACCCTCCGGATCTCCGCCAGTTTCTTCACTTAACGCCAATGGAGTGCTACGGAAGCGCGACGCCAGTTCGGAAAAATCGGGAACGACTGGCTTTCGTGTTGCCGCAGGAACGACAGATGGATTGCGACGCTGAGTCTTCACTGGCTGAGTCGTTGATGACACGACCGGGACGCGTTCCGAAGGATCGATCGCCGGCATGCCGTGAGACGCAGGGACTTGCGAAACGACAGGTGACGGTTGCAAGCTGGCAAGCGTATTCAAGTTCTCAGCGTGTGTGTTTAGAGCGGGAGAATGCGAGACCGGTCGCTTGCCGAACGCGAGTATTGAATCGAGTGGATCCGCGGTCGCCGCCTGGCGTGGAATCTCTTGCTCGTTTTCTGCCGGGCGGTTGTGCAAGTAGCTTCCGAAAAAGAAAGCTGCTGCAAGGCAAGTAGCGCCCATTAAAATTTGTTGAAAGGAACCCATTTGGTACTCCATGGATTGTTGCCCTGTTCCTGTCATAGGAGACAAAGCGTCCGAGTCGAAATCGAGCCAATCCATGGCCGGCGAGTTATCCTGTGGCTTTCACCGTCGAAGTATTGCACGGCGTGCACCGGTGGTACGCGGATCCTCGCAAGATGGATCGTAAGCAAACAAAAAAATCTCCGGTTTTTCCCGTGAGCGAAACTTCAACGGCAAAATGTTGCAAAACCTGTCGTTGTCAAATTTCCCTGACCCTCAAAGTTCAACATTTACCGCGTCTTTTTCGATTCGCAACTTGATCAACGACATGAAGTTTCGGTTCAGGAACGATGGGTTTTTGCGAAATCCGGGCCTTGGTAGACTTCGACGGAATGCCATACATCGTTCCGTTCCGATCAAGAAATGACATCCGCCAATCATCGCGTCAGTAGCAAAGCAGAAGATGCCAACAGAGAACCTCCTTATCATTGACGCGATCGGGCCATTCTTCCGGCACTACAAACCGAAGCGAATCAACTGGTCAAAGATTCCGTTTTCACATCTTGAAAACGAATCTGGCCTAAAACCGAAGGTCATCGCTTCCGCGATCGAGGACTTCCGTACGTTCTGCGAGGCTTGTTCATCGTATGGATACAACGCGGTCACACTCGACGACGTCGCTCACTTGATCACGGACGACTCATATGATGATTCCTTGCGAGCAAAGATCACACAATATCGTGAGCTCTTCGGCCTGCTCATCAAGATCGCGAATGAGTTTGGGCTCAAAGTATTATTCACGATGGACGTCATGTTCTTCAATGAAGGACTCCTCAGGCGTTTAAGCCGCAGCCCAGACAAAGTCGCACTTTGGCTCAATGAGAAACTGGCCGAGCTGTTCCAGGACGTGCCTGCGATCGCAGGGATCGTGATGCGTTTCGGTGAAAAGGACGGACTTGATGTACAGGGCGATTTCAAAAGCAAACTGCTACTTCGCAACGCCAAAACGACGCGTCGTTTTTTACAGAGTGTTTTGCCAATATTTGAACAGCACAATCGGCTACTTATTTTTCGCACCTGGTCTGTCGGTGCGTATTCGATTGGCGATTTGATTTGGAACCCGAAAACTTTTAACCGCGTATTCGATGGCATCGACAGCCCGGCACTGGTCATTTCCATGAAATATGGCGAAAGTGACTTCTTCCGCTACCTTCCATTGAATTCCAACTTCTTGCAATCGGATCACAAGAAGATTATCGAATTCCAGGCACGTCGAGAGTACGAAGGCTTCGGGGCGTACCCAAGCTTTGTAGGGTGGGATGTTGAAGAATATTTGACCCAATTGCAGTCCGCGAAAAACGTGATCGGAGCGAGTGTCTGGTGCCAAACTGGCGGATGGGGAAAGCTACGTCAACTGACTTTCATTCGCAATTCTTCTCTGTGGGTCGAAATCAATACGTTCGCAATAGCCCAGCTTTGGAATGGAAAATCTTGCACTCAGGCAATCGAAAATTTCCTCGCATTGAAACAGCTGGATGTTTCGCATGAATCGATGGTCGAGTTCCTCAGACGGTCGGACGTCGTAATCAAAAAGTTGCTCTGCGTTCCCGAGCTGGCGAAAAAGCAGTTGTTCTTTCGGCGGCTACGCTTGCCACCACAGCTGTACGTGTTTTGGGACCGGATCATCATCGATCACACGATGAAACGAATCCTTTCCTTTCTGGTAGAGGACCGCGAGCAGGCTCTCGCAGATGGGCGTGAAGGCCTTGAAAATCTGCGGCAAATGATTGAGATCGCGGAGCACAACGGCATACCGAGCAAGGGGCTCAATTTTCAGTTGGCAACTTTCGAGATTCTGGCGAAAGCCCGCGAGTACTTTTTTTTGCCGTACTCAGAAAGCGTTGCGGTTGAACTATTTGCGCTCAAGGAAACTTACAAACGCAGGTTCAAGCGGAACTACTCGATTGTGCTGAACTTCGAACCAGCGCCGCTGAAGAAAAGACACGTCCACCGGTTGCTCGCTCTACTTCTGAGACCTCAGAGCAAATACCGATTGATTGACGAAGTGGTCACGCTGCGAGCACTGGCCTGGATTTACCCATTGGTGAAACATCTGGGAAAGAAAGCCACGCCCAAGTTCGCGAACAAGCAGGCGATGGGGATCGACGTGCTCTTCAAATAGGCAATGTGTTGAGGCATTCTGCTACGAACAAGACCGTGAGTGGCAAACTGCTGCTTCGCCGTTTCTTAACATAAGCGCCAGTTCTTTGGCGACTTTTTACGGGCCCCGAGGCGACTGAGGTTGACCGAAAAAAACAGAAGAAGTTACGTTATCAAAAGTTGGCGACAATATGTGCACCAACTTCTCGATCACAGGGAGACGGCCATTAACCATCCTCACCTTTCCGGCTCTGCAACGCGAAGCCGTGTCGTTTGCTTCTCTGACACCTTCGGTGTCGAATCCAACAACGGAGTTGGGCGATTCTTGCAAGACTTAAGAACAGGCTCGCAGTCCAATGACTTGCCCATTGAGTTCGTGGTTCCTGGCAAGCATGAAAACATTGAGGATGTTCGTTTCGTTCGGGCGCCTTCGTTCACCGTTCCGGGCTATCCCGACCTGAGAATCTCAATGCCGCTGGAGCACCAGCGGAAACAGATCGCGTACCTATTGAAGAAAAAGCAGCCGGACGTGATTCACGTATCCACGCCCGGACCGTTCGGATTCTTTGGTGTTTCGCTCGCCAATGATTTGCGGCTACCCCTGGTCGGCATCTATCACACGGATTTCCCGGACTACGCTCATTCAATTGTAAATTCTCAGCTCGAACACTACGCAGTGAACCCGGGATCGCTGTTGGAAAATCCGATCGTGAAAGCAGTTGCGCCCGTTGTAACCGACAAGGCCACGCCACTGTTCATGAAACTGATGACGGGGAACCCGCAATTCATGCAAGACGTGGCAGCGTGCACCGACATTGGAAAGAGAAACTTCGAAATACTCGCTGGAGACGTGGACTGGAAACAACGTGTTTGCGATCTATCTTCCTTGATCACCGCCAAAGTCCTCCACCAGTTTTACTCCCGATTCACTCTGGTGGTCGCACGCTCTCCGGCACAAGTTCAACGCATCCAGGAAACATTGAATCTTTCACCAAATCGAGTTCGCTGCTTGACGCCTGGAATCGACACTAACAAGTTCCACCCCAACCATTCCGATCAGAACATCTGGCAACAGTTCAGCGACGTCGATTCAAAATCCTTCAAGGTTCTGTACGTTGGACGGATCACTTCAGAAAAGAATTTCAATTTCCTTCTGGAAACATGGCAGGCGCTGCAGGAGAGAGTCTCCGATGACGATCGAAAAATCGAACTAATCGTTGTCGGGAGAGGCGATGAAAAACTGAAAACGAAAGCCGCACAGCTCCCCAACGTTCGACTGGTCGGAGCACTCGGCGGCAAGGAACTGTCGGCTGTCTACGCGTCATCCGATATTCTCGCATTCCCATCGACGACGGAAACCCTCGGCCAGGTCGGACTGGAGGCGGGTGCGTCCGGTTTGCCCGTTATCGTGGCTGATCAAGGTGGCCCAGGAATGTACGTCCTGCCTTCAACCGGCTGCGTGTTGCCAACCAACGATCCTTTGCGGTGGGCAACAAAGATTCTCGAGTTTGCGCGTGATGAGAATCGCCAGCAACAGTTTTCCAATGCCGCACGTCGACATATCTCCGAGAATCACTCACTTGAGGCGTCGCTGGAGAGTTACTGGAATATTCACCACGAAGCGATCGTCGTGGAACAGGATCGTCGGAAGAACCTTCGCGAAAAAAATCGTCGCGCGATCGCGTATTCCAAATCCGCCGAGCCATCCGGGCAAAAGGGCGTGATGGTGATCACGGATTACCACGCCGGCAAACGGTTTGGTAACAAGGTGACCCAAAAACAGAAGCGTAACGCAATCAAATCGATGCTGTTGATGGCTGTTGAAAATGACCTGGACGTCATTTTCGGAGGAGATTTTGGCGACCACGGCTCACGGCCCGAAAGGCTCGAAGCCGATTTCGCGATGCTCCGCGAGGTTCAAAAAGAAGTCGGTTTGGATCACTCGCCGCAGCTCATTCGGGGTAATCATGACTGCGGATATACCGACCAGGAGCTGTCAAAGCTAACCGGTGGCTGCCGAGTTCACGAGAGCCTACTGTTTTTCCACGAAGCGTCTCGTGTCGCGATCACTCACGGGCATATTCTTGGGCTACATCGGGTAATCGAACTCGCAGGGCAGCAGGGCATCGGCTACGAAAAACTGGAACATGCGTTTCGTGAGGACTCGCTGGATGAGGATCTGAAGCCATCCGTGATTGCCTATGATCTTGCAAACCTGGTTGAGTCTTTGACACAAAAGAAAGGCTTGTCCGGCCTGGGAAATTTCTGGGAGGCAAGCTTTGGATTTCGGTCAGCTGTCGCGGCGCATTTCCTGAAGCTGGAAAAGCAATCCAGTCGAATTGACATGCGAACGTGGAAACTCATTGCCAGCCTGGTCGGCACCCACAACGATATTGAAACCGCAGCTAAAATCGGAGAAGCCTGCGGCAGTTGGGCCACGGTTTTTGGTCACTCGCACGAGCCGTTGACTCGGGCAGTCAAAATGGGAGAGTCGGGGCACAAACACCTGGTTGGAAACGCTGGAAACATCCACCGGAAGTCGCCGACATGTATCGTCGCGAAGTTTCCCGTCGTCCAGGTTTACCGATTCAGTCACACTGCGCAACAACTTTCCGTCCGCTATGCTCACTCGTTGCGAAACGAAAACCTGAAACGCCATCAAGCCAAGTTCAAGAATGCGTTTCCTCAACCTGTCAGTTTCAGCGAGACAAATTAATTGGGCGACAATTCACGAAGCTCACCAGGTTGAAGCGGATCTCGTTCGCGGTGAGTTGAAAGCGGCAACTGCTTCAAAGCCGTTTCTAGAATTTGCAAGGAATCCCCGTGAGACACGATCACGAATGTCGTCTCCTTGGCGGATTCGTTCAAATCTTGAAGTTCGGCCAGAACTCGATCGGCAACACTGGAGACGCTTTCGACATTCCACTGCGAATGCTCAGGATCAGCGGCGTCCTGCTGCCAAACAGTTTGATAGTTCAAATTGGATGTTGACTCGAAATCGCCAAAGTATCGCTCTCGCAACCGAACAGAAAACTCAACCTCAGCAACCATTCGCTCGGCCAACAACTCTGCAGTGTGACGTGTTCGAAGAAAGTCAGAACTGACGATTCGGCAAGTGGGGCCAATTTGCTCAAGGTAGCCCTCAAGGCATCGTTCCAACTTTGCTCTACCAACTGAACTCAATCCATAGTTGGAACAACCCGTTTTCGGGTCGCTAATAATCAATCCCAGTTCATTGGCCTCGCTCACTCCATGGCGCAATGCAAAGAATCGATTATGGCGATGCTCAATCATGACGCATGACTCGCACGATACTTGCGGATCAGGGCAAACGAAATGTAATAGACGACGATCGCCAGCGTGATGCCGACAGTCGTGCAACCGATACACAGCGGAACTGCGATTTCCGAGAACTGTTGCCATACGAACTGAAAGTAATCACCGATTCTGGCGGAGGAGTCGTCCGCCAGGGTCTTCCACGATTGATGGATACTGGCAAACTTACCTTTCATAATTGGCGCGCCGGTGATCCAGCACCCCAAAACGTAGCAGGGGAAAAAGACAGGGACGATGGTCACCGGATTGGTAATCCAGACAATGGGAATGCCCACCAGTTTGTTGGCTCGCAGCACCCACGCCAGGACAACATTGATCACCATCTGCAGGCCAAACAACGGACTGAACATGGCAAAAGTGCCAGTCGCCAGGCCGAGCGCAAGTCGATGCGGTGGATCGTTGGCATGCAACACCTCATACACAAAGAAATGTCTGATGCGACCTGTGATCATTGTGGGGGTTTCTGGTTGATCATTCACGAACTTGATTGGCATCTGAACTCCGACGCCTACATCATGGACTTCTATCAAGCCATCAATTTTGACAGCTTTTGATTGCGGCAAGAATGCCAGCTCGCAAACACAAACATTAAATTTTGTTCATCAAGTCGGCCTTCGAATGCCAACAAAAAAAGCCGCGAGCAAATGCTCGCGGCTTTGAATTAACCATTCGAAGCCAGAACTAGACCTGGCCAGCGATTTTCTTTTCGTCGTCAACTGGCTCAGGCGACAATCCAATCGTGTTCATCAACCACAGCAGAGCAGGGGATGCGATGAAGATCGAACTGTAAGTACCGACGATAACGCCGACCACCAGAGAGAATGCAAATCCGTGGATCGCCTCGCCGCCGAAGCAGTAGAGGATGAACACAACCACAAACGTGGTCACGGAAGTCAGAATCGTACGGCTTAACGTTTGCGAGATGCTTGTGTTAATCATGTCCGACGTGATCTGCTTTCGTTTGCCGCGAACTTCACGAATACGATCGAACACAACGATCGTATCGTTCAGCGAGTAACCGATGACGGTCAACAATGCCGCGATGATCTCGAGGCTGATTTTGAACTTATCGATTCCAAGGAAACTGAATCCGAGCATGTCAAAAACATAGTGCGACAGGGCAATCATTCCAAGCACGACCAAAACGTCGTGCAGGAGAGCAACCACAGCAGCAAGCCCGAACGCAATGTTCTGGAATCGAGCCCAAATGTAAGCGATGATTCCGATCAGGCTGAAGATGATTGCCAACGCCGCGTTAACACGCATCGATTCAGCGATCTGACTACCGACCTTACTGGACGTTGGAAAATAGGGCTGTGCATTAAGATCTTCCGACCATTTGTTGATGATGGCAGCACCATCTTTTTCCTGCGGGACATTCAGCTTGATTGTCCAACTGTCAGAAACGGTTCCGTCTGCGTTTTCACCTTCAAGGATGGCGTCCGAAATCAGAACGATCTGCTCGTCTTCAAGCTCCATCTCCAATCGCCGAGCCGACTCAACAATCTCTGATCGCAATGACTTTCCAAGGATCGGAGGATCAATTTTCACTGCAGTCTCTGTTGTGAAAGACAATCCGCCGCCGTTGCCAACTTCTGGATCTTCATCGACGGGCAAATCTCCACCAGTAAGAACAGGCTTGTCGTCTTCTTCGTCAGTTGACGGTTCCGACTGTTCAGCATTCTCATCCTGCGGTTCTGTTGTTTCTGGATCAGCCGAAATCGAAGGCTCCGCAGCGCCTTCGTCCTGCAGCATCATCGTCGGACCAGCCAAAATCGAAGCAACTGCCGGGGCAGATCTCCACGATGCAGTTCGCACTGGGCTCTGCGTTTTCCAGCTTCCAACATCAGCACCTGCACCGCTTAGCACGTCGACTTTGTGCAGCTTCAGCTTGCCGGGGAAAAGTTCCGTCATCAGCTCGTCGAGCTGAACCCATTTTTCGGATTCCGGTCCACCTTCCCAAGCGGGAAGGTTGCTATCGACTCGAAAAATTCTGTCTTTGTCAGCAGGATCCTGATCAGCGCCGCCAAAGCTGGCGACAGAAAACTCGATCTTCTCGCCTTTGACTTCAAGATCTTTGTTCTTGAGCGTTTCCCGGATCTCTTCAATTTCCTGTGGCTGATCGAAGACGACACGAATGGTTGAACCACCACGCAAATCGTGATCGAGCAGCTTTGATCCGAGCAGGAACATTCCGGCAATCCCAAGTCCGATGAACAGAGCCGACATAACTCCAGTCAAGCCGATCTTGCTGAGAAAGTCGAATTTCTTCTTGTCCAGAATTCGCGTCATGCTGAGCTTCGTCAACCAACGTTTACGCTCAGCGATATCGAAGATGATTCGCGAGCAGAAGATCGCCGTGAACATCGAAATCAGGATACCGAGAATCAACGTTACCGCGAATCCTTTCACCTGCTCGGTTCCAACCGTGTAAAGAACAATCGCCGTGATCAATGTGGTCACGTTGGCATCCACAATCGTTGTACGGGCTTTGTCGAAACCGTTTCGAATCGCCATTCTCAGCGTCGAACCACGATCCATCTCTTCTCGAATACGTTCAAAAATCAGTACGTTGGCATCAACCGACATACCGACCGTCAGCACCAAACCTGCCAAACCGGTCAGCGTCAGCGGTTGCTGAATTGCCATCACGATTGCAAGGATAAGGATGATGTTCAGCACAAGGCTGATCGCTGCAACGATTCCCGCAAAGCGATAGTAGAACACCATGAAGATCAAAACCAACAGCAGCGAAACTCCGATCGCCCAGATACCTTTCGAGCGAAGCTCCTGACCAAGCAGAGACTCGACGAAGTTCTTGCTGATCGGGTTCTTGTTCAGAGCCGCCTTCATCTTTCCGCTTTGCAGCTTCAAAACGAGGTCGTCGATTTCTTTAACCGTGAAGTCACCTTCGATGATCCCGCGTTTGCTAATTCGACTGTTGATCGAAGGAGCGGAGTGAAGCTTGTCATCGATCACGATCCCCAGAAGTCGCTTGTCGCCGCCAGGAGTTGGCTCGTTCATACCGGTAAGCATTCCCAGCTGACCAGCACCTTCGGCCGTTGTTTCGAACTGAACGATCGGACGACCAGTTGTATTGTCGGTACCGCGTGAGACGACAGCCAAATGGCTACCTTCGACGTTCTCATCGGGACGCGGTTCAATCATCAGAATCTGCGGACGAATCCCGTTTTCTTCGCAGTATCGGGCGAAATCAGCACCGTGAAGATCCTGATCGCGAGACAGCGGCATGTTGCGAAAGGAAACAATGTTGCCCGTGTTCTGGTCGCGGAAAAGCTGAGTGCTGTCCGGCGAATACTTGTACGGGATTACTGCAGGGACGGCTTGGCCAGGTTCGAGTTCAACACGGGCGATCGGACACCAGAATGCGATCTTTTTGCCGTCTTCGTCGAGGATTGCTTTACCTCGATAACCGTTGGCAGCTTCCTCCTCGGCTCGATTGAACTCGGCTTCGTGAAACTTGCCGTGCCCGACGATTCGGAACTCAAGCTTTCCCGCAGAAACCAACAGCTGCCAAATGTTGTCCGCTTCCGCCGACGTAACGTCCGGAATCGTGACTTCGATTTTGTCATCGCCCAGTGGACGGATGACAATTTCCATCGTTCCCGAAGGATTCACACGTTTGATCAACTGGTCGATGATGTCCTGAACTTTGGGACGATTCTCTTCCGGGAAGCCGGCGAGATTCAGCGAGCCAACCATATTCATACCACCACGAAGGTCGACGCCGAAGCGTGGCGGCCAGCCGCTATAGATCAAAAGACCGCCAAGCATGATTGGCATAATTGCCAACATCAGGCGACTTCGGTATTCCGGCAATCGCAGCGAACTGGAAATCGACTTGGCAAGAAACCAGCCAAGAAACATAACGGCCAGTAGCAACAGGAATCCGAAAGTTCCCGACTGAAAGAAACTGACTTCACCGGAGGCTTTTTGAGCAACATCAGAAGTGTTGGCTTGAGCCAGCAGGTTGATCATTCCGGACAGGTTGGTAGCCAAAATTGAATCAGACATTCGTTTGATTTCTGAACAGGAAAAATGTTTTATGAACTCGGCGTTCCAGGTCCTGAAAAATGGACTTGGAAAGACCGCCGTACCACGAAGCATGTGGCAATGAAATGAACGCTATTTTTTGTCCGAAGACGCCTTTTCTTTGTCCTTCTCATCCGAGAGGACTTTAACGATCGAAGACGTCAGGAACTGCATCTTGGTGTTCCCCGAATCGTCAACGCGAAGGGTCGTCGTATCGGAATCCGGATCATTTTTGATGACCGTCCCAACGATGCCTCCCGCCGTCACGACTCGATCGTTTTTCTTCAGCTCTGGCAAATCACCAGCTCGTCCACCTTTTGCAGGCGGCTTCATGAACAACATGTAGACCAACATCATGGCCAGCATGGCGGGCAGAAAGTAAATCATCGAATCGAAAAAAGACGGTGGCGTTTGCGCGCCTCCGGCTGCTCCCGTCGTGCCCGTCGCGGAATCAGCAGCTGAAGCAGCTGCGTTACCGGCTGATGTTGCTTTGGTTTGCACCAGCAACAGACACAGAATTGAGTACAGGTAATACATTAAAGTTCGCTTTTGAACGTTCGTTTTTTGGTCGAACACCGAATCGGTGCAACGGGAGCGCAGAACTCCCGTAATTGTCGAGTTTGTAAGCCGCTAGAGTCTAAATTCTGCGGAAAAACCCAGCAAGGGCAGAATTGCGGTCGAAGGTCGAATTCGAGGCCGGAATTGGCAAAACGGGAACTCCCTGATCAAGGTCGGAGGAGGATTCCTGGGTAAGTGCGGCATTTGGGTCATCGCTCCGGTCTTTCCCAACTCAAATTCCGACCTTGGCTGACTCAATCGCTGGACTTGCCGCCAGCCCATCCAGCCATTCTCTCTTCAAAAAAGTCGAGAAAACGGTCCGCGGCGATCGCTTCGCGGGCCTGAGTCATCAGTCTCTGGTAGTAGCCGATGTTATGCATCGAGACCAGCATTCCGGCCAGCATTTCTTTGGCCATGAACAAATGGCGAATATAGCCACGAGATAGTTCCGCGTGCGGCGTGTGCATCCCAGCCTGAATTGGTCTCGGATCTCGCTCGTGGATCGCGTTTTTCATTTTCAGAAACCCATCGTCGGTGAAGGCCATCGCGTTTCGGCCATTGCGAGTCGGCATCACGCAGTCAAACATGTCGACCCCACGCAATACAGCCTGGAGCAAATCTTCCGGCCTCCCCACGCCCATCAAGTATCGCGGGCGATCTTCGGGCATATGAGGCGTCGTTGCTTCGATGATGCGATACATTTCCGGCGGAGGTTCGCCAACACTTAAACCGCCAATCGCGTATCCCGGAAAGTCCAACTGTCGCAATTCCTTGGCGCATTCGATCCGCAGGCTCTCGTCGAGACCTCCCTGCAGAATTCCGAACTGGACCTGAGACTCCAGCGTGTGGGCGTCCCGACATCGCTCTGCCCAACGGATCGATCGATCCATCGCGTCTTTGACTTTTTCGCGCGAACTTGGAAGCTCGATGACGTGGTCGAAAACCATGGCGATGTCGCTGCCAAGATCCTGTTGAATCTGAACGCTGATTTCGGGCGTGATGGTGATTTTGCTTCCGTCGATATGAGAGCGAAAAGTGGCTCCCTGCTCGTCGACGACCGTTCGCTGAGCCAGCGAGAATACCTGAAAGCCTCCGCTGTCGGTCAGAATCGGTTTGTCCCAGCCCATGAACTTGTGCAAGCCACCGAGTTCTTTGACGACGCTTTCGCCGGGCCGAAGATGCAGGTGGTAGGTGTTGCCCAGCAAAATTTGGGAGCCAGTGGCTTCGACCATGTCCGTCGTCATGCCTTTGACTGTGCCGCAGGTCCCGACGGGCATGAAGGTCGGAAGTTCAATGACTCCACGCGGCGTATGCAGTCGCCCCAACCGAGCGCCACAGTTTTGGTCGACGTGAAGAAGTTCGTATCGGAACATGCGAAGAAGCTAAAAGTAATAGGATGCAGTTTTCAGAGGCACACAAAGTAGCCTGAGCTGCACACTTTACCCGTTAACCTGCAAACTTCCACCTTCAGCCGACTACTTCTTCAGCGGCTGAAGCAGCGTGCGAGTCCGCTGTTCTTCGCCCGGGACCGGATTCTTTTTGGCAACTTTGGCGACCGGCGCCGCGACAGCGACTTTCTCTTCCTGCACCAGCAATTCTTTGCGGAAGGCCGTGTAGTGCATGTAGCTTTCGGGGCCTTGGTAACCGATCACTCGCTCGTCCCACCGAGTTTCGCGATTTGTAATCAGCCCTTTCGCGATGTCGAACACGATGAATCCGCGAGCCATATGCGTGACGACCTGCGACCGGGTGGTTTCGTCAATGTGAGGCGTCATGACATTGGTGGTGAAGGTGACATGAGCTTTGCCATCGACGACTTTTTCCAAAACGTATCGCACACGAAGTTTCAGCTGCTGGTTCGAGCCGTATTCATCTCTCGCTTTAACGGTATCAGTGACGTCCCATTTGTGGCCGACGGGAATGGGTTCGTTGGGAAACGCGATGACGGGATTGTCACCGACTCCTCCGAGCTTGATCTGGTAGTCATAGTTGGATTTTTTGTTGACGACCTGACCGTTGGGCGAAATCGAATATGTCGAACAGACGCGTCCAAGCCGTTCCTGGTACGGCAGGCAAGTTCCAGGAGCTTCCTTGTCTTTTTCGCTGTCGTAGTTGATCGGATCGGACTCGCCTTTTTGCTCAAGGACTTTGATCTTTTCCATTTCGATATCGAATCGAATTGTGCCGCGGGAGTCAACATTTTGAACCGTCCATTTGAATTCAGGACGAGCACGAGTCGACGTTTTGTCGGACGCGGTACCGAAACGCGTTTCGACGACGGTGCGATGGTCGTGTTGCCATCGGATGACGTCGCCTTTTTTGAGCTTGTAGTTCAGCGAGTATTTTTGCTGACCGATTTTTCGTTTGGTGAATTTGTCGATTTGAGCCGCGAAGTCCGAATCGGTATCGGAGGTGGAGCCAGAATCTTCCTGAGGAGATTTTGCTTGCTGGACTGTTGTTTGCTGATCATCCTGCGGGTCGGACTGAGCAACAACTCCGGAGAGAGTAACGGCGGTGATCGCCAACGCGACCAGGATACTTTTCAATTGCATTCGATTCACCATCGTTTCCTTACGAACGGTTTCATTTAACAGGCCTGACGCGACAGGGCTCTGCGGAATCCTGCGAACATCCGAAGGGCTAGATTTCGCGACATGGCATAAGCCTGTCGATCAATTACTTTTTAATCTCGCCACCCCAGCCAAGTTTCTCGCGGAGCGTGCGGTAGTAATTATTGCCGCTGACTTCGATTAATTGAAAGATCGATTTGGCCCGCGAAACACGGACTCGATCACCTGCTTGCAGTTTTGAAACGATCTGACCATCCAAAACGACACACGCCGACTCGTTCGGATTCGCCGCCACAAGCTCGTAAACTCGATCGGCGGAGTCGACGACCGGACGAACCGTCAGCGTGTGCGGGCTGATCGGAGAAATGACGAAAGCCTGCAAATCTTTGCGCAAAATCGGGCCGCCAGCCGAAAGATTGTGGGCGGTTGAACCCACCGGTGTGCTGATAATCAGCCCGTCGCAGCTGTAGGAAGTCGCCGGTATGCCGTCGACGGCAAGGTCCAATTGCTGGATATCGAATGGCGGGCCGCCGAGAATCGCGACTTCATTCAGCCCCGTTTTCGATGCGATCGTTTCGTCGCCCCGAAGGACTTCGATCTGCAACATTAGATGATCAACCAGCTGGAATTTCCCGCAGTCGATCGATTGCAAAGCCGCAACGATGTCTCGCGGATTGACGTCAGCAAGAAAGCCGAGCTTGCCCAGATTCACACCAAGAACCGGAATCTGATCGTTCTCCATCCGCGTCGCGGCTCGCAAAATGGATCCGTCGCCGCCAAGCACGATCGCAAAATCGGCTCCCATCTGGCCCGGGTTCTCGGAGTAGTCAAACTCCTCGGCGACGACGTCGACCACGCTTTCAATCAGCGGCCGCAGCTCTTTGGCCTGATGCACAACTTTGGGGCGGCGATCACCGGAACCGACCAGGACGACTTTGAATTTTTGCTGGTCGTCTGATTTTTGCATGGCGGGAACTCTGAAATCGTATTCGTTTTCGACGCAATGATCATGATCGATCACGGGCTGGAGTCCTACGCCACCTTTTGGCAGAACGCACTATCCAACCGATTCGATACCAGAGTCTACCGCCGCGCCGCTGGCGTTGCGACAAGTCTCCACGATTCCGTCGACATCGAGCTTCAGATCGGCAAGCAGACCGGCGCGGTCGCCGTGAGGCACGAACAGGTCCGGAATTCCAATTCGATGGACTTTTCGAGCGTCGAGCCGCATGTCGTTCGCGGCTTCAAGAAACGCACTGCCGAATCCACCGTGCAGCATCGCCTCTTCAACCGTGACGACGAAATCGTGATTCTCGATGGCGTCGCGAACCATGTCGCGATCGATCGGTTTCACAAAGCGTGCATTGACCACACCGACATTGATTCCGATCTGGGCAAGTTTCTCCGCAGCTGCCAAACAATCGACCAATTGAATGCCGGCACAAACGATCACGCCATCGCTGCCTTCACGTAGCGTCTCGGACTTGCCAAGCTCGATCGGTTGAAGTTCGCGGTCGACTTCGGTCGCATTAAGTTTTGGATAGCGAATCGAGCAGGCCGTATCGTGGCTGAGCGAGAAATCCAACATGGCTCCAATGTCATTGGCATCCCCCGGAGCCATCACAACCATGTTCGGAAACAGCCGCATGTAGCCGTAGTCGAACGTTCCATGATGCGTCGGGCCGTCGTCCGCCGTCAGACCTCCGCGGTCAAGCATGAAGGTGACCGGAAGTTTCTGCAGACAGACCTCCTGGAAAATGTGGTCGAAACTACGCTGCAAAAATGTGCTGTAAATGTCGACGATCGGACGCATGCCGACTTTGCACTGACCAGCAGCAAACGCAACCGCGTGCGCCTCACAAATTCCGACGTCAAAGAAGCGATCTGGAAACTCTTCCCGAACGGCTTCCAACTTATTGCCCTGGCACATCGCCGCGGTGATGACCGTGACACGTTCGTTGTGCCGCATCTGGTCGCCAATCGCGTCGGCGGCATGATTGGTGAACGCTTTCGATGAAGATTTGGTCAGCGGAACCGGAATGCCTTCTTCGCTGCGTTCAAATGCCGGAGGCGTGTGAAAGTAAACCGGATCTTCGGCCGCGGGCTTGTACCCGTGCCCTTTGTTGGTCATTACGTGCAGCAAAACCGGTCCGTCGATTTCGCGAACCATCTTCAGATATTTCTTGACCAGACCAATGTTGTGTCCATCGATTGGCCCGAAATATTTGAAACCAAAGTCTTCGAACATCATGCCGCCGTGCAAACCGGCTTTAACGCCTTCTTTGATTTGGAACAGCATCCGTTCGGTCGGATCGCCGAGCAGCGGAACCTTGTTCAGCATGTTGACGACTTCGTTTTTGACGCCCGAATAGATCGGGTTGGAACGAAGCTTGTCGAGATAATGAGCCACGCCGCCAACGCGCGGACAGATCGACATCTCGTTATCGTTGAGCACGACCAACATCTTGCTTTTCAGCTCGCTGGCATTGTTGATGGCTTCGTAGACGACGCCGGAAGGAAACGCACCATCGCCGATGACCGCGACAGTGTAGTTATCGCGGCCCATCAAGTCGTCGCCGCTGCGAAGCCCGACCGCGGTCGAAACGCTGGCTCCCGCGTGACCGGTGACGAACAGATCGTAGTCACTTTCTTCCGGGTTTGGATAACCCATCAATCCGCCGCGTGTGCGGATGGTGTCGAATTGGTGATACCGACCGGTAACGAGTTTCTGCGGATAAATCTGATGACCGGTGTCCCAGATCAGACGATCGCTCAAAAAATCAAACGTGCTGTGCAGCGCCAACGTCAACTCGACCACGCCCAGGTTGGACGCGAAGTGAGCAGCTCGCTTGCTGAGCAGATTGCACAGCGTTTCACGAATTTCGTCAGCGACCAATTCGAGGTCGGCGACAGACATTTCGTGAAGGTCACGGGCGTCATTGATTTTTGAAAGAAAGTTCGACATGGAAATTCTCCGTTAATTTGTCGTCAGCAAGTCTTCCTACTGAGTCCGACTGACTACAAATCGGGCAAGGAGTTCAAGTGGTTTGGCAGCGTCCCCAAAGGACTGAATTGAGGCAATCGCTTTTTCGGTGATTTCATGCAGGAAAGTTTCGCTTTCGGCTTCGCCGAGCACCGACGGGTAGGTCAGCTTGCCTCGATCGGCATCTTTTCCGGTACGCTTTCCCATTTTGGTCTGTGAGCCGCGAAAGTCCAACAGATCATCCACAATTTGAAACGCGAGGCCAAGATGTTTGCCATATTCGACCAGGGAATGGCGTTGATCTTCGTCGGCACGAGCCGTCACGGCTCCCATTTCCAGCGAAACGGTCAGCAGAGCTCCCGTTTTGCGGCTGTGAATTTTTTCCAGCATGACACGATCGTGGGCTCCGAATTCGCATCCAAGATCGTCAGCCTGGCCTCCAACGAGTTTGCTTGGACCGGAGGCAATCGCCAACAATCGGCTACATTCGAGGGCAACTTCAGCTGGCTGCACATCGCGAGCGATCGCTTCAAAAGCCATCGGAATCAGGGCATCGCCGGCAAGAATTGCGATGGCTTCATCGAACTGAATGTGACACGTCGGGCGACCGCGGCGAAGTTCGTCATCGTCCATCGCCGGAAGGTCGTCATGGATCAATGAGTAGTTGTGGATCATCTCGACGGCACAGGCAGCCGGAATCGCGGCCGACAAATCGCCGTCGCATACTTCGGACGCCGCCAGCGTAAGCAACGGTCGAATTCGCTTCCCCGGAGCCAGCAGACAATAGCGAATCGCTTCGGCGAGGTGTTCAGGACAGCCGGAATCGAAGTCGCAATAACGCAGCAGGGCGTCTTGGATCAGTTTTCGGTGAGCTTCGATTTGCGGAGGAAATAGAGCAGTGCTGGCCATGGACTTTCTTGTCGTTCAAAACGTCGGCTTGCTATATAGAAGAACCGCAACTGTTCATCAGCCAGCAACCTGAAGGCGGGGTCTATTCTAACTCTTTGAGCAATTCGGTCCATTCGGGTAGCGAATCGTGCCAAATTGGCTCAGTTTCTTTGATTGGAGGTCGTTAACGGCTCGAATCGCCGTTCCAAGCGATGGTGACCGCCCCCGCCAGCCACGGCCGCGATTGTGCCGCCGCATGCGGTTTGAGCCAGTCGGCTGTTCCGACTGTAGCGGTTTTCACGGCAAGATTTCCCGGGTTAGGGCAAATCCGGTTTGCGAATTTGCGGATCTGCCGCGCATTGGCTTTTCAAAACCTAAACTTTGAAAATCATTTGGGAGCAGACCTATGTCACATTCTAGCGTCAACATGAAATCACTTTCGCTGGTGGAGCGAAAGGAATACGAAGAGCTGAAGCACTACTATTCGATCGAAGCCCAACGACTTCGCCAGCAAAAGGTCTTCCTGGGCCTGGCCGTGGTTGCCTTCATCGGTGCGCTGGCTGCGTTTCATTTCTTCGAAATCAGCCTGTAGAACTCGCTCACCTTTTGTCATCAAAAGGCAAAATCCAAAAAGCCGACTTCCATCGTGACCGTCGCCAAAAGACACGTCGCGCGGATCGCTACGCACGAGGTCTGTTTCCCGCTCGCCGACCGATTCGATTGGCTGCTCACCGCAGCAAACAGCAGTGCACCGCATCCCGTACGAACGGCGACATCAGTCTTCTTTCGCTGACGAATCCGTCAGCGTCGCACAGAAAACCAACACCCACGACCGGTTTTTGTCTCTCGAGCTAATCACTGAAGCTTCGCCTGATTTGCACTCGATTTCTGCTTCAAGTTTGAAGTTCTGAATCGATTTCGCGAACACAACGTCGTCGCCGTCTTCCATCAACGCGACGTCGGAATCCTCCAGCATCGACTTCTCCAAACCAAAGTCAATCGTAATGAGTTCACCACTGCGAGTCGCCTTGCCGGACAGGCTGGTGCCAGTTTCATACGTGGAAATCTGATTCGACGTTTGGCCTCCTCGCGAACGGGTAGCTCCGTTGACGACCGGATTCTGCCCACCACGGACTAGCGAGAAAGAACCGCCGAATTTCGTGCTCAAATGAAACTCTTCAATTTGCAATGAAGACCGTTTTGCGAGCTTGGCCATTTCTTCCGCCACGACGCGACTGGATTTACCGTTGAGCATATTCGCATCGACCCAACCTTCGGAACTGACGACCCAGATGCTGACTTCGGCAGAATTTGACTTTGATTTTGTTTTTTTCGAACGGGCAACCTTGTCGACAGCTTGCTGTTTCAAAATGGCTTCGACGGATTCAAGATCGGCTGCATCGCCCCACATTGTGATTTTGTCGCCATCAGAAAGCAGCGTGACGGTACCGCCAAGTTTCTTGCGAGTTAATTTCTTCGCATGTTTTGATCCTGACCTCTCGTCAACCTCTCTCAATCTATTGGGGCGAGATTCGACCGCACGTTTTTTTCGTTTTTCGGCATTCTCCAGTCCTGCATTTCCGAGATAGCTATTGAACAATTCGTCAAAACTGATTTCGCCATCAGAGTTCACGTCAGCCTTGCCCGGTGGCTTGCGCCTCATTTCCGACATCTCTTCGGTGTCGAGCAAACCGTTTTCGTCGGCGTCATAGGTATGGAAAAGTCCTTTGACGTAAGCTTCGTACCCCGTCCGTAGATCCCGTTTCTGGGCAAACGCGTCTTGCGAGGCGATGGAAAACAAACACAAGCTGATGAGCGCCGGTAAAAATGGCTCACGCAAAATTTTCGTTGGCAACAACATTTTGCTGACTCCAGAGAGATTTCAGAAATGCGACTTCAGGTTTGAACACAGGCGAGTTTTGGGTGTTCCGCAACTTCCCGGAACTTGATCCTGTCTACTGCCTGACTGTTTTGGCTTTGAAATGTGAGACTACTACAGGAAGCACGAGCGAAATTTCGGCCCAGTGTTATGTTTGAGAGGCTCGATACCAATCCAGTGCGTTGTCAGGAATCTCAGGCGGCGCGGCTCGAAACTGTTTTAGCAACTCTCTGTCGAAACCCTCGGCAAACATCTTCAGATTGCCCAGCGCGGTGCGACGCAGGCAGTCATCCATCTGCTGTCCGGCCATCAACCGGTAATACTTTTCATTGACCGATGTGGCAGTGCGACCGACATTGAGCACGCGATCGCCAGGAACAATTTCGCGCCACGTGAAATCAGGCAAGGACATCGCTTTCTCACTGGCTTCGAGAATTCGCTGGGGCGTCAACGTGTCGAGCCGATCAAAGCTTTCGGACACGAAATAGGTTTTCTGAAACTCGCTGATCAAGTAGTCCGTATTTGCCAACCGCAGCAAGTCGGCATCCTGTTGCGGATCGATCAGTATCCGATTCGATTCGTCGTTCTGAATGCTGTACTTGGTCTCGCCTGGCGAAGAAAGAATACCTGCTCCAAAGTCACGCACTTCTCCGTCCTGCATCACCAAACCAAACTCGACGGTGAACCAGTAGATCCGTCCGGCGTAAGTCAGCAACTGATCTGCATGCTTGTTAATCGCCTGGATCTCGATCGCGTCCGTGACGCCAACCAGTCGTTGATCGCGTCGTTCGTAAATCAGATCGCGAGCCCGACCGTGGTTTTGCATTACATTGGCAACGGCTGGAATCGTGAACGTTGCAACGTGACCAGCAACATCATGCCCAATGTCAGGCTCTTCAAGATAGTCCGTCCCCAGCGGGCGCATGAACGTTGTCACAGGAAAAAATCGCCGCGAGTGACAGGTGAAAAAAAGCTCAGCCGGAATGATCTCCTTGACGGTCGCCAGCTGCCATCCCGTTTGCTGATAGATGCGTGCGTTGAGCAACCAGTAGTTCGGAATCATCGCCGCTCCGATCTCGAACAGCGCTTCTCCCTGCAAATATTCGCGACAGGCGAACTCATGTTTCGTTTTCTGCTGCTGAGCGACCAGGCAGGCCCAGCTAAGATGTTCCTCGAACGTGTAACCGTCGTAATTTTGCGAGTTCGCGTAGTGCTTCAAATCAACCGTCAGGTCAGTGAACTCGCCAATGCTGAACTGTTCGCCCGCGGCGCATGCCTCCAGATAAGACTGGCGCTTTTCTACAGGAATCGGCCACGGAACATCTTCATTGTCGAGCGTCTGACTCAACAAGGCCACTAACTCATCGTGCGGTATCGGCCCGACAGCAGACAGCTCGATTCCGTTCTGGTCGGCGAAGCGTTGATAGTCGTCCTGATTGAAGATTGATATGCTCATGGCTCCGACTTTGCCGCGGCCAACAGTTTGTCGGCTCCGGCGGCGATCAATTTTTCCGCTACGGAAATTCCAAGTAGCTCATAGTCATTCAGCGGCGCCGAATCACTGGCCTCGGTTCTTATTTTACCATCCCGGCTGAGCACGACACCGGTGAGCGTCAGCGTAGTTCCGGTTATATCACAACGAGCCCCGACCGGAGCCAGGCAACCTGCAAACAGCCGCCGCAACATCGCGCGTTCGGCCAACGCAGACGAAAAACTTTCGGGGTGATTCAATTTGGCAACCGCCGCAACGGTGGCTTCGTCGTCGGCCCGCGTTTCCAGCCCGAGTGCTCCCTGGCCAACCGCCGGCAACAGCACGTTTCGATCAAAGCGAAATGAAATTCGGTCGGCCAGTCCCAACCGTGTCAGGCCCGCTGCCGCCAATACGATCACGTCGAACTCGCCCGAATCCAGTTTCGCCAGTCGCGTGTCGACGTTGCCGCGAATGTCCCGGATGTCGAGATCCGGACGCAAGTTCAGAATCTGGGCGGCACGACGAACTGAGCCTGTTCCTACGATGGCTTTCTGCGGCAGCGACTCCAGTGAATTGAGCGTGGAACCGACGGGCCCGCAAATCGCGTCTTCGGTTGTTTCTCGTGGCGGAATCGCGGTAATCGAAAGTCCATCCGCATCTTCGGTGGGCAAGTCTTTCAAGCTATGAACCGCCAAGTCGATTTCTTTGGCGTCGAGCGCGACCTGAAGTTGCTTTGTGAACAGGCCCTGACCGCCGATCTGAGCCAGTGGTCCGGTCTGCACATCTCCCTGCGTTTTAATCTGGATCAGTTCGACGACGTTGCCAAGTTTCTCAAGCTCAGCTTTGACCCAATTGCTTTGCCACATCGCAAGTTTACTGCCGCGAGTTCCAAGTCGAATGGTTTGGGGAGTGGAAGACATTTTGAATCTTGGGGCTGCAGTCGCTGTTCGTTTTGGTGTGTCAGTCGAAGCAATTCGACATCGAAATCGCGCCGTTCAACTTTGAACACGCGACGGCAACATCCTAACGCTCAGCGTCGGTCGCATGAACAGGGCTGGGCAAATTCAGCCGTCCGTGCGAGGCCGAAAGCTTCCCGTTCCGCGGGCCACGATGGCACAGTGTGCAGATGCGGCACCTGACTTTCGCAGCATCTTTGCCAATTCGCTAAGGGTTGCCCCGGAAGTCATCACGTCGTCCACGATCACGACCCGTGCTTTCTCGACGGTCACCAGTGGCTTGAGCGTGAACGCATTTTTGACGTTCGAAAACCGTTTGGGCCCGGACAAGGTTCCTTGCTTGTCCGTCAATCGCTCGCAGCGCAACATTCCGTCGGCGATCGCCACACCGGTGGTTGATCGAACTCCTTCGGCGATGACGGCGGAAGCATGAAACCCGCGTTTGAACCGTCGCCACCAATGAATCGGAACGGGAATCAGGAAGTCGACGTGTTCAAAAAATTCCTGCTGCAATAATCTCAAACCGAGCAAGCGTCCCAACTGAAACGCAAGCGATTCGTTCATGTCCCGTTTTAAATCAAGAATCATTCGCTTCAGTAATCCATGGTAGTTGCCTAGCGCGACCGCCGAATCAAATCGCAGTGGCAGGTCATGACACAGAGCACATCGGTCGCCGAAAGAAGCAGGGCGTTTGATATACGACCCACATTTGGGACATCCCTGTTGCCAGGATTCAGGAAGTCGAACCCAGCAGTCGTCGCACCAGTTGGATTCAAATCCGTGTTCGACGAGTTTTGGAGATCGGGGCAAAGGTTCTTCGCAACCGACGCACGCAGCGGGGTACAGCAATGAAGCCATTTGATTGAGGCTTTGACGAATCACGGCGGGGAACTGCCTGGACGGCAGCGATGGGGAGGAGGCCGAATTGACGCTAGCAAAAAATGCTCTGCTTGCGCCGCTGAACTGCTTCTACAATCCGTCGTAAGAAAGCTCGATCCATTCCAATGTAACGATTACGAAAAACTGTGACCATCCTCGACCGATATCTTCTGTTCCTGTTCCTGAAGATCTTCTTGGTCTGCTTCACCAGTTTCGTTGGTCTGTTTTTGGTCATTCATCTTTTCAGCAACCTCGACGAACTGGCGGCGTTGGCCGAACCGAGCGGAGGTTGGACGCAGTTGTTGGCAGATTTCTACATTCCAAGAATCGCCGAACTGTTCGACAAAACGGCCGCCGTGCTGGTGCTGATCTCAGCCATTTTCGCGGTCAACATGATGCAAAAACGTCGCGAACTGCTGGCTATCGAAGCCGGTGGCATCACACTCCTGCGAGCCATCCGTCCGATCATCGTGGCCGCCGTTTGCATCATTGGACTGACAGCCGTCAATCGCGAGTACGTCATTCCGACGCTTAAAGATCGACTCGTTCGCACGCCGCAAAACTGGCTGGACCAGGGCAAAACCGACATGCTTGTCCAGCAGGATTCCGCGACGGGCATTCGTGTTCGCGGCAAGGAAATTTTGCTGTCTGACAAAATGATCGTGGAACCCAACGTCCAGATCCCGGCTTCCATCAGCACCAAATTCAGTCGCCTCGCAGCCGCTTCGGCGTCGTTTGAATCGGCCGACCAGACCCATCCTGCCGGCCTGCGATTGAAACAGGTCAGCCAGCCGACGTCGCTGGCAAGCTTCCGTTCGATCGTGACCGAGACGACGCCCGTTGTCTATTCGCCGTCAGACGCTCCGTGGCTCGAAGCAGACGAGCTGTTCGTTGTGAGCGACATTTCACTGGAAGAAGCAGCGTTCGGCAATCGACTGGCGTTGTATCGCACGACTCCTGAAATGATGGCTGCCGTCCGCAAGCCACGTAGCTGGTTTGGAAACAATCAAAAAGTTGGCTTGCACGTTCGCATACTCCAACCGTTCCTTGACATGACGCTGCTGCTACTTGGTCTTCCATTGGCAATGTCAAATTCGGAACGAAATATTTTCGTGGCCGCAGGAATCAGCTTCTCTGTCGTCGCTGCCGTTTCGGTCGTGACGCTGGCCAGCCAATCACTCGGGACCTACAACCTGATCCAACCGGCGGCTCTGTCTGCCTGGATTCCGCTATTGGTTTTCGTTCCGCTGGCCGTACTCTCCGTGGGACGGCTACGCTAGTCACTGTTTGGTTAACTCAATTCGAGCACGACACGCAGCGAATGAGTGAGTCGGAAATTTGGGCGTAGACTCACTCGTTGCACTCTTACGCTTCGAGCTTGTTTTATCTGACATTGCCCAGGTTTCTACTGCGGACCTTAAATATCGAACAGACTCTTGCGGGAGCACGAAACTCCCGCAAGAGCCCGTCGACAAGGAACATTTCGCTATTTTCGACGACGCAGCAGAACCAGTCCGACCAGGCTGACCAGCAATGCTGACGATGGCTCCGGCACAGAGCTGATCGCGGTTACGGTCCGGTTGAAACCGACAGCCGTTAGCGGATCGTTGTTGATGTTTCCCGTCGAAAGAAAGACTTCGAGATCGTCTGGCGAAGTGAATCCGGTACCTGAACCGTCCGCGAAAATGTTGCCCGCGAATGTTGCGGTTTCCTGGGTGTACATTGTCGTGCCGGCGACACCCGGGCCCTGGAGCGTCAAGCTAAACGTGGTCGAGACCGACATGTCTGCCGAAACCAGATTGCCGTTATCACTGACGATGTTCGAAAGCTGACCAGAGAAAGTCGCGCCCGGCCCCAAGCCTGTTGCAAAAATATCGTAGGGGCCCAACGCAGGGTGGGTTTGAGAAAAGACTGCTGAGAAGTCCGTGATATCAGCGACTCCGCCAGCCTCATCCGCCCAGTCAACAGTGAACGAACCGACGGCGCTAAGATCAAACACGGTGTCAGCAGGAACGTTAAACGGAGCACCCGTCAGGGGAGAACCGTCCGTAACTCGCACCTGCTGATCGGCGACAGCATCAACGGTGAACGAATCCGCCATCAACTGAGCCGACAGTTCATTCTGTCCGGCGAGCATCATCAAAAGACAAAACGAAAGCGCGACAGAGGAATATTTCAAGATGCTTCTCATGGTATCGATCCCGCGGCAAACTAGATTGATAAACTGACTTTTCAAAAGCCACTTTTTGATCGTAGTCCGCCAGTCGTCGCGTCGTCATGCCCAACCGTCCCGTTAATCGCAACAAATACTATTGCGAAACCGACAGGGAAATTTCCGACGCCCAAAGCACGTCGCGGTGCAGAAGAAACCAACCAAACAAATTGAATTTTCCCAATTTGCTCGAAGACCGTCGCAACAGAAACTCAGCCTTATCGGACGAATGGTCGGTCAAAGCCAAACATGTTCACGCGAAGACAATCGATCGCACGTATTCGTCTCTCACCTCGCATTCGTCAATGCCTAGCTTGAGGTAGCCCTAGATATCCAGGTGTTCCTGCATTGCAGTGAACAGCTCTTCCGTCGCGGCAGCACAGAATTTGGGTTCGAAGAAATCGACCTGACCGCCGTCAAGTGTCTTCATCACAGCACCGGACTCTTTGAGGATCAGCCAACCGGCCGCAATATCCCAACAGTTCAAACCAGTCGCCCAATAAGAATCTGATCTGCCGCAAGCCACGAAGCACAAGTTCAAGGCTGCAGAACCAAGTCGTCGGATGCTGCCTGCCTGGCCAAGGACTCTCAGAAATCGCTCGACTTCAGGGTGATGCCGATCCACGCTGCTGGAGAAACTGCACACCACGAGGGCTTTTCCAATTTCGGTGCAACGGCTGTGAGAAATGGCTTTTCCGTTGAGTGTCGCGCCGCCGCCAGAGACCGCGCTGAACATTTCGCCGATGACGGGATCGTAGACGACACCCGCGATCGTCTCGCCGCCATAGCGGAGCGCGATCGAAACGGAAAACGAATTCAGTTGGTGAACGTAATTTACGGTCCCATCAAGAGGATCAACAACCCAACAGAAGACGCCAGGTTTGGTCACGAGGGACTTGTCCGTTGACTCTTCACCCAGAAACTCGTGATCCGGAAAATTCCCCAACAGATACTCGCTGATCGCCTGCTGAGAATCGAAGTCCGCCTGAGTCACAAGGTCACGCGGCCCCTTTTCGCGGACATCAACCTTGCCCATCCATTCGATTAGCTTATCGCCGCCGAGTTTGGCCGCAGCCACGGCAGCTTCAAGAAACTCGTTTTTTTGTTGTTGAGAGATATTGTTGGTCAACGTTTATCCAATCAGGAAGAAAATTTTGCGGTGTTGCTTGGAGCGGCAAGCAGTGCATGTTAAGCTTTGTTCATCATACCCGGAGCAAGGACATTCTTTATCGGCCTCTTTTCTGTTCCGGCCCCGCCGTACTGTTCGCAGTGCGGCGGGGTTTTTTATGCGCTGGCCTCTGCATCATACGCGCTGCCCGCTAAGTCAGTTTTGCTTTCACCAGTCGTTCTGCCAAGTCAAAATCGATTGATGCAAGTTCGTCAACGCCATCGACCAACTGGTTGAGAATCTCTTCCTGCACAACACCCTGTCGCTTTGCTTCTGCGTATGGCAAGTTGTGAAACATCACCAGAGAGTATCTCGGGATGAAGGTTTCCGGAAATCGTTTTTCCAACTCAAACCCGATAGCTTTTTTAAGGTGGAACTTGGGGTCGATAACACTCTTCTGCATCGTCGTATGATTTTCAATCGCCATGTCGGCAATCGCATCGGCGTTCGGTTTCCGCAGAGCGCTGAACTCAGGTAGAACAGCTGCCCAGTCCTCGTCGTACTCATTGAGCAGCCGTAGCAACTCACTGCAATCCTCGAAACCCGAGTTCATTCCCTGCCCATGAAACGGAACGATCGCATGCGAGGCGTCTCCGAGGATCAAGCCGCAATCAGTATGGTGCCATGGTGAACAGCGGACCGTCCCGAGGATACCGGTCGGGTTGTTGGCGTAGTCCTGTTCGAGTTCGGGCATCAAAGGAATTGCGCTGGGAAAGTGCGTTTCGAAAAAAGCCTTTACCGCGTCGACGCTATCAAGCGACTGGAAACTCGGCTCGCCTTCTTTATGCAAAAACAGCGTCACCGTGAAACTTCCGTCGAGATTCGGCAACGCGATCAGCATGAAGCCGCCGCGAGGCCAAATGTGCAGTGCCTCTTTTTCGATTTGGTAGGCTCCGTCGACACCGGCTGGGATTTCCAGCTCCTTGTAGTCGTGTTCGAGAAACTCGGAAGTACTCTCGCCGCCGGTCGCGGCAATCAGGTCGCGGCGCACGCGGGAGCCGGCACCATCAGCTCCAATAACCAGATCGAACGATCTTTCTGTCGTTGATCCATCGACCGTACTCTCGAATTTCGCCACGCGGTTCTCGAAGTCGATGCCGGCGCATTTTTGGTCAAAGTGAACGTGCACCGGTTCGGCAACGACGGCTTCGTTGACCATCAGGTTGTTTAACTCGCCTCGCGGAACCGAGTAGATGACTTCGTGCTCGCGTTGTCCGTATGGAGAAAACTGCATCGAACCATCCTGTTGATGCAACATGCGGCCACACATTGGGATCAGCAGCGGCTTGACTTTCTCGTAGAGCCCGGCGTCTTGCAAAGCTTTGATGCCGCGTGATGAAAGAGCCAGATTGATCGAGCGTCCGGACGCGACACCCCTGTTCCTTTCGTCGCTGCGACGTTCGAAAAGGTCGACTTCGTATCCGCGTTTGCCAAGCATCACGCCCAACAATGAGCCGACCAGTCCAGCACCGACAATGACAATTTTCTTTTCCCGAACCACGACTATTCGTCTCCGCGGAAGAAGAAACCGAGCTCCTTGCGAACCTGCTTTGGCAACGGCGGCAGGTCCTCGCGAGGAATCAACAGCGTGGACAGATTGAACAAATCCAGAAAGACTCTGTTCTTTTTGGTTGTCGCTTCGAGGTAACCGGTTCCTGACGATCCACCAGTCCCGATCTTTGTTCCCAGCATTCGATGCACCATTACGGCGTGTCGTTGTCGCCAGCGAGTAAACAGGCTGTCGATATCAACCAACAACGTGAGAAACCGAAACCCGGTGTACAGCAGTGGCTCGTCGCGATACAGATTGATAAACAGAGCCGCAAGGAATCCTTTGTGGGAAAACCGGAGCTCGCCGGCGTCACGAAGTTCGTTGTAACGGTCTTCATCGAGCATCGACTCGAACCGTTTCCGCGTGTTCTCTACTTCAGCCAACTGAAACTGTTTGTCTTTATCCGAAAGCGTACGGTTGTCTCGAATGATCCGGGCATCGGAGTCGAGCATCTTTTCAACAGCCTGGCTGTAGGACTCCCAGAAATTGAATCCGCCGATGTTGAACAACGGAGCCCGCTGCAACCAACGATCGACCAGTTCCAGAAGGTTCGGACGTTCTTCGACTTCGGCCAACCGTTTCTGGTCGGAGTACGACAATCGCGTTTTGAAGAAAGCACAGTCGGACGCAATGCGATTCTCCTGCCGAATCCCCATCATGATTTCAATTCGCTTGAACATGATGCTTTGGAAGCCCGACGCCGGAACCAACAGGTCACGGAACTCAAGAAAATCCAGCGGCGTGATCGTTTCGATGACTTCGATCTGTTCGATCAGGACTCGCTGGATCGTTTTGATACGAGCAAGAAGATGCAACATGCGTCCCATCTTTTTGTCTTCGACGACTTCGCTGGAAAGAATCCGAATGATCTCATGAAACTCAAACACGATCTGCTTGAACCACAGCTCATAGGTCTGATGCGTAATGATGAACAGCATCTCATCATGAGCCGGTTTGCCAACCTTTTCGCTTTCGAGTTCCTGGGCATCAAGGATCTTGTCCAAGCGCAGGTATTCCCGGTAGTACAACCCGGGAGGTTTCTTGTCGTCCATTTTTATCTTGAAGTTGGTGGTGTTGGCGGGCGAAAGACGTTACCAAATTTTTCGCTTGCCGTTTTTACCAGGGATGGCGACACGATCGGGTTGGTAGTCGGCATCATCATAGGAATCCGGCCCCAGCACCACTTCTGATTTTAGATATTCGTCCCAAACGATCTTTTTGCCGGTGTAGGCAGCGTCGCGAGCCATCAACGCCATCAGGGTGCTGTTGACCATGTACGATCCGTTGTTGATCGGAGCGCCGGTGCGAATGCTTTTCAACAACGCGATATGTTCATTGACATACATCCGTCCGCCCTTTTCCGGCCCCTTGTATTTCCACTCGCCGTCGGCGTTCTGGATTGAAAACGAAAGGATTTTGGCGATACCATCGGTCCCGTAAACCATGTCGTCGGTCTGGTTAAAACAGCCTGACATCTGTCGGCATTGTGAAAAGGCTTTGCGGCCGTCGGCCCACTCGAAGTTCGTCGCAAAGTGGTCGTAGACGTTGCCCCATTTTTCTTCCGTTCGCGCAAGCCGTCCGCCCATCGCGTGGCAGGAAACCGGAGGCACATCGCCCATCAACCACAACGCTTTGTCGATCGAGTGAATGTGTTGTTCGGCCGTATGGTCGCCGCTGAGCCAACTAAAGTACAACCAGTTGCGAAGCTGGTTTTCCATCGAAGACCACTCGACTCCCTTGGGTGGTGTGCGATACCAAAGCGTTCCCGTCAGATAGTTCGTTTCGATGGCTCGGATGTCGCCGATGGCTCCTTCCTGAATTCGCCCGATGACTTCGTTGACGCCGCCACTGTAGCGCCAGCAAAGCCCTGAAACCACGCTCAGCCCTTTGCTCTCTGCTTCTTCACAGGCTGCCAAAACACGACGGGCTCCTGGCACATCAACCGCAACCGGTTTTTCGCAGAACACGTGCTTGCCGGCGCGAACCGCAGCTTCCATTTGGGCCGGACGAAAATGAGGCGGCGTCGCCAACAGCACAACATCGATGTCGGCATTGACCAATCGCTCGTGACAATCCACACCGGTGAAGATGGTGTCGTCAGTCACCTTGAGGTTGTCCGGATGCTCGGTCTTGAGCGCGTCCACGGTAATGTCGACCCGGTCACGAAAGGCATCAGCCAAAGCTCCGACTTGAGTCCGCGAATCGGCTTCAATGACATTCATCAATGCTCCGGTACCGCGACCGCCGCAACCAACCAGTCCAACTTTTATCGCGTCATCAACGCTGTTGTGATAGCCAAACGCCGGGCGTGGCAAAGCAGAGGCTGCCGCGGCGCCTACGGACATCGCGGTCCCAGCCGCAAGAAAACTGCGTCGTGAGCTGTTTGTGGTTGTTTGATCGGTCGGTTCTCGGTGCATAGGATAACTCCATCGGCTAAATTGATTCAGATTGCATTCTGACTGTCGTTGCAGAGAACTACAAGGCAAACTGCGTGAACGAGATCGCAAAATCCTCAGTTGGCGAAGCTTCGGTCGCGGATGCGTTTCGAAGTCCGCCACCAGATGCTTCGACGAAAAAGACCGACGGGTTGAGGCTGCGGATTCATCGGCAGCAGCCTTTGCTTGTTCGACGGATTCAACCCATCGGTTGGGCCGCGTTTTGGGCGGTCTTTTTTCCCAACGCAACCGTCGTCGAGCTTTCCGGAAAAATGAATGTGACTTTAAAAGTCTATCCAACCCACGTCCAAATCGAAAAGCGTCGCTGGTTCAGCGGCAAGGGAGTTCTGGCGAGATACAGCGTGTCGATTCCCGTCTATGACGAAATCGGTGACGTCCCGGTGTTCACGATGCAGATCCGCAGCGCGCTTGCGTTTCTGTATCCTTTTGTACCAATGCACGTCGAAGTGACGCTTGATGATGAAGCGATTTTCGCCCAAGGCAGATTCGAAGGTAAAGCCGGCTAACGCAGTTTTTTGACGTAGATCAGAAACGCTTTGTCCAGCCGATCGAGTTCGCCGAAATGTTCCTTGAACTCCTCCAGCCGAGTTGCAGCGGAGACTTTGACGCCGGGCGGTTTGTTCGAGATCGCTTTGACGTACCGACGAGTTTTCTTCGTGTTGCGATTGAGCAAAAAGTGCATCAATGCCCAGGATTCCGCGTAGGCATCGAATGCTCCTTCGCCCCTGAATCGCTCATCGGACGCAATCAGCGTTTCCAGAGAGTTCGCAGGTCGGTTCGGAATGTACCGTCTGAGCTGAGCCATTCGATGGTCGTTCACAAGCCCTGGCCGATGCCAGCCGATGCCGTTGTCAGGGTCCGGCGTTTCGAACCAGTTCGCGATGCCCTCGTTGAGCCACAGTGGTGCATCCGCCAGGCGAGTCTGCATGCCGCGATTGAACATCAATTGATGCGTGCCCTCATGGATAATCGTTGTTACCATCGGAATGGCTTCAGGTTTCTTCAGCACGTCCTTCAGTCTTCTTTTCTTGCCGCCGTCGCCCAGATCGAAAGTCAAATCGTACATCGCCACTCGATTGGTCAGCTGACTGTAGTGCGCAATCATCGACCCGGGCTCGGTTCCCAGTTCGCGGACCACGTAGCGATCGTACTCAGGTCGCGAACCAAACACGACGACAGCCAAAGGAAATCGCGAATCGGTCAATCCATTCCTGAGCTTCGTCCGACCGAACTTCTGAAATTCCTTGAACAGTCGTTTCTCGTAGAGATCTTCAATCCATTGAGCGAATTCCAGTTCCGTCTTGTACGCAATCACGTAGTTTTTCGTGCTGTGAATTCTGAAACCATCCGGCAGATCAGCCAAAAGCGACTGCCCCAGTTCGTCGTGGTTCATCGGCGGAGTTTTCTCGACTCCTTTGTCCAGCGACACGATCCGATCTGCCGTAAAGATATGAAGCTGACCGTCGGTCCCTTCAAACAGGATGCTTTTGTCACGGGCTTCCAGCAGAAATTCGCCCTCGATCGAAACTTCTTCGCCATCACGTTCAATCACCAGCGTGTCAGCGCACACAACCGACGACGCGGCGCACACAACGACAGCGATCGCCAACGTGATCACGCGCAGTTTGAGTCTAAAGAATTCCTGTTTCATGTTCTGTTCCGTGCAGCGTTCCTGTCCTTATTCTACTCTTATTCGCCGAGTTCCGGCAAAGCAGATCTGTGCAAAGACGCCAAACAGAATGACAGGCAAAAGCGTCACAAGCGTCAGCGCGGCCGTCGACTCGTTGACTCCGGCGTGCAGCATTCCCAACGCCAGTCGCGGGACGCTGTCCATGCCCGGCGGAAGGACCATTTGGGTCGCCGAAAGTTCCGCAAATGAAAACGCTGCCACGAGAAACCATGCGCCAAGATTCGATCGCCACTGAGCGAAAATTGCGAAATGGAGAAACTGACTCCAGCTCGACACTCCGTTGAGCGTTGCTTGTTGCCGTTGATCGCTGGAGACCTGTGAGGCCAAAAACCAGAAAACCGGGATCGCGAGAGGCAGACAAAAAAGTGCATTCGCAATGACTGGGGCGGTGATCGTTCGGTCATAAAGATATTGAACTGCGGAAATTTCAGTTGCATTGAAAAGCTGAGCCACCAACAGGCCAATCGAAGGTCCGGGAGCTGCCGCCAATATCCCAAACACCAGACCGATAACTGCTTTTCCAAAAAGTGAGTTTCTGCCGAACCAGACCAATGGCATGGCAATCGCGCACACGACCGATGCGGCGACGAACGCGATTAACAACGACCAAATGAACTCGTCCTGAAAGTCAGTGAAAACGCGAGAGATAGCGTTGATCGCTGACGAACCATCCCAGGTCGCGACAGGCTGTCCCTCGACTCGAATTACGGAAAAGCCGACTCGACCGATCAGATTAGCCAATGGAACCGCGACAACGACCAGCAACAGCACAATGCCCGTCACGTTCACAGCCGGCCGGTTCTTTCGAAACCGCATGGGGCGAAGCGATTCACTCCGTTCGATCGATCGACTGAGAGAGCCAAACGCGAACATCGCAGAAGCCGCCAGCCAGGCGACCGTCAACAGGGTAATGCCCAATCCGAGGTTCTGTGCCGCAGCGAGCTGTTCGGGAGTCCACGCGGTTCCAATCGCGTTTAGCTGTCCAAGCGAATAGCCAAGGTAGACTTGCTCGGAAAGCGTTCCAATTTGATAGATGTCGGTGACCGCAATCTCGCGAGCACATCCGATCATGGTCCAAAGTGTGGCGGCGAGCGTAACGGGCAGGAATCGCCACACCAGAATTCGCAGACTGGCTTCGGTCGCGTTTGTCTCCAGTCGCAAAGCGTCTTCCCAGTCTTCGGATCCGCTGCGCAGCACGACGAGAAACAGTACGGCGACTTGAGGTGCGGCGACCATCGAATGAATCCAGATCGCTGCGGGCCAGCGCGAAAGCACTGGCTTGAGCACGTCGCCAAAACTGTTTGTCAGCAGCCCGAGTTTGCCAAAAGCGGCATCCCAGGCACTGACCTGAACAAATACCGGCAGCAAGACACCGACGATGCAGAAAGTTCGAACCGTTGCGGCGACGATTCCGCGTCCGTTGGCGATCCACGCGAGCAAAACGCCGATCGGAATCGCGAACAAAGAGGTTGCTGCTCCAAGACTGATCGTGCGCCACGCGATGGCTCGGTCGCCGGGCGTGAGGAACAGGAACAGGGAGGCAAAAAGAGCCAGCGAAACCAGACACCAGGCAGCGAAGAGGACTTTCTGGTTCAATGCGAGCTTCATAGCGACAGTTTAACTTCGATCCCGCCGCGGTGGCAGCCTTGCGGCCCAATTCCGATCCGCTGGCTGGAATCCTATGCCGCAATTTACTTTCGCAGATCCCGCGTGATCTCCAAAAAGGCTTCCTTGACCTTCAGGTTTTCAAACGGTTTCAGGTCCGGGACGGTCAGGTTCGTGATCGCGTCGAAGGCGCGACGACTGGTCGCCATCAGCGATGCCACGTCCTTGCTCAAGGCAACAGTCCTGTACGTATTCACCGCGGTCAAAATGTTGCGTCGGCACTCAAGATTGGCGTTCATCATCTGGTGCTTTTGATGGGCCAACCCTTGTTTGTAGAGCATCACCGCGTCGTAGGTCACTTGATTGGAGGCGATGTTGTTGTTCAGAATCTCCGCGTCGCCGCCGGCTTTGATCGCGCGTTCGGCTTCTTCGATATTGATCATCGCTTTTTGCGCAAACGCGTCGAGTTTCGGATAGTACTCGTCGTCCACGTTGTCGATGAACTTGTTTTGCAAGCGATCGACCGTCTTGAGCAGCATCAAATAGACGCCGTAGTATCGCTTTGCCGCGTCCAGATCCTCGCCCGTTTTTTCCGTTAGCTCTTCCAGCTCAAGCGCGAAATTTTTGGCATTGTCGAAGATGATGGAAACGCGAATGAACTCGTCGCCGGTGATCGATTCGAGCAGAATGTCAATTTGTTCAGCGTCGAGTTTCAGTCCGATGCCTTCGAGCTGTTCGACCAGCTTCTGTTTCTCGTCAGCGATTTGCGATTCGAACTCAACGATCTGTTCTTTTTTGGCTGCGATCTTTTCCTCATAGCCCTCGCGAGTGACCGCCAGCGGATTGTAGGTAGACTCGGGAGCCGAAATTTTCTTGCGTTCGTAGATCGTCAGTTCTCGTTGCGCCGCGCTGATTTTCTGACGCAGTCCCGCAACGATTTGACGCTGATCACTGATACTGGAGATGCCGAGCGCGTCCGAAGCCGCATCGAGATAGCCTTCGATTCGAGTTTGTTGGGCTTCCTGGGAACGGCTGAGGAAATCGTAGAAAGCGATGTCTTTCGATTCCTTGAGCTCTCCTTTTTCATCGAACATGTCGAGGGCTTCACTTAGCGATTCATGAGCCTGCTCAAAGAAGCGACTAGTGTCACGCCGTTCTTTTTCCAACATCTCTTCGGTCTGAAAAGCGCCAACGGGCGGCGCGAAAATCGCGCTGAGGGTAACCAAAGCCATCCCAATCATGGTCGTGCGTTTTCGGGTATTTTTTCCCATCGTTTTGTCTTTGTGTTGGTGGAAACGGTCGCCGCCCCAAATTATAGCCTTTCGGCCAAAAAAACCGGGACAGCCTACCTTCCATTCGCTCGGCAGGCTGGAATATTTGATTATTCGGCCGAACCGTACAGTTGGCTCAACAACTTTTTCAGCCCCAGCATGTTGTCCCGCAAAGCGATCTCTGAATCCAAATCATCGCGATGGTCGATGATCCCGATCGGGCCGGCATAGCCGGACGCAATCACGGTGCGAATCATGTCGGCTTCATACTTGCCCTCGCCGATGGTCAGAATTTTGTTCTCCAGGGTTTCCTCATTTACGATCTGCGGCTCGACCATTCCGTTGAGGTTCACGCAATAAAGGTAGGGCAGCATGACATTAAATCGAGCTTCGAAATCCTCGACGTCGCCGTGTCCGTGATGGAAGTTGTAGACGATTCCCACGTGATCAGAATCAGGTTGAGTCGCGCGGATGTGTTTGACGACAGCAACCATGTTTGCGGGGTCGCCGGTCCATCCGCCATGATTGTAGAGAGCGAACTTGAGTCCAAGTTCACGCGTTTTGTCGACCATCTTCTTGAGGTGTTCCGCCGTCGCAACAACTTTCTCCTCCTGAGTTCCCGATGGCTTGAATTGCATGTAGTGCCAAATCTGGGGCTTGATGCCGTGCTTGCGAATCAGTGGCTCCATCGAAGGATGCCAATTGAAGAAAGTGAAGTACTCGATGCCGTTCGCTTTGTACGCCAGGATCTCCCGTTCGAACTCCTTCAAATGGCGTTCGCGCCACGCATAAGCGCTTCGTTTGAGCCCGAGGTCGAAGATCATTTTTGCGCGATCTTCTGGCGAACGCTTTTTGGAATCAAAAGCGACCGTGCACCAGGGCACCAGATTCCCGGTTTTGAAATTGTCTCCCGGAGTTGGCTTGGTTGCCGGTGCAGATTCTGAAATTTCGACCTTGTCGCTCGCGAAGGTGCGTCCAACGCGATCCGCGATCGCCTGCTTCAATTCCGTCGGATCGATTTGGCCTTGCTTGCGAAACACAACCTTTCCTCCCGGAGCGTAGATTGCGGTGTACGGAAATCCGCCTTCCCATTCCGGGTCCAACGTTTCAAAAAGTTCGTCCCGCTTCCCGGAGTTGAACAACACATTGCGACATGAGACGTTCGTCTTTGTTAATACTCGCAACGCTTTGTCCTGGTCTTTCAGTTCATCCACGCTGACCGTAACCATCTCAAACTTGCGGCCGCGGTACATTCGATTGATCGTGACGAATTCGGGAAGCTCTTCAAGGCACGGGCCACACCACGTCGCCCACACGTTGACCACGCGTAGCTTGTCCGTGTCGTTGGCGGCGATGGCTTTGAGCTTTTCCAAATCGATCACGCTCAGACTGACCGGTTCTTTGTCCCATTTCGCGAGATAGCGTTTGTGGTCTTCGCGTTTGGTAAACCATTTTGTGGAACAGCCAAAGACACGTGTCGTTTCGACGGGCACGGCTTTGTCAGCAAGCAGTGCATCAATTGCATTTCGAGCGTCGTGAACTTTCGGATTGCCTTCTTCTGAGTCATCGATTCGACCTTTGTAACGGAGCTTGCGTTCGGCGTCGAAAATGAACACGTGCGGTGTCGCCAACACGCCATACGAAAGCGAAACTTTCTGAGTCTCGCCATCGAACAGGTAGGGAAACTTGAAGCCAGCTTCCCTGGCACGGATCTTCATGTCTTCGAGAGTATCGCCAAGGTCAGAATATCCAAGCTCGTCCAAGCGCACGGCTTTGGGATCGTTTGGCGAGATACCAACGATTGCGACTCCCTTCGCGGCGTAGTCCTCAACCATTTTGTTGAGCCGTTCTTCGTAGGCCTGTGCCGTTGGGCAGTGATTGCAAGTGAAAACAACCATCAGCACTTTTTTGTCCGCATAGTCGGCGAGCTTGTGATTCTTGTCGTCGACTCCGGGCAGATCAAAATCCGGGGCCGCATCGCCGATATTGAGTTTGGTGAAACCATCGGGATTGGATGACTGCTGAGCGAACGTTTCCGACTGAAAACAGATCAGCAGAACAACAACGACAAGTCTCAGGACAAAACTTTGCATGACGGGGCTCCTTGGGTCAGATGAGTGGCCGACATCATAACATCTGCAAATAGGGCAAACCATTCGCGGCATTGCGTTGCAAAGCGGGATCGATCTCCTGAGACTTCGAGTTCACGACTGTCCATTCGAACCGCGTGAACGTTCGATCCGGAATCGTTCATGGTCAACTTGTTCGTAAAAACGCAGTATGCAGACTGACGTTGAAGTAAACTTCCTGACGGGACGAAAGTCCGAATTAGACGTGGGCTCGCCGAGAAATCTGCGAGCTTTCTTGGGCGCAAGAACTGGCCCACGATCTGAATCTTTGCAAAATGACCTACACTCAACGCGAAGATTTGGCCCGAGCGTCCGGCACACGAACGACAATCTCAAGTCATACTGTTATCCATGAGAACCGAAACAGCCAAACACGATTTTTTGATGTCGCAAGAGTTGAACTCCGCCGTCAACACCAAGTCGATTCCGTCAAAATTCAAACATTCGTGGGGAAGCACCCTTCACTGCGCAGTTGCAACGATCCTGATCGCAACTTCGGTGCTCCTCCTTATATCAGTCGGCAACTCAGTGTTCATCTGGTTGTTGCTTGCAGCAGGATTGATTTTCCTGTGCAGCGAAATTTTGGCAGCAGCAATGCCTTCTTCGATCAAACAGCGATCTATCGCCAATTGCGTTCGAGCAGATGGAACCTGGTCCATGGGTCGGGCTTCGAATGAGAGGGCGTCATTGTCAAGGTTCAAGTCGAACATGGCATTTGTGATCTTCCTGTTCGTTGCACCTAGCCTGTTTGGAGTTTGGGTGTTCAACAAAGAAGTCATCCCGCTGGGAATCGGCGCCGAAGCAATCAGCTCAATCAATGTTGATCCGAACACGTGGAAAAACAGTCTGCAGGACGACGAGCAACGCTTTAACAAGTGGCAGAAGTCAACGACTTTGACTTCGAGATTGGACACGAACGATCACAAACAATTCCTCTGGAATTCGTGGCCGTTTTTTTTGCTCGGCGTTTTCATTTGGTGCGGCGTCATGGTGACCATGCTTTCGAAATACTATCTGTATTCGCTGCGCAAGCTAAAGGAATCGGTTTATGCTCGCGCGAGTGACTATCGTTGGCGAGACCTTTCGCGTCAGCCTATGATCGACGAACATCCTAAACGACGCTCCCGTGGGCAAAAATCGCGGCGCTCCCGTCGAGAGAATACGTCGGCCACGGGAACATCAAGCCACTGAACCCGACAAGGCTCTAGTCGCTAATTTCATCCTTGAACTGCTGCAGCATCTCCAGCGCGGCAATGGGAGTCAGATGATTGGGTTCGAGCGTGCGGATCCGTTCAAGCAGCGGGTGGTCGGCTTCGAAAAGCGTCATCTGAATTCCACCGGATCCATTACCAGATGACTTGATGGCTTTGCGGTTTTCGTCGACGTCATTCTTGGTTTCCAAACGGTCGAGAATCTTTTCCGCACGTCGATTGACCCATGAAGGTACTCCTGCCAAACGGGCAACATGAATTCCATAGCTCTTGTCCGCGCTGCCTGGAACGATTTTGTGAAGGAAGACAATTTTCTCTTCCCACTCGCGAACCGAAACGTTGTAGTTGCTGACGCCGCCAAGATCTGTTTCGAGCGCCGTCAACTCGTGATAGTGCGTCGCGAACAGCGAGCGGCAGCCGATCTGATCGTGCAAGTATTCGACGATCGCCCAAGCAAGAGAAACGCCATCGTAGGTGCTCGTTCCGCGACCAATTTCATCCAAAATCACAAGCGACCGACTTGTCGCGGTATTCAGGATTCTTGCCGTCTCCGTCATCTCGACCATGAATGTACTTTGGCCACGCGAAAGCTCATCGCTGGCTCCGACCCGAGCAAAAATCTGATCAACGACGCCAATTTTGGCCGACGTCGCCGGAACAAAGCTACCAATTTGAGCCATCAACGTGATCAACGCGACCTGGCGAATGTACGTACTCTTACCCGCCATGTTGGGGCCAGTAATTAGGTGCAGGAACCCGCTCTCTTCATCAACGTTGGTATCGTTAGGCACGAAGGCTCCCAGCGGCTGCATGATGTCGAGAACCGGATGCCGGCCAGCGACAATATTCAACGTCGAATCGGAAACCATTTCCGGGCAGCAGTAATTTTGCTCAGACGCCAACTGAGCCATACCGCAGAGCGTATCGAGAGTCGCGATGATCGCCGCGTTTGTCTTGAGTCGCGAAATCTGTGAACGCGCGAACTCACGCAAGCCGTCGAAAATTTCCAGCTCGCAAGTTGCCGCCTGCTCATCGGCAGTGAGAACTTTTTCCTCGTACTCTTTAAGTTCCGGCGTGATGTAGCGTTCCGCGTTTTTGAGCGTTTGTTTTCGAATGAAGTTGGCGGGAACTTTGTCCTTGTGGGTATTGGTGACTTCGAGGTAATAACCAAAGACTTTTGTGAATCCGACTTTCAGGCTGGGGATCCCGGTCGAGTCACAGATTGACTGTTGATAGTTCGCAATCCACTGCTTGCCGCCGGCTGCAAGTTTTCGAAGCTCATCGAGTCGACTGTCGTAGTCGTCTCGAATGAAATTGCCGTCTCGAAGATGAGGCGGACAGGCTTCGATCAAAGCCTGTTCCAATTCGGCGCGAAGTTCCGCGCAAAGATCCAACTCGGCCTCAAGGCTGTTGAGCAGTTTGCTTTTTCGGTCTGTAAGTTTGGCCTTGATGAGTGGAATCTTTCCAAGCGTTTGGCCGATCCCCGAAAGGTCTCGCGGTGACACCCGACCAGTCGCGACTTTGGCGATCAAACGCTCCAGATCAAAGATCCCCTTGAAGCACTCACGGATCTGGGAACGCAACGTTCCGTTGTCAACAAGCTCCCGGACCGCTTCGTGTCGCGAGCGGACCTGCTCGATATCAACCAACGGCGTCGTCAGCCATTGCCCGAGAAGACGGCTGCCCATCGGAGTTTGGCTGCGATCGATCACGCCAAACAGCGAACCATCACTATTTCCGGTTCGCAGCGTTTGATTGATTTCCAGAGAACGCCACGTTGCCGAATCGATTTTCACGTAGTCAGAAATGTGAAACGGGCGGATCGAGTCAACATGTTCGAGCACAGACTTCTGCGTTTCGCGCAGGTACTCAATGACGGCTCCGGCGGCGCAAACAGCGGCTGGTCCGAAACCATCGATCGCGAACCCGTCGAGAGTTGCCACGTTCAACTGCTTGTGCAACAAGTTTTCGCAGGCTTCGTGCCCAAACGCCCAGTTCGGCCTAACGGTTCGAGCCCCCAATTCAAACGCGACAAGCAATTCATCCAAAGACTCTCCGACCTTCTCAGGCAGCAAAATCTCAGCCGGATTGAGCCGTTGCAACAGCCCCTCAAGTCCTTCTGTGGAGACGGCCGTAACCGCGAACAGGCCTGTTGAAATATCGGCCCATGCCACACCGAACTGATCGCCTACTTTCTTGTCCAGGTAGCGGGCGGGAAACACTGCTGCGAGGTAATTGCTTTGCGTTGGATCGAGCAAGTCAGAATCCAAAATCGTTCCTGGCGTAACTAACTGCGTAATCTCACGCTTGACCAGGCCCTTTGCTTTTTTTGGATCTTCGACCTGCTCACAAACGGCGACCCGGTGTCCTTTTTTGATCAGCTTGGCAAGGTACGAATCGAGTTGGTGATGGGGGAATCCTGCCATAGGAACCGTGTTGGCTTTGTCCCGACTGGTAAGTGTCAGCCCCAGAACTTTGGCAGCTTTCTTCGCGTCGTCATGAAAGAGTTCATAGAAGTCGCCCATGCGAAAAAATAGCAGGGCGTCGTCACAAGCCTTCTTGGCTTCGTGGTACTGTTTCATCATTGGAGTTGTCATGACGAAAATTTAACAATCAAGCGCGTCCGATTCGACCCTTAAACGGCGTTTAAGAGGACGAAATGGTTCAACTTTTGAAAGCAGAATTCTGATGGCAGCTCTGTGACACGAAAAACGAACGCACGGCCAACAAAGTCTACGGAAGTGTCAAAGTTTGCGGGACTGATTCCTACGGCTGTTTTGGCTAACGGGAATCTAGCTGTCGTACGACCCCAGCCCGCAAAACCCAACTCTTTTTTGCAACGCGGATGAGTAAATTTTCAGAAAGTGCAAAATTTGAATTCTTGAGAGTTCGATACGCTTTGATATACTACTGCGGCTCTGGCTTAGTGGTGTCGAAGAGCGGCGCCATCATCTTTATGGATATCCATCCTGCCCCCTGAACCGCATCTGTGTCCTGAGGAGAAATATCGTGGAACCCAACAACAACCAGATTGGCCAGTATCAGAACCCCAATCAAATGGGCTCCCCCATGGGCATGCCGCCTGTGATGATGGCTCAGGATGACGACGAAGCAGCTTTTGATTTTTGGGGAGTGCTCAACCGGCGTAAATGGTTGGTGTTCCTCGGCCTCGTTACTGGCCTCGCACTCGGTGCATTGGTTTACGCCAAAAGCGAAACGATCTACGAAAGTGTTGCCTCAGTTAAAATTGAACCTCGCAATAAACCTTCGATCCGAAATCACAGACAAGTGGAATACGGACCAGAAGTGGCTCAAGTTGCCCACGACAAGTTGATCGTCCAACGCTTGATGGTAGAGCAATGTTTGAATGATGACGGCGGCAAGCTGAGGCTTCTCAACTCGTTTGATGAAATTCCCAAAGACGATATTGCAGAATATGTGATCAACAATCTTGTTGTTACGCCAGACCCTGAGGCTCCGTACATTTACGAGATACGCTATACGTCGCCGGACAAGAGCGACGCTCCAACGGTTGTTAATAACCTGCTACAGACGTACGAAGAGACGTTGATTCGTCAATACGAAACGGATAAGAACCTCTTCGTCAGTGAATTGAGAAAGTACCAGGACAACTTCAATAATCGTTTCGCTGTCGCCATCGCGGAGCGAAAGAAGTGGGACGACCAGTACGATGCCCTTCGCATCAATGGAAACAGTAACATTCACGCTGTCATGGTTGTTCAGTTGGCCAAGTCCATGCAGGCGATGCGTGAAGAACTTGGGAAACTTCAGAACGAACGAGCCAAGAACGAACGGGCAGCCGCATTGGGTCCCGCTGGCATCAGTGCCCGGATTTGGGAAATGCGAGAACAGCAACAGCTGTCTGGTGAACGATATCAGCCACAACGCGGTTCCCAAACTGCCACCCTGAGAATGAGATTACTAGAAGCAGAGGCTAATGCTGAGCTGATCCGCCAAAAGGTTGGAACGGGGCATCCGGATCACGAAGCTGCTGTCGTCAGCATTAACATTGTCAAAAAGCAGTTGGCAGAGATGGAAGAAGAAAACTCCAAAAACTCAGCAGACTTGGATATCCTTCCTGATGAAATCATTTTTGAACGAAAGACGGCGGAAATTGATCAGAGCATCAAAGACGTTTCTCGCATGCTGGCTGAGCAGGATGAACAATGGCAAATGCACAACAACGAAGCGATCAAGCTGAGCAAGATTGAGCAGGAGATCACCCGTCTGGACGAGCAACTTAAAGAGATCGGTGCTTCCCAGCGACTTGGTGCTGAGCTATTGCTACAAATCAGCCCCGACGGTGACATCTCCAATTCAAACGGCAATGATGGATACCGTTTTGAGCGACTCGCCAACGCCCTTGAAGGGCAGGCCGTTTGGCCAAACTTGCCAATGCTGCTCGGACTCGGCGGCCTGCTTGGTTCGCTGTTCGGGTTTGGACTTGGTTGCCTCGTTGAATTGGCAGACAAGACTTTCCACAATCCGTCTGAGATCATTCGTCAACTGAACGTTCCATTGATCGGCCACGTCCCGGTCATTGGCCAAAGCAAACGTTACCTTGTTGAAGGTTCAGCCATCGAGCCAATCGTTTGTTCGTATCACCGACCGAAGTCTCAGGTTTCTGAAGCTTTCCGTGCGGTGAGAACGTCCCTGTTTTTCAATACGCAGAACCACCAGCACTCGGTAATTCAAATCACCAGCCCGACGCCTGGTGACGGTAAGTCCACGCTGGCTTCAAACCTTGCTGTCTCGATTGCTCAGTCTGGTAAACGAGTCCTTCTGGTGGACGCCGACATGCGTCGTCCGCGCCAGCACTCGACTTTCGGGATCACGTCCAAGGAAGGCTTCGCAACCGTGCTTGGCGGACAGTCACACTGGAAAGACTGCGTTTTCGAAGTCGCCGAAATCGAAGGCATGTCGATCATGCCTTGCGGCTCGAAGCCGTCAAATCCTGCCGAGCTATGCTCGTCGCCTCAGGTTAAGGATCTGATTGACGAAATGCGAACCGAGTACGACTTCGTCATCATCGATACGCCGCCACTTCTCGCGGTTACCGATGCTTGCCCGATTGCAGCACGCGTCGACGGCGTCGTCCTTTGTATCCGGATCAAGAAAAACGTTCGTATCAGTGCTGAGCGTTCGACCGAAATGCTTCGCAACCTTGGAGCCAACTGTCTTGGTCTGGTCGTCAACGGCGTGGGCCAACAGTCCGGCTACGGAAGCCAATACACCTACGGTGCCTACCGTGCCGGCTATAGCTACAACGGCTACGGCTATGGCTACGGCTATGGCTACGGATACGGACAAGGTGGCAAGTACTACGATGAAGATCAAAAAGGCCGCAAGGTCGATCCAAACGTGGCTCAACGAATCGAATCAAAAACGAGCTAGTTTGAATCAAAATCGAGTCAGCCCCGCTGTCTCAAGATCACCAAGCCCTGCTTTTCAGCGGGGCTTTTTTTGTGTCCACACCTGAATGCCAGCACTTTCGCTTTCAAATCCATTCGCGTTTTCATGTACTGCATGATTTGCTACCGTCGCAGCGAGTTTCGCAATTCAATTTTCAGGTATTCCCGTGGTGCGACTTCAATCCAGCTACCGCCTCGCATCGGTGACACTGCTCGCAGTCTTTTCGTTGAGCCTGTTTGGCTGTGCTGAAGGCCAGTTTTGGCGAACAGGCAAATATGCTCCCTGGGTTCGCAAAAAATGGGAGGCCGAAGAGCAGATCGCAGACACACTTTTTGCTCGCAAAAAACGAATGACTGAAGCTGTCGCGTCAGTTGCTGGTGGAACTGTCGAATCGCAACAGGAAGTCGCACAAAAGCTCTCCGAAGTCATCCTACGCGACCCAATTTTGCTACTTCGTCTGCATGCGCTCAAGCTAATCACGTCCCTCGATTGCCCGAAGACCGCCGACACTCTCGCCATCGCCGCCAGCGACCCCTCCTCGGATATTCGCATCGCGACCGTTGAAGCCCTCAAGCGTATCCCTGGGCAGGACTCGATCTATCAGCTACAGGAAATCCTCGCCAACGACACCGACGACGACGTCCGAATCGCGGCGACGCGAGCCTTGGGTAATTTTCAGGGCCAGACGTCAGTTCGAGCACTGGCTCTGGCACTCGAAGACCGAAATCCTGCGTTGCAAATCAGCGCGACGGAGTCATTGATGCGGGCGACGGGGCAACAGTCAATCGGACGAGACGTCGCCGCCTGGCAAAACTATGTCCGGCAAGTCGCTCCTGGTGCCGACGCGCAGACGATTCCGGGCAGCAACGAAGAGCCCCAGATCGCAAAGGAACCTTCTGGCGGAACCTTCCGATAGGCCCGCGGTTAGGTATTCGTCCACGACGAATGCGCGCGAGCTCTGACCGTTCACACTTTGGAGCGGTTGTAAAAAGCAGCACCCGGCTTTAAATTATCGTCTCGCAGAAGTATCTGTGTGTCCGCATTGGCACCTCACCTACAGGCCGCTTACGAATGTTACCCGCGAAGGAACAGAAAAACTTTTTCGCCTTCGTCGACGCCTCACAGAAACTGGCCAAAGCGACCGATTCTGACGCGCTGCTGGTCCTACTTGAGCGTGAACTCAACTGGGCTCGGCTATCCAAAAAGACGGCCAACCTCGAAGTCCTGGTCGTGGCGACCCACTCGGAACAGGTCTATCAGTCCGCGATCGAAGCCGAAGTCAAGTCGGTGTTGCTCGAATCGCCAATCATCGACCCCCGAGACCAACTGGCCCAAGCTGTTTTGGCGAGTGTCGCCGAAGCCCACATGAAAAGCGGCTCAAAACTGATCGCTCTTTTTGATTCCAGCGGTGACGGGGACGCTGTCGACACGATCACAGCATTCAGCCTGACGGAAAAGCTGGGTCGCCTGACCGCTCGTGACCTTCGCCAACTCAAAACGAACGTCCCTTTGGAAACTCTTAAAGTCGTCGTCGACCTGGCCGTTGCGATTGGCCGGGAAGGACGTGAAGGCAAACCGATTGGCACGATGTTTGTTGTGGGCGATCATCGCAAGGTGCTGGAACAAAGCCGGCCTGGCGGTTACGACTCGGTAAAAGGATACAACCGAAAAGATCGCAGTTTGCACGACGGGAAGACTCGAGAAGGCATCAAGGAAGTCGCTCAACTCGATGGAATGTTCATCGTTTCCGCAGACGGAACCGTCGAAGCGTCGGCCCGAATCATCGACACGCCTCCGGTTGAGATTACGATGACCAAGGGCCTCGGTTCCCGCCATTTCGCAGGCGCCGCGATCAGCAAGAACACGAAAGCCATCGCAGTCGTGGTCAGCCAATCCAGTGGCACGGTGCGAATTTTTCAGGATGGAGAAGTCGTCTTGCGGATCGAACCGCTGCAACGCGCTGCCATGAAATGGAAAAAGCCCGTTCAGACTTCGGCGGTGCCTCCGGAAACTCCTCCCGAAGCGTAATACAATGTCGCTTCTCTCCAAAATTGCCGATCGACTGGTCCTGCTTCCTTCGACCGATCCTGTCGATAGTGGTTCGAATCGACGCGAGGTCGTGCACTCTGCAGATGGCGTCGAAATCGAAGCCTGGGTTTCCACATGGGGCGATTTCGATGCAACACCGCCGACGCAACGACTAGTCGCGCTGAAGATTCCTGGCACAGGTGGCCGCGCAGAACGCGCTTCCGCCCATCCCTGCGATCTGATCATTGACGGCACGACGAGCCGTCGAGAAACGGAATCTCCTTTTGCGGCTGCAGAGGTCTGGACGCTAAACCATCGAGGCTACGGCGGCAGTACCGGGCCGGCGTCGATTCAGAATTTTGTTCCGACACTGGAACGCTATTGGGAGTTTATCCGACGACGTTACCCGGAAGAGAAGAAGCTTGCGATCGGCAATAGTCTGGGCTGCATTTCTGCGTTGTACCTTTCGATTTGGAAAGACATCGACGCAATACTGCTTCGTAACCCTCCGCCAGTTGCTCGGTTGATTTCGAGTCGCCCACGCTACACGTGGTGGAACTTTGGCATGTCCAAAGTCATCGCGGACCAGATTCCCACCGAACTTTCATCGCTCACAAACGCCGCATTGGCAAAATGCCCTGCGTTGCTGTTAACGTCAGAAAAAGACCGCGTCGTTCCGATTCAATACCAAAACGAAATCAAAGACACTTACCTTGGTGAAATAAAACAGTTCATCATCGAAGGCGCCGACCACGACGACCCAATCCCGGAACATCAGGAAGCCGAATATCTCGACGCGATCGACTGGCTTCGTGAAAAACTGATGTCGTGATCGTGCCACTCTATTGAACTCGTTCAAAAATCTGATGCGGGGCACCGATGTCGATCACGACAACCTCCCCAAGCCATGCTTTCGCTTCGAGACTGCCGAATCCGTTTTTCATCGCTACGAAAGTACACGTAACGTTTGCCTTAAACGCGAGGTTACTCTGGCCAGTGTCCCCGTCGAGTCCCGTTGGAATATCGATGGCTACCCGGATCGCTGAAAGCTCGTTTGCCGCAACGACAGCGTTGGCAAATGGGGCCCGCAATTCTCCGGTCGCTCCCGTTCCGAGCATTGCATCAATGACCAGGCAATCTGATCGCTTCGACATCGCTGACTTGAACGCGTCAACGCTCCAGTCGGAATCGCACTGAGTTATCGAAGTGTCCATCTTTTTCAAAACTTCAAAATTAACTTTCGCGTCGCCAGACAGCCCTGCAGAATCCGTTAGCAACAAGACCGCGACTTCAACGCCCGAATTCGCGAGATGGCGAGCGATCACGAATCCGTCGCCACCGTTATTTCCGCCTCCGCAGAGGATCACGGTAGGCCGTTGCATCTTCCGTTGCAAAATCTCGCGGACGCAACCCGCGCCGGCGTTTTCCATAAGTGCAATTCCGGGAATGCCATAATCTTCGATCGCAATTTTGTCGAACTGGCGACATTGTTGGCAACTGAGTAACATTGCGGGTGTTCTTTGGAGTGAGACGGAAAACAGACTGGACGGAAATGCCAATATACGAGTATCAATGCCGAAAGTGCGAATCGGAATTCGAGTTTCTGATTGAAGGCGACGCGAAAGCCAGTTGCCCAAAATGCGAGAGCAGTAAAGTCGAGCGCCAGCTGAGCATTATCGCTGCTCCGAAAGCCGGATCGGGGTCGCAAACTTGCGGACCGCCAGTTCCCGGAGGCGGATGTGCTCTGCCGCAATGCGGTTCCGGCGGCGGTGGCTGAGGAATCTAGTCAGGAATGCGTGGTTCACGCACAACGAAAAATGAAACAGATCATCATCACCGAACACGAACTCTCCGGAGCCCGTCTTACGATCCCGTTCACCGCGTTGGGAAAACTGGGGCCGAAACATCACGCGATCGTAGTCGGAGTCCATCGAGTTACCGGGCAACTGTTGGTTGCCGAGCTATCACGAAAGTTTGGTCATCGCGTCGTGCCGATGGAACAGTGGTTCACGGACAATAGCAAGTATCTGGCTCTTTTGACGGTCGCGCCAAACGCCGGGACTCGGTCGAACGCCGAAGTTGCCCAGAGCGCGATCGCAGAAGTCGCTGAAAAACTCGCGGACGACGGAAAACCGGGTTATGACCTGATCTTTAACAACTGCGAGACTTTCGCCGAAAGGCACTCACAGGGCGAATTGGTCAAAGCAAAACTCAGTCCGCAAGTCAGAAAGGTTCTGCGAACCGCTGGCGTTGTGATCGCAACCGGAGCGGTGATTCTGGGCAAACGAATCCGATAAGAAACGAATCAGACAACTCTCACTGGAGCCTTCAATGATGACGCGTACGCTTGCCGCCGCATTTCTGATCCTTGGTCTTTTCGCCTGTAACGTTCACGGCCAGGAGCCTGCGAAAACGGCGAATCACGAACCGACTGAACAATGGGCAATTGCGATTCATGGCGGCGCGGGAAGTCTCGACCGGGATATGCCCGAGGAAAAGAAAGCTGCATTCAAGAAAGCACTGGCGAATGCTCTGAACGTCGGCAAAAAGATTCTGGCCGAAGGCGGCACTTCCCTGGACGCGGTTCAGGCGACCGTGATCGAATTGGAAAATTGCGAACTGTTTAACGCGGGTAGAGGAGCCGTCTTCAATCGTGTCGGCATGCATGAACTCGACGCCTCGATCATGGACGGTTCAACGTTAAAGTGTGGCGCGGTCGCGATGGTCAAGAACACTCGCAGTCCGATTTCGGCGGCCAGACTGGTGATGGAAAACACTCCACATGTACTGCTCTGTGGACCGGAGGCCGATCAATTCGCCAAAGAAAACGGTTGCGAAATGGTACACCAACATCATTTTTACACGCCACGGCGGTTCGCGATGCTCAACAAGAAACGAATCAAGATCGGCTTGAAGCCATTGGACACGCCAGGCTATGAACTTCCTGAATCAGGCGCTTCGTCGTCAAGCGCTTCGTCGAACGGCCATGATGACGGGAGCCTGAATGCCGAAGCTTCCGAGTCTTTGCAAACCAGGGAATCAGGCGGCAGCACCGTCGGCTGCGTCGCTCTGGACCAACACGGCAATCTCGCTGCGGCAACCAGTACTGGAGGCCTGACTGCGAAGCTTGGTGGACGCGTTGGAGATTCTCCAATCATCGGAGCTGGAACTTATGCCAACGACACCGTTGCCGTTAGCGGAACCGGAATCGGCGAGCAATACATTCGGCACAGCATTGCCGCACGGGTCGCGATGCTCATGGAGATCGGGAACCTCGAAATCGATTCGGCGCTGGAGCACTGTCTGACCAAAGTCCTTGATCCTGAGGACGGCGGATTGATCGCGGTCGATCGCAGCGGCAAAATTTCTTTGCAATCTTCGACGGACTCGATGGCTCGTGGTGCCGCAGATTCGTCCGGACGTTTCGAAACAAAGCTCTGGATGGACGAAGATTAAGCGACCACACAGTCTTGCGATGGGGAGATTGTCGGCAACTTTCTGTCGATTTCGGTTTTCCATGTCCTATTTTCCACACCCTTGCCGTCTTTAAATGTGGGGGAGCATGTCAACGGGCGTCTCTGAATTCTGTCTCTATGAGGAACCCATCATGAAAAATGCATCAGGCGAATTTGCAAGCAACCGAGGCAAACGTTGGCCTGCCCCCAATTTAAAACACTCTGGCGATCGACCGTATCAATCAATATCGCAGCCCGAAAGCGCACCCGGTTTGTTCGAGTACGCCCCCTATCCGCTGGCAATCATACTTGGCACAGCAACGATGTTGCTGTTGATCGCGACACTGAAGTCGCTCTGGCTCTGGCCATAAAATGACGACTGGGATGCAATTCGCCTACAAACCGTCGTCGACGTCGATATTAATCCGGCTGCTGCAAACCGTCAGCATCATGGCAGATCAGTTCCAAAACATTGCCTTCCGGGTCCTTGAAGAAGATCGCTTTGGCGTTGAGGTTTGCGAAAACTGTTTTGGTCGGATTCAAGCCAAGCTCACTCAATCGCTCAAACTCTGAATCGTAGTCGCCAGGCAAGATTTCGAAAGCCAGATGGTTTAGCGTCGACCGTCTCACGTCGTGCCCGTCAAAACGTCCTTTGGCCAGAAAGTGCCGCCGATAGTCAATCAACGCGAGTATCTGCGGATGCCCATTTCTTCCCAACGGTGTATCCGTTTCCGAGATTGTCAGAAACGTTATCGTGGCTTCGAAACCGGAATCAGAATTGGAATCAGCGTCGACCACGCCTTCACCAGTCGAGCACGCCTCGCCGTGAATCGGAAATCCCAGCACGCTGACGTAGAACTCTCGCATCTTCGGCAGGTCGCTGACGCTCAGCACAATTTCCGCGGCACCAATGATCGTACGGCTCATCGCTTGTCCTCGTTTTTAAAACGGAGCTGCCTGGTCAGGTTCATTATGCCAAGCTCTAAAGTTTGACGCTTCGAGGGCGGATTTTGTACGCGACGCGTTAAAATAGGTCGAACAAATCGACTGTTCAGCCAAAGGAAAAGACAAAGCTCAATCTTTCCGAACCAGTGATGGAAAATTGTCCGCAGCTCAACTATTCTGGTGCGGTATTGTCCACACGATTCTATCGGTTTTTGCCAACCCACGGAAAATTCATGAGCACCGCCACCTCCATTTCAGAGAGCGAACAACGTCCAAGCCAGTTGATGTTTTGGGGCTGTTGGATCGCACTGATCACGACCGCCTTCGCGTTCATTTCACGATCATTTATGATCAACACGGCCTCCATGTGGCCCGCCGACTTTGGCATCGACAAAGTTCAGGCTCAGGAACTTTTTGGAGCCGGCATCTGGCCGTTTGCGATCAGCATCATTCTCTTCAGTCTGATCATTGACAAAATCGGCTATCGCATCGCGATGGTTTTCAGCTTTGTTTGCTACGCCGCTTATGCCGCCTTGGCACTGATGGCTTACAGCACAGTAAAAGCCGACGGGCTTTCGGGTGAAGAACTTCTCGCCGCACAGAAAAGTGGCCTGAATCTTCTCACCATCGGTTCGATCATCCTCGGTTTGGGCAATGGAACTGTGGAAGCCTTTATCAACCCGGTGGTCGCCACGATGTACTCGAAAGAGAAAACGAAATGGCTGAACATCCTTCACGCGGGTTGGCCTGGCGGACTCGTCCTTGGTGGTTTGATCACGCTTGGACTGGGCAGCTACGCCGAAGCCGACTGGCGTCTGTTGATCTACATTATCGCCATCCCGGCAGTTATTTACCTGGTCATGCTGATCGGAGCCAAGTTTCCTGTCAGCGAACGTGTTGCCGGCGGTGCAACTTACAAGGAAATGCTTGCTGAGTTCGGAGTCATTGGCGCGGCCATCGCTGCCTTCATGATCTTCCGCGAGATCGGAAACGTATTCGCTCTCAATGACTACGTCGTGTACGGTCTGATTCTCGCCGCGGTTGTCGCATACGGAATTTACTGTCAGTCACTTGGCCGTCCGTTGATGATCTTCCTTTGCCTGATCATGATGCCACTGGCAACAACGGAATTGGGAACAGACGGTGCAATTGGCGGTCTGATGGAGAAGCCTATGGAAGCCCTCGGCGGCAACGCTTTGTGGGTTCTGATTTACACTTCTTTGATCATGATGATTTTGCGATTCTTTGCTGGTCCCGTCATTAAAGCACTCACCCCGCTCGGGTTGCTCGCCGCGTGTTCTGCATTGGCGATCGTCGGACTTTACTCGCTCTCGATGACAACAACAGCACTGGCAATTTTTGCCGCGGCGACTTTGTACGGTGTTGCCAAGACCTACTTTTGGCCAACGATGCTGGGCGTGGTTGCCGAGCAGTTCCCGAAAGGCGGAGCATTGACGCTGAACGCCATCGCTGGAATCGGCATGCTGACCGTTGGTATTATCGGCGGTCCCATGATCGGAAAAATGCAGGAAGATTCGGCGATCGCCGCTTTGAACGAGCAGCATTCGGCGGTTGTCAGCAAGGTAGAAAAGGAAAACACATGGTTCCTTGGAGAGTACAAGGCCGTCGATGCGAACAGCGTTAGCGAACTTGAGAACTCGGAAGAAGTTCAGCAAACCATTGACGCGGCCAAGCAAGGTGCACTCGCCAAAATGTGCGTGTTCCCATTCATCATGTTGGTCTGCTACCTGATCCTGATCGGATACTTCAAATCAAAGGGCGGCTATAAACCAGCAACTCTCGATGGAAAACCGGCGGCTCACTAGCTTGGGCAAACTTGCAGATTGATCAGACGCAGCAATCAAATTTGGTTGCTGCGTTTTTTATTGGCTCAGTCGAATTGTGCCGTCAACTTTCTCACAGCCAATCGCTCCCGGGAGCTGGAACAGCGGCACATTCGATTGGTCCAAAACCAGTTGTGCCAATCGATCGAGCTCGCGAAAGCCAAGCTGTGAAATCGGCCATGATTGATGGCGGAAGATTTGCATGAACAGTTCTCGAAGCAGAACCGCAGGGCACCGCTCTAGCTGCTGGCAATCGATCTCCGCACTGTCCGCGTGGAGCGTCACGGCCTTGAACAGCCCCAAGGTCTGATCGACCAGGAAAGCATGCTGTTCGGCGGCCTGATTCGCTAATCGCACTACCGAATCATCGACCGATCCGAAACGCTCGCGTAGCATCGGAAAAACGTCGTTGCGAATGAAGTTTCGACTGTACTCAGAATTCTGATTCGTGGCGTCCGTTCGCCACGGCTGATTCCACGATCGCAGCGCCTGCTCAAGTTCGTCTCTGCTAACTTCCAACATCGGCCGCACGATCGTGAGAGATTCATCGACAACTCGAAAGGGTGGGATCCCAGCCAGGCCCCTAACTCCGGTGCCGCGAAAGAGCCGAAACAACACAGTTTCGACTTGATCGTCGCGATGGTGAGCCGTCGCAATGTAGCGACAGTTGGTCTTGCGCGCCGTTCGGACCAAAAACTCGTAGCGCTGATTCCTCAGTTCACTTTCTCCGCTCGCACCGCAATCAGGGTCCGCATGCCCGCAGCAAAACTTCAAACCCAGCTGATCGGTAAGCTGCCTTACGAAATCAGCGTCACCATCAGATTCCGCCCCGCGCAGGCCGTGATTAAAATGGGCCACGACCAGCGAACCAGGGCTGGGGGCGTTTGCCAATCCGATTGCATGCAGTGCTCTCAACAATGCCACACTGTCCGCTCCGCCAGAAACTGCAACGAGCACGTTGAACTGAAGCCATCGCTCACATGGCCAGGCGATCTGAATCTGTTCAATCATTCGAGTCCTGTGATTGTCTGTCATTGATTGGAGTGGGGAAAACCTCTATAGGAAACGACAATTCACGAAGCGATTGGTTCTGGCCGCTGGAAAACGGTATGGGAAACAATTGAGTTTTATGGACGTTATGCTACTATGGAATTTGACAGGAGTGGTCCTTTGGGACGATACCTGTCACTATCGACGACACTGCGGTGCACTCCGTGAGTCGGTTGAAATCAAAAAACGTAGTTGGTAACCCCAACTTTCATTGGCCCCCTTTTCGGCAAAACAAGCATGGATTTAGTTCGTATGTTGTTGAGCCTTGTTCTTGGGCTGTTTCCGCAATTGTTGCATTTGACTGCCATTCCCTTGGCGACCGTTCCGCGATCAGGTTCGAGACAGCAACTGCGAGATTACGCCATTGGCCATGACAGGTTGGGTTGGTATCGAGTCACCCTTGAGGTCCGCATTTCTGGCTGGCCTACGCTGCGAGTCATCGCAATTTCCGATTGGAGTCAATTCAGACCCGGAAAACGAGGGAAGACCCAGGATAATAGACACCGTCAAATAACCGCCAATGGTCAGAAGCGAGGTTGCCCTTCTGACGCTCCTTCGGACGACCAACGGCGTCGCTAGTTACGCGAAAGATTTCTCCGGTCCATGGGCACCGTTCCAACAGTTTGGAGCAGGGAGCTATGGATTATTTCTGGTTCACAATTGGATTCCTGGTCGCCGCTGTCGCTGGCGTTGCCTGGACGCTGCTTGCGCCCGGCGGAGCTCGAAACCGCTCGAAAGCCATTCTCGATGACGCCGATCGGCAGTCGAAAAACATGCTCAAGGAGGCCGATGTCACCATTCGCCAGATGGAGCTGGAGAAGCAGAAGGAACTGGAAAAGGAGCTGAAACACTCTCGCGACGAATTGCACCAGAGAGAGCGAAAGCTGGACAAACTTGATTCGACGCTGGAACAGAAATCAATTGATCTGAACAAGCAGGAAGCCATCGTTGCGGCGTCGCAAAGTCGATTGAAGATCAAGCTGGAGCAAATCGCACAGCATGAAAATGACATCATTGAAGTGCTGGAGAAACAACGCAAGAAGCTGCACGAAGTCACAGGGCTGAGCAAGGAGGACGCTTCGACGCGACTTTTGAAACTGCTCGAAGACGAACTTGCTGACGAAGTCGGAGGCAGGATTCTCCGGCACGAAAAACAGATGGAGGAGATCTGCCAGCAAAAGTCGCGTGACATTCTGACAATGACGATGCAACGGCTTGCTTCGGACCACACGGCGAATCTGACGACCAGCACGATCGACATCCCCAACGATGAAATGAAAGGCCGCATCATCGGACGCGAAGGCCGTAACATTCGGGCCTTTGAGCAGGAAACGGGCATCGATGTAATCATCGACGATACGCCTGGCGTGGTGATCATCAGCGGATTTGATCCGGTCCGCCGCGAGGTCGCGAAATTATCGCTGGAGAAGCTGATCGGGGACGGACGGATTCACCCAACCAGAATCGAAGAGGTGACGCGGGAAACTCAAGCGGAGATCGACCAGATCATCTTGCAAAAGGGACGCGAAGCGCTTGAGGAAGTCAACATCCACGGTATCAATGATCGCATCATCGAAATGCTCGGGCGACTGCACTACCGGACCAGCTACAGCCAAAACGTTTTGCGGCACAGCATCGAAGTCGCTTTCCTGTCCGGCATGCTGGCAGAGATGATGGGCCTGGATGCGGATCTGGCTCGGCGAGCAGGGTTGCTGCACGATATCGGCAAAGCTGCAGACCATGAGATCGAAGGCGGACATCCGAAAGTCGGCGCCGACATGCTGAAGCGGGCAGGGGAGTCACCAGAAGTCGTTCACGCCGCGCTCGGACACCACGACCAGATACTCGTTGAACATCCGTATACGGTGATCGTCGCGACGGCCGATGCCTGCAGTGCGTCGCGGCCGGGAGCACGCCGGGAGTCGCTTGATCGATACGTGAAACGGATGGAAGAGCTGGAGTCTTTGGCAATCGAATTCAATGGCGTTCGCCGAGCCTACGCGGTTCAGGCCGGTCGAGAGGTCCGCGTTGTGGTCGCTTCGAAGGACGTGTCGGACGAAAAAGCAGCCAAGATCTGCCGCGACATTGCTCACGCCTATCAGGAACAACTCTCGTTTCCCGGCGAGATCAAAGTCGTCGTGATCCGCGAATCGCGTTTTACCGAGTTGGCGAAATAGCTCGAACTGTGAAGCCTGTTTCGCTCTGACGATCACGCGTTCCATGAATCGATAGCTGCGGTTACGATGTTCGCTTCTCCCACCCCACACTCATTCCACCTCGCACCGGTGGCAACTGAAAGCTTGTAATGCGTATCCTGTTTCTCGGCGACATCGTAGGAAAACCTGGCGTCGATTTGGTTTGTGAAACCATCCCCGCGTGGCGGCGTGAGTCTTCGATCGACATCGTGATCGCCAATGCGGAAAACGCTGACAAGGGATCAGGTATTTCGCCCTCGATTTACAAACGGCTCTGCAAAGCCGAGATCGATTGCATCACGCTTGGCGATCATATCTATCGGAAGAAAGACATCATCGACACGCTTGTGACGCGTGACAATATCGTAAAGCCCTGCAATTATCCTGCGGATGCTCCAGGAAAGAACTGGGTCGTGGTCAAGTCCGCGACAGGACGAAAAGTCGCCGTGTTCAGCGCGATGGGACGCGTGTTCATGAAGCCTGTCGATTGCCCGTTCACGGCAGTGGAAAGGACGCTGGCCGAGATCCCGGAAGATGTCAAAATTCGATTCTGCGACTTCCACGCCGAAGCCACCAGTGACAAGCAGCTAATGGGCCGATTTCTCGATGGCAAGGTTACCGCTGTTTGCGGAACCCATACTCACGTGACGACTGCGGATGAGCAGTTATTGCCTGGAGGCACGGCCTACATCAGCGATGTTGGCATGTCGGGACCACATGAAAGCATTCTTGGTCGTCGAATCGATCGGGTCATGGAAGCAACATTGACGTTCCGCCCGATTCCGTTTGACGTGGCAAAGGAAAACGTTCAGCTTTCTGGTGTCGTCATCGAAGTGGAGCCGAAAACAGGACGGTCCAGCGGAATCCGCCGTATCAAAATTACCGAAGCCGACGCCGATCGGTTGGCTGACGGCATGGATGAATAGCGCGTCACAGTCGTTCCGACCAACAGAGCGTCAAACTCCATTCTTTTTCTTCAGACGCGATCTGCGTCGTCAAAATCGCGATTTTCTGGACTCCACCGATCCACGGAATGGCCGCTGTCGAAATGGTGCTGCGACGCCATGTTTGCCAGCATATTCGACGTTGCGTACGTGGCTGCTTTCTTCTACGCTTCGCCGTCAAATCTGAAATCCAAGGTGGAACGACTCGATGCCGAAACTTCAATCCAACAACCTGTCTCGATGCTTTCTCGCGTGCGTGCTAGCCGCCTGTTTGCTGACAACGCCCGGTTGCGTCGGAGCCTTGGCGCAGTTGATTTACACCGTCAAGGGTCACGACGTCCAACCTGCTTACGAGGGGCTCAACGGAAAACGAGTTGCTGTAGTCTGCGTTAGCGATGCTTCGGCCTACGGACCCGATACGCTGACCTACACCGTCGAACAGGCCGTCGGGATTCTGCTTGCGAATGGACTCAAGGACGAAAGCCAAATCATTGCTCCGGCCAGAATTGAAAACTGGCGCGACAGCCATGGCTGGAACGAAACTGAATACGTGGAACTGGGAAAAGGCGTCGAAGCCGACATGGTCGTGGCCATCGAAATCGGTTCATACTCGCTGACAGAAGGATCCACTCTGTTCAAAGGTCGTTCAGACGTCACGGTGACGGTCTACGACATCGAAAAAGACGGACAAGTCCCATACAGCGCGACGCCGCAGCATTTCGTGTTCCCCAAACACGGTCGACCGGCAATCCAAACCAGCGAACGCGAATTTGAAGCGTTCTACCTGTCGCAGCTAACGACGATGATTGCGAACCACTTCATCGTACACGACAAACTGGAGTCGTTCGCTCGAGACGCGGCGACCATCCAGTAGCCAACGCATAGGGGCGACCGCCACGATTCCGCGTCGCCCTTTCTCAATCGCTACAACCGCGCAAACGCACTGGCCGGTGCCCATTCTCAGGTCGTCTTTCGACCTCTGTCGAACCAGGAAACTCGGAAAATCCTACGCTTTTCCGACCCAATTTCCTTTCGACCCGAGGGCTACATGTCATTCTATTTCGACATGCCAATTGAAGCGTTACAAGAATCTGTCCAGAACAACCCGTTGGAACTCGACCTTTGGCTGACGCTGATCCAAAAGGTTGCCGCCGAAGACTGTTGCGAAAATGCGCTGGAAGAAGTCTTCATTGCGGAGGACTTTTTCCCGGAAGACAGTGAACTTCAGGCAATCAAATCTCTATGTCTGATGTCGCTGGGAGAAACCCGCGAGGCTCACGATCTGCTGCAGCAGGCGTTGCGACGAAGCCCGGGCGATGACGTTCTATCGAGAGTCCTGGAGGAGTTTCTTCCAAACTTCGAAAACGTTTCGCAGGATCAAATCCTGAATCCATACGCAATTCGCGAACTGAGCAAGGCTGAGCCATTCGAAGTCGAGTTCATCGAACGGCTGAATTCAACCATCGATCTGATCGATGCGTTTAACCGGCATGAACACGATCCAGAAAATTTAATCGAACCGCTGGAACGGCACGTGAGGAATTTCCCGCGTGACATCAATACAAAACTCGATCTGGCCCGACTCTGCTACAACCTTGGCTATCATGAACGTGCCCGGGCGTGGTACGAGATTGTCATCCTGGAAGATCCGTTATGCGCTTCCGCCTATTTCGAACTCGCAACGATTGAACCGATTGCGGAACGAGCGATGGAGCTGTCCGAAAAAGGACTGGACCTGAGTCCACGATTTGAATGTGGCCGATTCAACTATGCCTGCTTGCTATTGAAACACGGTTTGCTTGCCGAAGGACGCAACGAGATGCTTCGAATTCCGGCTGACTCGACCTACTACGTTTCGGGGCTGGAAGCGATCGCGAATTCGCTGTCTGAAGAAGGCTCCTTTTTGGAAGCGATCAACTTTCAGGAGAAAGTCGTCGCACTCTCAGCTAACAACGCCGAAGCATGGAATTGCTACGGCCACTTTTTCGCTCAGCTTGGTGACTATGAGACCGCACTCGAACACTTCGATCGCGTCATCCAGATGGATAGTGAGCACATCGACGCGCTCCACAACCGTGCTCTGATGTTGGGAAAGCTTGGAAAGCACGAAAAAGCTGTCCACGTTCTGAAATATGCTTTGACGATCAAACCCGATAGTGAAGCGATGCTGGTCAATCTGGCTGTCGAACTGAGCCAGGCCGGGCGAATCGGAGAGGCAATCCGTCTGACGAATGAGTCGCTGACGCATTTCCCAACCCATGCCAGAATGTGGCTGAACTTGGGCAGCTTCCATTATCAACTGGGACAGTCGGATGCCGCGATTGAGTGCAGCCAAAAAGCTATCGAACTCGATCCGTCGAAAGAACTTGCCTGGTGGAATCTGGCCTGCGCCCATGCTCAGTTGGGCAATCGAAAAGAGTGCCTGTCGGCGTTGACGCACAGCATCGCTCGTCGGCCAGAGCTGGCTGAGCGGGTTTCGCTTGAAGAAGTTCTACAGCAGTTTGTCGACCAGCCTGAGTTCCAGGACCTGTTGAACTAAAAATGGCATCGTCGCTATGATGCTCTGATGAACTGCGAATTGCCAACCGATCAAATTGCCAAACTCTGCGGCGCCGAATCGGTTGAGATCGTCGAGTCGATTCAATCGCTCTGGAGCGGCTACGGAGAGATCGTTCGACTGCATCTGGTTCCGCAAAACGAAACCGTGGTAGTGAAGTTCGTTTCGCCACCCGAAGATCGGTCCCATAAGTACGGCTGGGAAAGCGATGTGTCACATCAACGCAAGCTGAGTTCATACGCGAACGAGCGGGCGTGGTACAACGGTGCCTCATCGGAATGTCGCGAACGCTGCCGCATGGCAAACCTGATCGCCAGCGAAGCGGTGGAGAATCGTTGGCTGTTTGTTCTGGAAGATCTCGACAAGGCCGGATTTCCCATTCGTAGCAGCGGCGTCAATGAGAGGCAGCTTAATTCCTGTCTGCGTTGGTTGGCGAATTTGCATGCTTCGTTTCTTTTCGACACGCGGATTCCCAACTCGCAAATCTCGGCCATCGAACATGGACTTTGGCCAACCGGCACCTATTGGCATCTGGACACGCGACCGGATGAGTACGATTCGATGCCCGGTGGTGTTTTGAAAAACTCAGCTGCTTCGATCGATCAGAAATTGAACTCCGCCAGGTTTCAAACCATCGTTCACGGCGATGCGAAATTGGCGAACTTCTGCTTTTCCGAATCTGACGACGTTGCGGTGGTCGATTTTCAGTACGTCGGTGGCGGGTGCGGTATGAAGGATTTCGCCTATTTCATCAGCAGCTGTTTCTCGGACTCGGAATGTGAATCGCAAGAATCTGATTTACTGCAAACGTATTTTGACTATCTGAGTTTGGCGGTCGACGACAAAAGTCTGTTTGACGCGATCGAAGAAGAGTGGCGTTCACTTTATGCGTTTGCGTGGGCCGACTTTCATCGCTTTCTTGCGGGCTGGTCGCCAGGACACTGGAAAATTCACCGTTACAGCAAACGGCTAACAGAACAGGCACTTGCCCAGTTGCAAAATTAACGTATTAACGCACCGAAACAATGCGACCGGCAACAGATACGTCGCCATTTGCGATTCGGTTGATGACGCTGGGCAGCAATTCACATTCGGCCGCAAAAACCCGTGCTGCAAGCGACTTTACGTCGTCTCCGCTTTCCACCGGCACCGAAGCCTGGGCGATGATCGGGCCATGATCGTAGTCGTCGTCAACGAAGTGCACCGTGCATCCGGTTAGCTTACAGCCATAGTCCAAGACGCCTTGATGAACACGAGACCCATAGTTGCCTTTGCCGCAAAACGCCGGAATCAGGCTGGGGTGAATGTTGATGATCCGGTTTTCAAAATCGTCAGGAATGGAAAGCTGTCGCAGAAAGCCACCCATCACGATCAGTTCGGCGCCGCTGGCTCGCAGTGCATCGAAAATCGCTTCGCTGAACGAATGCCGACCGTCAAACTCCTTGTGAGAGATGACTTTTGAGTCAATCGATGCCTCACGTGCGAAATTGAGTCCCTTTGCGTCAGGGTTATTGGAAACGACCAACGCAATCTCGGCATCGAGCGAACCTGCATCGATTCGCACAATGAGATTTTTCAGCGTGGTGCCGCCGCCAGAAATCAGAACTGCGATTTTGATCGGTCGCGGCATCAGGATTTTGCCACTGCGAGACCCAGTTTCACAATGACTTCCCCAATCGATTTTTCGACGAAATCCGATCCTGCGTCGGCGAGAGATTTCACTTCCAGCGTCTCCGCCAAAGTCTCACCGCAGAGGTAATCACGGTTCTCCTCGATCGCCTTTTTGAAATCATCGTCGTCGGTGCAGATCACCAAAGCAATCCGATCAGTTCGCTCGTAATCGTTTGCTTTGCGTTGATCCTGAACCAGACGCACAAGATCGCGAGCCATACCAGCCCGAATCAGATCAGGCGTAAGCTCGGTCGCCAGCACGACCACCACGCCAGCACCCTGTGCCGCCGCCCAGCCTTCTTTGGCTTGCAAACGAACTTCGACATCGTCGTTGGTCAGCTCGATCGATTCGCCCTCGACGTCAATCGAAGCCTTGCCGTCGGCCGTCAAAGCAGCCAACATCTCACCGCCATCTGCTTCACCAAACGCCTTTTTTACTTTCGGCATCAGCCTGCCGACCCGCGGGCCAAGTGCCTTGAAGTTCGGCACGACCTGATAGGTCACGTATTCGTCCGCGTCGAGTGTAAACGTCACGTCACGTACGTTCAGCTCGGTCTTCAAAAGCTCCGCATGCTGCTCCAACCAGGCTTGATCCTGATCAGAAGTCAGCACCACCGTCACGCCCGACAGCGGCTGACGCACTTTCAATTTCGCATTCATCCGGGCCGACAAACCAAGCGACGCAATCTGCCGCAGTAGTTCCATGCGGCGCGAAAGGTCTTCGTCGTAGAGCGAATCGTCGGCAACAGGATAGTCACACAAGTGAACGCTCAGCGGAACTTCGGCACCTTTGTCACGGAACGACTGAGTCAAATTCTGCCAAATGGTTTCCGTGATGAAAGGCACAAATGGAGCATTCAATTTGGCCAGCGCCGCCAGACATTCGTACAGCGTCCAATACGCATCCAGCTTGTTCGGATCCTTCGTGTCCTTGGCCCAAAAACGGTCACGGCTGCGACGCACGTACCAGTTACTCAACACGTCGACGAAATGATTCAACGAACGAGCGGCTCCGTAGTTGTCGTAAGCGTCCATCGCGCTGGTGACTTCAGCGATCGTACGATTCAGCTCGCTGATGATCCAACGATCAAGCTCACTACGTTCACCGACGGGTCGAAACCCTTCGCCGGAAGCCAGGTCTTCATGTCCGAGTTCGCCCGGCGAAGTCACGGACGATGGATCAAAGCCATCGATGCCGGCGTAGAGCGTGAAGAAACTGTACACGTTCCACATCCGCAGCAGGAATTCGGGAATGCTTTCCTTGATCGCCCGTTCGCTGTAGATGATTGACGTCCACGGCGGTTGATTGGCGAAGAAATACCAACGCAACGCGTCCGCACCGTAAAGGTCGAAGATCTCGTTCGGCGGACGATAGTTCCGCAGTCGCTTCGACATTTTTTCGGTTTTGCGAACGACTTTTGAGCCGCAATCTTCGCACTTTTTCGCGTCTGAACTATGACGTTTTCCGCACTTCACACATACGCTGCCTTCGGCCAACATCAAGCCGAGCACGATGCAGTTTTTGAATGGATGTGGGAAATCGACTTTGGCTTCACTGCCTTCGTCGTCACCAAACAGCAGAGAACTGATTGCCAATTGCGAGTAAAACCAGCCGCGAGTTTGGTCGAGAGCTTCACTAATGAAGTCGGCCGGGAACTGAGATTCGAATTCCTCTTTCCCCTGATGCGGATATCCCCACTGAGCAAACGGCATCGCGCCGCTGTCGTACCAGCAGTCGATGACTTCGGTCACACGCTTCATCCGTGCACCGTCTTCGAAGGGCGAATCGTAAGTCACCGCATCGATGTAGGGCTTGTGAACTTTGAGGTCCTCGACCAGTTCAGGATTGGCAGCTTTCGCGGACTCCCAAACTTCTGTTCCGCTCAAGCCAGGCTTTTGCAGCAGTTCATCATAGGAGCCAACCGCATCGTAACGACCGGTGGATTCGCATTTCCAGATCGGCAACGGCGTGCCCCAGTAACGTTCGCGCGACAACGCCCAGTCGACGTTGCTTTCGAGAAAGTTTCCGAAGCGACCGTCCTTGATGTGGTCCGGCATCCAGTTGATTTCCTGGTTGTTGGCCAGCATCGTGTCTTTGTACTGTGTCGTGCGGATGAACCAACTGCGACGCGGATACTGAATCAACGGATCGTCATCGGCTCGCCAGCAGAACGGATACTCGTGCTCGTACTGCTCCTGCAAGTACAGCGAGCCGGCATCCTTGAGCGCTCGCAAGATCGGCTTGTCCGCTTCCTTGACCCACATACCTTCGAAGTCAGGAACCTGTTCATTGAATTTTCCATTGGGAAGGATCGGGCAGATCAGCTCCGGGCCTTCGCCAGGCTCAAAGCGATCCAACTCCGCCATCAACAGTTCATAGTCGACTTCACCGAAAGCCGGAGCCTCATGCACGGCGCCGGTTCCGCTGTCGGTCGTCACGAAATCGGCTTGAGTGATCCGCCAACATTTATGCTGAGTTCCGCCATCGACCAACTTACCGGTCTGGTCGCCCATGGACTTGTAGAAGTAGTCAAACGGAGGGCGATAACGCTCGCCGATCAACTCCGAACCTTTCATCGTCGATTTGATTTCGAGTTCGCGTTTGAGCTTACCCGCGATCGTTTCGACGAGGTCTTTGGCGAAGATCAGATTCTGATCGAGTTCGGCGTCGTAGACGAGAGCGTATTCGATATCGTCCTTTACTGCAGCGAACTGGTTCGAAGGCAGTGTCCACGGAGTCGTCGTCCAAACCAGCAGCGAGGTGTTGGGAAATTTCTCTTCGTCGAGCATCGGAAAGCGGACATAAACGCTCGGGTCGCGAACGGTTTTATAGCCCTGACCGACTTCGCCACTGGAAAGCGCGGTTCCGCCCTGAGCCCACCACCAGATGATTTTGTGGCCTTCGTAGAGCAAGTTGCGATCGAAGAGATTCTTCAGCGACCACCAAACGGATTCAACGTAGCTCTGGTGATACGTGACGTAGGCCTCATCGAGCTTGACCCAGAAACCGAGCCGCTGAGTCAGCTCTTCCCACTGCTGCATGTACTGCCACACGGACTGTTGGCACTTTTGGATAAAGGGCTCCACTCCGTAGTCTTCGATCTCTTCTTTCGCGTGGATGCCGAGCTCTTTACAGACTTCGACTTCCACCGGCAGACCGTGGGTGTCCCAACCGGCTTTGCGTTCGCAGTAGAAGCCTTTCATCGTCTTGTAACGAGGAAACAGGTCCTTGATCGCGCGCGTCAAACAGTGACCCGGGTGGGGCTTGCCGTTGGCGGTCGGCGGGCCTTCGAAGAAGACGTATTTCGGGCCGCCTTTTCGTCGCTCCAGCGACTTTTGATAGATGTCGTTTTCGTTCCAGAAGTCGAGCGTTTTGACTTCGTTTTCAGGAAAGCTGAATTTGGAGGTATCGCCTTGCGAGGACATGCGCGTATCGCAATTTTGGGGTGCAAAATCAAACCGCTAAATATCCCTCAGCCGTGACCGAATCACAACCCCGCGTTCGAAGTCACAGGTTCGGGGAGAAAGCGATGACAGATCAGACAACCGTCATCGATACAGGTTCAGGACCGCAGAAGGATGGGGGAAGCAGCAGAATGCCGATGCGACCCAAACGCCGGCCTAATTACGCGACACCGGGATGGTACAAGGCGCGGTACAAACGAACGGGTGAACGCAAACGAACAGGGGAACGCGAACCGCGGTGGCATATTTTCGTTTGTTTCGTCCATCATCCTACCCGGGTTCCGTTTTTCACCACTCCATCCGGCCGTAGCAAAGTAATTATTTTTCCTTCTATTCCACCCAGAACGAGGCATTCACTCATCATATTGGCAATCTGTTTCGGAGGGAAATTAACCACTGCGACCACCTGCCGACCAACGAGTTCCTCTGGCGAATATTTATCCGTGATCTGGGCGGAGGTTTTACGCTGCCCCAGTTCACCAAAATCAAATAGGAGTCGGTAGCTGGGGTTCCTCGCCTCCGGAAAAGGTTCAGCGGACACGACGGTGCCGACGCGCATCTCAACGCGTTCGAATTCAGCCCAGCTTAGTGGTTTTTTGGTAGTCATTGTTTAAAAGATTGAAGTAGGATGCCCAAAAAGTAGAGCGCAAAACAGCCGACGACTTCAACAAGCGTAACGCCCAAAAGATCAGCATACTTACCGGTAGAGACCGTCAGCCACTCCGGGGCCGCAAGGAATGCAATCATTGTGGCCAGAAGCCAACGCTACCGGCAGAGAAACGCTACTTCTTGCGAGGCGCTTTCCGTTTGGCTTTCTTCGCAGGCGCGGCTTTTTTGACGGGTGCTTTTTTGGCGGCAGCAGCCTTTTCAGCTTTGGATTTCTTGGCGTCCGCCGCTTTCTTGGCGGCAGCTTTTTTCGCAGCTGCTGCTTTCTGAGCCGCACCGGCGGAATCAGGAGCTTTCTTTTTCGCCCGAGTCGGATCGGTCAGATGGCCGAAGTTCTCGTCGAATTCTTTGCCATACTTGTCGTCTTCGAGATCGTACTCTCCTTCGATCTCCTCTTCGAAATCGTCGTCAAACTCTTCATCGAAATCCTCCTCCTTGAACTCGTCAACGATGTCGAGATCGAGACCGTCATCGACGACGGTAGCCTGAATCTCTTCGCCCGAAACGAGATTGTCGTCAGAAGAGGCTGCTTGTTCTTTTTTGTCTACCATTCGAACCAGAATTCAGTCGTATGAGAGTTTGGAGCTGTCGATTGAGGCGATGAAAAGAAATCACCCATCTATGTGAATCGCCTCCGGAGCTTAAATAGAGTAGGCATGGGAGGCGGATTGTCAAGGTTCACAATATGTGATTGCCGATTGTAACGATTCTGCTGTCAAGTCGTGTAGAGGGAGTTGAACTTCACATAAGCTTCGTTGAGGTCGCTAGTCCAATGACTGGCCTCACCAGGCCCTGAACCGATCCGGATTTCGATCAAAGTCTCAAATTCGTCGCTCATCGATTGGCTGAGCTGTTTCTCGTCGAAAGCCAGCGGCTGGCCTTTCTCAAATATGGAACACCCATTGATCGCAAGACACAGATGCTCCGGCTTGAACGTCACCGACGTCAAACCGGCGGCCGATGTGATTCGGCCCCAGTTTGGATCCGCACCCGCGATGGCTGTTTTGACCAGATTGCTCATCGCGACCGAGCGGCAGATCGTGTCGGCGTCCTGATCATTTTCCGCGCCCGACACTTTTATTGAGATCAAGTGCGACGCGCCTTCTCCGTCAGCCGGAATCTGAGTCGCCAGCTCAACGCACAACTCCGTCAGGTTCTCGGTAAACGCCTGGATCGCTTTCCAGTGTTTCATCGGAGCCGGAGATTGTCCGTTCGCCATCAGAACCAGCGAATCGTTGGTGCTGGTATGTCCTTCGACGCTGATGCAGTTGAAGCTCTGATCGGCAACACGTTTCAAAATGTCCTGAGCCACCGGAGGAGTCAGCGATGCGTCCGTGACGACGATCCCTAACATCGTGGCCATGTTCGGGCCGATCATGCCGGCGCCTTTGGCCATTCCGGCCAGCCGAATGGTTTCGCCTTCGAATTCGAAACTTCGAAACGCCGTCTTGGTACCCTTGTCCGTCGTGAGAATCGCTTCGCTGGCGGACTCAAAATCTTGCGATCCCGCGCCAAGTTCGCGACTGGCCTGAACGATGCCTTTGGAGACACAATCCATCGGCAACTGATGACCGATCACTCCGGTCGACATGATGCAGACCTGACCGGATGTGCACTCGACAGCACCAGCCGTTTGAAATGCCATCTGCTGATTGTTTCGAAAGCCTTCTTCGCCGGTGCATGCGTTGGCGTTTCCAGAATTGACGACGATGGCTGAAAGATGGTCAGTCGGCGTGATTTGTCGATTCCAGTCGATCGACGCGGCACGAACCACGTTTTGCGTATAGACCCCGGCAGCAACTGCGGGGACATCGGACGTGATTAACGCAATGTCTTTCTTGCCCGACGCCTTGATGCCGCATGCGACGCCGGAAAATTTGAAGCCTGAAGGAAGCATCTTGGTCGATCAGTGAAAGTTGAAAAAACGGAAAACCGATGTCGGCCTCGAGGTGGCTCTGAAATGGATCGATGGCTCCACCGAATTGCACGCCACCGGAAAATTTAATGCATCGCCGAACTAAAGAAGCCCCAGCGTTTCCTCAAATCCGTGCATTACGTTGAAGTTCTGCACGGCCGCGCCGGAGGCCCCTTTTATCATGTTATCGAGGGCACTGACAATGATCGTCGTTCCACGGCAGGATCTTACGGTAATGTCGCAAAAGTTCGTGCCGGAGACGTCTTTCGTGGACGGAATCTGACTGGTCACCCGAACAAATGGCTCGTGGCGATAATACTCGTTGAGGCAGTCCATTAGCTGATCTTCCTCAATTCCATCGCAGCGTTGCAGGTAAATGGTCGACAGGATACCGCGATCCATCGGAACAAGGTGAGGCGTAAAAACAGCCTCCGTTTCGGAACCGCAAAATCGATTCAGAATCTGGTCGATCTCGGGCATGTGCCGATGCGTGCCAACTCCGTAAGCGGTGATCGATTCGTTACATTCGGGAAAGTGAAACTTGAGATTCGCTTTACGGCCCGCCCCGGAAACGCCTGTCTTTGAGTCCACGATCAGAGGGCTGCTTTGAACGAGTCCGTTCTTGAACAGCGGAGCCAATGGCAGAATCGCGGAACTTGGGAAGCAGCCGGGATTGGCGACCAGTTTGGACGTTTTGATCTGCTCACGAAACAGCTCGGGAATCCCATAAGCCACGCTGCCGATCCTGGCCGCGTCCGGATGCTCAACACCGTACCAGGTTTCAAACGAAGCCACATCGTTGAGTCGATAGTCGGCACTGAAGTCGATGACTTTCAGATTGGCGTCCAACAATTGCCCGACCACTGCGGCCGATGCCGCGTGAGGCAAACAGCAGAACACGCAATCGACTCCCTCGGGAAACCGATCCATTTCCAAATGCTCAAACCGCAAGTCCAGACGATCGCGCAGTGACGTATGCACGTCCGAAAGATGCGGATGGCTTTCGTCGCGAGACGTGATCCTTGTGATCTGGACGTTCGGGTGGCGCAACAGCAGCTTGATTAGCTCCAGAGCCGTGTATCCGGTTGCCCCGACGATGCCTACATTGATTTTGTCTGTCATTGCCGCTGACTACTCTTTTTCCGTCTCTTCGATTTCCACCGTGGTCGCCAACACAATCCGGTGCTGGTCGTCGAGAGCATACATCAACGTGACCGGAATGTCTTTCTCCAACAGCTGCGGAACGACATGTTCGTAATAAGGAGTCAGTTCGGCCTGATCGGTGGCTTTCGTCGCAGCACTCCGATAGGCCCGTTTCTCATCGGACTTCAAATTGCTGGCCTGAGCCAACCTTGATTTTTCCTGTTCCTGCTTTGCCCGCTGGCGAATCTGGGCCGCGAGCTGCGGAAACGCCGTGGGATCCTCCAACACGATTCCTGGCTGAGCGGGCGAAGCCTGAATCACCAACGCGGCTTGCAGGATCAGCTGCTTTCGAATGTCCGCGATCACGTCGAGCGACAAAAATCGATCGGCGTCTTCGTGAAAGTACATCCGGGCAGGAGCGTTGGGAGTGATTACAGCGGGATCCAACAGGGCTTTCTGTCGATAGTTTTTCGAATCCAGGCGGTCGAAATCCATCGGCCCAAGCGTGGCTGAAATTGCAACCGGATTTGGCATGTGGGGAATCTCGAACTCAAGTTTTACGCTGCCCACTTTTTTGCCAAAACGAAAACCTTCGATCCTGACCGGTTTACGCAAGGCCAGCCAATGAGAGTGTTTGGCCGTCGAAAGTTTGACAAGGCAGTTGCGAATAAAGTTCGCGGGTTCGACTTCGGCTGCGGCAGGAAGCCAGTTGAATCGAAGCTCGTTGGGCGTTTTCTGCAGTTTCGCAAACACGACCGGCTCGGATCTCTTTTTCTTCTTGTAGCCGATCTCCCAGGTCTGCCGGTCATCGGTCGATCGGTTCAGGACAAACATCGGTTGGCTTTTGTGTGCCATCGGCGACAACAACAGCTCGGCGCCCAGCAAGTGCTTCTTCTCAAGGACCAACTTGCCCAACGAAACCTGCTCGGCACTCGCAATCTCCGGAAGGTCAACGGTCTTTGGAAAACTCTCGAACGGATCAGCACCCGGCTGCAGAACTTGCTCCACATCTACCGACGTCTTTTTGTTCTCGATCGTAAACGCTTTGGACGTCGTCGACGTTCCCTCTGACTCGGGCTCACTCTTCTGATCCGCCAATATTGACGGCTCGGTTCCTACGTTCTGCACAACTTCAATCGGCACGGCTTTCGTTTCCGTGGCCGGTTTATTGAACGTCGCATCTGTCGCCAGTCCGCCGGATCCTGAAAGCGGACCCTTGCGATCACGAAAATCAGGCGAATCGCTTTGGCTTGGAGAGTTGGATTTGAGATTGGAGGCGGGTTTGGAGTTGCTTCGGGAACTTTCTGATTTCCGCGAACCGGCAGAACTGGCTTCGGGCCTCGAATCGGAAACCGAGGCCGAAACTTTTTTCGCTTTGCTATCGTCTGCAGGAACGTCCGCCACAGCAACGCCAGTCGGGCTGGCTACCAGACGCGATGCAGCCAAAACGGTCCCGCCGATCAGCAGCAGAGCGATGAACGAGCTTGCGCAAATCAGTGCGACGGGATTTCGTCGAGCGATTGACGTCAAGAAGCCATCTGAGCCAGCATCCGACGGCACAGGCTTATTCGAAACAGGCTTACTCGAAACACCACTGCCAGAAAGTTTAGTCGGCGGCAAACCCACATCGGCACTGGGTCCGGCATCAGAATTACCATCAAGCGAACCCTTCGCCTCCAACGAATCCGCATTCGACGAAGCGAGATTCAGCCCGTTTGTGACGCGCTGCGCAGCGGTCTCCCGAACGATCTGTTCAAACTTCGACAACGAAGCTTCTGAATCCGTAACGATGTCGCCGATGGCCGATTGTAGCGAGACATAGCCCGCACTTTCGCGATCAGCGTCATCTACCGCGACCATCATGGTTGCCGCGATGGCCTTAAGAGTCGTCAGGTCATCGTTCGCCACGGCAGGATTCTCTGCCAACGCATTCTGAACTGCGAACTGGGTCAAGCCGCGTATCTGAGGTTCGCCATTGGGCTTGATAACAACGGTCTTCCCCGAAAGGCCGCCATGCACGACGCCTTTCTTGTGGGCAAACTTCAACCCTCGCAGACATCCTGCCAGGATCGCAGCGACCGAATCGAACTTCAGCGGTGCCTGGTCGCGAAGAAAGTCTTCCAGCAACGCGCCGCCGGGAGCTTCAGAAACCAGATAGATTCGATTGCGTTCTTCGTCGATATCGTAAACGTGAACGAGGTTGGGGTGATCGATTTCCGCGAGCTTGCTGCCGAAGGCAAACACTTTCTTTCTGGCTTCGGGCGTTCCGCAGACGCTTGCCGGCAAGTACTGAATCGAGACGGCTCGAGAAAGTTGACGATGGACGGCGGCGAAGCGATCTCCAAACTCAGCCTTGGTCATCCGCTCAGTCAGCAGATAGTTCCCCAGCGTGAGCCGGTTGGCGCCTTTGGCGAGCATTTTGGCTTGCCAGTTCGTCGCCAGTTTTTTGCGAATCAGATCGCGGGCCAAATCCTTCGAACCGACATCGGGATCGATGCTGTCCAGCCACTTGTCGAGAGCTTCCTTTCCGAGCACGCCACATTTGGCGACGCACTGGAGAAAATGTTCCCGGTCAACAACGCTCATAAATTGGCCCCTGAATTCTGTGCCACGAAGGAAGGAAGTGGTGCCAGAGAGAGGAACAGCTGCAGACTTACCATTTACTCGACCCAACAGAATTCATTCTGGCATTGGCTCTCCGATTTTTCAAGGTTTCGAATTTACCAGACCAGGGATACGCCAGGCCACGTTCAGCCGTTCGGTTCAGGGCGTTCACTCATTGCCAACCATATTGCCCGAAGTCCGCGGGCAACTACGATAGCCAGCGGGAGAGCAGAATGATCGGGACACTCGACATCCTGCTCGGGGTAACGTTTTTTGGATTGTTGTAGATGATTTTGCGCGCTGTTCTGGCTACTTTTCTGTCGCCAGCCTTGTTGTTGGCATTCGTAATGTTTTTTTTGGTTTCGGGGCCGACTGTTTGCGCCCAAGAGTCTGGCGGGCTGATTTTGCAGGAGGAGCAGGATCCATCGCTCGGCAGCAACCAGCCGATCCCCTTTCCGGGCCAGTCGGGCCAATCGGACGACGGAGACTTTCTGAACGCGGCTGATGAAAGTGCGGAATCGTCAGCACTACCGACGAATGTGGCGCATCAGGAAACGAAGGCTCAACAGCAAATTGTCATGCGGACTCTACAGACGATTGGCGGCATGCTGCTGGTCGGCGCCGCTCTGATCATCGCGATCCTTGCCTTCAACAATCGCAAAGACCAATTTGGAAACTCCAGGCGATCCAACCGCAGATAGGCGGGGCATCGCACAACCCACCAGTCGTTGAGACTACCTACAGCCGCGGCACAGGACGACGTTCTTTGGGATCACGATTCATCATCGGACGACGCTCGAATCCCCTGTCGTTGTTGCCGTTGTTCATACCCGGCTCGCGCGGCTTCGGCGGCTCGGTATAAGCCTGTCGCCACTCCCAGCCGATCGGAACTCGCAACTCTTTTTCAGCGATCAAGGCCCAAGGAGTCCCCGGATGATCCTTGACGACGCGCGTGAGATACATCTTTGCTTTCTCAGCAAGCTGAGCATCACGGCTTCCGGTTTCGACTTTGTTGGACGGCCGCAGCACCCAAGTATTGTTTTGAGGCGTCTTGTCGTCCTTGGGCGGATCAAACTTCAGCGACGTTTTGACCAACGCCAACATCTCGTTGTAAGTACTGGCTCGTAACTTGGCCGCGATCGCACGCCCAACCGCCAAGTCGTAACCGGCTTGCCAGCGAGCTTCTTCTTCTTTCTCGCGATCGACTTCACCCGCCTTTAAAGTTCGCATCAGGTTATCGAGGGCTGGCGAAACGAACGCCGCGTCCTGCTGTGCTTCACTGACCGAACGCACAAACGTGCCTTCATCGAGTCGTGGAAATCGCAATCGTGGCGAACGAAGCGGTTGACCCGTGCGAGTAAACTCAGCAGCCTGCACCAACGCCATGCGGGCCCGGTTTTCGACCAAAGTTCTGTTGTAAGTTTGTACCGAAACGTAGCTGGGCTGGTAGCGACGCATGATTTCCGGGTCGAAAAAGTAAGTCAATTTTGAGGCGTAGTTTCGAACTTCGCCCCAGCGAACCCGACGTGTTCCCGTCCGGTTCGGGTGGACAGCAAAGTACAATCCGCCTGTTTCGTAGCACAATCGAGTCAGATAAAACGGTCCGAAGCCAGAATCGATTTGCTCGAGGTCTTCTCCGCCGTTCACGAATCCAAGTCGCAATCTCTCTGGGCGAGGCGTTTCGGCGCCCTGGTCCACAATCGCGGTTTGCGGAGTCTGGTCGTACTCGGGATCCGGATCAACCCATTTGACTTCCGTTTCCTCGCGGCCAAACGGAGCTGGAACGCCGATTGAATAAACACTGACTCTTGCGTTGACACAATAGCGAACCGCCTGGTCGGTCAGGTGAACATCGTCGCCAGCTTCATCGGTGACCAAAATCACCATCACGTTCCGTTCAGGCTTGCCTGTCCGCGGAACCACACGGGCCATCGAGCGATATTTTTTGGCAACGGTCATGACGGACTGCATGACGTTTTCTTTTCCCGAGTCATCACGCTGAACTGACGCTACGGCCTTGCGAAGTTTTTCCAGCTCCCAGGTCGGGTCGGGCAGCAGGGGAGAAACCGTTTGGCCAAACTGATAGATGTCGGTGAGCAAAGGAGGATTGAAATCGCGATCCTGCACGACGGATTGGTCCAGTTCCTGAAACCGTGCAAGCTGTTGATAAACTCGGTCGAACTGTTTCGCGATCTGTTTCCGCTGAGCCCGCAAGCTCGCTGACTGATCGAACATCCAAACCACCATCAGGTCGCCCTCGGCCATTCGGTCCCGGATGACTTCGGCGATTCGATCGATCGCACCGCTGGTATGTTTGAGTGATCTACCGGCGACGCCGCGAACTGAAACAGCTTCCAGCGCAGGCGCTGTTGAGCTGACTTCGGACGTGTACTCAGCCGCGAAGATTTCTCCGGTCTCAAAGTCCGGACTTTCGACCGCAGTTGTTTCGTCGGATACAAACTCCAGCATCGGAGTCGCGGCGGCTTCAGCGTTTAATTCGTCTTCGGATTCAGCGCCAAGCTCTTCGATTTCAGTCTCGAAGATATCGAGCTCTTCCGGAATCAGTTCATCCATCTCGATGACTTCTTCGGTATCGGCATTGATCGCGCCGATGATTCGCGTTGCGGCTTCGGGCACCAGAACTTTGGCCAGCAACAGGATCAAGCCAAGATGAAAGACCAGGCTGATCATCCAAAACGGCACGTCGGTGTCCAACGGCGTCTCGTACCGACCTGTTTTGATTTGCCACCAACGCTTGATGCTGTTGAGCATATGTTTACCAAAGAAAAACCCCTGATTCCCTTCTTACAGTCTAGCACTCATACGAAAGCTCGCCAAATTTCGCGAAAAGGTTTTCTTTGCCGCTCGGCCGTAATTCACTAGAATTGAGCCTGATGCGGGCATATTTTTCCTGAGAGCCAACCATGAACACGTTTAATTTCCCAAACTGTCACTTTCGATTTCGACGCATGACTTCGGTCGCCTTTGTGCTCGGAGCGTTGATTATTTTGGCTTTCGCATCCGACAGTTTTGCTCAGCGTCGCGGTTCCGTGTTTGAAAACATGGACAACAAACCGAAACCGACGCCCGGTCAACCAAATTCCAATCCGAACATGCGGCCCGGCGTCACACCCAACGGGGCTCCGAACCGGCAGCAGCAAAACGCGGAACCTGACGAGTTTGCTCCGCAAGTTGTAACGATGACGGTCAAGGACGAAGGCATCCAGCTGGTCGCGACCTGGTTTCCGCCGATCGTTGAAGATGAGAAGAAGAAAAAGAAGAAGCCCGCGAGCAGTGTGGCTCAGAACGAAATCGACGAAGAGCCCGGAAAGTCAACGGCTCCGTTTATCCTGGTCCATGACTGGACGCGAAATCGCAGCGACATGCTTGCGCTGGCTTTGTTCCTGCAATCAAAAGGTCATGGAGTCATCGTTCCCGACCTGCGTGGTCATGGAGAAAGCCGCCGCGTCGCGGGCACGACAAAACTTTTGGACCATACGAAGTTCCGCAAAAGAGAAGAGGCATCCGCTGTGGCGGACATCGATCAGTGCAAACGTTTTCTGCAAGAGAAGAACAATGAAGGCATCGTCAATATCGACTTGCTGAACATCGTCGCCGTCGGAGACTCTTCGCATCTCGCTGTCGCCTGGGCCATCGCGGATTGGTCGTGGGAACCTGTTGCGGGGATCAAGCAAGGTAAAGACGTCAAGTCGATGATCCTGTTCTCCCCGTCGAAGAAATTTGCGGGCTCGATGTTGAGGAAGCTGGTCAAGGAGCCGCTGATTTCGGGCAAATTGGCAACTCCATTGCCGTTGCTGGTCGTTTGGGGAGGCCAGTCGGACGTGGATAAGGACTGCGGGGATTTCGTCGAACTGCTACGCAAGCATCGCCCGGAAGCACCCGAGGGCGATGACCTGGCAAGCCGCTGGATGAATCAGAATCTGTTCGATCTGAAGGCCCCGACGGCGATGAGCGGCGTTGAACTCGCTGGCAGCCCGAACGCGAAACAGATCTGGGCTTTCGCGAACGACTTTGTTTCCCAGAAAGTTCTGACTTTCAAGGATCAGTTCCCGTGGCAAATCCGCGGCGCCGATGCTGTCCTGAAAGCCCGGGAAGCACAGGATTAGTCGCTGGGAATCGAAACGCTGAAACGTTGGCGTTCCCTCAATCAGTCGAAGAACTACCTAGCGTTGCGTGCGACTTGCACGAGCCCGATCGAGCAATGAAGCTGAGCGGGTTCCGGCCGTTGGCTTCGTTCCGACAGTCGTTGGTGTTGCCGATTGAACGCTGGCTTTTCGCATTGCACGACATTCGGCACAATCGCAGGCTTTCTTTTTGGCAACGGCCACTGATTGTTGATTGATCGCAGAAGCGACTGTTGAGGACTGCTTGGCTAGCGGCGAATCGACCAAACCTGCGACGTTGACGCGTGGACGCAGCAGACCGCTTTTCTGCGCAGACGCGTTTGCGTAGTTCGTTCGCGAGACTTTTCGCTCTGATCCAGCCGAACGTTTGTTCGCAGCGACGGCCATCTTCGACCGACCGGCTTGCTCACGTTTGGCCGCAGCGATACAGCTTGCACATCCGCACGGGGCAGCCGTCTCAACGACTGATGCTCCTACGTTCGATCCGCAACTGCCGCCATTGCAACATGCTCCAGCACCATCACAAATACGCTGAGCGATTCGATCACGATCGGTTCTCCATTGAAGCACATCCCAAAACGTACAATGCAGCTTGTCGTCCTGCCCGGTCTTCCAACAAATGTAAGGCGAGTTCCGTTTGCACTCTTCGCCATCGCAATTGTAAAACGCTCCTGCGTGGCCCGTTTGCAAATTGAACAATCGGCTGCGCGTCGCTGGATCATCCGGAGCGTACTGGATCATCGAATCGGTGTCGTAGTCGCTGCGCAGCTTGTTCAGGATCTGGGCCTGACCACAGTCCGCCGACCAGGTTACGCCGACGAAGGCGAGACATGCGAAAATGAAACATAGCTGGTTGGGAGCGATACTGATTTTCATGGCCGTGCCGGTTGAGTTGCGAAAAGAGCCCTTCGTTTGCATTTCATCGACGCCACTAATTGGAGAAATCCGCTTTTCCCGAACGCCTGGCAGGGTTTGGCGACCAGGACAACTTGACGCAACCGTCAGAGTCGCTCATTTGGGTTGGCTCGCCACGGGCAGTACGGTTAAGTTGGTAAACCAGTCCGCTACCGACAATGATCCCGGAATTAGCCAACTCAATGTCCCAACGCCGAAAACGCATCGGAGCTGTTTCTTACCTCAACACCAAACCGTTGGTGTCGGGGCTGGACATGGTCAACGACCGTTATGAACTGGTATTCGATCTGCCCAGTCGCCTCGCCGACCGGCTTGCCAGCGGAGAGTTGGACGTGGCTCTGATCCCATCGGTTGAAGCGACGCTGAATCCGGACTATCGAATCGTGTCAGACGCTTGCATTGGATGCCGCGGACCGGTGTGGAGTGTCAAGCTGCTGTCGAAAGTTCCGCCTGAACAAATCAGGACCCTGGCTTTGGACGAAGGTTCCCGAACCAGCCGCGCGTTGAGTCGTGTGATTTTGGCGAACAAGTTTCATTGCCAACCGGCGCTGTCGAATTTGTCGATGGAAGCCGAATGGCGCAATTCACCGACCGACGCGGTTTTGATTATTGGTGATCGCGCCATGAATCTCGACCGGGGCGATTTCGAACACGAATGGGATCTGGGCGAAGTCTGGAACAAGTGGACGGGATTGCCATTCGTTTTCGCGATGTGGGTTGCTCGTGAAGCAGATCAACTGGACTTTCTCGCAGAGCTACTTTCCGGTGCTCGCGACCACGGCTTGCAGCAACTGGACAAGCTTGCCGCAGAAAACCACGCCGCCTACGGTCTCAGTGAACAGCAGTGCGAGGACTATCTGAAAAACCGACTCCATTTCTGGCTCGGCGCCGACGAAAAAAGAGCGCTCTGCCTGTTTTTTGAATATGCTTCCGGGCTATCGATCGTTCCCCAAAACACAGAACTTGAATTCCATGACTGCCAAACTGCATAGCAACATTCTGTCGAAAGCCGTCGCTGGCGAACGCTTGACCTTCGAAGACGGTCTCGCGTTGACCACTTGCGATGATCTGGCCGCACTCGGTTCGGCTGCCAATGCCGTGACGCGACGTTTGCACCCCGAAAACTATCGCACGTACAACATCGACCGAAACATTAACTACACCAACGTCTGCACCGCGGTTTGCGATTTCTGTGCTTTCTATCGTGGCCCGAAAAGCGACGAGGGCTACGTGCTGCCGCGGGAAGTTCTGCTCAAGAAGATCGAGGAAACGGTGGCTCTGGGAGGCGACCAGATTTTGCTGCAGGGCGGCTTGCACCCAAAGTTTAAACTCGACTGGTACGAGGAAATGCTGGGCGACATCAAACAGCATTTCCCTCAAATTAACGTGCACGGATTTAGCCCGCCCGAAATTCACCACTTCACCAAAGTCAACAATCTTTCGCTGCACGACGTCCTGTCGCGACTGAAGGACGCTGGCCTGGGTTCGCTACCCGGCGGTGGTGCAGAGATTTTGGTTGATCGTGTTCGAGACGAAATCACACGCGGCAAAGTGATGACCGATGACTGGCTCAATGTGATGCGAGTCTGGCACCAACTCGGTGGTCATAGCAGTGCGACGATGATGTTTGGCCATGCGGAAACGCTGGACGAAAGAATCCAGCATCTGCAGCGCGTTCGGGACTTACAGGACGAAACTGGCGGATTCACGGCGTTCATCTGCTGGACGTTCCAACCCGACAATACGGAGATGTCCGAGTATCCTCCGGCCGGCTCATTTGAGTATCTGAAGATGCAGGCGATCGCCAGGCTGTTCCTCGACAACGTGCCTTCGATCCAGTCCAGCTGGGTGACTCAGGGGCTGAAAATCGGGCAACTGTCGCTCATGTTCGGAGCCAACGATATGGGCAGTTTGATGATTGAGGAAAATGTCGTCGCGGAAGCCGGTACGGTCCACTATCTGACGCTGGACCAGATTCGCGAAGCAATCTCGGAGTTCGGCTTCGAGCCTCGACAGAGAGACGTGCACTATGAGCTTTTGCCTGAAGAGCATGAGAACCGTGCCGTCAACGCGAACCGAAAGTGGGTTTCGGATCGGGAAAAAGCGACGCCTGACGCCAGCGTTGTGCAGCTCGCGTAGCAAAGTCTCAGCCGCAGCTTGAGTCCGGTTGAGTCCGGATCACCTGGACTCTGCCGCAATCATTCAATTGTCAGTAAGGCGCTCGCCCCTTCAACAAGGGGATTCTAAGCCTCAATGTGTCCTGTCGGTGGAAAAGTACTCGACTTTACATTTGCGTTCCGCCGTTCAACGTTTGTTAATCCGTATTAACATTAGCAGCCGGCAATCCCGCTAACCCTCACACATTGACACATTGAATGGAGTACGCATGAACCGCACCTGCCTCTTGGCGGCCTTGATTTTGGCTGTAGTAAACTTTGGACCCTCAACCCAAGCTGACGTAATTGACGATTTTGACACCGGTGCCACGGCGGTCGGAAACATCAACGGCGGCAACGGTGGCTGGAACGCTAAATGGGCATCTGGAACTGACCAACAGATCTCTACGTGAATACGGCGGGAATTGGCGTTGGTGGATCAAACGCACTCTCGCTGGACGTGATGACGGCTCAGCGATCCTACAACGCAATCAACCAGAATGGCCTGACCGCTGCTGCTGGTGCGGGGAATATCCTGACACTGTCAGCCGATTTCCAGGTTTCGATTGGTGGCAATGCATTAGCTAACCAGAACAAAGCGTTTGCTGGACTTCAAATCAGCGACGACGACGACGTGTGGTGGAGCGGAACCAATCAGGGCGTCACCAAAACTGACTTTACGATTGCTCGTCGCGGTGCAAACGGCCAGATCTTTGGCATCAACGCACCGGGCGCTGCGATCGACGGATGGCACAACGTTTCGAACTTTGGATTGGTCGATGGCGTGACTGCCGGAACGAGCGACTGGTTCAAGATGGAAATCGTTCTGACCGACAACGGAGCAACTTACGATGCCGACTACAACCTGTACGACGCTGGCGGATCCGTCATCCACACATACTCGGCGGCGACAACGTACGCTTCCGGAACAACGCTCTACGGCGGTTTCACGACCGGATACAATGACGTTGAAGATGGAGCAGGGACTCCTTTGGTAATCAACTCCGTCAACGACGTGACAGGCGTGTCGATCGACAACTTCTCATTCACCGGCCCCGCAGCCGTCCCTGAACCGACTTCGTTGTCTTTGCTTGCACTTGGTCTTCTCGGAACCGTCGCGTTTCGTCGCAGAAGCCTGTAGTTGATATCATATTCAATGGACGCATCCGGTTGATGCGTCCATTTTTTATGCGCAAGATGTAGCCATGACTGGTCGCACTCAATTCTTGCTTGTTACGCTTACCTGCCTCGTAGCCGTTGCTACCGGCTGTTCCAAATCCGAAAAAGCGCCCGTCGAAGGCGAGCCCGAGAACGCTGTTCGCCAGCCGACGGTTGCGACAGACGGGTTCGATCCGTTTCGTGATGGACTGCTTCGCCGCAAGCTTAATTCTGCCAATGCTTCAGCAGACAGCGCGAAGGCGAAAACACAATTTTCGTTGGTGCTCGATTCTGGAATCGAATTCACCAACACTTTCCCGCGAAACAAAAACAATCGCCTGATCGAAACCGGTTCTGGCGTCGCGATCGGGGACTACGACGGCGACGGAGAAGCCGACGTGTACCTGCTGGCTGCGGAGGGGCCCAACAAGCTGTACCGTGGATTGGGCGGATTCAAGTTCGAAGACGTGACAGCAACTGCGGGAGTCGATGGCTCAACGCTGGGTAACGACGCGTTGGCAGCCGGAGCCTCCTTCGCTGATGTCGACAATGACGGAGATCTGGATCTTTTTGTTTGCAACATGGCCAGTGCGGACCTGCTCTACATCAACCAGGGCGACGGAACGTTCACTAACGAAGCGGCGCTGCGAGGGATTGGCAAAACCGGAGCCAGTAAAGTCGGCAGCTTTTGCGATTACGATCTGGACGGAGACCTCGACCTTTATGTCGTGACCTATCGCGACACCACAGACAGTCGCACACCTCAGACGATGACCATTGGAGACCGCGTTTACATCCATCCCGACTATCGAAACGCGTTCGGATTCGTCGACGGCAAGATCAAGGAATCCGGGCAGAGTGATTTTTTGTTTCGCAACGACGGCGAAGGGTTCTTTACTGATGTGACTGCCGAAGCACAGATCATCGATCACGCGATGGGACTTTCGGCGACGTGGTTGGACTACAACGACGACGGTCTACCTGACCTCTACGTCGCCAACGACGCCTGGCAGTCTGACAGACTTTTCCAGAATCGGGGCAACGGAACTTTCGTTGACTCGCTTCCCTCCGTCACCCGACACATGCCGTGGTTTTCGATGGGCAGCGACCAGGGAGACCTCAACAACGATGGCCATGTCGATTTGATGGTTGGCGAAATGTCACCCAGTTCCCATTTCCGTCAGATGCTGAATCGCGGCAACGTTGACGAGTCTGCCTGGTTTCTCGAATTTGGTGCTCCGCGACAGACCATGCGAAACGCAGTCTATTTGAATTCGGGATCTGGTCAGTTCATGGACGTTGGACAGATGACAGGTCTCTCCAGTACGAACTGGACCTGGGCAATGCGATTTGCGGACCTCAACAACGACGGGCGACTGGACGTGTTTGTCACCAACGGGCATGCTCGCGACAGCATGAATGCAGACATCGTCGGCAACTTGGCCAGGCTCAAAGATCAGGGAAAGATCGATAGTCTGTTGGAAGCAAGGAAAAACGTTCCGCCGTTGCGAGAGAAGAACATGGCGTTTGCAAACCGCGGAAACCTTGAGTTCGAAGATGCGTCGCAAAAATGGGGTTTGGATCTGGAAGGCATCAGCCACGGGGTCGCAATGGCGGATCTGGATCACGATGGCGATCTGGATCTGGTCGTCAACAATTTTTACGAACCGGCATCTGTTTATCGCAATGACTCACAGGAAGGAAATCGGCTGACGCTGTCGCTGCGCAGCCCATCTGGTAACACGTTCGGCTATGGCGCCAAAGTTGAATTGTGGTGCGGTGGCCAACTTCAAACCAAACACCTGTCGCCTGTTCGCGGTTACCTTTCGTCAGATGAACCCGTGTTGCATTTTGGACTGGGAGCAGCCTCCACGGTTGATCGGATGCGAATCACCTGGCCCGGAGGAAACGTTGAGGAGTTCGAACAGCTCGAAGCTGGGCAGCACTATCTGGCGATTGAAACCGCAACGCAATTGGATACTCCTGCAAAGCCAGAACAGCAGGTCGCAAATTTGGCGTTTTTGGAATCCGAAACGGGGCTGAAGGTTGAGTTCGAGCATCAGGACGGAAAACATGACGACTTCGCTCGGCAACCGTTGCTGCCCTATCACACGTCGCGAATGGGTCCGGGTATCGCGCTCGGTGACATCAACAACGACGGATTGTCTGACGTGTTCACTGGAAACGGCAACAATCGACCAGGCTCGCTGAGAGTCAACCGCGGTGCGACGATCTTTGAAGAAATCGATGGCCCGTGGGTGAAGCATTTTCTGCAGGACGACATGGGAGTTCTCTTCTTTGACGCCGATGGCGATGGGGATCAGGACTTGCTGGTCACCAGCGGCGGTTCGGAGTACGAATTGGGGCACGAGCAGCTGCGCGATCGGCTGTATTTGAACCAGCAAGGAGAAGTTTTCGATTACGCCGAACGATCGCTTCCGCGCACTGGCGTGAGCTCCAGCACCGCTGCGGCGTTGGACTTTGATCGCGACGGCGACCTCGATTTGATTGTTGGCTCGCGTTCGATCCCGCACAAATATCCGATTGCATCTCCGACCCGATTGTTGCGAAACGAACGAGGCACATTTGTCGACGTCAGCTGGAAATCAGCCAAACCTCTGGCCACCGCGGGAATCGTGAACTCGGTCGTGTGTACCGATTTCAACGACGACGGCTGGCCTGATCTTGTGTTGGCTACGGAATGGGGGCCGGTCCGATTTCTCCAGAACGACGACGGCAAGTTCCATGATGCGACTGAACGTCTGGGCGTCGCTCCTTTCACGGGCTGGTGGCGAGGCTTGGCCGCCGGTGATTTCGATAGCGATGGAGACCTCGATTTCGTGGCGACCAATCAGGGGCTGAACACGAAGTATCGAGCGGACTCGAACCACCCGATTCGTCTGTACTTCGGAGACTTTGACGATAGTGGCCGCATGGATTTAATTGAATCACATTTCGAAGGCGACACTGAATATCCGGTTCGCGGGCTGAAAAGCCTTTCGAACGCAATGCCGTTTGTCGGCCAGAAGTTTGAAAAGTTTGTGGACTTCGCGTCCGCTCCGCTCGCTGAGATCTACGACGTGGACGGACGGCAGTCTGCTTTCAAAGAAGCCAACTACTTGCAATCGTCGATCTTTTGGAATGACGGCAATTCATTTCGCGTCGAGCCGCTTCCCCGGATGGCTCAGACCAGCCCCGGTTTTGGAGTCGAGGTATTGGACTACGATTGCGATGGCGACATCGACATTTTGATCGCCAACAATTTCTTTGGAGCCCAGCCCGAAACTGGCCTGATGGATGGAGGACTGGGTGCATTGTTGGCCAACGATGGCGATGGGAAATTCAGCTTCGTTTGGCCTGGCGAAAGCGGTGTTTCGCTGGAGCAGGATTCAAGCGGACTGGCAGTGGCGGATCTCGATTTCGACGGCGACCTCGACGCAATCGTCTGTGTGCATTCCGGCAAAACACGAACGCTGATCAATCAAGCCAATCCGGAATCGTTCTGGAAGTTAACCATTTCAGGTGCGAAAGGTAACTCGCGTTCAATTGGCGCTCAGGTTACGGTCACGTTCGGCGATGGAAAAATTCAGCGCCACGAAGTTCGCGCTGGCGGCAGTTACCTGTCTCAGTCCGCGAGTGAAATCGTGGTCTATGCATCTGATGAAAATCCGATCTCCACGATTCGTGTTGCGTGGCCTACGGGCGAGATCGTTGAGTTGGGCAAAGAAGATTTGGCGAACGATGGTGAAATCACGATTGACATCACCGACGCGACTTCCGGCCAAAGCGATGACAGCGCAAAAAAATAACGTGAAAGCGACAACAGATTTGCTTCTGTTTGCCGCCACCACGTTTGCTGACCGGAACGATGTGGACTATTCGTCCTCAGCACGGAACCACGGAGTCAGTGCGACGTCATAGGCACAGAGTTCTGAATCGCTAAAGTACAAATCGATCTCCCGCTTCGAAGCTTCGACTCCATCGGACGCGTGAACCAGATTCATTTGACGGCTGCTGCTAAAGTCACCGCGGATGGTTCCGGGAGCGGCCTCAAGGCCGTTGGTGGCTCCCAGCATTTCACGCACGACGCGGATCACGTCCAGTCCCTGAACGACCATCGCAACGACGGGGGCTCCGGTGATGAACGCTTCCAAACCTGGATACCAAGGTTTCTCACAATGCTCTGCATAGTGCTGTTTGGCCAGATCCGGTGAGATCTGAATGAGCTTCATGGCGACGATATCAATCGCCTTAGCTTCAAAACGCGAAATAATGGTTCCGATCAGCCGTCGCTGGACGCAGTCGGGTTTGAGCAAAACAAGGGATCGTTCCATTGGGATTTCGACCTGAAAGTTGGGTTTAAAGAGTTTGAAATTTAACGCGGGAGCGGGATTCTAGCAGAGAAATCCCCCTTCCGAAATTGGATGCTTAGGGTTTAATATAGCGTCAAAAGCCAGCTTCGGCGGACCACGGTGGCAAGCTTTCACTCACGAAACCTGCTCAAATGCCGCACCCTCTGAAATTGTTGCTGAACGAAACCTGCACTGGCCGCCGAATGCACTCTTGAGACCCTGGCTAATAATTATCAATCCATGAGTCGCTTCGCGCACGAACTGTCTGCATTAAAGATCCCCCATTGGCTTTGTTGCCACCCAAACAATGATTCTCCCAACCGATCAGTTTCCCCCAACTCAAAAACCGTCTGAGTCCGTTTCCGGCGTTACCGTTCGTCTCGCTGGCGATTCAGGCGATGGCATGCAACTGTTGGGAACCCAGCTGACCAACACGTCCGCACTTTCTGGAAACGACGTTGCAACGTTCCCGGACTTCCCGGCTGAGATTCGTGCCCCGCGCGGAACGCGAGCCGGAGTCAGCGGATTCCAGGTTCAGTTTTCGGCCGAGGAAATTTTCACTCCCGGCGACGGGCTCGATGCACTCGTGTGCATGAATCCCGCAGCGCTGATCACGAACATTTCCGATCTGAAAAAGTCCGGTATTCTGATTGTGAATTCGGACAGCTTCGACGCCAAAGATTTGAAGCTTGCCAAGCTTGAAGTCAGCCCACTCGAAGACGGCACGACGGATCCGTATCGCACCATCCATGTGCCGATGACGAAACTGACACGCGGCGCCGTTGAGTCCACCGGTTTGTCGACCAAGTTCGCGGATCGTTGCAAGAACTTTTTCGCGATGGGTTTGGTGTTTTGGTTGTTCGGCCGCGACGTGGAACCGACGCTGCGTTTTATCGACAACAAGTTTGGCAAGAAAGCTCCTGAAGTTGCCGAAGCCAACCGGTTGGCGTTGAAGGCTGGATGGAACTATGGCGAAACGACTGAAGATTTCGCTTCGACCTATCAGGTTTCTGCTGCTGAACTTCCGTCGGGAACTTACAAGAACGTGATGGGCAATCAGGCTCTGGCGTGGGGCCTGGTCGCGGCGGCGAAGCTTAGCGAGAAAGAGCTGTTTCTCGGTTCTTACCCAATTACGCCAGCCAGCGACATTCTGCACGAGCTTTCCAAGCACAAGAATTTTGGCGTGCGTACTTTTCAGGCCGAAGATGAAATTGCAGCCGTCTGCTCCGCGATTGGCGCGGCATTCGGCGGCTCGATGGCGGTCACGACCAGCAGTGGACCGGGCATCGCGCTCAAGGGCGAAGGCATGGGGTTGGCGTTGATGTTGGAATTGCCGATGATCATCATCGACGTACAACGCGGCGGCCCAAGTACAGGATTGCCCACCAAGACGGAACAGTCCGACCTGCTGATGGCGATGCACGGTCGAAACGGTGAGTCTCCGTTGCCAGTGATTGCAGCCTGCAGTCCTGCCGATTGCTTTCAGGCTGCGATCGAGGCATGGCAAGTTGCGACGAAGTACATGGTGCCCGTGATGATTCTTTCCGACGGCTACATTGCCAACGGAGCCGAACCGTGGCGGATTCCGGAAGTGGACTCGCTTCCAAAAATTCCTGTCTCGCATCCGTCGGGCCAGAAGCTCAGCGGTGAACCGTTCTTGCCGTACAAGCGAGACGAAAATCTTGCTCGCCCGTGGGCCATTCCTGGCACCGAAGGCTTGATGCATCGCGTTGGCGGACTGGAGAAAGAAGACGGGACCGGAAACGTGAGCTACGACCCGGACAACCATCAGCACATGGTCGAAACCCGCGCCAGAAAAATCGCCATGGCGGCTGACTTCATCGACGAACTTGATGTCGATGGCCCTGAGAATGGCACGCTGGTTCTGAGTTGGGGCGGAACCTATGGCTCATGTCGAACGGCTGTAAAAACCTGCCAGGCGAACGGCAAATCGGTTGCTCACGCTCATCTTCGCTGGATCAACCCGTTCCCGAAAAACCTTGGCGAAATCCTCAAGCGTTACGACAACGTTTTGATTCCGGAACTCAACACCGGTCAGCTTCGATTGCTGATTCGCAACGAGTTCATGGTCGACGCGAAGGGCTTCAACAAGATCAAAGGCAAGCCATTCGCGGTCAGTGAACTGGTCGAAGCCATCGAAGCGATTGCCTGAGTGAAACTTCTTGCTCGTGACGACTCAAGCCGTCGCATATCCATTTACCGTCGCATTTTCGCCGCGGCACAAGCTGCAACATCAACAAAGCAACATCATGTCAACTGAACTGCCTGTCCTCAAAGCCAAAGATTTCGAATCCGATCAGGACGTCCGCTGGTGCCCTGGCTGTGGCGACTATTCGATTCTCGCCCAGATGAAGAAAGTGCTTGCCGATATCGGCGCCAAGCAGGAATCAACCGTGTTCGTTTCCGGTATCGGTTGCTCAAGCCGCTTTCCGTACTACATGAACACGTACGGAATGCACAGCATCCATGGTCGTGCTCCTGCGTTCGCGACCGGGCTCAAATCGACGCGACCGGAACTCGACGTGTGGGTGATCACCGGCGATGGCGACGCGCTTTCGATTGGCGGCAACCACTTGATGCACGTCATCCGTCGTAACCTTGACATCAACATCGTTCTGTTTAACAACAGCATCTACGGATTGACCAAGGGACAATATTCGCCGACTTCGAAAATCGGCAAGGTCACCAAGAGCACGCCCCGCGGTTCGATCGACCATCCGTTGAATCCTCTGTCCATTGCGTTGGCCGCAGAAGGCACGTTCGTCGCCCGCAGTGTGGATTCGCATATCAAGCACCTTGTTGCGACGCTCAAACGAGCCTCGGAGCACAAAGGAACTTCGTTTGTTGAGGTTTACCAGAACTGCAACGTTTTCAACGACGGGATCTGGGAATACGCGAAATCGAAAAAGACCAAGGACGAGACGACGGTTGTGCTCGAGCATGGCAAGCCATTGGTATTCGCCAACGGCAAAAAAGGCATTCGCCTCAACGGTTTCGAACCGGAAGTGGTCGAGCTTGACGGCAACGTGTCGGTTGACGATTTGTTGTTCCATGACGAAAAATCGACTCAGCCTCATCTTGCAAACGTGCTGGCCCGGATGCGTCATCCTGAGTTCCCGGAACCGATCGGTGTTTTCCGTGCGGTCGAACGTCAAACATACGACGAAGGCATCAACCAGCAGGTGGTTGACGCTCGGGAAGAGCAGGGCGACGGAGATTTGGCCAAACTGTTTGCGTCTGGCGACACCTGGACGGTTTAGTTCGGTCAGCGTTTCAGCTGCACCGGACTGCCTGAGCAGTTCAATCAGTCTCGGACTATTTGAGCGGCCAGTCTGTCCCAGACTGTTTGAGTAGGTCAGTCTGTCCCAGGCTGACAACCATCTCTCAACCAAATATCATCCTCCTAAAACTTGAGTCCGGGACAGGCTCGCCTAAGCCCAACGCCGTGCCGATCTATCTCGACAACGCAGCGACCAGCTTTCCCAAACCGGAACCGGTTTACGCTGCGATCGATCGAGCCAACCGCGAATACGCCGTTTCAGCAGGGCGAGGGCGATACCAACGAGCCAACGATCTGCAACGTCTGTTGGCTCAGACTCGAACGGCCATCGCCGACAGGATCAACGCGGAATCTGCAAACGAAGTCGCTTTCGCATTCAGTGGAACCGACGCCCTGTCCACAGCAATCCTCGGATATCTTAAACCGGGAGACCACGCGATCGCGTCTTCGGCTGACCACACTTCGGTGCTCAGACCGCTTTGGAATCTGCAACACCACCACGGAGTCGAACTGACCGTTGTCGGTTGTGACGAACACGGCGTTGTTGATGCTCGCGACATCGAAGTGGCTTGCCAGCCGAACACGAAAATGGTTTGCCTCACACACGCCAGCAACGTCACCGGAGTGCTTCAACCAGTGAAGGAAGCCGGACACATCTGTCGCTCAAAAGAGGTCGCCTTTCTGGTCGACGCGGCCCAAACGATTGGCCATCACCCAATCGACGTGCAACAAATCCAGTGTCAATTTCTGGCGGCTCCCGGACATAAAGCTCTTCTCGGACCGCTGGGGACTGGATTCCTGTACGTCGACGGCACGGTCGCTGACGATTGTTCTCCGCTCCGCTTCGGTGGCACCGGTTCGACTGGCAACGAGATCGAACAGCCGCAAGCGATGCCGCAAAAGTTCGAATCGGGAAACCTCAACGTCCCGGGAATTGCCGGACTGAAGGCGGCTTTAAACTGGCAACCGCCAACTGGCAATTCCGCGGCGGATTCAGAACAGGGCAGCTCGCTTTCGGTCCTCAGCCAACAGCTGGCCGATCGACTTCGGCAAATCGCGGGAGTCATCACTTACGGTCCGGCCGAAGTGCAGACGCCCACGATCTCTTTCAACATTGAAGGACTTGATTGCCAAACGGCTGGCATGCTGCTCGACAGCCAGTTCGAAATCGAGTGCCGTACAGGCTTGCATTGTGCTCCGCTGATCCACGAAAAAATAGGCTCGACTCCGTTCGGAGGAACCGTGCGTTTCAGTCCTGGCATTTTTACGACGCAAGTCGAAATCGATCAGGCAGTGGTTGCCGTGGAGTCAATTGTTCGCGAGTTGGGAGTTAGCTAATGAGTCATTTTCCAAACGAACGAACGTTGATGTGCGAGGTCGGGCGTCGCATGTATGCACGTGAGTTCGTCGCGGCGCATGAAGGCAACCTTTCAATTCGGCTTCCTGATGGAAACGTTTTGTGCACGCCAACGATGCGTTGCAAAGGCTTCCTGGAACCTGATGAGCTTTGCGTTATCGATCTGGAGATGAATCAACTTTCTGGCGCTCGCAAAGCAACCAGCGAGATTCGTTTGCACCTGGAGATCTTTCGACAGCGACCCGATATCCGTGCTGTCGTCCATTCACATGCTCCTCACGCGACGGCTTTTGCAATCGCCAATCGACCTTTTCCCTGCGGCGTGCTGGCCGAGCCGGAGTTATTTCTTGGCGAAGTCGGATTGGCTCCATTCGAAGTCCCGGGCACCGACGCATTTGCTCAATCGGTGACTCCTTTTGTCAAACACACCAATGCGATCCTGTTGGCGAATCACGGAGTGGTCACATACGCCGAAGATCTTGAGAAAGCACTTTGGATGACCGAAATTTTGGACTCGGCGTGCAAGACGATTCTGCTTTCGATGTCGATCGGCGGACCGCAGCAGCTTTCGCAAAAGCAGAGCAGGGCGTTGGCTCAGGCGCGAGCCCGCTACGGATTTGCTGACGCGCGTCCACTCGACGATCCCGATGTGGATGTGAGAAGCAACCTGTTGTTTGGCGGACAGAACGCCGCAAACGGATTTGACGACGACTATTTCGGAACCTGATTCGCCAAACGGACAGTTAACCTCAATAGACGAAGCACGGTTCTGCTTTCCAGCGATGAATCAGGAGCAACCAGCCAGACCGCAGCATGATGCGAAATTCCCAGGCATCGCGGCTCACAAACTTTAAACTTTTAGACGCGGCGGCGACGTGAATTTGCCATGGAGCAAGCACTGAATTCTGATTTGACTCAAACTTTGCCACCGCATTTGCTTGAGCGGACACGCGTTGTTCAGGAAGGAGACCGCCAAGGCAAATTCGTGCTTTACTGGATGAGAACCGCAGTGCGCGCGGACGAGAATCCTGCGATCGATGTCGCCATCCTGCTGGCCAAAGAACTTGATTTACCGCTGTTGGTTTATCAAGCGATTTCGCAGCACTATCAATATGCCTCCGACCGACACCACACTTTTATGCTCGAAGGAGCACGCGACGTTCAGCAGCAATTTCGTGAACGTGGCATTTCCTACGCGTTTCATCTCGCGACACCGGACGATGACCAACCGCATTTGATCACGCTTGGCCGCGACGCTGCCGTCGTCGTTACCGAAGAAATGCCAGTCGATCCGCCGCGACGATTTTTGCGGGCACTTTCCGGCCAGATCGAAACGTTGACTCTCTGCGTCGACACGGCCTGCATCGTTCCCATGCAGTTGGTTCAAAAAGCTCACACGCGAGCGTTCGAGTTTCGTTCCGCGACTCGTGAGCTGTATGAATCACGGCTGGGCCGACCGTGGCCAGCGATCGAAGACTCTACGAACCGGGACCGGCCAAAGCAATTCGATCTTGAAGATCTACCGTTCGAGCCAGTCGACCTTCAGGCACGCCGGCTGAGTGAGCTGGTTGCAGCGTGTGCTATCGATCATTCAGTTGGCCCAATTCAGGACACCGTTGGCGGATCGAAAGCGGGCTATGAGCGTTGGGTTCAGTTCCGCGAACACGGAATGTCGCGATACGCCAGGCAGCGCAATAACGCTTTGCTTGACGGAGTCAGCCGCATGTCGGCTTACCTTCACTACGGCATGGTTTCGCCGTTTCGAATCGCTCGAGAAACCGCACAGGTCTGCAATGCCGGTAGCGAAAAGTATCTTGATGAGCTTTTGATATGGCGTGAGATGGCCTACGGATTCTGTTTTCATCGCAGCGACCACGACCAATGGTCCGCGATTCCGAATTGGGCTCAGGAGACGCTCGAAGAACACCTACGTGACCCACGCGAATCCATTTACTCGTGGGAGGAACTGGCGCGGGCACAGACTGACGACGCGCTTTGGAACGCGGCTCAACGGTCGTTGCTGCGACAGGGCGAGCTGCACAACAACGTGCGTATGACTTGGGGCAAAGCGATTCTGAATTGGACCGAAACGCCGCAACGGGCGCTAGAGTTCATGATCGATTTGAACCACCGCTACGCGCTCGACGGGCGCGATCCGGCATCGTATGGCGGACTGCTCTGGTGCATTGGTCAGTTCGATCGTCCATTCAAGCCCGCTTCGAAAATTTTTGGAACCGTCCGTTCACGCAGCACTTCCGATCACGCAAAACGGTTGGACGTCGCAAAGTTTCACCAGAAGGTTTCGGCGCTTCGATTCGACCCCGTGCCTCGTGTCGCGGTGATAGGAGCCGGAATTTCCGGACTGTTTGCGGCACGAACGCTCGCCGACCATGGCGTGCCGGTGACTGTTTTTGACAAAGGACGCGGCGTCGGTGGGAGAATGTCAACGCGGCGTATCGACGGCGTCCAACGTTTCGACCACGGAGCACAATATTTCACGGTTCGTGATGCCCGCTTTCGTCGCTACGTTGATTCATGGATCGAGCAGGGCATTGTCGGACGTTGGCCGAACCCGGAATGCGAAGCCTCGCACCAAATCGCGGTTTTCAACAATGGTGAGAAATCGATCAAGCAGGATTCGAACGAGCGATTCGTCGGCCAGCCAGGCATGAACAGCATTTGCAAACATCTGGCCAGCGGGCTGGATGTGCAAACGTCGACTCGCGTCGGGCGAATTGAAGCTCGTGAATCAGCAATGCGACTGTTCAGAGATGACGGTGATTTGCTGGGGCGATTTGATCGGCTGATTGTTTCCGCGCCGGCGAAACAGACGGCAGAGTTGCTGCGGCAGTATCCAGAGATTTGCGGGGCGATTCGCAATATCAGGATGAATCCGTGTTGGGCCGTGATGGCTTCTTTCACTGAACCGATCGCCGACGATTGGGTCGGAGCATTCGTTCATGAGTCGATTTTGACGTGGGTGTCACGCAACAGCAGCAAACCAGCGAGGCAGAAACAGAGCGAAGATTTGGTGCTGCATTTGGGACACGAATGGACGGCCGAAAATTGGGATAGGGATCCTGAAGAGGTCGCGGAAATCGCCCTCGATGCGTTTTGGAAATGTTCTGCCATCGCCGCTCGATCCCCAACGTTACTTCGAGCCCACCGCTGGAAGTTTGCGATCCCTGAAAACCCGGCTCAATCAAGATGCTTTTTCGACCCACAAGCCGGAATCGCGGCGTGCGGCGATTGGGCGGGAGGCCCGCGAGTTGAAGGAGCCTTTCTCAGCGGCATGTCGGCTGCCGGACGTATCCTGAATTCGATCGGGCGATTGAAGTATTGAAGCAGGGCTGGACTTCTGACGCGATGAAGTCTCAGCCGATTCGTCAGCGTGATCGTGCCGGAGTCCGCCAGAATTTTATTGCCTGGCCTGGAGCGACGTGGACCAACACAAGAAAGCAGCCATTTCAAACTGAACGTCGCGGCACAACTACGGCGTAAACTCAGGGACCAAGGACTGGATCAACGGCGTTCGCCAAGCATTTCCATTGGGATCATAGATGCCAAATCCAGCACCGAACTCCCAATACGTGAATGGAATTTCCAGCGTCTCCGACCAATCACGCACAGCCGTCGTCCAGCGAACTCGCGAGTCAATATCGGCCGGATTGTAGGCCCCGAATTCGCCCAGATGAATCGGAACTCCGTGCGTGATTGACCAAATCTGGGCCTGCAGAAACGCATTGGCGATCGCGTCTTCTTCCGATGCCAAAAGCGGCACCGTGACGTCGTTTCCGTTGAGCGTTGCGTTGCTGAGCTGGAACTGCGGTTGGGCATCCGGCGTCAGGTTCTGAATCGTGATATCACTGATCGGCAATGAGGAACTGAATTCGAACGAGTACTCGTTCGTGCCGCTCGTCGTTTGAAAGTCTTCAACGAAAACCTCAACGTCATCTGAATCGCGAAGCGAAACCCTCAGAGACATGGCCGCGTCGATCGTGAACTTCAGGGTGTCGGTGTCTGCAACGGGAGTCGTCGCATGGAATCGGGCGCCTGCCCATCCTTCGGTATACTCGATTCCCAGCGAACCAATCGTCGGTGTGAAAGTCGTGTTCCATGACCAGCTCTGCCAACGGCTGCCAAAGCTTACTCGATCGTTGATCCACAGCGTTCCAACCGGCGGCGACGGGTCTACCCATTCGGCCCCTTGATGTGTAAACGCGAACGGTTCGTAGAAGTGAAACGTTCCCACGAGATACGGATCGTCGGGAGGATCAAGATTCAACAAGCCACCGATGCTGTTGTACGAAACGCCCCCGACAAGCACCTTTCGTGTCGCATTGGTTTCGCGAATTTTCGCCAGTGCCACTGCGAGATAGTCGCCCCAAAGCGCAGGATTCGTGTTGAACGCGGCGTGCGGCTCGTTGAGAACCTCGAAGTAAACCGATTTCGGCTGTCCAGAATATCGAGTCGCGATTTGCTCCCACATGGCAATCGCCCGCGGCGTTTCTGTAACCGGGTTGGCGTTGAGTTCGTCATAGTGGTGCACGTTGACAATAATCTTCAGCCCTCTTGACACCGCCTGATCGACGCACCAGTCGACTCTTGAAAAGAACGTTTCATCGATCGCATATGGGGCGGTTTGCGAAGTGTGGTGCGTCCATGAAATTGGCAATCGTATATGGTCCATGCCCGACTCGACAACCAAATCAAAGAAGCGTTCTTCGACTGACAACCCCCAGGCACCTTCGTTTGGCGCCTCAAGCATGTTGCCGAAGTTTACGCCCCGATTAAATCCGATGCCGGGTCGTTCCGAAGAACTGGGCTGAATCAACTTCAATGGAAAGAAACCAGAGAGGTGGTTTCTGGCGATGCTCACATCTGTCGCGTTGACGCGTCCATCGCGGTCAACGTCATACTGATTCTCGATGTCGACATTAAAGAAACCCGACAGGTTTGAGCGGACAGCGCTAACGTCGTCCGCGTCGACACGAGCGTCCACGTCCGAGTTCATGGTTTCGCCGACCGCGTTGCCAAAATAGAACACATCGTCTGCCGCAAGCTTCGTCGTCGTATTGCCGAGCACACGAATCTGCAACCACGTCAACTTGATCGATGAGTCTGGCCAAATGATCGTCACACGATCGGATCCTTCGACTCCAGCACCAAAATCTGTCTCGATAGATACTGGAGCCGGAGCCAAACTCCAGCTATCAGAATCATCCTCGTTTCCGACCTTGAACTCAAAGTCATCGACATCGACTTCGCCGTTGAGGGATTCGAAGTCGACAACGATCCCGTTGATTCCGAGCAAGTAACTGGAATAGTTGATCTTGGTGGCTGTGGCTCCGTCGAACAATGGTTCCTTGTCAGGCGCGATCGCATCGTAATCGCTGAGGTCATCAAAGCTGCAATTGTTGTAGAACAGGTATCGACCTTTGACCGTGACTTCCGCGTTCGACATCATTCGGCTTCCGCGCGGAATCGCCATCGGGCGCAGTCCGGCTTGCTTGACTTCTTTTTTTGCAACGACCGTGGAACGCTGGGCGGATGCGATCTCTGTGGAGCTGAAAAATAAGCAGAGCATGGAGCAGATGACTGAGAGACGTATGCTTTTTGTCGCCAGAACTGACATTGTTTCACCTCAATCAAAATTGACATTATCGTCACAGCTCGAACCTTCAGCCAGCAAGTGTACCAGCCCAGCATGCTTTTCTGCCTTGTTCGGGAAAATCTGATTGTTGGATGGCCAACCCTAATTTACTATCTGTTATCCAGGACTCTCGATAGATTTGAGGGTGCTCCCACCATTTCCTCAGTTCTTATCCACACATTCGTAACGGCGATCTATTCATGCGTAACATCATGCGATTCATGGCACTGGCGGCACTTTCCGTCTCTTTGTTCAGTGCCGAGGCCAAAGCTCAACAAGTTAATTTGACCTTTGGAACCGACAACAACATTAATTTGATCGAGAACCTGGCTGATCAACGAGTTGATTTTTTCATCAACGACATTGCCGGCAAGAACTACGACGTCTTTGAACTTTGGATTCAAATTGGCGATGGCGGCACGGTCATTGGCGGAAGCGACACCGGTCCGCGTCTAACGGGCGTTGACCTCGGACCAGGCACGATCTTCGAAGGCGGAGTTCGCGGTGGCGGATTGGAAGCCAGTCAAACTGATTTGCTGTGGGCTGACTACATCGATTCAGCGGTCGCAACCGACGACGGCCTTGGTGGAACACTAATTTTTGATACGACTGGGTTCCTCGCCGGCACGACCATCGACATCCGCTTTGAGGGAATCGACATTGGCGGAGACATCTTTAACACCAACTTCCGCAACGGGATTGATAACG